>NZ_JBBOYI010000001.1:0-825000 GCF_038008055.1 Paenibacillus sp. FSL R5-0527 | reverse complement strand
CCTTCGCTTCCCGTTGTACCGGCCATTGTAGTACGTGTGTAGCCCAGGTCATAAGGGGCATGATGATTTGACGTCATCCCCACCTTCCTCCGGTTTGTCACCGGCAGTCACTCTAGAGTGCCCACCATTACATGCTGGCAACTAAAGTCAAGGGTTGCGCTCGTTGCGGGACTTAACCCAACATCTCACGACACGAGCTGACGACAACCATGCACCACCTGTCTCCTCTGTCCCGAAGGAAAGCCATATCTCTACAGCGGTCAGAGGGATGTCAAGACCTGGTAAGGTTCTTCGCGTTGCTTCGAATTAAACCACATACTCCACTGCTTGTGCGGGTCCCCGTCAATTCCTTTGAGTTTCAGCCTTGCGGCCGTACTCCCCAGGCGGAGTGCTTAATGTGTTTACTTCGGCACCAAGGGTATCGAAACCCCTAACACCTAGCACTCATCGTTTACGGCGTGGACTACCAGGGTATCTAATCCTGTTTGCTCCCCACGCTTTCGCGCCTCAGCGTCAGTTACAGCCCAGAGAGTCGCCTTCGCCACTGGTGTTCCTCCACATCTCTACGCATTTCACCGCTACACGTGGAATTCCACTCTCCTCTTCTGCACTCAAGCCGTCCAGTTTCCAGTGCGACCCGGGGTTGAGCCCCAGGATTAAACACCAGACTTAAACAGCCGCCTGCGCGCGCTTTACGCCCAATAATTCCGGACAACGCTTGCCCCCTACGTATTACCGCGGCTGCTGGCACGTAGTTAGCCGGGGCTTTCTTCTCAGGTACCGTCACTCCTGTAGCAGTTACTCTACAGGACGTTCTTCCCTGGCAACAGAGCTTTACGATCCGAAAACCTTCATCACTCACGCGGCGTTGCTCCGTCAGACTTTCGTCCATTGCGGAAGATTCCCTACTGCTGCCTCCCGTAGGAGTCTGGGCCGTGTCTCAGTCCCAGTGTGGCCGTTCACCCTCTCAGGTCGGCTACGCATCGTCGCCTTGGTGAGCCGTTACCCCACCAACTAGCTAATGCGCCGCAGGCCCATCCGTAAGTGACAGATTGCTCCGCCTTTCCCAAGCCTCCCATGCGAGAGACTTGATTATCCGGTATTAGCTACCGTTTCCGGTAGTTATCCCGGTCTTACGGGCAGGTTGCCTACGTGTTACTCACCCGTCCGCCGCTAACCATCAGGAGTGCAAGCACTCCATCAGGTCCGCTCGACTTGCATGTATTAGGCACGCCGCCAGCGTTCGTCCTGAGCCAGGATCAAACTCTCCAATAAAGGTTGGATGAACGAATCACCCAAGTTTATTTGAAAGAGCGATTAGCTCAATCAGTTACTGACGAGAATTTTAATTCTCATTTAATACTCACTCGTTGTTCAGTTTTCAAAGATCAAACCATTCATGATGATATTCAATTCGGCATAACGCCGAGCTCAATCTCATCTTATTTTGTCGCTAATTTCATTTCAGCAGCGACCTTTTTAATATATCATACTCTTCATTCTTTAGTCAACACTTTTTTTAAAAGTTATTTGTTCAACAACCTTGTTCAGCCTGACCTCGTGAAGAAGCGATTAATAATGTACCATACAAAACAAAGCGGAGTCAACTGTTAGATCATGGTTAATTTCAATCCCACAAGCAATGCGACGCCCGGCAAACCTAGGACAAGTACAGTGCTTATGGTTACAGGGTTTAAGGGAATGTATACTTCCGTCAGCAAACCCGAAAAATTTATGACGTAAATGCCCAACGCCGCAAGAACCATGTGTAGCCCTAAACGCGTCAACCAAACAAAACCCGGTTTCCGCGAAAGCAAAACGTACAAAAGCAGCCCCGCCGAAGCTACAAGAACGCAGGTCAGTACAAGCCTCATAACTCATCCCCCATTAGAATAAGAACCGATTATAGACTAATTCGCCTAAAACGATCCGTTCTGGAATACGTTCCAATCCACGTTTGCCTGTTTTGCCGCTCTTAGCTGAATTTGATATCTCCTCTCCGCCGCCTCAAGCGTGTAGATCGCCACGTCCACCTCATCCGTGCCGATCGCCTCCTGGAACGCGGTATAAGCCCGCTCCCATTCCTTATGCGCCTTGACCACTTCCATATAGATCTGCTGCTTGTTCTTCATCATCTCGTCCATCCGCAAAACAGCTTCGCGATCCGCATTCCAGATCCCCCACAGCTTCAAGTCCGATCGCCTCCTCAATCCGGTTTATTTCATGTCTATAGGGAAGCGGACAAACTTAGAACCTCGAACCGGCATAAAAATGTCTGCCGGCACACTCTCCATGCACAGGACCGCGATTAGCATTAGAGGAAGCTCCAAAACAAAAAAGAACTTTGCCCCCGAACGTAAATTCAGGGTACAAAGTCCTTCTGTTCATGATGCCGGCATCAATTTAATTCGCGTCTGCCTTCCAGCGCCTTGGACAACGTTACCTCATCCGCATATTCCAGGTCCCCGCCGACCGGCAAGCCGTGAGCGATTCGGGTTACACGGATATCAAACGGCTTCACGAGCCGCGAGATGTACATGGCGGTAGCCTCGCCTTCGATATTCGGGTTCGTCGCCAAAATCAGCTCTTTGACGCGCTCATCGCTTAAGCGGTTTAACAGCTCTTTTAGCCGGATATCGTCCGGACCCAGGCCTTCCATTGGCGAAATCGCTCCCTGCAGCACGTGGTAATAGCCATCGAACTCCTTTGTGCGTTCCATCGCCACCAGATCCTTCGATTCCTGCACCACGCAAATGACGGACGGATCGCGAGTCTTATCCTGGCAGATTCGGCAAGGATCGGTGTCCGTGATGTTGCAGCAAACAGAACAATAGTGAAGATTTCGCTTCACGCTCACCAAAGCTTTGGCGAAATCGATCACATCGTCTTCCTTCATGTGCAGAACATGGAAAGCAAGCCTTGCGGCCGTTTTGGGGCCGATTCCGGGCAAATGGGTAAAAGCGTCGATCAGCTTCGCGATCGGTTCGGGATAATACAATTTGGGCTTTCTCCTTCAGTTGAAAAATTAGAACAGGCCGGGAATCTTCATGCCGCCCGTAAACTTGCCCATATCCTGATTGGCAAGCTCCTCCGCTTTGTTCAGGGCATCGTTAACTGCGGTGAGCACGAGGTCTTGCAGCATTTCAACGTCATCCGGATCGACCGCTTCCGGTTTAATGGTCAGGGACAGCACTTTTTTATGTCCGTTCGCTTGGACCGTAACGACACCGCCGCCCGCGCTGCCTTCCACCGTTTTGCTGCCGAGTTCCTCTTGCGCCTTCAGCATTTGCTCCTGCATTTTTTTCACTTGTTTCATCATTTGATTCATATTGTTCACGCGATTCACATCTCCTTTAATTGGTCAGAATTTCGGGATTGCAACACTGTAAACATACCATAAAAATACGATGCGCTTCTCCGGCAAAATCATTCCTTGATCACGACCAGATCATCGCCAAACAAATTCAACGCTTCGTCCACCCACGGCTCCTTGCTGTTGCTGCTTCCGCCATCCTCGGGCGGGGGCTCCAGCTCGAACGCTTCCTTGGGCGGCTCCGCCGCTCCCTGAATCGCATCGTTCCAGTCCTTCAGCATCATCGTCACCAGGCGGCAGGGGCTGCCAAGCTGGCGCGCCATCACGTTTTCGATGAGCTGCTTATTAGCGGGCTTCTCCGTCGTTTCGCGGTGAATATCGTTCTTGAAAGCGACCAAAACAGAGTCTTCCAGCACGGAAACCGGTTCGCCGTTCATAAACCAGGCATGGATGGTGACTTTCTCCTCTTTAACGGCCTGCAGGATCTGATTCCATTTATTCTGAACCTCCATAAAAGCCGGACTATGCCGCTCGGCGATATACCGGTCCAAATTGGACGGGATCTTGGCTTTAGACGCGACCCGCGGAGCGGAACTTCGGGCTGCCGGACGGTTGCCCGCCGCCGCCCCGGATGCGCCGCCTCCTCCGGCTCCCGCCGGCAATCCTCCCTGCAGCGCTCGTTCCAGCTTCGCTTCAAGCTCGGAAAGCTGGCGTCTCAGCTGGCCGACCTCCGAAACGTCCGCCGCGGAGCCGCGCGCGCCCGCCGAAGTCCCGCCGGCATCCTCCTTAGGAATCGTGCAGATTTTCAGGAGCGCCACCTCGAACAACGTTTGCGGTTGAACCGCATATTTCATTTCCGTTTGATAGTGATTTAACGTATCGATGATCTTAAACAGCTGCGATTTCGAAAAGGATTCCGCGATTTCCGCAAAATCCCGGGGATCCAGCACACGCTCCGTCAACTTGTCCGCCTGCGGCACCATCTTCACCATCAGCAAATCGCGAAAATAGTAAAGGAGATTCTCCATGCATTTATCGGCGCTTTTGCCCTCCTGCATAAATCCGTCGATCATTTGCAGCATGCCGCCGACATCGCCGGCCAACAGCGTTTGAGCGAGTTCGGCAAACTGCCGGGAGGCGATTCCCCCGGTCATTTCCAGAACCTGCCGGTAGGAGACCTGTCCGCCGGAGAAGGACGCAATCTGGTCCAAAATGCTGAGCGCGTCGCGCATCCCCCCGTCGGACAATCGGGCGATATACTGGATAGCCTCATCTTCGGCGTTGATGCCTTCTTTTTCGCAGATCAGTTTCAAACGCTCGCTTTGCTCCTCTAAGGATACCCTGCGAAAATCAAAGCGCTGGCAGCGGGAAATAACCGTAGCCGGCAGCCGATGGGGTTCGGTCGTCGCCAAAATGAACATGACGTGCGGCGGCGGTTCCTCCAACGTTTTGAGGAGCGCATTGAACGCTTCCGTGGTCAGCATGTGAACTTCATCGATAATATAAACCTTCTGCCGCACTTCCGTCGGGGCATATTTCACTTTCTCGCGCAGATCGCGAATTTCTTCGACCCCCCGGTTGGAAGCGGCGTCAATTTCAAGCACATCCATGACCGCTCCGGCGGTAATTCGCCGGCATGCATCGCATTCGTTGCACGGTTCTGCGGTCGGCCCTTTTTCGCAGTTCACGGCCTTGGCCAAAATTTTGGCGGCACTGGTTTTACCCGTCCCCCGCGGACCGCTGAACAGATAGGCGTGAGACAACCGCTGTTCGCGAATCGCATTTTGCAGCGTCCGGATAATATGCTGTTGCCCCACCATGTCTTGAAACGACTGCGGCCGCCAAGCGCGGTACAGCGCAACATGCTCCATATGCGGCACCTCTTTCCTTCCAGTAAGCGACGTTTGTCGTTTCCTTATTATACTATACTCCCGGGACGAGCAAAACTTCTAATCCGCAATCAACCGGGATCAACCATTTTTTTACATAAAAAAACACCCTAGCCCGCAGGCAAAAGGTGTCTTCGTTATGCGCTATGTAAACCGTGCACCTGTTATTGATCATTGCGATCCGAGCGGCACCTTTACGGCATAACTCGGGACAGGCAACCCTCCGGCACAAGAGTGGCACTGCTTATGGCTGCTTCCTTCCGGACCTGACCAGGTTCACAGGTACTCTTTGCGGAGGACCCGTCCGTCAACGTCTGTCGTAAAGACCGGACCTCACATCGGCAAGACCTCTAACAGGACTTCAACCTCGCTACAGCGGATTGCGAGTTACAGGGCACCGCTACCTCCCCATCTAGCACGGTGAAAATAAGTATATCTCATGCCTGTATAAAATGCAACCAAGGGGAAGAACTTGGCGGCGCTGCCAAACCGCCCGCACGAACCGGTACCGCCATCCGCCCATGCAACTTCTCTCCTATTCTGGTATAATTCTGATATATTAGTAGAATGGAAGAAAAGTTTTAGAAAACGAGAGGAGAAACGAATGAAACCGATCGGGAAACTTTTCCTTGCTGCTGCCATTTTGGCCGGAGGCATAACCGGGGCTGGACTTCCTCAGGCAAACGCAGCCGCAAAGGTGCAAATTATGCTGGACGGATACCCGCTGGCTTTTTCCGGTGAACCTATCATCGTTGATGGCACGACCATGGTTCCTTTTCGTTCAATATCCGAATCTCTAGGAATTCAAGTCACCTGGAATCAGGCCGCCAAAACGATTACCGCCGTCAAAGGCACGGGCCCGGAAGGAATCCGCGTACAGCTGACGTTGGATAATAAAACAGCCAAGGTTAACGGTTCCTCCGTGACGCTGGCGGTAGCCCCCCGCTCCGTCGATGGCAATACGCTGATTCCACTCAGCTTCTTTAGCCAGCAGTTTGGAGCGAATGTCGACTGGGATCAATCTACGCGAACGGTATCTATTACCTCGCCGCAGGAAAGGATGTACACGCTGGGTTTCTATGCGATATCGTCCTTTTCGGACGTTGCGGCGATTCCAAGCCTGGATGCCGTTGCGTTCGGCTGGAGCCGGATCGACGAGACCGGTAATTTCACCCTCTCCGGCAAAGACTTCAGAATGCCGGAAGCTGCCGGCGACACCACGCCGGACAGTTTGATCGCCGACGCTGCCGCCTCCCGCACTATACCGTACCTGATGGTTTACGCAGGGGATACCAAAGGGGAACTGACCAAAGTAGTCGAGGATCCGGAGATGCGCCGGCAGGCGATAACCGATATGGTCAGCACTGCGCAGGATAATGCTTTTCAAGGCATCATACTCGACTTTGAGGGATTGGGGCTGACAACCGACAAAGCGGCCACCCGCAAAGCTTTTACCGCCTTCGTCAAACAGCTGTCGACGGAAACGAAGTCGGCCGGTTTAAAGCTCTCGCTGGCGCTTCATCCATTGAACTCGTCTTACCAAGGTTATGATTACAAAGAGCTAGGAAAAATCGCCGACGAACTCATTATTATGGCTTATGATTACCGCGCAGGGCAAACTACCGGCAACCCGGAACCGGCGGATAAAGTGGATGAAGCGATTCGGCTGGCACTGAAGGAAACGAGCAAGAGCAAGCTTCTCCTGGGGCTGAACCTCAACAGCGAAAATAAAAACTCCGTCAAAACCTTGACCGGTTTGGCCAAGCGCTATGACTTAAAAGGCATCGCCCTATGGCGGCTGGGGCTGATCAGCAGCGAGGAATGGACAAGCCTCAAACAAAGCGTTGAATTTAAGAAGTAAGCGGTGCAGCGTGCCTAACAAAACAAACGTCTCTAAACTAAGTACAGGCTGGAGTAAAGGGGTGTCTCCCCCTGGTCTCCCGCCTTTTTTTGGTTTAGGACTGCGCTGCATGTCCGTAGCGGCAAGGCTATCGGCTGCAGTCGGCTGGGACCATGTCGTGCCAGGTTGAACGCGTCGCGCTAAGTCGACCATGTTGTTCTGAGTTGTTAATATTGTCTAGAATTGTGTCAATATTGTTTATAATTGCCAAAGTTGTTTAGGGATGTAAATGTCGTTTAGAGTTGCCCATCTTGTTCCGATGCCTACATGTTCCAATGTCCACACTGTTATGATGCACACACTGTTATGATGCACACACTGTTCCGATGCACACACTGTTCCGAGCTATACACGCCGTGCCAAAATTCCGCTGTTACCAAACATTCTCTCCTTATTTCAAAATTGAGAGATGCAAAAGTGCAGTTCATTCACTCCAAACGGACCCGTTTACGCGATTCAAATGCAAAGTGCAGGCCATTTTCGTCATTTTGATCAAATTTGTCTCCAAACCCCATTTTCAAATGCACTTTTGCACTTCATAGCTAAAAATAACTCGAATTGGGCCATTTCAACTGCACTTTTGCACTTGAGCCCGGAGCCGAAGAGCCGAAACCGAAGCTGGAGCTGGAGCAAATAAACTATCCCTTCGAATTATCCAGCGGCGTCACTGCTCATCACTCACTCATTCGTTCACCACTACTCATTCATTTATTCTACTCTTCCCTCTACCACTCGCCTCGAACCAACCGCCTACCATCTACCATCTACCATTTACCATCTAACCATCTACCACTCAAATGCATCCCAGTCTCTGCGTATGACCTCATACATCAATACCCGCCCTGACGACCCGCTTAATTGCGGGATCAGCCAGCCCATTTGGCACAACTGCTGCAAATAGCGGACTGCCGTCCGATGACTAACACCCAGATATTCCGCCACATCCTTTGGCCGTACCGACTTGCCTAACTGCGCGGCAAACAGCAGCGTAGATTTTAAGGCTATCTTTCCCACACCAGCCAAACGGGTCGCCTCGTATCGGCTGAGCAGCATGCGCAGCAGCGTGATGCACAATTCGGGATGCCGTTCTACGTCATCGTAAGCGAATGAGATCACTCGAAACCCTAACGCCTGCAGGAAAAGCTCCCGATTTAGTTCACGGCAATAACCGCCTCGGTCCATATCGCGAACATGCGGGCCGTATCCTTTAATTTCGATGATCCACTTTACCGCTTCCGTCAGCCATGCAAAATCGGCAAAATAAGATCTGCCCCTCCAATCCATAATTTCATATTCCGGATGCAAGCCGTCCAGATTCCTCCGCAGCGGCCACCACACATTACGCAAAAACATTTCCTCACCATGCCCGTGCCCCCGTTCCAAGCGTCCTTTGCGTTCGCCGGAACGGAGTTTCATATGCGCTTTAAGCCACTCCTTATGTACAGCTTCAAACTCCACCACACAGCACCTCCACCTTATTAAGAATCATCAGCACCTCCCTGGCGCATGTTGTAATCTTCCCGCCCTTCCCGCCGCCATAAACTAGCAAACCTCCGAAGTAATGCCGCACTAAGCTGCAGGTTTTCTTACTCCTCAAAAGCGGAAACTCCAACAAAAATACTTCACTAAATATAAAAAACGCCCCCCGCCATCAGATGATGGAGAGAGACGTTCCTCGTCATAGTTTCTAAATTCCAGTTGTATGAACTTAGATGCCGTATTTCTTTTTGAATTTATCCACACGTCCGCCGGCATCCACGAATTTCTGCTTCCCTGTGAAGAATGGATGACAGTTGGAGCAAATTTCAACGCGCAGTTCTTGTTTAACGGAACCCGTTTCAAAGGTGTTGCCGCAAGCGCAAGTAACCGTAGTCACGTGATATTTGGGTTGAATAGCTTCTTTCATCACTTTCACCTCTTTCCGCCCTGAGCCTCAGATCGTGCCCAGAGTTATAATGACACATAAAAGCATTATAGCACGGCTAATACCGCCAGCGCAATTACCTGTTTTATCCATGCAACTTGGCTTTGACACGGGCCAGCTCGGCCGGAGGCACATGGGTGTACGAGCCGATCACCACGTCAGGCAATTCTTCCTGAAAAATTTCAATCGCTTGCTTCATTCCAAGGATCTCGCCCTGCGCTTTCGGGATCAGCTCCAGATAGCTTTCCGGGTCGATGTTCAAGTTGCGGAGCTGAATCAGCTTCAGCTTGGTGCGGCGGGCGAATTCGATCATCGCCTCAACCTCTTCCTCCCGGTCGGTGACGCCGGGAAAAATCAAATAGTTGATCGAGGTGTATACTCCCTGCTCCGCCGCGTACTTCAACGACTTCTCCACGTTGGCAAGCGTGTAGCCGCGCGGTTTGTAGTACGCGTTGTAATGGCCGTCCAGCGCGCTGATCGTGCTGACCCGCATCAAATCGAGCCCGGCGTCAACGATGCCGCGGATATGATCGGAGAGCCCCGCGTTCGTATTGATGTTGATGTAGCCCATATCGGTTTGCCGCCGCACCTCGCGGATCGCATCGATGATCAGCTTCGCTTGCGTGGAAGGCTCGCCTTCGCAGCCTTGGCCGAAACTGATAATCGATTCCGGCGTTTTCAAATGCTCCAGCATCACTTCGACCAGCTCTTCCACGCGCGGGCGAAAATTCATCCGCGTCTGCGGCGCCACAAATCCGCTGTCGTCCGGCTGCTCGGAAATACAGCCAAAACAGCCCGCATTGCAAGAGTAAGATACCGGAACGGCCCCTTCCCACCGGTTCAAAAACGTATTGGAAGCCGTCAGGCACTCATAGCCAAGCGCACAGTTCGACAAATGCTCGTACAGCCGATTCTCCGGATAACGCGTTTTAAAAGCCTTCACCTGATTTTTTAACTCAAGCGGATCGCAATTGAGCGGATTCCATTTTTCAGGATCGTCCGACTGCCGGGCCGTCACATAAAATTGCCCGTCCTTCCAGACCACCGCAGAGTAACCGAACAAGGGCAGCTTGTATTCTTTATCGGTTTTGATATAACCGGGAAGACATAGCCGCGTGTATCCTTGCGGCAGCAAAGCCCCCACGGCCTGCACATCGCCGGGGAGCGGTTTCATCTCGCCCGTGTCCGGATCCATCCCGATCGGCCGTGTGGAAGGCAGGCCCACCAGCGTAGCGCCCTCCGGCAGCGGGATCAACTCATCCTCCAAAATTTCCACGACCATATCCCCGCTCCGGGCAAGCCCGTACAGCGCCGGATGATCATAAACCTGTCCCTCAGCGTCGGCATAAACTAAATGCATGATGTTCTCCTCTTCACTAGGCAATATTCAACATTATACGCCCCAACCGTGCGCCAAACCGGCATTCGCCTACGACGAACCCATCCGCGGCGAAGATGAAGCGGAACTGGTCCGTACCGGACGGCGTGCCCCCCCGTTTCCGCTTGCGGATGGCGAGCCGCCCGCCGTATCGAAGGAAGCCAGAAATTCCGCGTTTGTCTTCGAATCCCGCAGCTTCTTGAGGAATCCTTCCACAAAGTCGTAGGAATCGTTCATGTTTTTGCGGATCGACCAGATCGTATCGAGCTCTTCCTTGGTCAACAGCACTTCCTCGCGGCGTGTTCCCGAACGGCGGATGTCGATGGCCGGAAAAATACGGCGCTCCGCCAGCTTGCGGTCCAAATGCAGCTCCATGTTGCCGGTGCCTTTAAATTCCTCGTAAATGATATCGTCCATACGCGACCCCGTATCGACCAGTGCGGTAGCCAAAATCGTCAGACTGCCGCCCTCCTCCACATTCCGGGCCGAGCCGAAAAACCGCTTCGGACGATGGAAAGCCGCAGGGTCAATCCCCCCGCTAAGCGTCCGGCCGGACGGCGGAACGACCAGATTGTACGCCCGGGCGAGCCGCGTGATGCTGTCCAGCAGAATCACGACGTCCTTCTTGTGCTCCACCAGCCGCAATGCGCGCTGCAGTACCAGCTCCGCCACCTTGATATGATTCTCCGGAAGCTCGTCGAACGTAGAAGCGATGACTTCGCCTTTTACCGAACGCTGCATATCCGTCACTTCTTCCGGACGTTCGTCGATCAGCAATACGAATAACTCGATATCGGGATTGTTGGTGGAAATGCTGTTGGCGATTTCTTTGAGCAGCAGCGTCTTCCCTGCTTTTGGCGGCGCCACGATCAAACCGCGTTGTCCAAGTCCGACCGGGGCAAGTAAATCCATGATGCGGGTGGATAAGTGGGTTGGGGAAGTTTCCAGCACGAGCTTCTTCTGCGGATAAAGCGGAGTAAGCGCCGGGAAATGCAGCCGTTCGGAGGCAGCGGCGGGATCCTCTCCGTTGACGGCGTTGACTTGAAGGAGTCCGAAATACCGTTCATTTTCTTTCGGAGCCCGGCACTTCCCGGAGACGAGGTCCCCCGTACGCAGATCGAACTTGCGGATTTGGGAAGCGGAAATATAAATGTCTTCCGTGCTGGGCAAATAATTGATCGGCCTTAGGAAACCGTACCCTTCCGGCAAAATCTCGAGCACGCCTTCCATAAACATCAGCCCGCTCTGTTCTGCCTGCGCCCTTAAAATTGCGAAAATCAATTCTTTCTTTTTCAACTGGCCGTAATAAGGAATCTGATACTGCTTCGCAAGCTTGTACAGCTCGGTCAGTTTCATCCCTTCCAAATCGGCGATTTGCAGATCCATAATAAAATAACCACCTATTCAATTTTTTTGGAATCTATGAAGTAAAAATAAAATAATAGACTTCTGACCCTATTATTCCCGTTCTTTGGGAACTTATGCAAGGGGCGAAAAAGTTATTCCGCCTCTCGCCAAACGTCCGCCCCCAAAGCCCGCAAATTAGAAACGAGATGGTCGTAGCCCCGGTCGATCAGTTCAACGCCCGATACTTCGGTAATCCCTTCCTCTACGGTTAAACCGGCCACTACGAGCGCCGCACCGGCTCGCAAATCGGCCGCTTTCACTTTAGCCGCATTCAGCTTGGAACCTTCGATAATCGCCGAACGGCCCTCCACCCGGATTTTCGCTCCCATACGCACCAGCTCCGGGACGTGCTTAAACCGGTTGCTGTAAACAAAGTCGCTCAGCACGCTTACGCCGTTGGCCTGAGTTAGCAGACTTGTCATCGGGGACTGAATATCGGTAGGAAAACCGGGGTAGACTAATGCCTTGACATCGACATGTCCGTAAGCGGATTGGCCGATAACGCGGATGCTCTCATCCAACTCTTCGACCTCAGCGCCCATTTCCAGCAGTTTGGCGGTCAACGCCTCAAGATGCTTGGGGATCACCCCGTCGATGAGGACGTCGCCGCGCGTGGCGGCCGCCGCGATCATATAGGTGCCCGCCTGGATTCGGTCGGGAATAATGGAATGACGGCAGCCTCTAAGCTCCGTGACGCCTTCGATCCGGATCGTTTCCGTTCCGGCGCCTTTAATAATCGCCCCCATGGAATTCAGCAGGGTGGCTACATCTATAATTTCAGGCTCTTTGGCCGCATTTTCGATAATCGTTGCGCCTTTGGCTCGCGTAGCCGCCAGCATAATGTTGATCGTTGCCCCTACGCTGCTGACATCCAAATAAATTTTGGCTCCGCGCAGCTCCTTGGCATGCAGATGAATCGATCCGTGCTCATTCGTCACGGTTGCGCCAAGCGCTTCAAATCCTTTGATATGTTGGTCGATCGGACGGGGCTCAAAATTGCAGCCGCCCGGCAAACCGATCGTCGCTTCTTTAAATCGTCCTAACAAGGCTCCCATCATATAGTAGGAAGCGCGCAGCTTCTTGACGGGTCCATTGGGCATCGGAATCGATCTGATGTCGGCGGGATCGATGCGCATCTGGTTGCCTTCCCACTGAACTCGGGCTCCGAGCTCTCCCAAAATTTCCGCGTACACGGCTACATCGCTCAGAACCGGCAGATTGTCGAGCACGACCTCCGATTCCGCCAAAATCGCAGCCGGAATCAACGCGATCGCACTGTTTTTGGCGCCGCTGATCGAGACGCTGCCGCGCAGCGGACGTCCGCCACGGATCATTAATTTCTCCATAAGTTCAAGGATCCCCCTACGTATTTGCGTCGGCAAACGAACCTAAGCCACGTTATTTGCGGTGAAAATGGAAAGACACCGGCAAGCGGTGTACTTTCCAAGTCACCTTATTCAGCTGGACCAGCCAGTTCCCCGGGGCGGTCCGATGACACCGGACAACGCTCCCCGTACAGGAAGATATGCAAGCCTATCAAAAGCCCTTAGGCTTTGTTGTTGGAACCAAACTCACGGATTTTCCCGATAACCGTAGCTTTGATGGCGTCGCGGCCCGGAACGATGTACTTACGCGGATCGTATACGTCCGGTTTTGCGGCAAGCACTTCGCGAACCGCCTTGGTGAACTCGATTTGATTTTCCGTATTTACGTTGATTTTGGAAGTGCCGAGCGAAATCGCTTTTTGGATGTCATGGGTAGGAATGCCTGTCCCGCCGTGCAATACGAGCGGCAGCTTGACCGCGTCGCGGATTTCTTCCATCTCTTTGAAGCCGAGGTTTGGTTCGCCATGGTAAGGACCATGCACGGAGCCAAGTGCCGGAGCCAGCGTGTCGATTCCAGTTTCATTTACGATGCGGATGCATTCGTTGAGGTCGGCATATTGAATCCCGCCGGAAACATCGTCTTCCTGACCGCCGACGGTACCGACTTCCGCTTCTACGGAAACGCCTTTGGCATGAGCGTATTCAACGACTTTCTTCGTCATGGCGATGTTTTCGTCGATCGGATGGTGGGAGCCGTCGATCATAACGGAAGTAAATCCGGCGTCGATCGCTTCCTTACATTTATCAAAACTGGAACCATGATCAAGATGGATGGCTACAGGAACGGTAATTTTCATGTCATGCAGCAAGCCTTCCACCATTTTAACAACGGTGTAGAAGCCGCTCATATGGCGGGCTGCACCCTCGGATACGCCAAGGATTACCGGGGACTTCTCTTCTTCGGCGGCAGCGAGAATCGCTTGGGTCCATTCCAGGTTGTTGATGTTGTATTGACCCACTGCGTATTTGCCTTGAAGCGCTTTGTTCAACATGTCTGTCATCGATACTAATGGCATTGGTTTCAATCCTCCTAAGGATGTGGGATTTTATCTTATTTAGCCGACATTCACACACTTTTTTATTATACCACAACTTGTCAAAATTACTATTGGAGCTTTACGGGTTGCGGGAGCAAGCACTTTCGCCGGGAGAAGCGGCAAGGCCCATGTATATAGGGGAACGGAAATCCGGCTATGCGAATCAGAATATACCAACTCTCACGAAATGCAAAAATGCATTTGAAATGTGCCGAATTCGGATACTTAGAGCGATGAAATGCAAAAATGCATTTGATAATGGAGCCTGGGGGCAATTTTGATCAAATCGGTGTAAATGAAATGCATCTTTGCATTTGAACCGACCATATTGAACTGTTTCGACAATAATCGCCTGCACTTTCCATGCATTTGGTCAGCCGTACCGCCACCAACCATATCCCGAGTCAACGGTCCCTCGAGCGTTATCCGGCCTTGCACCACCCAAGCGGATACCCCTCCTGCATCGAAAAAAAGAACCTCCCTTCGCGGACCCCAAGCGTAAATCGCCCAGAACTCCTCAAGGAGGTTCACTACCAACTAAATGACGGCGCCGCCTTTCAGCAGCATGTTCACCGCTACTCGCATTTCATCAATGTCAAAAGGCTTCGTAAAATGCATCAGGGCCCCGAGATCGGTCGCTTCCTTAATCATGTCCAGCTCGCCGTAAGCCGTCATCATAATGACTTTGATGTCCGGATTGACCTCTTTGATGTGCTTGAGGATTTCAAGTCCATCCATTCCCGGGATTTTCATGTCGAGAAGCACCAAATCCGGCGAATCGCTACGGACGATTTCCAAAGCCATTTTGCCGTTGGCCGCCTGAAACGTTTTATACCCTTCGCTGCTGAAGACTTCCATCAATAAAATGCGGATACCGTTCTGATCGTCGACAATTAACACTTTCTTCTCTTCCACGGAAAAACCCTCCCACCGAATCAACCCTGTAATCCTGGTAATACTAAGTATTCGCCCTTAATTTGGAAATCCCTTCTCTACTGGAAAAAAGAGACTTAAAATTTCGCAGGCCGAATTTCAGACAGTTGCCTCGGGCCGGAGGGAAGAGCGGGACAACCCGGCCTATTTCCGCGCCGTGCCGCCTAACCGGCAAGCGCGGAGTCACGCCCAAAAGGGCTTAGGACAAATGGGTAATCGCCGCTTTGACAAACTCGCGGAACAACGGCTGCGGCCGGTTCGGACGGGACGTAAACTCCGGATGGAACTGTACCGCCAAAAACCAAGGATGATCCGGCAGTTCGATAATTTCGACCAGCCGCCCGTCCGGGGAAGTGCCGGAAATACGCAGCCCCACGCGTTCCAGCGTTTCGCGGTAGGCATTGTTGAACTCATACCGGTGACGGTGTCTTTCGTACACCAGCTCATCGTTATAGCACTGCATGGCCAGGGAACCCGGCGCAAGCTTGCAAGGATATAAACCGAGCCGCATCGTTCCGCCCAGATCCTCGATATCCTTCTGCTCCGGCAGCAAATCGATGACCGGATACTCGGTGGAAGGATTGATTTCCGAGCTGTTGGCGCCTTGCAGGCCGGCCAAGGCACGGGCGTATTCGATCACCGCCACCTGCATGCCGAGGCAAATACCGAAGAACGGAATCTTGTTTTCCCGGGCGTAACGGATCGTCGTAATCTTGCCTTCGATCCCCCGGTCGCCAAAGCCGCCCGGCACCAGAATGCCGCCGACGCCTTGCAGCAGTTCGACCACGTTGGCGTCCGTCACCTCTTCCGCGTTCACCCAGCGGATCTTCACGTCGCTATTTGCGTCAAATCCGGCGTGGGACAGCGATTCGACCACGCTCAAATAAGCGTCGTGCAGCGCGACGTATTTGCCGACGATGGCGATCTCCACCGTCTTCTCCAGCTTGTTGATCCGCTCGACAAGGCTTTCCCACTCGCGCATATCCGGCATCGGCGTCGTCAGCTTGAGATGGTTGACGACGATTTCGTCCAACCCTTCGTCGCGCAGGTTCAGCGGTACTTCATACAGCGTATCCGCATCCCGGCATTCCACCACTGCGCTGGGGTCGACATCGCAAAATTGGGCGATCTTCCCCTTGATGTCGTCCGACAGGGCGTGCTCCGTCCGGCAGACGATCACGTTCGGCTGAATGCCGATGCTGCGCAGCTCCTTGACGCTGTGCTGGGTCGGCTTTGTCTTCACTTCGCCGGCCGCTTTAATGTACGGGATCAGCGTCACGTGGATATACATGACGTTCTCGCGTCCGATATCGCTTTTGATCTGGCGGATCGCCTCGAGGAACGGCAAGCTTTCGATATCGCCGACGGTGCCGCCGATTTCCGTAATGACCACGTCGGAACCCGCTTCGCGCCCGGCGCGGAACACGCGCTCTTTGATTTCGTTCGTAATGTGCGGAATCACCTGTACCGTACCGCCGAGATACTCTCCGCGGCGCTCCTTGCCGATGACCGAAGAGTAAACTTTCCCCGTCGTTACGTTGCTGTTCTTCGATAAATTAATGTCGATGAACCGTTCGTAATGGCCAAGATCAAGGTCCGTTTCGGCCCCGTCGTCGGTGACGAACACTTCGCCGTGCTGATAGGGGCTCATCGTCCCCGGATCGACGTTGATATAAGGATCGAATTTCTGGATCGTTACCTTCAAGCCTCTGTTCTTAAGCAGCCTGCCCAGCGACGCAGCCGTAATTCCTTTCCCTAGCGAGGATACGACCCCGCCTGTCACGAAAATGTATTTTGCCACAGCTAAAAACCTCCTAAAGATAGTACATGTTTCAAAAAAATTGGACTCCAGAAATTCGGGAACTTTGGAACGTTAGCGATCATTAGCGTAACCCAACAAACGGCGGCATAGCCAAATGCGCATAAGAAAAACGTTTATCGACGTACTTTCAAAGCAGACAGACCGCGTTTAGCGGTAGTTTTTCTTGCGATATAAGGAAGCCGAGCCTCCGAGACTCATACATTCTTATATCTAAAAAAAACAAAAAAGTGACACCCGAGTTAATCGGGGCACTTTTTTGAAAATTCGTTATTTTATAAGTTTGAATCATAAGCCCATGCAATAGTTTACCCGTTACCCCTGTCCGTGTCAAGTGAGGCGCCGCGGGAACGCGTTGAACAATTCAAGGCGTTTTATCGCATGGAAAACGGGTAAAAAAACGTCCTAGCCCATTACAAGTCGTCGTCATCGCTGTCGTCGTACTCGTCTTCGCTTTCCGCTTCGTCTTCTTCGTCGACGAGGGCGTCCTCGTCCTCCAATTCCTCATCATCCAGCAGGGTGTCGTCCTCGACGTCATCCACATCGTCTTCGTCGTCGTCCGGGAACAATTCGTCGTCCCCATCCTCGTCCAAGGCGTCGTAGTCTTCGTCCTCGTCGGAGATGTATCCGTCTTCTTCCTCCACGAAATCCTCGTCTTCCAGATCGTCGTCGTCATCGTTAATGATGCGCGGACGTTTGGAGCTGGCCACCGGATCCTCCGAGCGGTCGATCGGGTACCAGCGCTTAAGGCCCCACAGATTGGTGCCTACGCAAGCAAACCGTCCGTCGATATTAATTTCCGTATAGAGTTGAGCAATCGCTTCGTTGATTTGTTCCTCGGTCATACCGCGGAGCTTGGCAACCTCGTTCATCAGGTCGCGGTAGTAATACGGCGTGTTCGCCGCTTTCAGAATCATAAAGGCCAAGTCGACCATAGGGATTTCCTGAACCTTCTCCGGGTCGATGTTCAAATTGAGCGGGGTACTCACGTTACGGACACTTCCTCTCACGCAAATAGTTCACTATAAAGCAAAGGCGAAACCGTCCCTCGCGGATCGTTTTCCTTCACTAACATATCCATATCACACATTAGTAAAACCTATTTGCCACTAAATTGCAAGTTTTAAAAACAGGACCGGAAGCACGTCCGCCATGTTGCCCGCCCCCCGGGGCGTCTTGGCCCCAAAATGGAAGGAGGCGAAGAACCCGCGGTTCTTCGCCCCTTGACTGTACCCTCCCCTAAAGAAGGCTTGGCGGCCCTCCCAAGGTTGGCGAAAGCCGCCAAAACGGCCTTCCCTTCATCCTATGTCCAGATTCCCGCTTTGACACGCCATGTTGCAGCCTAACTTCCGTCAGAGGCCCATTTCCCGCAAAACAGGACTCTTCCCCACTCGCTGGAGAGAGGATTGTCATACTATACTGCAACACGCTTCGTCAGGAGGGGCTACTTGAATATGGACTATTCCGGATTTCTGCGTTATTTGAACGAACATGTCGACACCTCCGGAAAAAGCGGACGCTACATCATCCGCTTCCCGCATCCGGCCGAATACGCCGAATGCGTACGTCAGTTGTTTCAGCATAAGCGAAAGCATCCGGCGCTGCGGCAAATCCGAACCTCGCCGCTGCTGCAGGCCCTGATTTGTCCCCTTGGCTTGCGAGGGGAAGCGGCCCGCTCCCGATTCGGCCTTTCCGTCGAGGAGGATTCCCGAGTCAGCGTTCATAGTCCCGCTCCCTCCGGCAAAGGGCAAAATTCCGGGATTCCCTGGGGAGTAAAGCGCATCGGCGCGCCGGAAACGTGGTCCGTCTCGACCGGATACCGGATTCGCATCGGCGTGATCGACACGGGGGCCGACTTCGCCCATCCCGACCTGCGCCACTCTTTGGCAAGGGGGATCAATTTGCTGAATCGGATTAGCCTTCCTTACGACGACAACGGCCACGGCACGCATATTGCCGGCACCATCGCCGCTTCGGGCGGATCGCAAGGCATGATGGGCGTGGCCCCCCGCTCGCTGATTTTTCCTGTTAAAGCGTTTGATCATAACGGATCCGCGTACGTTTCCGATATTATTTTGGGGATCGACTGGTGCGTCCGCAACCGGATGCACATTGTGAATATGAGTTTCGGAATGAAAAGCAACAGCGAAGCCCTGCAGAACATCATTCGCAAAGCCCATAACGCAGGGATCGTTGTCGTGGCCTCCTCCGGAAACGACAAAAAAGGCCGGAGCGCCGATTACCCCGCCCGGTATCCTCTGACCATTTCGGTCGGGGCTACCGGGCGGGACGGCCGCATCGCCTCCTTCAGCAATTACGGCCCGTACATCGACATTTACGCCCCCGGCGAAAAAATAACGTCCTCGTGGCTGGGCGGAGGGTACCGCGAGATGAGCGGCACTTCCATGGCCACCTCCCACGTCAGCGGAGCCGTGGCCCTGCTGCTGGCGCTGAAGCCCGACCTGAAGCCGGGCGAGATCAAGCGCCGCCTGCGCCGTACCGCGCGCCCGCTCCCTTCCGCCAGCAGCGCCAAGGCAAAGGGCGCCGGCGAGGTCAGCGCGGCCCGCCTGCTGCGCGCCAAGCCCCGGCGGCGGAGCTAGGCCCGGCGCCGGGAGGCCGGCGCAGCGGCACGGGCATGGCCCGGCAGAGCGGACAGGCGCGGCCGCGCGCCAAAAAGCCGCCTCCCCCGTATCCGCGGGGAGGCGGCTTGTTTGTTCCGTCCGGGCCTTAGGGCACGGCCGGCAACGGCTACATCTTTTCCGGCGCGGACACGCCGATCAAGCCAAGCACGTTGGCGAGCGCCGTCCGCACGCCGCCAAGCAGCACGAGCCGCGCCGCGGTCTGCTCCGCGTCGTCGGTGATGACGCGCTCTGCCCGGTAGTAGCTGTGGAACAGCGAAGCCAGGTCATACACGTAGCGCACCAGCCGGTGCGGCGCGTAGTTGGCGGCCGCGACGCCGATTTCCTCCGGCAGCTCGCCGATTTTCCGCAGCAGATCGAATTCATGCTCCGCCGTCAGCTTGGTCAGGTCGGCGTTTTCCGGCGCCGGTACGCTGATGCCCTGCTCTTCGGCCTGGCGGAAAATGCTGCAGATCCGCGCATACGCATACTGCACGTAGTAGACCGGATTTTCGTTCGAAGTCGAAACGGCCAGATCCATATCGAAATCAAGATGCGAGTCCATGCTGCGCATCGTAAAGAAATAGCGAATCGGGTCGACGCCCACTTCGTCCATCAGGTCCACCATCGTAACCGCTTTGCCGGTCCGTTTGGACATTTTCACCTTCTCGCCGTCCTGGAACAGGCTGACCATCTGGGCGATCAGCACGATCAGCTTCTCCGGATCCTTGCCGATCGCCTGCATCGCCGCCTTGACGCGCGGAATATAGCCGTGGTGGTCGGCGCCCCAAATGTTGATGATGCGGTCGAACCCGCGGTCGTATTTGTTCCGGTGATAAGCGATATCCGGGGTCAAATAAGTGTAGGTGCCGTCGTTTTTCACCAGCACGCGGTCTTTGTCGTCGCCGTAATCCGTCGTTTTGAGCCAAGTTGCCCCTTCTTGCTCGTAGGTTTGGCCTTTCTCGCGCAGTTCGGCGAGCGAAGCTTCCACCTGCCCGTCCTCGTAAAGGGAAGTTTCGCTGAACCATACGTCAAAGCGGACCCGGAAACGTTCAAGGTCGCGTTTGATTTTCGCCAGTTCCTTCTCCAGCCCGTATTTGCGCAGAAAAGCCGCACGCGCCTCCGGCTCCATCGACAGCAGCTTATCGCCTTGTTCCGCCACCAGTTCCCGGGCGAAGCCTTTAATGTCTTCGCCGTGATACCCGTCCTCCGGCATTTCCGCGTCCTGTCCAAGCTCCTGCAGGTATCTGGCTTCGATCGATTTGCTCAGGTTGGCGATCTGGTTCCCGGCGTCGTTGATGTAATATTCCCGCGTTACCTCGTATCCGGCGAAATCCAGCAAGTTGCAAAGCGCGTCGCCGACCGCCGCGCCGCGCGCATGGCCCAAATGCAGGCTGCCCGTCGGATTGGCGCTGACGAATTCGACCTGGGCCTTTTGCCCATTGCCTTGCTGGATGCGGCCGTAGTTTTCCCCCGCGCGGTAAACCTCCAGCAGGATCGGGTACAGATACCCTTTGCCCAGCGTAAAATTGATGAACCCGGGACCGGCGATTTCCGCCTTTTCGATCCCGGCTTTCGAATAATCCAGCTTGGCCAAAATTTCTTCGGCGATTTGACGCGGGTTTTTCTTCGCGATGCGCGTCAGCTGCATGGCCGCATTGGTGGCGAAGTCGCCGTGCGCCTTGTCCTTCGGCACTTCCAGCACGATGGCCGGGATTTCCTCAGGCTGCGCCAGCCCGGCGGCGGCGATCGCCTCCAGAATCGCTTCCTTTAACGCCTGGTTCATTAGTTCCAACGGATTGTGTGGCATATCAAACTTCCTCCTGTATATGTAAACTGATTGCAAAATGTCCCGATAACTCCTCATATACGTACAAATCGTATTCCCAGGTGACCAGGCCGGCCACGCCATTCAGACGGGAATCCATTTTTACGGTATCGGTAGACAAGTTAAAACGGGTAAATGGGGAGCGGTAAAAACCCGGCAGCCGTTGTCCGGCGCGGAACGTTTGCTCCGCCTCCACGTCCCCGTGCCGCATGATCTTCAGTTCTCCACCGGTAATTTTAACCATCGTTCGCGTTATCCCGCCGGCCGGCTCCGTCACCGGCTCATTATAACGGATGTAGACCGCTCCGTCCCGAATCATCGCATTTCCTGTCAGGGACTGCACCGTCTCGTCTTGTCCCTGCCGGCTCGTCAACACAAGCTTGACCGGGCTCATCTCCGGCATACGCATCAAACCCTCATTCCGTACTCTATATATTACATCGTTTCTTACTGTACTACTATATCCAGTTCGTCCCGGCAATTCAATATGCACAGTATGCCCGCGTTTGGCGCCCGTCCTTCTTACAACTAAAAAAAGCCGCTTCATCAGCGGCTCGTCCTGCCTTACAAAGGCTGGCTTAACACGACGTATTTTACTTTTCGGTCCTGGAAGTACACATGGAACCGATAATAATCCCCGACCTTGTAACTCCAGCGGCTTGCCAGCTTAAGCGCCTGGGGCCCCAGCTTGTCCATCACGTCGTCCTCTCCGATGCCGGCTTTGACTCCGTCCGCGGTTTGATGGTCCGCCGCCGTGAAAACGATGATCCGGTTCAGCGCCAGCACGCCATCCTTATACAGTCTGGCCTGTTTTACCCGCCCCGCGCTGTCATCGTAAAACGGCTTTTCCCACAGGACATTCTCCGCCGGTTCCTCCGCAAGCCGCCGCTCCCAGCCATCGAAGTCCAGCCCGTCCACTTCGGCCCGGGTGGCTTCCAGCGCCTGAGGCTCCGCGGCGCCGGCCTGTTCCTGCTCTACTCGCGCCTGCTCCAGCAGCGCATCGAGCGAAGCCAGTTGCCCGTTTTCGCGGAAAAGCCCCTGCATCAGCAGCAGCACTTGATCATCGGCGTAATAGGCGTGTCCGTCATATTGAAAAGCATTCAGCGCCAGGTCATAGGTTAGCTCGTAGCTTGAATTTTTTAACGCAAATTGCAAGACTACCGGCTTCCGCTCGGCCTCCGGGCTCTCCTTCACCGCTGCCCCCTGCATATCGGTAAGCCGCAGCGATTGCAGCAGCGCCGCCTGCCGCTCCGCGGGAACCTGGACGCTGCCGCTGTCCGACTTGGCCGTAACCGCGGTGACATCCTCTTCCTTAAAAGGAAGATGATCCAGCAAATAAGGAGATTCGGCCGCGGCCGGCTGCTTCACCGCGGAATCCGCCGGGTCGGCCGGCATTTCCGCCGCCTGATCCCCCCTTTGTCCGTTGTCGGAGGAGTGCGATTTATTCCCAGGCAGTCCGTAAAATAACCATCCGGCAACGAGAACCACCAATATCATCATCGCGTATGCCATTGCGTTTCGTGGAGTTCTGTTCATTTGATTACCATCCCGCCTTAATTCAACAAATAATGACATAATTCATACTATCATACTCAGGTTGCATTGCTCATGGTCCGAATGGCATGTTTTCCCAACCCCCGACCTATTCAAAAAGTCCCACGCCAACAAAAAAAGCATCCGCCGCCCAAGGCAGGAGGAACGGATGCTTTCATTGTCCGCTTCACAAAAGCTGCAAATGAACACGTTGCCGAGATTGGCAAGAGATCGGTTTCATGCGGCGTCCCTATTTCACAAGGTCTTCCACGAATTTCGGCAGCACAAACGCGGCCTTGTGAATCCGCGGCGTGTAGTATTTGGTATCCAGCTCGGGGATTTTCGATTCTTTCGCTTCCAGAGGGTCATGCACCTTACTGCCCATTGTGAACGTCCATAATCCGCTCGGGTAGGTGGGAATGTTGGCTCCATATACGCGGACGATCGGAAAAATCTCCTTGACGTTCTTGTTCACTTTTTGGATCAAATCCGCCTTAAACCAAGGGTTGTCCGTCTGGGCAACGAAGATGCCGTCGTCCTTCAACGCTTCGTAAATACCTTGGTAGAATCCTCGCTCGAACAAAGGCGCCGCAGGTCCCACCGGTTCGGTAGAATCAACCATGATGACGTCGTACTTATTTTTGCTTTCTATAATATGCATGTAGCCGTCGGCCACCTGAACTTCAACCCGGGGGTTGTCCAGCGCGCCGGCGATTTCCGGCAAATATTTTTTCGAATATTCGATGACCTTGCCATCGATCTCCACCAGCACCGCCTTTTCTACTTCCGGATGCTTGATCGTTTCGCGGATCACTCCGCCGTCGCCGCCGCCAACCACAAGCACATGCTTCGGGTTTGGATGGGTGCAGAGCGCCGGATGGGCCATCATTTCATGGTAAACGAACTCGTCTTTGACCGTCGTCATCACCATGCCGTCCAGCACCAGCATCCGCCCGAATTCCTCGGTATCGATCATCGCCAGGTCCTGAAATTCCGTTTTTTCCGTGACCAGCGTTTCGCGTATTTTCGCCGTTATGCCAAAGACCGGCGTCTGCTTCTCCGTAAACCACAATTCCATCGTACCAACCTTCTTTCCGCCAGAATAGTGTTCGGCCGGGGCCGTTTTCCAGTTCGCGCTGCAGTAAAGCTCACTTCCTATATTGTACCAAACAAAAAGATAATAACACACGATCCGCCTAAGCGCTTCAAGCCAACTCGGATATTAGCCCGTTTGGCATTGACTAGCGTATTGGATCGGCTCCCATGAATGATCTCTCCCAAACTTTCCCATACTAAAAAGAAACGGTTCGGGAACACCGCAGCAACGGTTCAGTATAGAGCTTTGAAAGGAGAGAGCCCTTCCGTGCAGAAACTCGCTCGCAGTGACAAATACCACCAGCGCAAGCCCCGCCGGGCTTGGCGGCTGCTGTTCAAGCTTACGCTCGGCGCCGGACTGCTGGGCGTATGCGCCGCCGGCATCCTGCTGCTATACCTGTATCAGGCCGATCTGCCCCTGGCGGATTCCGACCGGAACTCGCAGTTGATCGACAGCAAGGGGAACGCGATCGCCGTTTTTTCGGACGGCGGCAAAAACCGCGAAAGCGTGGATCTCCCGGAGATTTCACCTTGGCTGATCAAGGCGACGCTGGCAACCGAAGACCGGCATTTTTACGATCATTTCGGTTTTGACTTGAAAGGCATGGCCCGTGCGGCCCTTGTAAATCTAAAGGAGATGGGCAATGTTCAAGGGGCCAGCACGTTGACGCAGCAGCTCGCCCGCAATCTGTTTCTCAGCCATGAACGGACCTGGTCGCGAAAAATTAAAGAGGCTTTATACACGGCCCAGTTGGAAATGAAATACGACAAGGACGACATCCTCCGCATGTATTTGAACGAAATTTACTACGGCCACGGCGCTTACGGAATCGAGGCCGCCGCGCGAATGTACTTCGGCAAGCCCGCCAAAGACCTGAGCCTGGCCGAAAGCGCCATGCTGGCCGGAGTGCCCAAGGGGCCCACGTATTATTCGCCTTTTAATCATATGAAAAACGCCAAAGACCGGCAGCGTACCGTACTCTCGGCCATGGTCGCCACCGGGGACATTTCCCGGGAGGAGGCGGATCGCGCCTATGACGAGATGCTGGCCTTTCAGTCGCCGAAGCAGCAAAATCCCGTAGACAAAGCTCCTTACTTCCGCGATTACATCCGCAGCGTCGTGGTGGATGAACTGGGGTTCGATGAAACGCTGCTGGAGCATGGCGGGCTGAACATTTACACGACGCTCGATCCGGACGCCCAGCAGGCGGCGGAGGCAGCCGTGGCCTCGGAGCTGGGCAACACGCCGGAGCTGGAAGCCGCCCTGATTTCCATCGATCCGCGCAACGGATACGTCAAGGCGCTCGTCGGCGGGGCCAACTACAAGCAGAGCCAATACAACCATGTCTTTGCCACGACCCGCCAGCCGGGTTCCAGCTTTAAGCCGATCATGTACTTGTCCGCGCTGGCCTCCGGCAAAATGACGAGCGCCAGCAAGTTCAGCAGCCAGCCCACGCTGTTTCATTATGACGACAACCGCAAAACCTACAGTCCGAAAAATTTTGGGGACAAATATTTGGGAGAAATCGACATGCGCCAGGCGATCGCCCACTCGGACAACATTTACGCCGTCAACACGATTTTGACCGTCGGCGCCGAACAGGTGATCGAGCTGGGCCGGAAAATGGGTATCACCAGCCCGCTGCAGCCGGTGCCGTCGCTAGCGCTGGGCACTTCCCCGGTCAGCCCGTTCGAAATGGCCACCGCTTTTGCGGTGATCGGCAATCAGGGCCGGAGCGTCAAACCGGTGGCCGTGCTGAAAATCACCGACTCCAGCGGGCGCGTACTGTACGAGGCCAAAACGCCCAAGCCGGAGCAAATCGTCGATCCGGCGGCGGCTTACGTGCTAACCAGCCTAATGGAGAGCGTATTTGAAACCGGGGGCACCGGGAACCGGGTGGCGGGCGAAATCAAGCGCCCGGTGGCGGGCAAAACCGGCACGACCGGCACGGACGCCTGGCTCGTCGGCTTTACGCCGGAGCTGTCCACCGCCGTCTGGGTCGGGTACGACAAGGGCAAAACGCTCGGCACCGCGGAATCGCGCAAGGCTGCGCCGATTTTTGCCAAATATACGGAAAAAGCGTTGGAGAAAGTGCCGCCGAAAATTTTTCCGATTCCCGACGGCGTCGTCAGCGTCTATATCGACCCGGAGACCGGCAAGCTGGCGACGACGGACTGCCCCGACAAGAAGCTGGAGGTGTTCATCCAGGGAACCGAACCGACGGAATACTGCGAAGCGCACGGGGAAGGAAAGCCGGAGCCGCTCCCGGAACCGGCCCAGACGGAGAAGCGGAAAACCCATTCCTGGTGGAACGATTTGAAGCGCTGGTGGATGGACTGAAGCGGGTAGGCGGAACTCTCATGATGTGTGGACGAAACGCGCCCGGTTCTATACCATAAAAAGGAGTTTAGTTTGTAACTGCAAAGCTTAAAATGCAACTTCAAACACCTCTTTAAAGGAGACTCCCTTGGATATGAACCAAATCGCGAAAAAAATCATCCCCGGCCGCCCGCTGCCTCCGGAGTTTTACCGGCTCACCGCCCTGAAAGCCGGCCCTCTGCTTCTGGGGCACACGCTGGTCCGCCGGACGGAGGATGGCGACATCCGCTGCCGCATCGTGGAAACCGAGAGCTACGGAGGCGTGGAGGATAAAGGCAGCCACGCCTTCGGCGGGCGCCGCACCACACGCACCGAGGTGATGTTCGGCGAGGGGGGCATCGCCTATATTTACCTGATTTACGGCATGTACAACTGCCTAAACGTGGTTACCGGCGTGCCGGACGATCCGCAGGCGGTGCTGATCCGCGCCGTGGAACCGCTGTCCCCGGCCGATGAAGCGCTGATGCGCCAGCGCCGCGGCACGAACGCACGCCGTCCGGTCGACTTGTCGGGAGGACCGGGCAGGCTGTGCCGTGCCCTGGACATCGACAAGTCGCTGAACGGCGTGCCGCTCCGCGAGCCCGGGACGGCGCTGTGGCTGGAAGCCGGAGACGGCGCGCCCGGCGGCGCCGTTATGCAGGCGCCGCGGATCAATATCGCTTACGCCGCGGAATATGCCGAAAAGCCATGGCGATTTTATCTCCGCGGTAACCCGTACGTTTCGGTCGTTGATAAGCAGGCCGTTGTTTGGACGAATTAGGATTAGGACTAGGATTCCATTTTATCCCACAACTTTGGCATGTTTCATCCGTTTAATTCTACGTATCTACTTATTCAGTAGGAGGATCTACTGGACCTTATTTGGCTCTAAATTAGTTCATCCAGGACGATTTGAGTTAAATAAGGTCTTCTGTGTCCGTGCATTTTGCAAACCTCCGTTTTTCCTCAGATAGCGGCTCTGGTGTCCCATAGCCCCCAGTTTCCTCTTCTCTTCCCCTCTCTACCTGCCCATCGCCCCCTACTATGCCCGAAATTTTATAATTCAACTTTCGCAGCAAAAAAACGGCAGACAAGCCTTGATGTAGCTGGGTAAAGCAGCAATCCATTGCCGGAGTTGACGTTGAATCATTGGCGGACAGTGTCTTCACAGCTTTTTGGGCTACTTCGTTGAGGAAGCGTCAACGATGTAGGGGCGTCACGATCCAGCGGGGTCAGCGTATCAATCTTTTGCACCATGGCTGTTTTCGAGCAGTGTCACAAATCGACGCCAGGGGAGGGGGATGTCTAAAGGGACTGTTTAAGGCGTTCGTGTCGTGGTGTTGTCCCTGCCTGCTGCCTGCCTTTGCACGATTATCCCTTTCGTTCATGGAGCAAGGGGTTGGGGGGAGAGAGCAAGGGTTCCGAAAAAGAGAGGAGAAAAAACAAAAAAGATGAGGAAAAAATGAGGCGGTTCAGGTGAGATTTTCGGCTTGATAAAGGAACGTGTGTTTTATATAATGAAATAAATGGAACTTGCGTTCGTGAATTTTTGATTCGGGGGCGGGCAAACATGGAGATCAATGCGGGAACGGAACTTCAGCCATTCAGCAGCCGTTTTAACAGCGAGCAGGACTGCATGGAGGCGCTAATCGCGATGAAGTGGCCAAACGGCTTCGTCTGCCCGCGCTGCGCTTACGCCCGGTGCAGCCGCCTGACTTCCAGGCATATCCCCTTGTTCGAGTGCGGAAATTGCAAGCATCAAACATCGCCTTTGGTCGGTACGATTTTTGAAGGAACGCATCTACCCTTGCTCAAGTGGTTCAAGGCCCTGGATTTATTCCTGCCCCCGGGCGGCATCTCGGCGCTGCGGCTGAGTAAGGTGGTCCGGGTCACCTACAAAACCACCTGGTCGATGCTGCACAGTGCGCCACGAGGCGCTTTATGTTGATACATTTCAATTTAACCGGCTACCTCAACCCGGTTAGGCTAGGAAGGCATGCGTCGGCTTCGAGCAAAGCCGGGGTCTGAAGCCCTTCCGACAATGTAGCCGTAAGGGAAATCCATCTTCCCAAGAGGCGGCGCTAGCCTCGATGACCTGCTATGGTCAGCGCAAGCAAAGTCACGTCTGAAGCGCGGTCATTCGAAATATCCGAAACCGATGGACGACACGGGTTCACGGAGTCGGTCTTGTCTTGATCTCCTGTCTTGATTCCTCTCTTGATTCCTCTCTTGATCTCCTGTCTTGATCTCTTGTCCGGTCTGTTTCACCCCTCTAAACCTGATTTCTTCTCCTAAGCCCGTCTAAATTATCTCGAACCTATCTGCTTCTCCACCAAATATTTCTTCTCCCGAGCTTGTCTGTTTCTCTCCTACCTGATAAAACGGGATAATCGTGCAAAGTCTCGGGACAGGGAGTGTTGATCTGCCGTCCCCACCCCCACTTCCCTATCCTCAAGCTTTCAACGCAGGGACTCAAGTTGATTTTTGCTCGGCGAAAGTTGAGGTCATAGGTTCTATAATGCCGAAAAAAACAGTGAACCCTTGCCGCAGCCTGGACGGCAAGGGTTCACTGTTTTTTTATTTGCATCTCACGGACTTTTAAGCTTCCAATGCGCTCTTCAGCTCTTCCGGCGTGCGCTCCCACCACTCGGCGTTGGTATCGATCAGCAGGTTTTTAAGCGCCGCTTTTTGCACCGCCGTCAATCCCTCCAGGATGACCCGCCGCTTCAGGGCGTAGTCCATTTTATTGACGTGGTCGGCAAGGATTTTCCAGCCGCGCCGCGCCTCTGTATCGATCCACATCTCGCAGGCGGTCATCCCGCCGTAAAATTGCCCTTCCGGTCCGCGATCGACCGCGACCCAGACGATCCAAACCTGCCGGCCGTTCGGGACATCCTCCCGGTTCATCGAAAATTTGATGCCTTTTTCCACCTTACTTTTGGCGTGCATCGCCCCGACATCGATGTACGCTTCATCGCCGTCGATGATGACCGGCGACATACTGTTCAAATCGATGGAGCCTGCGCCAAAACCTTTATGCTTGCTTTTCTCGTCGTTGCTGATGATATTCAGGGCGAAAATTTTTTTACCCGTTTTTGGTGATTGATCCATAATGTCCTCCATTATTCGCGAATCTGGGGCCTTATTGATTAATTCAATTTTAGCTAATAATCTGCCAAAAGCAAACATATACATGCTGTAGATGCTTGTCAACGGGAGGTATCCATTGTATGACCCGACGTACTAAGATCTATGGCATTTCCATCCTTGCATTGTGTTTAATTTTCGGAACGGCTGGGTATGCCCTCCACGCGGGCCCGGAAATTGCGGCTTCGTTCGCCCCGGAAAAGGGCAAGCCCAAGGTCGTCCAAAAAACCGGACAAACCCCGGCCGCACCGCAGGCCGAAAGCATTCAACAGCCGAAGGCGGAGGTGCTCAGCAACCGGGTCGCCGAATACCACATCGACGTTGCGCTTAATGAACGGGACGGAACGCTTACCGGCACAGAGACGTTGACATGGACCCATCCCGGCAAAAAAACGGTCAACGAAATTTATCTGCACTTGTACCCTAACGCCTTCTCCTCACCGGACACCACGTTTATGAAAGAATCGGGCGGCAAGCTGCGCGGAGATATCATGCCTAAGGACGGCTGGGGCTCCATGGAAATCACCGAGCTGCGGACGACGGACGGCATTTCCCTGCTCCACCGGCTGCAGTATGTGCAGCCGGATGACGGCAACGCGAAAGACAAAACTTTGGCCAAAGTCCGTCTGCCCGTAGCGGTTCAAGGCGGGGAAAGCCTTACGTTGAAGATGAAGTTCACCGTCAAGCTGCCGAAGGTTTTTGCGCGGATGGGGACGGCGGGGAATTTCGTGATGGCCGGGCAGTGGTTTCCGAAAATCAGCGTGTATGAGCCTGCGGGCACCCGGGGGCGCGCGGCGGAAGGTTGGAATCTCCATCAATACCACGGAAATTCCGAATTTTATGCCGATTTTGGCATATACAGCGTGAGAATTAATGTGCCTGAAGCCTATACCGTTGCCGCTACCGGATTTCAGACGAAAAAAGCCGCCGTCAAAGGCGGACGGAAAACGGTGCAGTTTTACGCCGACGATGTTCATGACTTCGCCTGGGCGGCTTCCCCCGATTTCATTTACGCGGAAGAGCCGTTTTCCTCCTCCGAGGTGCCGGGCGTGCGGATCAAGCTTTACCTGGACCCCGCCCATCAGGATTTGAAAGAGCGCTACTTCTATGCAGCCAAATCGGCTTTGTCCAATTTCAGCAGGTGGTACGGACGGTATCCTTATTCCACCCTGTCCATCGTGGTCCCCCCCGCGGACGGAAACGGGGCCGGCGGGATGGAATACCCGACGCTTGTGACCGCTTTTGGCGCTAGCGGCGACTCTCCCGGTTACGATGAGCTGGAGCGGACGGTCATTCATGAAATCGCGCACCAGTTTTTTTACGGCATGATCGCAAGCAATGAATTTGAAGAGGCTTGGCTGGATGAAGGCTTCGCTTCCTATGCGGAGGATAAATTAATGGAGCAGGAGTTCGGCATCACCCCGGCGCTTCCGATCCAGGCCGCCCTGATTTCCTCACCGGCTCCGCTGACCCTGAACGCCTGGAAGTACGGATCCAGCGACGGCTATACCAAAAATGTCTATTACCGCGGCAAGCTTATTTTGCTCGATATTGAACGCCAGGTGGGAAGCAAAACGATGAAGCGCATTTTGACGGTATATGCCCACAAGTACCGCTTTAAACATCCAACGACGGCCGATTTCCAGCGGGTGGTCGAACAGGTCACCGGGCGCAGCTGGAAAAACTATTTTTCGCAGTATGTATACGATGGAAAAATGGCCGACTTCTCCGTCGACAAGATCACGGTGAATCCGCTCCTCCAGGACGGGACCGCCGTTTACGAATCCACCGTCGTCATCTCCCGCAAAGGGGCGACCTATCCGAAGGTTCCTCTGCAGTTCACGTTCAAGGACGGCCATACGGTGCGAAAACAATGGAGAGGCGAGGACAGCCGCGTCGAGCTTAAACTGCAATACAAGGAACCGCTTGCTTGGGTGCAAATCGATCCCGACTATTCGCTGGTGGTCGAAAACAAACACATCAACAATTATTTGAAGACGGAAGTACCCGAGCCCCTCCTTTCGCGCTCCAATATGAGCGTGACCAAGCTGCTGGAAGCCCTGCTCGGAACACTTATATGGTAAACGCCGGCAGAACTCAGTTTATGCTTCTGAAGTAGTTTTGCTCGAAGCATATCGAGTAAAGCAACGCTCGCAAAACTTTTAGGAGGTGAAAATATGACTTATGTGCGTCAGGGGTGGAGCCTGCTGAAAAGCCAGTTTCCCTCCGTCATCATTTTGTTCCTGTATCAGCTGCTGTGGGGGTTGTTTTTGTACCGCCTGGTCGATACCGCCGTTACCGCGCTACTGCAAAGGTATCCGGATCCGCCGCCCACGCAACTCAGCCGAATTCTGTTCCTGCTGGAAGGGCGTATCCATTTGGGGAGCAATCCGGACGTCCGCCTCTATTTAGGATTGCTGATCGGCATGGCGGTCCTGCGCCTCCTGCTCACGCCTCTTATTCAAGCGGGAATTCTATACGGGCTTGTCCCCTCCGAGAGCCGTGGACACGGGCTGCCGCTGTTCCGCGGAATGAAAGAATTCTGGAAGCCGGTTGTCCTGTTTTATGCCATTGAACTTATTTTAATCATTATCCCGGCCTTCTGGGTTATTCCCAAGCTCCTTGTTTTATGGCCGCATCTGCTGGGGGCCGGAGGACAGATGGCCCCGCTGCTGAAGGGTCTCATCTACATCCTGGGCTGGTTCGTTTACGGCTGGCTGGTAAGACAATGCATTCTCTACGTACAATTTGGGTACTTGTTCAAATCAAGCGTCTGGGGTTCCCTCCTCGTCTGCTTCCGGCACCTTCTGCAGGGCATCGGGATCTCCTGCATACTGGGCGCATTCGGGCTGGGCATGTTCCTGCTGTTCGGAACGGTCTCCTGGATCTGGACCGGAATGCTGGCGTTGATCCTCCAGCAAACCTATCCTCTCTGTCGCAGCGCTTTTAAAATTTGGCAGGTCACCTCGCAATATCGCCTCTGGCAGACAAAAACCGAGAAAAGTTAAAATTTTTTCATCTCTCCGAAACCTTTACGGCACAAGGCCTCCGCGACTTTGCGAAGGCCTTGTGTCAGGTTTTCCCCTCTTAGTCTCGCGAATTAACCATTGCCAAATGGTCCCTGTCTTTGTTAAAATAACAGCAACACAATTTCAGTAACAGTTTTGTAATTATTTTTGTCATCTTTGGCAGGAAAATAGCAAGTTACGTCGAATAAGTCTTATCAGGTGAGAAATCAAAGCCGAATTCCCTGCGCCGGGGAAACGGGGGAACCACTTTGGGTGAATTGATCTCGTAAGCGAGGGATCATAGGGAACCTTCAACCGAATCCTTAAGCTAACCTCGTAGGCATTGGAAGGAGCATAATTCTTGAAAAAGCGTTTGACCGTAACAGCAGTAAGTTTTGCATTGCTTTTCACGATCGGAACCGGCAGCGTTTTCGCGGATTCCAAACTGGACAGCGCCATTGAAGAAGGCCTCGGATCTCCTTACTCCGCAGGCGGAACAACAACGTCCGGTTTTGATTGCTCCGGATTTACGATGTATGTATTTAACAAGCTCGGCATCGATCTTCCTCATCAATCGGGCTCCCAATTTGAGATGGGAACAAGCGTTTCCAAGGATGAATTAATCGCAGGCGATCTGGTGTTCTTCAACACTTCCGGCGATGGCATATCTCATGTTGGTATTTATGTCGGCGACGGCAAATTTGCGCATGCCTCTTCTTCCAAAGGAGTTGTCATCAGCAAACTGAGCGAAAGTTACTACGAGAAGCGGTATGTTGGAGCTAAGCGCATTATGAGCTCCGAGAAATTTGAAGCTGTGACAGCCGAACAGTAAGTCGCAATCCATAACGAATTCGACAAACCCGCAGGGATGATTGGGATATCACGTCTCCTGCGGGTTTTTCCTGTCTACCGATCCCCCTTAGGAATCAATACCCAGATCACTCCGCTCCTCACACAGGCCAAAAGCATCCTTTTTGGCGGGAAACTTGCCAATGTTGGCCCACTTTGGTAAAATGACCAACAGAAATAGTAACAACTTTGTAATTTTTGTTGTGACGTCGTTTTTGGGTGCATACTACATGAAGCTGCCGAATTCCCCGCACCCGGGAAACGGGGGAACCACATCAGTCAGGGTGAATTGATCCCGCTTCAAAAGGATCATAGGGAACCTTCAACCGAATCCTTAAGCTAACCTCGCAGGCCTTGGAAGGAGTTAGACATCTTGAGAAAGACTTTAGCAGCAGCGGTAACGAGTTTGGCTCTATGTTTCAGTCTGGGAACGGGAAGCGCCTTTGCGGACGAGCAGGAAACGTCGCTCTCCAACATCGTCAATTCCGTGTACGGCACGCCCTACAAATACGGCGGCACCAGTACGGCCGGATTTGATTGCTCCGGGTTTACGCGGTATGTGTTCGAACAAATGGGCGTTACGCTTCCTCGCGTATCCACGGCCCAATACAAGGTAGGAACACCGGTATCAAAAAGCGAACTGCAAGCCGGCGATCTTGTCTTCTTTAATACCCTGGGTGGCGGAAAAGTATCGCATGTGGGCGTCTACGTTGGCGACGGAGAATTTGCCCATGCCTCTTCATCCAAAGGAATCCGGATCGACAAATTGAGCAACAGTTATTACCAAAACCGCTTCGTTGGCGCGAAGCGGGTGCTCAGCAAATACGGTTATTCCGTATACGCCGCGGAATCCTGAACCTCCGCCGGCGCTTAATTTCGCTCCGCATGACCTGCCCGCCGTAAGCTTATTCTTTGGGAATTGGCTTGCGGTTTTTTTCATCCCTATCTATATAACGAAGCGACCCGCCAAAAGGTTACCGAATTTTTGTTGATTTCCATAAATCCACAGGTGTCCGAGAGACGGCAGAACCTTTACAAGTCAAGTAAATCCCGTTAGAGTGAGGGTAATAGGAATGCCGTTTTTAAAGGAGGATCCCAATGGATAAACCGATTGTTCAGTTTCGCATCGTCCCCATGGAAGAGAGCCACGGCGCAGAAATTTGCACCTGGCGGTACGATTCTCCCTATGACGTTTACAGCTGGCTTCCTTGGGAACAAATGAAAGCGCTCGATGTCGAATTCGGCAACCCGGCGATCAGAGCGGAGCAATACGTGTCCGTGCTGGACGAGAACGGAGAACTCGCCGGATTTGCCCAATATTTCCCGTTGGAAAGGGTTACGCGGCTCGGTATCGGCATGAAACCGGAATTGTGCGGACAAGGGCTCGGCAAACGGTTTGTAACGGCGATCGTCGAGGAGGCGCTGCGGCGGAAACCGGGCCATGAGATCGATTTGGAAGTGCTGACGTGGAACACCCGGGCGATTCGCGCTTATCAAAAGGCCGGCTTCACCATCACGGACCTTTACGACAAAATGACCCCTGGCGGCATCTCCAAGCCTTTTTATTGCATGGTGTATCGAGGGCCTCACCCCTCATCCTGAAATGCTCCTGATCCATTAGAACGGACTTGCTATGAAGTTTGTTACAAATTTTACCGCAATCACGACGGAATTGTTCCTATTTTTGACACAAAGACTATGATCGAGCGGCATGTTCCGTTATAATGGAAAAGGTAGCTTACATAGGAGGGGCGATTGGAATGCAAAAGTGGATCATGAGCGGATTGTTCTTCGTGGCTTGCGCTATGGCCATCGTATTGATGTTCACCCTGCCGAGCCGGGAGCAGGCCGCCAAGGAAGCCAAACCGCAATTGCCTGAAATTACGATGAATGCGGCACAAGCCGAAGCCACCGTAAAAGCAAACTGCATCACCTGCCACGGCGATCAGTTGCAAGGGGGCGCGGGACCGAATCTGCAAAAGATCGGCGCCGAACTAACGGCTGACCAGCTTTACGGCATTATCACCAAAGGCAAAGGCGGAATGATGCCTTCCTTCAAGGATCGGCTCAAGGATGAGGAAATTGCCAACGTCGCGATGTGGCTCGCGGAGAAAAAATAACGGCAAAAATAACGGCATATGAAAAGCACGCCCGCCGGAAACTTAAGCGTTTCCGGCGGGCGTTTTTTGCCTGGCCTAATCCGCGGCGCGCATTTTCTCGAACGCCTCGTTATATTGCTGCGCTTCTTTAATATCCACTGCCGTAATTCCGCCTTCTTCCCATGAGGTCAGCCGAAGGGTCACGGTTTTATAGTCGATCGTAATAAACGGATGATGATTAAACGCTTCCGAAATCGCAGCTACCTCATCCACGAAAGCAATGCCTTTCATAAAATTGGAGAACGTATATTTGCGGAAGATCCATCGTCCTTCCTCAAGTTCCCAGCCTTCCAGCTTTTCCAAATGCGCTTGTACTTCTTGCGGTGTAAACGGCATCATTTATCCTCCCCGTTCTCTTCAAGAACTCCTAGTTATGTAAGTATCCTCTGGCGCATCGGGACCTAAGCTTCCGGCCCCGTCCTCAACTATTTTATTCCACATACAACCTGAACATGCGTAATGCTTCCTGACTAACTATTTTACCACGGAATCCCGCGCCAAACCAAATCTCTCTAGATCAAAGCCACGGAAGTAAGCTCTTCGTCCCCGATCAGAAAATTGATGCGGTGCCCCTCAGGATCATAAATAACGATCGCGCTCCCCACCTCAAGAACGGGCTCCGCTCCTAACGCAAAAAACAGGTCTTCAGCCAGCGCTTCCTGCACTTCGGCCCGCTCCTCGTCCGCCAATCCCGCCCACTCCGACGATTCCATATCAAAGAAAAGGTAGCTATCGGAAATCCGGCCCACCGCTTTCGTCAGGTCGGCCAAAATATATTCATAATCTCTTCCGTGCTTTACTCCCACCGTGATATCCTCCCTTGATAGCCCTGGTATTCAGGCTATGATCTTATTATACCTGAAAAAACCACTTAAAAAAAAAGGGAAAACTGTCGATAAAATAGATAAATCTTTTTTTAGGCAGCAGTAACGTCTTTTCCGCAAGGATGCGGAAAGAAAGAAAGGATTCAATTTAACTCAAGGACGAGGTGTACAATGGAAATTTCATCGATTATCGGACTTATTCTTGGATTCGTTGCGCTCATTGTAGGGATGTTTCTAAAAGGTGCGCCTATTGGAAGCTTGGTCTCCAACCCAGCGGCCTTCGTCATCATATTCGTCGGAACCGCGGCGTCGCTGTTCATGGCCTTCCCTATGGCGGATATGAAAAAATTCCCCAAGCTGCTTAAATTGATCGTCTCTCAACCGAAGATGATCACCAAAGCTGAATTGATTACGTTGTTTACGGAGTGGGCCACGATTACCCGGCGCGAAGGACTCCTGGCCTTGGAAGCGAAAGTCGAAGAAATCGATGACGACTTCCTGCGCGGAGGCATGCGCATGATCATCGACGGCAACGACCAGGAATTCGTTCAGGACGTGCTTACGGAAGACATTGCGGCTACCGAAGAACGGCATAAAGTCGGGGCGCAGATCTTTGCCCAGGCTGGGATGTATGCGCCGACCCTCGGCGTTCTCGGCGCCGTCGTCGGTTTGATTGCGGCCCTTTCGGATATGAGTGATATCGAAAAATTGTCCCACGCGATTTCCGGCGCTTTTATCGCCACCGTATTTGGTATTTTTACCGGTTATGTGCTGTGGCATCCGATCGCCAATAAATTGAAACGTCTCTCCAAAAAAGAGATGGAAGTGAAATTAATGATGGTGGAGGGACTGCTGTCGATTCAATCCGGCGTATCCACCATCGCTATTCAACAGAAGCTGGCCGTGTTCTTAACCCCTGCCGAACGTGCGGAAATTTTAGAAAAGGGGGTAAATGAAGGTGAGCAAAAAGAATAAACACCAGGATCACGAGGAACATGCCGACGAAAGCTGGCTGCTTCCTTATTCCGACTTAATGACGCTGCTGCTGGCGCTGTTCATCGTCTTGTTCGGCATGAGTACGATCGACGCCAAGAAATTTGAAGAAATGAGCCAGGCGTTCAATAGTATCCTTACCGGAAGCGTCAGCATTTTGGACCAAACGTCCATGACCGAAAAACAGGATTCGTCCAACGGACTGGACAAGCAGCCGGAATCCTCTTCCATGATCAAGAACAACAGCGAGCTGATGCGCAAGGAACAGGAAAGCCTGGAGGCCCTGAAGCGGCAGCTGGACAATTATATTAAACAAAACGGGCTGACCGACGATCTCGATACAAAGCTCAACCAATCGCAGTTAATGATCACCATTAGCGACAAAGCGTTGTTCGCTTCGGGTAAAGCCGAAGTCAAGCCGGAATCCCGTCAGCTCGCCAAAGCGATCTCGACGATGCTGCAGGAGTTTCCGGACTATGAGGTGATCGTTTCCGGGCATACGGACAACGTCCCGATCTCCACCTATGAATTCCCGTCCAACTGGGATTTGAGCGCGGAGCGCGCCTTGAACTTCATGAAGATCCTGTTGTTGAACTCCAACCTGGATCCGAAGAAATTCAGCGCGATCGGCTACGGCGAATATCACCCCGTCGCCGGCAACGATACGGCAGCAGGAAGAGCCCAGAACCGCCGGGTCGAGGTCTCGATCATCCGCAAATATGTGGACAGGAATCAACAGCTTGGCGTTACTGCGGCGCATTAAGCGGCGGCATACGCGCAAACCACGAAGGCAGACCCTCACGTCAGAGGGTCTGCCTTCGTTCGCTCTTGATTGGTTTTTTAGGTCAGCGTATAGTTCAGCGCTTCGCCGAGCTCCCGCTTCTCCCGCTCGGTCAGGTCCCGCCAAGTGCCGGTCTTTTGCCCGCCCAGGTGGATATTCATAATCCGGATCCGCTGCAGCTTGCGCACCTCATAACCTAGCGCGCTGCACATCCTGCGGATTTGCCGGTTTTTCCCCTCCGTTAAAATAATCCGAAACATCCTGTCCGAAACCCGGGTCACTTTACAGGGCAAGGTCATCTGGCCTAAAATCTTCACGCCTTCGCTCATCGCCTTCAAGAAGCCGGGTGTCATCGGACGGTCCACCGTCACAATATATTCCTTCTCATGTTTGCCTTCGGCCCGCAAAATTTTGTTAACGATATCCCCGTCGTTCGTCAGCAAAATCAGCCCCTCAGAGTCTTTATCGAGGCGGCCGATCGGGAAGATCCGCTCCGGATGTCCGACAAAATCGACGATATTGCCTTTAACATGACTCTCCGTCGTACTCGTAATCCCTACCGGCTTATTCAACGCGATATAGACGTGTTTGGTCGGCTTAGGCGCAACCGGCCTTCCCTCGACTCGTACATCGTCTCCCGCTTCGGCCTGGCTGCCCAGCACGGCGGTGACGCCGTTAATCGTCACTTTCCCCGACTCCACCAGCTTGTCCGCTTCGCGCCGGGAGCAATATCCTGTCTCACTGATAAATTTGTTGATTCTCATGTTGTTATCTTATCCACCCGCCTCTGTAAATTCAAGCCGCCTTGCCTGCGGCTAATCGGCCAAATCCGTCATTTCTCCGGAGTCCGCAGCTTCCTCCGCGGAAGCCAGCGGCAGCGTAATCGTGACGACCGTCCCCTTGCCCAACTCGCTTTCGATCAGCATTGTTCCGCGATGGCTCTCGATAATCCGCTGGCTTACCATCAGACCGAGACCGGTTCCTTTCTCCTTGTTCGTGTAGAAGGGTTCACCCAGCTTGTGCAGCCGCTCCTTCGCGATGCCTTCGCCCTCGTCAATCACCCGCAGCACCGCTTGGCCGCCTTGGCCCGCCTCCAGCTGAAGGGCGATTTTCCCGCCTTTCGGCATGGCTTCCATGGCATTTTTCAGCACATTGATAAACACTTGTTTAAGCTGATTTTCCTCACAATGGACAAAAACGGGCTGCTGCGAGAAAAGAACCTGAAATTCGATATTATGTAAATGTGCCTCACTGTCCAATAAAGAGACGACGTCCCCCACTGTAAAACGGACATCCTTCGTTTGAAATTGCACGGCTTGCGGCTTCGCCAGGATCAAAAATTCACTGACGATCAGATTAATCCGGTCCAGCTCGGCCAGCATGACATCCGTATGCATCGTATTGATCGTTTTGGTCTGCTGCTGCATTTGCAGAAACCCCCGCAGCGTTGTCAGCGGGTTCCGGATTTCATGGGCGACCCCTGCCGCCAACTGGCCGACCGTGGTCAGCTTTTCCGATCGGCGCAGCAGTTCATCCATCTTATTGTGTTCCGTCATGTCCCGGGAAATGCTGATAAACGCCGTGATTTTTCCTTCCTGATCATAAATCGGCGATACGCTGATGCCGACCTCGACACAGCTGCCATCCTTCCGCAGCCGTACCGTTTCCGTTACGACGGAGACCGTTTTGCCGTAGGCCTCTTCTTCCTGGCGCCAGGCCAACCTGTTGTCCTCTTCCTCAAAGGGAGGAATAAAATCAAGGTGCGAACCGATGATCTCTTCGCTCTTCCACCCATACAAGCTCTCAAAAGCGGGGTTTACCAGCAGCACCCGCCCCTCGATATCCGTAATATGAATCGCGTCGGCGGTCTGGCTGATGATCGATTCCAAATATTCTTTCATGGAGCGGTTTTCTTCGTTTTTCTGCGTTAATTCCCTGGTGTAGTTGCCCAAGCTGTCGGCCATCGCGTTGATTTTGTTAGCCAGCAGGCCCAGCTCATCCTTCCGGTCGACCTGCAGCCGGGCTTCAAACTGCCCGACGGACAGCTCATTGACCTGGTCGAGAATATTCCGCAGCGGCTGGATCAATCGCCCCGCCATCCAATAGCTTGCCAAAATCATTAAAAGGAGTAAACTAAAGGAAACCGTGAACTGGCCGATCACCTGCCTCGAAATAGCGTTCGCGATCGGTTCATAGCTGGAGATGATCCGAATCACGTAAGGCGCCTGTTTGTTCGGGAGAATCGGAACATAGCTCACCAGAACATGCTTGTTATTGATCACCGTGTCGTACAACAGGCTTTTCTTTTGGCTGATCGTTTCCCGGACGGCCCTTTCCACCATGTCGTCATTTTTGTATTCATAGGTTCCGAATAACAGATGATCCTGATTGATTTGCTCTGGATTAAAGCCGCTGATTTCCAGCAGGCTTTGATTGGTGCCGAGAGATTCCCGCACGATCCTTTCCGGGCTGGTCATATAAAGAATCCCGTCCACCATTCCGCTGCTCATTTTGTCCCCGAGGGACATCTTTACATAGTTATACATCGAGCGACTTTGTTCGACAGCTAGGGCGATATGCTTAGCCGTCAGCATCATGTTCGCTTCCCGGTCTCTGCGCAGATTGTCCCGGGTCGAGAAGTAGCTTAGCACGATATTCAAGGACAAGATAATCATGGCAAAACATGAGATGATCAAAGCAAGTTTGGTTTTTATAGTCAAAGTTTCACCCCACTTCTGAAGCCATAGTATGGGTTTTTATGGTAATCGTTAATTTCTACTTTCATCATACCTTTTACGACAAGTTTTGCAAAGACGTTGAAATTCCCAGATCGTTTCCCTACAATAAGTAAAAATGCCTACACAGTTGGTTCTTTGGTTGTATCGAGCTATTAGCAGTGGACAAAACACCAACTTATCCACATCCTATTAACATATCAACAGGACCAAAGTATAATATGTGTATAATAATGGGGATATTACCCTACTTATACACAGTGTTATGCACAATATGTTAACAACGAATGCTTGTTCGTTGGACAAACCTTGGACAAACCTGGGGATGAACACCTTAGAAGGAGTTGAACGGATTATTGATATCTTATCCGCATGAACACTGGATGAAGGAGGCGATTCGCGAAGCGAAAAAGGCGGAAGCGATCGGAGAGGTCCCTATCGGAGCGGTAATCGTGCTGGGTGACGAAATTGTCGGCCGCGGCCACAACTTGCGGGAAAGTTCACGGGACGGGACAGCCCATGCCGAAATGATTGCGATCCGGGAGGCCAGCGTACATTTGGACGCTTGGAGGCTGCTCGATTGCCGGCTCTACGTCACGCTAGAGCCTTGCCCGATGTGCGCGGGCGCGATCGTGCAGTGCCGGGTTCCCCACGTCGTTTACGGGGCCCCCGATCCAAAGGCCGGCTGCGCGGGAACGCTGATGAACCTGCTGCAGGAGCCCCGTTTCAATCACCGGACCGAAGTTACCGCCGGAGTGCTGCAAGAGGAATGCGCTTCTTTGCTGACTTCGTTTTTTCGCCGATTGCGCCAAAAATAAAGGTCCCTAAAGTAAAACCTCCAGCCCTGTGAATAAATAAGGGGTTCTGGAGGTTTCTTCGTTTATATGATTCCATCAATATCAATAGCCGAAGCTTCGCATCTCTTCCTTAAACTTATCCAGCGTCATCGTCTCGGCCGGGATGCCGATTTCGAACTCCGGCTTTTCATTGATATGGCTATAGGTGCTGGTCGACTGTAGCGCCATTTTTACGTTGTCATTCGTTTGTGCATCGTTGAATTCCACGTCGGCAATAAGCGTCTGATAAACGGGAAAGTTATTCCCATCGATCGCCGTATCCACGGTAAACCGGTGAATTTGCAGATGATCGAAGACTTTAGGCAGCACATTGTGGATAACTTTTGCGGCCGCCTCCGCATCCGTATCGTTCGTTGCTTCAAACCGAACGACCTGTTTTGCTTTGATGCCTTCCGGCAGCTCCGCTTCCTCGGGCTTCATCGTTTTAAAATATTTGTCCGGCTCAAACTGCCCAAGTACCGCCGTCATCAAATCCGCGCCAAGCTTCTGCGTCTTCTCCGGATCGAGCAGATCCGGGCCGAACCCATCGCCGCTCTGCTTCGCCAGCTCTTTCCAATCCAGCTCGACGAATTGCCCCGTAACGGACTTCGGCATCGGCAAAAACGGAACGCTTGGAACTTGCAAATACAGCTTCTCCTTCGTCATCACGAACGGAACGGTAATGGTTGCGGCCGCTTTACCGGCCAGTTTGATTTCCAGCTGTCCTTCGGTTTGCATCGGGTCTTTGCGGTAAATCTGCCGTATGTTGATTTCAGCGTCGGAAAGCGCCGAGAGGATCGCAACGAGATTCGGATTCAAAGATGGGGCGTTAACGGACAGACCCGAAATTTTAATGCGGTTCTCCAGGACGAAAGAATCCATGCCGAGCGCCTGCAGAGCCGCCCTGCTTAACGCTTCCTTCGGCTCCTTCTCCGCGGTGGCGGTGCATCCGGACAATATGGCAACTACCGGCAGTATGACCAGCAGTACAGACAGTACAGACACGTAAAACCGTTTTTGAAACATACAATCTCCCCGTCCAACCTTATTCTCAATTCCTCACACATCATATCCCATTTGGACCCGAATCGGAAGTTTTTTTGCCAAATTAATGGATGGCCTTTTTCTTGAAACGTCCGCCCTTCACGTCATGGATATTCCCGACCGCCAAAAAGGCGTTTTCATCGTAATGATTTACGATTTCCTTCAACTTGGCTTCCTCCAAGCGGGTAATCACGCAAAAGATGACCTTTTTCGGATCCCCGGAAAATCCGCCTTCGCCCGATAAATACGTCACGCCCCGGCCCAGGCGGCTCAAAATGGCGTCCCCGATTTCGTCAATCTGGTCGCTGATGATCCAAACCGATTTCGATTCGTTTAAGCCGTCCACGACGATATCGATCGTTTTATAAGCAATATAATAGGCCAGCAATGAGAATAAAGCCCGTTCCCAGCCGAATACAAATCCGGCGCTTAGCAAAATGAAGAAGTTGAAAAACATGATGACTTCGCCTACGGAAAAAGGAGTTTTGCGGGAGATTAATATAGCGACAATTTCGGTTCCGTCCAAGGATCCGCCAAAACGGATCACGATCCCGGTTCCGAGGCCGAGCAAAATGCCGCCGAACACGAATGCCAGCAGAGTATCGCTCACAAATGCTTGAACGGGATGCAGCAGCGCCGTTCCGGCCGACATGACGGAGATCCCGATCAGCGTGGATATGGCGAACGTTTTGCCGATCTGCTTATAGCCGATAATGAGAAAGGGGAGGTTAAAGAGGAATAGAAAAATACCCAGCGGGAAACCCGATAAATATGAAGACATGACGGAGATGCCCGTAATTCCGCCGTCCGTGATCTTGTTGGGCACCAGGAACAGCTCAAGCGCTACGGAAACGATAATCGCTCCGATCACAATGAACATGGTCCGGAACAGTATACTTTTGACCGTTCTCTGTTTATGCTGCCGCATTTGCTGCGGCAAGCCCGAGGAAGTCATATTGCTTGGGTTTATGGCGTTCAATCGCATCACGATCCTTTCGGTAAAAATATCTTTTCTTTCATCTCCACTCCTAATTGATCCATTTCTTGAAACCGGACGGACACCCTATCTTTATTATTGCATGTTTTTATGCTTCATGTCTTGCTTTTCATGCAATTTTAAATTTGAAAAACCTCACCGCTGGCGAGGTCCTTTGCCGTGCAAACCCATACGCTCAGTGCAAAGGGAGGGGTGGGTATGGGGTGGCTCAAGACCAAAATCAGTGCTTGACAAAATAAATGATGACGTAGATGGGGGAGGGTGTCTCTCCAAGCCACTTTGCACAATCATCCCTTTGGTTCAGGAAGCCAAGTCACCTGGTCAAACGGGATAATCGTGCAAAGCCTCCGGATAGCGAGTCTCGCTCCAGGCCACGGTCTGTTGTAGGCTTGACTATCAAGCACTGATGATTAGGTTGAACCAATATAATGTTTAAAAAACCTCAGCCTTGGGCTGAGGTCGTGATGTTTCCGGGTCAGGCTTATCCTACTTATCCTTCAGGATTGTTATGGCTGACGTGGTTCTGTGTCTTTACTTTCTTGGACCCGGACAGCGGCTCCGGTCCCCCCGTTTTCCGCTCGCGGCGCGGGTTGTCTTCCGGTCCGTTGCCGGCCGAAGTTTGATACGTTTGCGGTTTTGTCATCGCAAGTCCTTCCCTTCATTATCGATGTAGGGTTAATTTGTGATGAAACCCTCTGCATTATGCAAAAAAGAGAGCATCGCTGCTCTCTTGCAAACCGCATGGTATGTATGGCGGAGAGGATGGGATTCGAACCCATGTGAGCTTGCACTCTAACGGTTTTCAAGACCGCCCCGTTATGACCGCTTCGGTACCTCTCCGTAAAGGTGAATCCGATTTGGGTAACAAATCAGATTCTACCACATTGCCTGCCGATTCGCAAGCCGTTAACGCTTGGTAATCTTCTCAATGTTACCCATGTAAGGCCGCAGCACTTCCGGGATTTCCACGCTGCCGTCCGCTTGCTGGTAGTTTTCCAGAATCGCGGCAACGGTGCGTCCTACCGCCAGCCCCGAGCCGTTCAGGGTATGCACGAATTCGGGTTTGGCCTTCGGCTCCGGGCGGAACCGGATATTGGCGCGGCGAGCCTGAAAATCCTCGACATTGGAGCAGGAGGAAATTTCGCGGTACATGCCGCTCTCCGGCAGCCACACTTCGAGATCGTACGTTTTGGCGGCCGTAAAGCCAAGATCGCCCGTACACAGCGCCAGCACGCGATAAGGTAATTTAAGCAGCTGCAGCACGCGCTCCGCGTTGGCGGTCATCTTCTCCAACTCATCGTAGGACGTATCCGGATGCACGATTTTGATCATTTCCACTTTGTTGAACTGGTGCTGGCGAATCAATCCGCGCGTATCCCGGCCCGCCGCGCCTGCCTCCGAACGAAAACAGGAACTGTAGGCCACATAGTTGCGCGGAAGGTCTTCCGCATTCAAAATCTCATCGCGATGATAGTTTGTCACAGGCACTTCCGCCGTAGGGATAAGATAGTAATCGCTGGTCCCCTGCAGCTTGAACAGGTCCTCTTCGAACTTCGGAAGCTGCCCCGTTCCGTACAAACTGTCGCGGTTTACGATGTACGGCGGCAGCATTTCCTCATAGCCATGTTCATTGCTGTGCAAATCCATCATGAAGCTGATCAGCGCCCGCTCCAGGCGCGCCCCGAGGCCCTTGTAAAAAGCAAACCGCGATCCAGTGACCTTGGCCGCCGCTTCAAAATCGAGAATGCCGAGCCCGGCCGCCACGTCCCAATGGGCTTTCGGAGCAAAATCAAAAACCCGCGGCTCGCTCCAACGGCGAACCTCGACGTTTTCCTCCTCCGAAGCGCCTACGGGCACGCTCGCGTGCGGAATGTTCGGAATCGCCAACATCAATTCATCGATCTGCGCCTCGAGCGTCCGAATCTCCTCGTCCAGCTCCTTGATCCGGTCCCCGACCTCGCGCATTTCCGCGATCAACTCGTCGGCATTCTCCTTGTTCTTCTTCCGCTGCGCCACTTCGGCGGACACCGTATTGCGGCGGTTCTTCAGCGATTCGCTCTCCTGAAGCAGCTCCCGGCGTTTCTCGTCCAGCGGCTGAAAACCGGAGATGAGCTCCAGCGATTTCCCCCGGTTTTTCAAGGCTTCTGCAACCCGTGCATAATCGTTTCGCATTATTTTTACATCCAACATGAGTAGTCCCTCCTAGATTCATCCCTTTGCAGGCCTGCCTACCTCAAGAATCATCCGTCGAAGGGAGGCTGCTATGGATAGATGGAAACGCCGGCCGGCGGTTTTTGTGATCCCAAACAGATAAAACCTCGACCCATCAAAGGAGTCAAGGTCCCTGTCTACGGCCGCTTCGTCTGCTTGATCATTTCAACAAAATAAGCATGGAGCGAGAAATCATCGGTCAGCTCCGGGTGAAAGGACGAAACGAGCAAATGCCCCTGACGGGCCGTGACGATCTCGTCCTTGTACGTCGACAATACTTCAACGCCCGGTCCTGCTGCGGTGATCAGCGGTGCGCGAATAAATACGGCCCGCAGCGGAGCATCAAGACCCTTAACCTCCAAATCCGTCTCAAAGCTCTCCCGCTGGCGTCCGAAAGCGTTCCGCGATACCTTGATATCCATTAAACCGAGGTGGGATTCTTCCCCGCCTTCGATTTCCTTGGCCATCACGATCAGACCGGCGCAGGTGCCAAACAGAGGTTTGCCTTCCCGGGAAAAGTCTTGGATCGCTTCAATAAATCCGTATTTCCGCATCAGTTTGCCGATCGTCGTGCTTTCGCCCCCCGGAATGATGAGTCCGTCCAGTTCGCTCAGCTGCTCAGTCCGCTTCACGGCCGTCCCGCTGGCCCCGGCGCTTTCCAAGCTCCGAATATGCTCCGCTACGGCGCCCTGCAGCGCCAACACTCCTACCTTCATGGCAATCCTTCTTTCTTTCCGCAGCCAAAACTATGTACACCCCGGCCATCAAATGGATTGGCCGGGGTAGGTGAGGACCGCTTCCTTCGCTATTTCCGGACCCTATTACCAGCCGCGTTCCGACATCCGTTCCGCAGCGGACAATTTGGAAATCTCAATTCCTTTCATCGGCGTACCCAAGTTTTTGGATACTTCGGCAATCAACTTATAATCCGTGTAATGCGTCGTCGCCTCGACGATCGCGCGGGCGAACTTCTCCGGGTTGTCCGATTTGAAAATACCCGAACCGACGAACACCCCGTCCGCGCCCAGATGCATCATCAGCGCGGCGTCGGCCGGGGTCGCCACGCCGCCGGCGGCGAAGTTCACGACCGGCAGCCTGCCGTTTTCATGAACCTCCAGGAGCAAATCGTACGATACGCCCAGGTTTTTGGCCTCCGCGTACAGTTCGTCTTTGGACATGTTTTGAACTTTACGGATTTGGCTGTTGATCAGACGCATATGACGAACCGCTTCCACGATATTTCCGGTTCCGGGTTCACCTTTCGTACGGATCATCGACGCGCCTTCACTGATTCGGCGCAGCGCTTCGCCAAGGTCTTTCGCGCCGCAAACGAACGGTACGGTGAAATCCCGTTTATCGATATGAAACACTTCGTCCGCCGGGGTCAACACTTCGCTCTCGTCCAGATAGTCTACCCCCAGCGATTCAAGAACTTTCGCTTCTACGTAGTGGCCGATCCGGGCTTTCGCCATGACCGGAATGGAAACGACCTTCATTACTTCTTCGATAATCGTCGGGTCCGCCATCCGGGCGACGCCGCCGGCTGCCCGAATATCCGAAGGAACCCGCTCCAGCGCCATGACGGCGGTAGCCCCGGCCGCTTCGGCGATCTTGGCTTGCTCGGCGTTCATAACGTCCATGATGACGCCGCCTTTTTGCATCTCGGCCATGCCTCTCTTAACACGCGATGTTCCTGTTTCCATGTCCAACCCTCCGATAATAATCTAACTTGATATTTTACAATATTCCCTTTAAATATACAACTCGCTTACTCGGAATTTCGGGTCTAGAACAGATTCTTGATCCCATTGAACAGATCGCTGAAGAAATCGCCGATCGCCCGCATCATCAAGGTGAACCAGCCGGCCTTCTCCGTGTCCTGGGCCGTAATCAGGTTGACGGTTTTTTCCAACGTTTGCTCCATCCCCGGAGCTTTAAAGGAATAAGTAACCGTCCCCACCTTTGTCCCCTGCTTCAGCGGAGCGGTCAGGCTGGCGGCATCGTCCAGCGTCACTTTCGCTTGAACGGCGCTTGTATCCGCCCCTTTCGGCACTACAAAGCTGACGGCTTGATCGGTTACCACAGGTACTTTCGTGTTTTTCGCTTTGTTTATGGTTACCGTCTCCGTACCGGCCACAGTCGCTTTCGGAGGAACGATCTGTTTGGTCTCGAAGTTATTGAAACCGTAATCCAGCACTTTGCGGGTTTCGACGAAACGCGCGGACTCCGATTTGGCGTCTGCGCCCATGACGACGCTGATTAACCGCATGCCGTTCCGCACAGCTGTTCCCGTAAAGCAATTGCCGGCTTTGGAGGTATGGCCGGTTTTCAGGCCGTCCATACCCTCATAAGCATATTTTCTTAAGTACACGTTATCTTTGTTCGCTTCCAGCATCCAGTTCAGGTTCACCATCGGCGCGGTGTCGCGGGCCCGGAACTTTTTGCTTTGAATGGTGGTAAAACGGTTGAAATCCGGGTGGTCGGTCACGATATACTTGGCCAGGATCGCCGCATCCATAGCGGACATGACGGTTTCCTTGCCGTCGGTCGGCTGAAACTCCTCGGGCATATCTTTAATGTCAAGGCCGGTGGCGTTGGCGAAATGGGTATGGGTCATGCCCATCCGTTTGGCTTCGTCGTTCATCATTTTAACGAATGCCTGCTCGGAACCGGCAACGTGCTCGGCGAGCGCCACCGTAGCGTCATTCGCCGATGCGATGGCCATGGCGGTATACAGCTCTTCTATCGTATGCTGATCTCCCTCGGCCAGGAAAATCCGCGAACCGATCGTGTTTGCGGCATTTTTTCTTACCGTTACCACTTCGTCCCATTTGAATTTGCCCTGTTTTACGAGGTCAGCAACAATGTATTCGGTCATCATTTTGGTCATGCTGGCCGGCGGCAACGCCTCATCGCCGTTGACACTCAGCAGCACTTGCCCGGATACGGGCTCCAATAAAACGGCAGATCTTACTTTAAGGTCTAAGGATTCCACGGAAGGAATTGAGGTGGTCGCAGATGGCACTGCCGCAGGTTTGGTAGAAGTTGCTTCCGTTTGTTCTCCTTCCGCCAGCGCCATGGCCGGCACCAAAGAGAAGCACAGTGCGTTCAGCAGCAATACAGACGCTACGCTTTTGCGCAGGAAACGCCGTTTGGATGATGTTGTCTTACGTTTTGATTGTTTGTGTTTCAATGCCCTTAAAGCTCCCCTCATATTCTCTTTCATTTACTTTTTCTATTCTATCACAGGGGATATCGCAAAAAAAGACAAGCCCCGGCGAAATTGCCTGGCTTGCCTTGGTAGATTGTGGAATAGTGATAGAGCCGATAGATTTATAGCGAGTAGTTCGGCGCTTCCTTCGTGATTTGCACATCGTGCGGATGGCTTTCGCGGAGGCCGGCTCCCGTAATCCGGATAAATTGCGTATCGTTCCGCAGCTCGTCCAGATTTTTAGTGCCGCAGTAGCCCATGCCGGAACGCAGCCCGCCGATCAGCTGATGGATCGTGTCGGACAGCGGACCTTTGTAGGCAACCCGTCCCTCGATGCCTTCCGGAACAAGCTTCTTGTCGTCATCCTGGAAGTAGCGGTCTTTGCTGCCCTGCTTCATCGCGCCCATCGAACCCATGCCTCTGTACACCTTATAGCGGCGCCCTTGATAAATTTCCGAATCGCCGGGGCTCTCTTCCGTTCCCGCAAACAAGCTGCCCAGCATCACGGCATGCGCGCCCGCGGCGATCGCCTTCGTGATTTCGCCGGAATATTTGATGCCGCCGTCAGCGATGATCGGCACACCGTACTCGCGGGCTACCGTTGCGCAATCGTATACGGCCGTGATCTGCGGCACGCCGATGCCGGCGATGACCCGGGTCGTACAGATGGACCCCGGACCGATCCCGACTTTCACCACCGATGCCCCCGCTTCAATCAGGGCTCTGGTGGCATCTCCGGTCGCAACGTTCCCGGCGATGATCGTCAGGTCCGGATAACGTTTGCGGAGCTCTTTGACCGCATCGATGATGTTGATATGGTGGCCGTGCGCCGAATCGACCGTAATGACGTCAACGCCGGCATTGACCAACGCATCGGTCCGCTCGAACGTATCTTTGGAAATGCCCACCGCCGCGCCGACAAGCAGGCGCCCCTGAGCGTCTTTGGCCGCGTTCGGGAACTGGATCGCTTTTTCGATATCCTTAATGGTAATGAGGCCTTTCAGTACATTGTTCTCATCGACCAAAGGCAGCTTCTCAATCTTATGCTTCTGCAGGATCACTTCAGCCTCCTGCAGCGTTGTTCCGACCGGAGCGGTAACCAGATTTTCGCGGGTCATAACCTCGCTGATTTTGATATTGTAATCATGCACAAACCGCAAGTCCCGGTTCGTCAAAATCCCGATCAGCTTATGCTCATCATCGACGATCGGCACCCCGGAAATCCGGAATTTCCCCATAACCGCTTCCGCATCGGATACAAGATGGTTTGCCGTAAGCGAAAAAGGATTGGTGATTACGCCGCTTTCGGAGCGTTTAACCCGATCCACTTCCTCTGCCTGCTGCTCGATCGGCATATTTTTGTGAATGATCCCGATGCCGCCTTCCCGCGCGATCGCAATCGCCAGCGCACTTTCCGTCACCGTGTCCATCCCTGCGCTGATCAGCGGAATGTTCAGCTTCACCTTGTCGCTCAGCTTCGTGGATACGTCGACCTCTTTAGGCAGTACCTCCGATTTGCGCGGAACCAAAAGCACATCGTCGAACGTTAAGCCTTCCTTATCAAATTTACTTTCCCACACCTTAAAGATCCTCCTTTAATGATTTTGTATGATGGCCGATTTCCTAAGTAAGCCCGGTTAAAGACGGCTGCGTGTACCCTTACCTAAAACAAGAACCGCCTGAAGCGGTATCTCGTGCTTGGGATCACCCTTATATATCAAGACCGGAAAGCCCCTTACGAAAATATATTATTGCAATCTTAGCAAAGGCCCTATAGGCTGTCAAGGAAAAGCAGAGCCAAATCTCCAAAGGGCTCCCGTGGGGAAACAATTGTCTTTGGGACACGAACACGGCCAAAAAACGCAGCTTCCGTCCACTGTATTTCTGCCCTAAACCGGGGATTCCGATTCTTCCGGCTTCAAAACAAAAGAACGGGGCCGTATCGGCTCCGTCCTTTGTTCTTTATTCGGTCTAAGTTCGGCCCGCCCGCACATGGCCAGGTACAGCGCCTGTCCGGCCGCTTACGGTTTGCGGTTCTCGCTGTATATCACCTGGTCGATAATCCCGTAGGCCTTGGCCTCTTCCGCGGTCATAAAATAATCCCGGTCCATATCCTTCTCGATCTTCTCCAGAGGCTGGCCTGTGCAATCGGCGGCAATGGTATTCAATCTCTCGCGGATACGCAAAATCCGCCGCGCGCTGATCTCAATGTCGCTCGCCTGCCCCTTTACGCCGCCATGCGGCTGGTGGATCATGATTTCGCTATTCGGCAAGGCGAAGCGTTTTCCTTTGGCTCCGGCCAATAGCAGAATCGCCGCGAAGGAAGCGGCAAAACCGGCGCAAATGGTCTGGACGTCCGGCTTCACGTACTGCATCGCATCGTAAATCGCAAAACCCGCTGAAGTCGAACCGCCCGGGCTATTGATATAAAAATGGATGTCCTTCTCCGGATCCTCAGCCGCCAAAAACAACATCTGCGCCGTAATGCTGTTGGCCACCTGATCGTCAATCTCCGAACCGAGGAAAATAATCCGGTCCTTTAGGAGACGCGAATAAATGTCGTAAGAACGCTCTCCGCGATCCGTCTGTTCAATGACATATGGAATTACCGAGCTCATAGGGTTACCTCCTTAATTGGGTCAAGCCGCAGCTGTCATCATCCATTGGCTCTTAACCGGCTTCGCCGTCCGCGTGTCCGGTTGGGCTGCCGCGTTACGTCGATATGACTGCAACGTTAAGGTTGGAACAAGGTTTTCAGGACGAGGCTCGTTGAACAACATGGCCAATGCAGAGGCATCCTGACGGCGAAATGCGTCCAAATAGGCATACACCACCGCTTCATGCGCTCCTGCATCGTTTTGCCGTTCCGAAAAAGCGCGCGCTTTTCCTTGCTCTTCTCCTTCCCGCGATTGAAGCAGACCGTTGCGCAGCTTCGTACGGGCCCGATGCAGCGCCGCCTTGACGGCCCCTTCCGTTGACTGAATCAACTGGGCCGCTTCCGCTGCCGTATACTGCAAAACATCCACCAACAGCAACGCGGTCCGTTGATTCGGCGGAAGCTGGCTGACCAAAGTCTCCATCGCCGCCCAAACGCTGGTCTCATCCAACTGCCGCTGTGGCAGTTCCTCCACGAGCATCGGCTGTGCCGGGAGCATTTTTTTGCGACCGCGGTCAATCCAGGTATTTCTGGCCGCTTTGTATAAATAAGCGCGTGTGAGCCGAATGCGATCCCCTTGATTCCGCAAGGAGGACCAAATCTTCAGCCACGTATCCTGTGCCAGATCATCGCCTTCCCATGCCGATCCTGCTAAAGCTCGGCAATAGCTGCGCAAGGCCTTTTGATGAGCGTCGATCCACTCTGGAAAATCGGGCCCTTCTCCGGCTTTCTCGGCTTTCCCGTTTCCTTCGGGAACCCCGGCAGTCCTGGCCGTTTTGCGATCCTCCCGCTCTGCAGCATCTTTACGCATGTTAGAACACCTCCTGCCCATACATCGCCCTAAAACCTTCCGACAGTTGACCAATCTATATTTTTTGATTTTGCTGTTCACCGTTATAAACGAAAAATGAGCGGTAATCGATACGGTCTCATGCAAAATATTTTAACTGATTTTTCGTATCCGTTCTAATTTAGTGGCGGTACTGCCGTGGTATAGATATGGTATGCACGAAAATCGTAAGCAGCGGCCAGCAAATATAAAAGCACAGCCGACGGATTCGGCCGTGCTCTCTTCTCTGGGGCTGTGCGGCATTCTTATCGCAAACTGTCCTTTTTCGCGCATGTTATAAACTCTAACGGACCGTAAAGGACCGTAAAGACCCTATCTCCCCATTTCCCGAGTATTTCCACTGGCGTTGCATTAACTTTTGCTCAAGCTGTCCCGTAAAAGCTATCCGAAATCTAACGGTTGTAGCAGCGGCTATTTACCGAAAAAAGCCCTTTTCTAAATTCTAACGGTTGCGAGCGCCGTTATTTGCCTGAATCCAAGTAAAAATTACCGGTTTTCAGCGAAATAAGCACCATGGCAACCGTTAGAATTTGAAATCAACGGTATTGGAACAAATAGCGCTTGTGGCAACCGTTAGAATATTGGTGTGCCCAGAAAATGTAACTTGTCAGATTTAAATGCAAACGCTTGTAGGGTATTTCCCGTTCTAACGGACCCAGATGACGCTATCGGGCTAAAAATAACGCCATTCACGCTAAGCTGAGGGAAATAAGGTCCGCTCGGTCCGTTAAAATTTTTAGTCCTTCACTTTGGAGCAAATAACGCGCTCAGGTCCGTAGCCTCGTTTGCTACGTCTCCTCTCCATCGCAACCCATCGCTAGTGACCATCCCCCGGTGTCCGCTGTACAACGTTCTATCCATCTCATCCCGCAGCGGCATTCCGACAATGCAAAAAAACACCGCCGATCACTCGGCGGTGCTCTTCTTCATGCTTGGCGGCGTCCTACTCTCCCAGGACCCTTCGGTCCAAGTACCATCGGCGCTGGAGGGCTTAACGGTCGTGTTCGGGATGGGTACGCGTGGAACCCCTCCGCCATCGCCACCAAACGATTCAAGGTTAATCCTTGAAAACTGGATACGAAACAAATTTGCTGTTTTAGTTCCCCTACTCCATTTCGGGGTATTTGTTTGGATAAGCCCTCGACCGATTAGTACCTGTCAGCTCCATGCATTGCTGCACTTCCACCTCAGGCCTATCAACCTCGTCGTCTTCAAGGGGTCTTACTAATTGGGAAATCTCATCTTGAGGGGGGCTTCACGCTTAGATGCTTTCAGCGCTTATCCCGTCCGCACTTAGCTACCCAGCTGTGCTCCTGGCGGAACAACTGGTACACCAGCGGTGCGTCCATCCCGGTCCTCTCGTACTAAGGACAGCTCCTCTCAAATTTCCTGCGCCCACGACAGATAGGGACCGAACTGTCTCACGACGTTCTGAACCCAGCTCGCGTACCGCTTTAATGGGCGAACAGCCCAACCCTTGGGACCTACTTCAGCCCCAGGATGCGATGAGCCGACATCGAGGTGCCAAACCTCCCCGTCGATGTGGACTCTTGGGGGAGATAAGCCTGTTATCCCCAGGGTAGCTTTTATCCGTTGAGCGATGGCCCTTCCATGCGGTACCACCGGATCACTAAGCCCGACTTTCGTCCCTGCTCGACTTGTCAGTCTCGCAGTCAAGCTCCCTTTTGCCTTTGCACTCTACGAATGATTTCCAACCATTCTGAGGGAACCTTGGGGCGCCTCCGTTACTCTTTAGGAGGCGACCGCCCCAGTCAAACTGCCCGCCTGACACGGTCCCCGTACCGGCTTACGGTACTGGGTTAGAACTCCGATACGATCAGGGTGGTATCCCAACGTCGCCTCCATGGAAGCTTGCGCTCCCACTTCCTAGGCTCCCACCTATCCTGTACAAATCGTATCAAAGTCCAATATCAAGCTGCAGTAAAGCTCCATGGGGTCTTTCCGTCTTGTCGCGGGTAACCTGCATCTTCACAGGTATTAAAATTTCACCGGATCTCTCGTTGAGACAGCGCCCAAGTCGTTACGCCATTCGTGCGGGTCAGAATTTACCTGACAAGGAATTTCGCTACCTTAGGACCGTTATAGTTACGGCCGCCGTTTACTGGGGCTTCGGTTCACAGCTTCGGGTTTAACCCCTAACCGCTCCCCTTAACCTTCCAGCACCGGGCAGGCGTCAGCCCGTATACTTCGCCTTGCGGCTTCGCACAGACCTGTGTTTTTGCTAAACAGTCGCTTGGGCCTTTTCACTGCGGCCCCCTCGAGCTATTCACTCTACCGGGGCACCCCTTCTCCCGAAGTTACGGGGTCATTTTGCCGAGTTCCTTAACGAGAGTTCTTCCGCGCGCCTTAGAATTCTCTTCTCGCCTACCTGTGTCGGTTTGCGGTACGGGCACCTTCTCCTGGCTAGAGGCTTTTCTCGGCAGTGTGAGATCATGACCTTCGGTACTGTAAATTTTCCCTCCCCATCACAGCCCAGCCTTACGGTGTGCGGATTTGCCTACACACCAGCCTCACTGCTTGGACGGGGCATTCCATCGCCCCGCGTCACTACCCTCCTGCGTCACCCCATCGCTCGTAACGGATTACGGTGGTACAGGAATTTCAACCTGTTGTCCTTCGACTACGCCTTTCGGCCTCGCCTTAGGTCCCGACTTACCCTGAGCGGACGAACCTTCCTCAGGAACCCTTAGGCTTTCGGCGGATCAGATTCTCACTGATCTTTTCGTTACTCATACCGGCATTCTCACTTGTATGAAGTCCAGCGCTCCTTCCGGTACACCTTCAACCCTCATACAACGCTCCCCTACCCCTGATACTAAAGTATCAAGCCATAGCTTCGGTGGTGTGTTTAGCCCCGTTACATTTTCGGCGCAGAGTCACTCGACCAGTGAGCTATTACGCACTCTTTAAATGGTGGCTGCTTCTAAGCCAACATCCTGGTTGTCTGTGCAACTCCACATCCTTTCCCACTTAACACACACTTGGGGACCTTAGCTGATGGTCTGGGCTGTTTCCCTTTTGACAATGGATCTTAGCACTCACTGTCTGACTCCCGGTGAATCAGTCTATGGCATTCGGAGTTTGACTGAGCTTGGTAACCCTTGCGGGCCCCGCACCCAATCAGTGCTCTACCTCCACGACTGTCACACCGAGGCTAGCCCTAAAGCTATTTCGGGGAGAACCAGCTATCTCCGAGTTCGATTGGAATTTCTCCGCTACCCCCACCTCATCCCCGCACTTTTCAACGTACGTGGGTTCGGGCCTCCAGTGCGTGTTACCGCACCTTCACCCTGGACAGGGGTAGATCACACGGTTTCGGGTCTACGCCTGCAAACTAAATCGCCCTATTCAGACTCGCTTTCGCTGCGGCTCCGGCTTCTCGCCTTAACCTTGCTTGCAAACGTAACTCGCCGGTTCATTCTACAAAAGGCACGCCATCACCCATAGAGAGGGCTCTGACTTCTTGTAAGCACACGGTTTCAGGATCTGTTTCACTCCCCTTCCGGGGTGCTTTTCACCTTTCCCTCACGGTACTGCTTCACTATCGGTCGCTAGGGAGTATTTAGCCTTACCAGATGGTCCTGGCAGATTCATACGGGGTTTCACGTGCCCCGCACTACTCGGGATCCGTCTCGGAGGGCGAAGACTTTCGATTACAGGGCTTTTACCTTCTCTGGCCGGCCTTTCCAGACCTGTTCGTCTAACCTCTGCCTTTGTAACTCCATGTGAGACGTCCCACAACCCCGAAGAGCAAGCTCTTCGGTTTAGGCTAATCCGCGTTCGCTCGCCGCTACTGACGGAATCACTATTGTTTTCTCTTCCTCAGGGTACTTAGATGTTTCAGTTCCCCTGGTATGCCTCTTCACCACCTATGGATTCAGTGATGAGTGACTAGGTATTACCCCAGCCGGGTTTCCCCATTCGGACATCCCCGGATCGATGCTTGCTTACAGCTCCCCGAGGCAGTTTCGTTGTTCGCCACGTCCTTCTTCGGCTCCTAGCGCCTAGGCATCCTCCGTGTGCTCTTAGTAGCTTAACCATGATTTTTCCCGAAGGAAAAATATCAAACCACTAATATCTTCACTTGTTTTGACACAAGTTCAGCTAAAAGGATTGTTCTAAAACGCAAATTTCGTTTCGTTATCCAGTTTTCAAGGATCAAATTGAGAGTTGAACTCTCAAAACTGACCAACGAGTGAGTAAGTTCGCTAACCGAGTTAGCTATTTGAATGCTTCCATCGCAGGAAGCGATTCTCCATAGAAAGGAGGTGATCCAGCCGCACCTTCCGATACGGCTACCTTGTTACGACTTCACCCCAATCATCTACCCCACCTTCGGCGGCTGGCTCCTTGCGGTTACCTCACCGACTTCGGGTGTTGTAAACTCTCGTGGTGTGACGGGCGGTGTGTACAAGACCCGGGAACGTATTCACCGCGGCATGCTGATCCGCGATTACTAGCAATTCCGACTTCATGCAGGCGAGTTGCAGCCTGCAATCCGAACTGAGACCGGCTTTTCTAGGATTCGCTCCAGATCGCTCCTTCGCTTCCCGTTGTACCGGCCATTGTAGTACGTGTGTAGCCCAGGTCATAAGGGGCATGATGATTTGACGTCATCCCCACCTTCCTCCGGTTTGTCACCGGCAGTCACTCTAGAGTGCCCAACTTCACTTGCTGGCAACTAAAGTCAAGGGTTGCGCTCGTTGCGGGACTTAACCCAACATCTCACGACACGAGCTGACGACAACCATGCACCACCTGTCTCCTCTGTCCCGAAGGAAAGCCATATCTCTACAGCGGTCAGAGGGATGTCAAGACCTGGTAAGGTTCTTCGCGTTGCTTCGAATTAAACCACATACTCCACTGCTTGTGCGGGTCCCCGTCAATTCCTTTGAGTTTCAGCCTTGCGGCCGTACTCCCCAGGCGGAGTGCTTAATGTGTTTACTTCGGCACCAAGGGTATCGAAACCCCTAACACCTAGCACTCATCGTTTACGGCGTGGACTACCAGGGTATCTAATCCTGTTTGCTCCCCACGCTTTCGCGCCTCAGCGTCAGTTACAGCCCAGAGAGTCGCCTTCGCCACTGGTGTTCCTCCACATCTCTACGCATTTCACCGCTACACGTGGAATTCCACTCTCCTCTTCTGCACTCAAGCCGTCCAGTTTCCAGTGCGACCCGGGGTTGAGCCCCAGGATTAAACACCAGACTTAAACAGCCGCCTGCGCGCGCTTTACGCCCAATAATTCCGGACAACGCTTGCCCCCTACGTATTACCGCGGCTGCTGGCACGTAGTTAGCCGGGGCTTTCTTCTCAGGTACCGTCACTCCTGTAGCAGTTACTCTACAGGACGTTCTTCCCTGGCAACAGAGCTTTACGATCCGAAAACCTTCATCACTCACGCGGCGTTGCTCCGTCAGACTTTCGTCCATTGCGGAAGATTCCCTACTGCTGCCTCCCGTAGGAGTCTGGGCCGTGTCTCAGTCCCAGTGTGGCCGTTCACCCTCTCAGGTCGGCTACGCATCGTCGCCTTGGTGAGCCGTTACCCCACCAACTAGCTAATGCGCCGCAGGCCCATCCGTAAGTGACAGATTGCTCCGCCTTTCCCAAGCCTCCCATGCGAGAGACTTGATTATCCGGTATTAGCTACCGTTTCCGGTAGTTATCCCGGTCTTACGGGCAGGTTGCCTACGTGTTACTCACCCGTCCGCCGCTAACCATCAGGAGTGCAAGCACTCCATCAGGTCCGCTCGACTTGCATGTATTAGGCACGCCGCCAGCGTTCGTCCTGAGCCAGGATCAAACTCTCCAATAAAGGTTGTTTGACTTGCTCATTTGGAAAAACTGACGAGAATTTTAATTCTCATTTATACTCACTCGTTGTTCAGTTTTCAAAGATCAACTTCTCGCTATCAACCAATCTCTCGGCGACAACTCTTATACTATATCATGTCCGGCGTTATCTTGCAAGCATTATTTTTTTCTGCAATTTCTTAGCTGACTGTCATAATGCCTACGAATAACGACCGGATTTATAATATACCACCTTTTCCGGGATGGCGCAACCTATTTTAGTGCTTTTCATTCATGCAAATATATCCATACGCCATCACCTCAAAAAAAGCCCGGCTACAGCCGGGCTCTTAGTCAAAACCAAAATCGATTAAACCTCAGAACGCATATGCGGGAACAGCAGCACGTCGCGGATGGAAGCCGAATCGGTAAGCAGCATAACAAGGCGGTCCACCCCGATGCCAAGCCCGCCGGTTGGCGGCATTCCGTATTCCAATGCACGAATAAAGTCTTCGTCCATTTCATGAGCCTCGTCGTTCCCTTTTTCCCGTTCCAGCAATTGAGCCTCAAAGCGCTGACGCTGGTCGATCGGATCGTTCAGCTCGGTGAACGCATTGGCATGCTCGCGCGCAACGATAAATAATTCAAAACGGTCGGTAAAGCGCGGATCCTGCTCGTTTTTCTTGGCCAGCGGGGAGATTTCCACCGGATGCCCGTAAACAAACGTAGGCTGGATCAACGTTTCCTCGACAAATTGCTCAAAGAAAGCATTCAAAATATGACCAAACGTCATATGCGGCTCGACTGGAACTTTATGCTCCTTGGCCAAACGATGCGCCTCTTCATTGCTCATTTGCACGCCGAAGTCAACGCCGGTAACCTCCTTGACCGCATCGACCATCGAAACGCGGCGCCATTGCGGCGCCAAATTGACCTCATGCCCCTGGTAGTGAACCACTTGCGTTCCCAACACTTCCTGGGCGATATGCGCGATCATATTTTCGGTCAGGGCCATAATATCCTTGTAGTCGGCATAAGCCTCATACAATTCGATCATTGTAAATTCAGGGTTGTGGCGTGTCGAAACCCCTTCATTGCGGTATACGCGGCCGATTTCATACACCTTTTCCAAACCGCCGACAATAAGCCGCTTGAGATGAAGCTCGATGGCGATCCGCATGTACAGCTGCATATCCAGGGCGTTATGATGCGTAATAAACGGCCGGGCCGCGGCTCCACCGGCAATGTTGTGAAGGGTTGGCGTTTCCACTTCCAGATAGCCGAGCGAATCCAGATAACGCCGCATCGATTGGATGATCCGCGAACGTTTAATGAAGGTTTGCTGTACTTCCGGGTTTACGATCAAATCGACGTAACGCTGGCGGTAACGCAGCTCGACGTCCTTCAAGCCATGATACTTATCCGGCAGCGGGTAAAGCGATTTGGACAGTACCTCCAAGTCTTTTACCTTGATCGTTGTCTCTCCGGTTTTGGTTTTAAATACTTCCCCGGTTACCCCGACGATATCGCCCAGGTCGAGAATATTAAACGCCGCATATTTGTCTTCAGGTACGCTGTCCTGACGCACGTAAATCTGAATTTTGCCGGACAGGTCCTGAATATGCGCAAAGCTGGCTTTCCCCATAACGCGTTTTGCCATAATCCGGCCGGCGACCGACACCTCTACGTTCTTTTCCTCCAGCTCTTCCTTGGAAAGCCCGTCATAGTCCCGGATAATGTCTCCGGCCATCGCGGTGCGTTCGTATTTTTTGCCAAAAGGATCGATTCCGAGTCCGCGCAGCTCGTCCAATTTATCGCGGCGAATCTGCAGCAGTTCACTAACCTCTACGGTTTCCTGATTGTTGAGTTCCTCGCTCATGCCTATCGCTCCACTCCTTAAAAGAAACTTATATTTGGTAACGGCCAGAGGAAACAGTGAAAGAAGCTTCCGCGGGGGAAGCTTCTTTCGTCGCTAATTCCGGCTTTATTTCTTGATATCCACAATTTTGTATTGAATCACGCCCGCCGGGACGTTGACGTCGACGATTGCGCCCTTTTTCTTCCCGAGAATCGCTTTGCCCACAGGGCTTTCGTTGGAAATTTTGTTTTGCATCGGATCGGATTCCGCCGTCCCGACGATCGTATATTCCATTGTGTCGCCGAACTCCAGATCCTCTACCGTTACGATCGAACCGATGCTGACCGTATCCGTATCAATTTCATCATTATTGATAATCCGAGCGTTGCGCAGCATTTTCTCCAAGGTAATAATACGCCCTTCGATAAAGGCCTGCTCGTTTTTGGCGTCTTCGTACTCCGAGTTCTCACTGATATCCCCGTACCCGATCGCAACCTTGATCCGCTCCGCCACTTCGCGGCGTTTTACGGACTTCAGGTTTTCCAATTCTTCTTCCAGTCTCTTAAGACCATCTTGGGTAAGAATTACTTCTTTATCACTCATCTCAACCGATTCTCCTGTCATGGAAATAATTTTTGCACCTGGCGTAAGGCGCCCTGCCTCTTCCGTTCTGGCAACATCCATGTGCGTGCAAGCATCATCCGAGTATATCTTATGCGATCTTATGGAATGGTCAGACCACCACATTTTGCACGTTGTGGCAGTTAACTCCTGAGGCGAATTTTATATTGTGAAATTATAGGTGAACGATTCCCAAATGTCAATGACACCAGGTTTTACAAATGTAAACGTTTTAAAAACGTTCGCTTCACATGTTCGCCAATTCAGCCCCGGAAAGCATAAGTTTAAGCCGAAACCTCTTCACGGGACGCGGCCTCGGACAATTCGGCGACAAAATTCTCAAGAATCCGGACCATTTCATCACGCCGGGTTTCTTCCATGATGAGATCTTTGATGCGGGCCGAACCTTTGAGCCCTTTCAAATACCAGGCCAAATGCTTGCGCATTTCGCGAACGGCCACATGCTCGCCTTTCAGCGCGGCCAAACGGTCCATATGCAGGATGGCGATCCGGATTTTTTCATGAGCGTCCGGCTCCGGAAGCAGTACGCCCGTTTTGAGATATTCTATCGTACGGTACAACATCCACGGATTGCCGAGCGCTCCGCGTCCGATCATCACCCCGTCGCAGCCGGTTTCGTCCAGCATGCGTTTGGCATCCTCCGGCGTGACCACGTCGCCGTTCCCGATGACAGGGATCGACACGGCTTCCTTGACCTGCCGGATGTAGCTCCAGTCCGCCTTACCGGTATACAGCTGCTCCCGCGTCCGGCCGTGCACGCTGACCGCTTTGCCGCCCGCCGCCTCCACCGCTTTGGCATTGTCAATCACATAAATATGATCACTATCCCAGCCAATCCGCATTTTTACCGTAACCGGCTTGCTGACGGCCGCCACCACCGCGGACACCATCTCAAAAATTTTATTCGGGTCCAGCAGCCAGCGCGCACCCGCATCGCATTTCGTCACTTTCGGCACCGGACAGCCCATGTTGATATCGATGATATCGGCATTAGTATCCTGGTCGACGACCTTGGCCGCCTCCACGAGGGACTCGCGGTCGCCGCCAAAAATCTGCAGGCTCAGCGGCTTTTCGCGCTCATCGACAAACAGCATTTCCTGCGTGCGCTTGTTGCCGTGTATGATCGCTTTATCGCTAACCATCTCCGCGCAGACAAGCCCTGTTCCAAATTCCTTGGCAATCAGCCGGAAAGCCGGATTGCACACGCCTGCCATTGGGGCGAGCACGACTTGGTTTTTCATTTCAATATCGCCGATCTTCAGCAAGAGGGTTCCCTCCTATACCTAATAATGTTGGTTAACTTCAATCTATCCTTCCGCCGTCAGCTCAGCCAACTCAACGTTCAGGGCATCGGCAATTTTTTGTAAAATTTGCTCATCCGGCCGGCGGTTGCCCCGTTCGACAGCCCCAAGGACCGCGAGAGACACGCCAGTTTTCTCGGCAAGCTGCTGTTGCGTCAAGCCTTTCAGTTTTCGGAAAGCGCGGATGCGCTGTGCCAGGTGTAGGTTTTCCAAAATCGGACGCCTTCCTTTCCATCTATGGTGTCCAAGGCTGCCTGCATGCGCTCATAAAGCCCGGAGGATTCCCCTTTTGGGACGATATCGGCAAGGGGAATCAGCACAAATGCCCTTTCCATCATCCGCGGATGCGGCAAAGTAAGCAGCGGCGTATTCATTTCCCTGCCTTCGACCCACAGTAAATCAAGATCCACCGTGCGCGGACCAAACCGGACTTTGCGCTCCCGTCCGAGCCGGAGCTCGATGTCCAGCATTTCCGAGAGCAGCTGTTCCGGGTCCAGCGTCGTTTTCAGCGCCAGCGCCATGTTCAAAAAACAAGGCTGATCCAAATATCCGACCGGATCGGTCTCGTACAGGTTCGAGCAGCGCAGCACCTCAATCGCGGGATGCTTCTGAAGCTCCGCAATCGCCTGCGTCAAAGTCGCTTCGCGGTCGCCCAGATTAGCCCCCAAAGCAATATAAGCCTCTGAAACGTCAGAGGGAGATGTTGTGTTCATAAACGGCTTCTCACTTTCTGGAACGGTACAACTCCACCGTCACGCCTTCAAAATGAATATCAAACGGAGGGTGCGGTTTCGTCACCTTTACCGTTAAGGCATCTACCATAGTATAAGTGTCCAAAACGGAGGATGCAATATGTTCGGCTAGCGCCTCGATCAATTTAAAGCTTTTTTGCTGGACGATGCCTTGCACGAGCTCATGGACCTCGGCATAATTTACCGTTTTCGCCAAATCGTCGCCGGCTCCCGCCTCCCGCAAATCAAGCTCCAGCTCCAAATCGACGTAAAAACGCTGGCCCAGCTTGCGTTCTTCCGCGAACACCCCGTGATATCCGTAATATTCCATGCCCCGCAGTACCAATTTATCCATTCAGTATACTCCCTTTACTGGAAAATAAGCCACCTTGTATGTGGTATGTTTAAGGTTAGGTTCAAGCATAAACGATCGCATCGCACATTTGCACGGTCCGTTTGATCTCCTTGACGTCGTGAACGCGGACGATCTGGCAGCCCTGCGCGATGCCCAGCGCCACAGTGGCCGCGGTGCCGAAAACCACTTGGTCCACCGGCAAATCCAGGGCCGTGCGGATAAATCTTTTGCGGGAGGTGCCGAGCAGCAGCGGGTACCCCAAGCTGACCAGTTCATCCAGGGCCTGCATCACGCGCAAATTTTCCGAATAATCCTTGGCAAACCCGATTCCCGGATCGAGAATGATCTTGTCATCGCTGATCCCCGCATTACGGGCAAGCTCCACGCATTCCCGCAAATCCGCGGCCACATCCTGCAGCAGATCGCGGTAATTTCGGTCGTGGCGGTTGTGCATCAAAATAACGGGGCAAGCGTATTCCGCCGCCACCTGGGCCATTTGCTGGTCTGCTTTAAAGCCCCAGACATCGTTGATGATATGGGCCCCTGCCTGCAGCGCTTCCCGGGCCACCCGCGCTTTATACGTGTCTATGGAGAGCGGCACCCGCGGCAGTTCGCGGCGCAGCGCTTCAACGACCGGAATGACCCGTTCAAGCTCTTCCCGCTCATCCACCGGTTCGTGCCCCGGACGGGTCGATTCCCCGCCGATGTCGATCAAATCCGCCCCGTCCTCCACCATTTGGCGGGCATGCTCCAGAGCCAGGTCCACGCGATTGTAACGGCCTCCATCGGAAAAAGAATCCGGCGTCACGTTCAAGATGCCCATCACCAGCGTCCGTTCGCCCAGTATAAGCTCCGCGCTTCCCAGCCGGTAGCTCCGATGATGCAACGTAGGCTTCATGTAAAATCCCTCGCTTTCTGTCGATACTTGTCCAGCAGCCTTTGCGTTGCCGGCCCGATTCGTCCATTCCCGACTTTCACCGCGGGTGTTCCAGGACTAACCAGCTCCGTCACCGGGACGATCTCCTGAATGGAGTTGGTCACAAAAACCTCGTCCGCCGCAAGCAGCCTGTCCCACGCGTAATATCCCTCTTCCCGGTCAAGGCCGCATTCCGCAGCCAACTCCAGCACCGCGGCGCGGGTAATCCCCGGCAGAATGCCCGTACCGATATCCGGTGTATATAATTTCCCATTTTGCACAAAAAATAAATTGCTGACGATCCCCTCCGCCAGCCAGCCTTCAGCCGTCAAAAGCAGCCCTTCTCCCGGAACGGCGCTGCGCGGCGCAAAAGCGGAAGCTCCCGCCTCCCGTTCCAGGCGGATAAGTTCGCGCTTGGCCAAGATGTTGTTCATGTAATGCAGCGATTTCAAGCGGACCTCGCCTTCCGGCGTGTTCCGCCGCGTCTCAAGCCGCCAGAGCGGCTTGCCGGCGGTGTACAGCATTGCCGGCGGTCCGGGAAGCGGCTTGACATAGATAATCGTCGCCGGCTCCCCGTAGTCTCCGGCCGGCAGCCCCAGCGGCCCAGCGCCGGCCGTAACCGTAACCCGGATGTATCCTTCGGCCAATCCGTTAAGTTCCAGCAGCTCGGCGATTTGCTCGCGAAAGCGGCCTGGGCCCGCTGTTCCGAAGGCGCTGTCAAAGCGGATTCCCAGCGCCTCGCAGCCCGCCCGCAGCCGCTCCAAATGCCGCTCCAGCAAAAAAGGCCGGCCGCCGTATGTCCGGAACGTCTCGAACAGGCCGATACCGTACATGAAGCCGTGATCCATCACGGATATCACGGCTTCGGCGGCTGGGGTAGGAACTCCGTTTACCCCGATGTAGTTCATGCTTTCGCTTCCGCCTTCCGGCTCAGGAAATTGCGGAGCATCTGATGGCCGTGCTCGGTAATGATCGATTCCGGGTGGAATTGAACCCCTTCAACGGCATATTCCTTGTGGCGCAGCCCCATGATTTCGCCTTCCTCCGTCTCGGCCGTGATCTCCAGGCAATCCGGGAGACTCTCGCGTTCGACGATCAACGAATGGTAACGGGTTGCGGTAAACGGCGACGGCAGCCCGGCAAACACCGACTCCCCGCGGTGATAAATCGGGGAAGTCTTCCCATGCATCAGCCGCTCGGCGCGGATCACCTTCCCGCCGAAAGCCTGGCCGATCGCCTGATGGCCCAGGCAAACGCCGAAAATCGGGATCACGCCTTTGAAGCGTTCGATCAACTCGAGCGTAATTCCGGCTTCATTGGGCGTGCAGGGCCCCGGTGAAATCAATATATGATCCGGCTGCAAAGCCTCGATACCCGCAAGATCGATCTCGTCGTTGCGGCGGACAGTCACTTCCTCGCCAAGCTCGCCTAAATACTGTACTAGGTTATACGTAAAAGAATCATAGTTGTCGATAACCAATATCATGTCTCGTCTCATCTCCTGTCCCCAGCTTTGCCCGGACGGTTCTCGCTGTTGCGAACCGCCAAAGCGACCGCTTTGGCTTTATTATGGCATTCCCTAAACTCGCGATACGGAACCGAATCGATTACGATACCGGCTCCTGCCTGAATATAACCTACGCCGTCCTTTACGACCAGCGTACGTATAATAATATTTAATTCCATATTCCCGTTATAGTCAATCCATCCCATGGCTCCGGTGTAAGGACCGCGGGTGACCGGCTCGAGCTCCTCGATAATCTCCATCGTCCGCACCTTGGGAGCCCCGGTGATCGTCCCCCCGGGAAAAACGGCGGCAATCACGTCATAAACCGTCTTGCCGGGGGCAAGCCGTGCCTCCACCTCGGATACAAGATGCATCACGTGCGAATAACGCTCGATGGTGAACAGCTCGCTGGCCCGCACCGAACCGTAATCGGCTATACGCCCCAAATCGTTGCGCAGCAGATCGACGAGCATGATATGCTCGGCCTGTTCTTTTTCGTTCGTGCGCAGTTCTTGCTCCATTTTCCGGTCTTCTTCCGGGGTTCGCCCGCGCCGCCTCGTTCCGGCAATCGGCCGGGTGCTGGCCTTCCCTTGCTCGACCTTGACCAGCAGCTCCGGGGAAGCGGACACGAGCTGAAAATCCGGAAACCGGAGCATCCCCATATACGGGGAAGGGTTCACACGCCGCAGCTGCTCATACACCTGCTCTGGCGTCCCCTGCATGGGGAACGCATGGCGGAGGGACAAATTCACCTGAAACACGTCGCCCGCCGCGATATAATCCTGCACTCGCATCACGGCGACCTCGAAGGACTCCTGCGTCATCGACGCGCCGGCAGCCCCCAAATCGGCCTCGAGCGGGTCCGGACCGGGCGGCACGGTAACGGGCCGGATGCTGCTGCCCGGTTGGGCGCCCCCGCACCGAGCACTGTCGGGTTGTACGCAGCTTAACCAGGCATTACCGGGTTGCGTGATTACGGAAGTTACACTGCCGTGGGTTATACTGCCGGTGGTTACGCTGCCGGTGGTTGCACTGCCGGCGGTTGCACTGCCGGTGGGTACGCTGTCGGCGGTTACACTGCCGGCGGTTGCACTGCCGGTGGGTACGCTGTCGGCGGTTACACTGCCGGCGGTTGCACTGCCGCGTCCTTCGCTTATGGAGTGTCCACTATTGCTTTGCCCCCCTGCAGGTTTGCCGCCCGGCTGACCGCCCCTCCGCTCCGCGTCCGCAGCCTCTGCGCCAAGCCGGACAATCTCCGCCCAACGCCGCTCCATTTGCTCCGCTTGCCGCTTCGCCCCCTCATACAGAACCGCCAGTTCTACAGGATCTCCGGCTCTCCCGGCCTCGCCGTCTGTTTGCGCCGCCCCCCGTTCTCTCGGCAGATTTTCAATCCCCGGACACGCACGATGAACGACACAGTATACGTCCCCCAACTCCTGATCGATGACCCAAAGCTCCTCCACACGCATCCAGACATAATCATCCAGGCCCAAATCATCCTTAGCCAGCTGTGGCAGCCGCTCCAATGAACGGACAACATCGTAGGCCAGAAAACCGACGGCCCCGCCGCAGAACTTGGGCAGCCCGGGCAGCGCCGGCGACCGGTATGGGGCCATCCAGGCCTGCAGCAGCTCCAGCGGCTTGCCCTGAAGCTTCAACTCAGCCGTTCCCGAAGCGATAGACCCGGATAAGGTAGGTCTGGATGCTGTAGATTCAGATTCTGTAGATTCAGATGCCGTAGGCCCGGATTCCGCAGATCCAGATGCCGTAGGCCCGGATGCGGTAGATCCGAAAGCCATATCAAGAACGACGGCCTCCTCTCCTTTGCCACGAATCACCGAAACCGGCTCCAGTCCGAGAAACGTGTACCGCCCTCCCTTGCCGCTCTCCAGCACAAACGAATACGGATGCGCCCGCTTCCAGGCCTCCGCCCAATCCTCCGGCAGCAGCGCCGCGCCCGCTTTGACCTTCCCGGCGTACGGCAGCAGCGTCCACGTCCCTTCCGCGGCCCAAGCCCGCCACTGCTCCCATGTCGTCATCGTCTCTATCATCAGCCGCCAATTCCTCCAGAACAAATTGCGTTTATTGGTAGCTAGTATACTAAAGAACCGCTGCAATTTTAAATATATTTGCAAAAATAATCGTTTTGCCCAGGGAACGCCGATCAACTCTAAACAGGAACCCGCCGATCAAGCCGGTGGTTCTTCTGGAATTGCGCCGAGAAAACCTTGATACGGTCTGAGAATTTCTTCCGAAAAAACATAAGTACAAAAAATGACGTTATTCCAGCGAGATCGCCCATTGAAAAAGAAATAGAGGCATTTTGTGCCGCTAATCTCTTGGATTGCAAGGAAATGCCCCTCAATCCACACTATCACCAGGAAATAAGTACAAAAAATGCTCCTAATGGGGATGAACAACCTCAAATCCGGATAATAAGATCATAAAGTGCCGCTATTTTTGAAGCATGGGTTCAGACAGACGACGGTTAGTTGATCCAGCGGCCGCCGGCCATCCCCAAAAAAACAACCCCGCCCCATCCCTTCAAGGACGGCGGCGGGGCCTTATGCGCTCCAGACGAGCTTTATGCTTCAAAGTTGTAAAGCGGCGTACTAAGATAACGTTCCCCGTTGCTTGGAACGATGGCGACGACGCGTTTGCCTTTGCCCAGCTGTTTGGCCACTTTCAGCGCGGCGAATACCGCTGCACCCGACGAAATACCGGACAGGATGCCTTCCTCCTTCGCCACAATGCGCGCTTGCTCGAACGCTTCCTCGTTTTCGACATGAATGATTTCATCATAAATTTCCCGGTTCAAAATTTCCGGAATGAAGTTGGCACCCAGCCCTTGAATTTTGTGAGGGCCCGGTTTGCCGCCCGATAAAATCGGGGAGGCCGCCGGCTCCACCGCGTAAATTTTGATGTCGGGGAAGCGTTGCTTCAGCACTTCGCCGGCGCCGCTGATCGTCCCGCCCGTGCCGATCCCGGCTACGAACGCGTCCAGACGGCCGTCCAGCGATTCGATCGCTTCGACGATTTCCGGACCGGTCGTTTCACGGTGGATTTTCACGTTCGCCTGATTTCTGAATTGATCCGCCAGGTAATAATCCGGATTGGCCGCCAGCAGCTCCTCGGCTTTCTTCACCGCCCCGTTCATCCCTTCGGCTCCCGGCGTGAGCACCAGCTCGGCGCCATAAGCGCGCAGCAGATTGCGGCGTTCAAGGCTCATCGTTTCCGGCATTACGATAACGGCCTTATATCCTTTAGCGGCGGCCACCATCGCCAGTCCGATCCCGGTGTTGCCGCTCGTCGCTTCAATAATCGTACCGCCCGGCTTCAGCTTGCCCGCCTTTTCCGCTTCCTCCACAATGCTAAGCGCGATCCGGTCTTTAACGCTGGAGCCCGGGTTTTGGTATTCCAGCTTCACATAGATCTCCGCGCTGTCTTCCGGAACGACCCGGTTCAACCGGACCAGCGGTGTATCGCCAATCAGTTCCGTTACATTGTTTACGATCTTTGCCATATTCAATATCCTCCCTTTTGGATAAAAAAATAACCCTGATCATGCCCTGATGCGATCCACCCGATGCCATGATATTGCTCGTTGTCATGATAGCCTGATATCATGATATCGCCTGATGTCATGATATTGCCCAATGTCATACTGTGCCGAATGAAAGCCAATCCGAAACTATAGGATATGCCGATCCATCCGCTTTCATTTATTTCCGAGTAAATAAGTTGGTTTTATAACTATTATCTTAACAATCCCGACCGGTGTTGTCAAGAAAGTCACAAAAAATACTTTGCTTCCCGGGCATTTTGACCCAGTCCGCAAAGTATTCCAACGTATGATTACAGGATATACCGTTTATTTCTCCGTTTGAGCGATCAGATTCTCAAGATCCTGCGGAGTGAAATTATACACCTCGTTGCAAAAATCGCAGACGACCTCGGCATCCTTCCCTTCGTCCCGCAGCTCCGTCAATTCGTTTTTGCCCAAGCTGATCAGCGTGCTCTCCACTCTTTCCCGGGAGCAGCTGCAGGAGAACACGATATCCATCTCCTCCAGCACCTTGAAATCGGGAACAAGCCGAAGCAGCATCTCCTCCAGCTCCAGCCCTTCATCCAGCAGCGTCGTCACCGGAGGAAGCTGGCCGACGGCCTGCTCGATCGCATCGATTTCCTGATCGCTTAAGCCCGGGAGCAGTTGAATGATAAAACCACCCGCCACAATGACGGAATTGTCGACGTCGACCAGAACCCCCAGACCGACGGCGGAAGGCGTTTGCTCCGATACGGCAAAATAATATGTAAAATCCTCGCCGAGCTCGCCGGAAATCAAAGGCGCGCTTCCTCTGTACGGCTCTTTGAGCCCCAAGTCCTTCGTCACGTTGATAAAGCCGGTCGTGCCGACCGCTCCTCGTACATCAAGCTTGCCGAGGCTGTTGCTGGGCAAATGCACGTGCGGGTTTTTCACGTAGCCGCGAACTTCCCCCTTGGCGTTGGCATCGACCACGATCGGTCCGATCGGCCCGTCGCCCTTGACCTGAATGGTCAGCTTCTCCTCGCCTTTCAGCATGGCGCCCATCATCGCCCCCGCCGTTAGCGTACGTCCAAAGGCCGCCGTCGCCGTCGGATACGTATCGTGCCGGCGGCGCAGCTCCTCCACCAGCCGGGTCGTCCGCACGGCAAACGCGCGGACTTTGCCGTCCAAGGCGATGCCGCGGATTAACCGGTCTTGCTTCTCATTTTGATCCATTTTACGAAAGCCCCCTTTCGACTAAGTATACCCACTGCGGGCTTATTGATTTCGCTCATATATAATCCGCAGCCCCTCCAGGGTCAGCCTTGGATTGACCTCTTCAATCGAGCGCGTCTCGCTGGCGATCAATTCGGCCAGACCGCCGGTCGCAACGACCTTCGGTTTGGCGCCCATCTCCGCCGCGATCCGTTCCACGATGCCGTCCACTTGGCCGGCGTAGCCAAAAATAATTCCCGCCTGCATCGCGTTTACCGTGTTGCGGCCGATCACTTTTTTCGGCTTCTCCAGCTCGATGCGCGGCAGCTTGGACGCCCGCTGATACAGCGCCTCGGTCGAAATGCCGATGCCCGGCACGATCGCGCCGCCCAGATAATTGCCTTGGGCGTCGATGCAGTCGAACGTTGTGGCCGTGCCGAAGTCGACAACGACGAGCGGCCCCCCGTAGTGCTCGATCGCGGCCACCGCATTGACGATCCGGTCCGCGCCGACCTCGCGCGGATTTTCGTAGCGCAGGTTGAGGCCGGTTTTGATTCCAGGCCCGACGACCAGCGGTTTGCGCCGCAAATATTTCTCGCAAAGCGCCTCCAGCACATGCATTAAAGGCGGCACCACCGAAGAAATGATCACCCCTTCGATGTCTTGCACCTGGATATGGGACATTTGAAACAGGTTGTAAATCAGCACACCGTACTCGTCCACCGTCGCCTGCCGGTTTGTGCCGATCCGGAAATGATGGAGCAGCTCCCGTTCCTTATAAATCCCGAGTACGATATTTGTATTGCCCACGTCGACGACAAGGAACATTCGCTTACCCCTCCTTTTTCCCGTTCAAGTCCAGACTGATGTCCAGGCTCTCAAAAGAATACGTCAACCGCCCGACGGAAATGATATCTACTCCGCTCTCGGCGATGCCGCTGATCGTCTCCAGCGACACGTTGCCCGAAGCTTCCGTCTTCACGTGCGGCGACTGCGCTTTAATCCGCTTCACCGCTTCCTTCATCAGCTCCGGCGGCATATTGTCGAGCATGATGATATCCGCTCCGGCCCGCAGCGCTTCTTCCACCTGCTCCAGACTTTCCGTTTCCACCTCGATCGTCATCGTATGCGGAATCGCTGCGCGGGCACGGCTGACCGCCTGGGCGATGCCGCCTGCCCCCTTGATGTGATTATCCTTGATCATGACGGCGTCGTACAGCCCGAAACGGTGGTTCGATCCGCCGCCGACGCGGACGGCGTACTTTTCCAGCATCCGATGACCCGGCGTCGTCTTCCGCGTATCCACCAGCCGGGCCGGCAGCCCCTCAAGCGCATCGACGAACGTTTTCGTCCGCGTCGCGATGCCCGACAAACGCTGCAGCAAATTCAAAGCAAGCCGCTCCCCGGTCAAAACGCTGTGCGTGCCGCCCTCCACTTCGGCCAAAATGGTTCCTTTGGCCACAAACTGCCCGTCTTGGACATGCGCCGTAAATTTAAGGCCCGGATCAACCAACTCGAACACGAGCCGAGCCACCGGCAGCCCGGCGATCACGCCAGCCTGTTTGGCATGGATGATCCCTTTGGATTCATGCCCGGGCGGAATCGTCACGGCGGTCGTCACGTCCCCCGACCCGACATCTTCCCTTAGCCAGCCGCGGATCGCATCGATCAACTCTTCGTTATATCCGTTAAACATCATCGTTTGCTTCCTCCAACATTCCTTTTTCCCGCTGCCACAAAAGATGCTTACGCCATTTCCCGTCGCTGCGCTCCGGAAAATCCTCGCGGTAATGGCCGCCCCGGCTTTCCTCGCGGGCCAGCGCCGAGCGCGTCACCAGGAGCGCGCAGGTCAGCATATTGGCGTATTCCCATTGTTCGCGCGTATCCAGCGCCTGGGTAAAAATCGTCTCTTGGCGCTGCAGCTGCGCGAGCCCTTGCGCCAACCCTGCAGCCGTCCGGCGCAGTCCCGCGCGGCGGACCATCACTTTTTGCAGCTCCAGGCGGCGCTCCGCGATCGAAGGCGCGTCGGCAGCCTGACGCTGCACCCCATGGGCAATGCCTTCCCCGGTTTTGTCCAGCGGCGGCAGCTCCCGAATCCGCTCGATAATCCGCCGGCCGAACACGACCGCTTCGGAAAGCGAGTTGCTGGCGAGGCGGTTTGCGCCGTGAACCCCGGTTGACGACACTTCGCCGCAGGCAAAAAGCCGGTATACGCTCGTTTCGCCGTGATGGCCGGTGCGGACGCCTCCCATCATATAATGCGCAGCAGGCGCAACCGGAATCCAGTCGGCCGTCAGGTCAAGCCCGTAGCCGATGCAGGTTTCGTAGATCGTCGGGAACCGGCGTTTGACCGTTTCCGGATCTTCGTGCGTAATGTCCAGATAGACGATGTTGGCGCCGGCCGCCTCCATTTCGCTGACGATCGCCCGGGCCACGATATCCCGCGGGGCCAGCTCCAGCAGCTCGTGATAGTTGCTCATGAACCGCTCGCCTTTGATGTTCCGCAGCACTGCCCCTTCTCCCCGCACCGCCTCGGAGATCAGAAAGCGGGGAGCTCCCGGGTAGCAAAGAGCCGTCGGGTGAAACTGAATGAATTCCATATCGCGAATGACCGCTCCCGCGCGGTAAGCCATGGCAACGCCGTCCCCCGTAGCGACCTCCGGGTTGGTCGTATACCGGTAAAGCTGTCCGGCCCCGCCCGAGCACAGGATAGTGGCGTTCCCCCGCAGGAAAATCCGCTCGCCGTCCGGGCGCTGAACCAGCGCGCCGAGACATTCGTTGTTTTCGGTAATCAAATCGATCACATAATGATTATCCCATATTTCGAGGTTCGGATGAACCGCGGTTTGCTCCGATAACGCCCGCACAACCTCGTAACCGGTGGCGTCCCCGCCCGCGTGCAAAATCCGGCGGTGGCTATGCGCCCCTTCTTTTGTCAACGCCAGTTCGCCATTCTCGACATCAAACGCCGTCCCAAGCGCCATCAGCTCTTTGACGGCGTCCGGCCCTTCGTTCGCCAAAATGTTCACCGCTTCCGGGGAGCACAGCCCCGCACCGGCCAGCAGCGTATCCTCACGGTGGGAGGCCGGAGAATCGTCTTCGGAAATAACCGCCGCAATCCCGCCTTGCGCGTATCTCGTGTTGCTCTCCAGCAGCGCTTTTTTGGTAATCAGGATTACGCGCGATTTTTCACTTGCCTTGATGGCGGTGAACAGTCCAGCGATGCCCGAACCGATGACGATCACCTCCGTATCGACCACCGGGAGCTTAGCCAGCTCGAAATCAACCAAATATTGTGGTATCACTATCGTCACCTGTCTTGAACAAGAGAGTAGCGCATGCTACTTGACCTGTAGCATGCGCTCTAAAGAAAGCCTCGCTTTGTCGGCAACGACGGGCGGTACGTAAATTTGCGGCTGCATCGTTTCCAGACATTTAACCAGTTTTTTCAGATTATTGACTTTCATATTCGGACAAACGAGAAACTTGGTGGCAAAATGGAACGTTTTGTCCGGGCTGTCCTTGCGCAACTGGTATCCGGTTCCGTCCTCGGTGCCCACGATGAATTCTTTGGCGGACGAGTTTTTGCAGTAGTCCAAAATCGCCGTCGTGCTTCCCACGAAATCGCCCATCGCCACCACTTCCGGACGGCATTCCGGGTGAACGACAAACTCAGCGTTCGGGTATTTGGCCTTCATCTCCACCACGTCTTTCACCGTCAGCATATCGTGCGTGTTGCAGTAACCTTCCCAGATGATCAGCTTCTTGTCGGTATGCTGCTGAACGTAGTGGCCGAGGTTTTTGTCCGGCACCCAGATGATTTCGTCGGCATCGATCGAATTGATGACCTTCACCGCGTTGGACGAAGTACAGCAGATATCGGTCTCCGCCTTGATTTCCGCCGAGGAATTGATGTACGTCACCACTTTGGCGTTCGGGTGCTGCGCCTTCAGCTTTCGCAAGCCGTCGACGTTCACCATATCGGCCATCGGGCATCCCGCCCGTTCGTCGGGGATCAGCACCGTTTTGTCCGGCGCCAAAATCTTCGCGCTTTCGCCCATAAAATGCACCCCGCAGAACACGATCGTCTCCGCGTCGGTTGAAGCCGCCTTTTGGGCCAGCAAAAAGGAATCGCCGCGGAAATCGGCGACCTCTTGGATTTCGTCCCGTTGATAATAATGAGCAAGTATAATTGCGTTTCGTTCCTTCTTGAGCTGGAACAGCCGTTCCTTCAGCTCCCGGTTCATTTCCGCTTTCCGCTCCAGCGCTAAAGCCTCCACCCGATTTCCTCCCCCAACGCGCACCATATTACCTGTAATTAACGCTTCCTCTGGACTATAGCGCGGTTTATCGACGTTTTACTTATGCTCAATCCTGCGTGAAACAGCAAGAACGTATCAAATTTCACACGGTGTTTACCAACTAATTTACACAAGGTGAAAGGCGCTGTCAATGAGGCAGAGCGCCGAGCATAACGCCGAATCCCCGCGATTTACAAGGCAAATTCCCCGTTAAAGGGGAGATTTCTTAAAATTTTAATTTTAAAAAAAGCCCCCGGGAAACCTTCCGTTCCCCAGGGGCTGCATTGCAATGTTAAGTTTACACGGTCGGCGTGTTGCCGCCGTTGTTGTTGTCAGGGCCTTTGTCGGCCTCGCCTTGATCCGATTTGCCCGGCGTATCGCTGACAGTGCCTTGCGGCGCATCGACCACCGGATCGTTGGTGCGATCGTTCGCCGTACCGCTAGGCACATCGTTCGGGATATCCCCGATCGGGCCGGACGGTGCCGGATCCTCGGTTTTCCCTTGGATGCGGACACGAACGTCGCCGATGTTATCGACGGTCGGCTCGCCCGGCTCCGAAGAACCGCTGCCGCCTTCCGCACTGCCGTCGCCGTCAATGCTGCCGGTTTCGATCAAACGCTTGATCTGTTCGAAATCCAGCGTTTCGACTTCGAGCAGCGTCTCGGCCACGAGGCGAACCTCGCGTTCATGCTCGATCAGCAGCTTTTTGCATCGGTCATACGATTCATTGATGAAACGCTGCATTTCCTGATCGATTTCGTAAGCGATTTGATCGCTGTAGTTCTGCTCGTGCCCGATATCGCGGCCCAGGAACACCTGGCCTTGCGAAGTACCGAACTGCATCGGGCCGAGCTTCTCGCTCATCCCGTATTCGACGATCATGCTGCGCACGATGCTGGTCGCTTGCTGGAAGTCACTGTAAGCGCCAGTGCCGATTTCGCCGATGTAGATTTCCTCGGATACGCGTCCGCCAAGCAAACCGGTGACTTTATCCAGCAACTCGTTTTTGGTGACGAGCATCCGGTCTTCCTTCGGCAGCATAATCACGTAACCGCCGGCGCGGCCGCGCGGAACAATCGTAACTTTGTGCACCATGTCGGCATGCTCCAAATAGTAGCCGACGATCGTGTGCCCTGCTTCGTGGTAAGCAACGATCCGCTTCTCGCGCTCGCTGATCACGCGGCTGCGCTTCTCCGTACCGACGATAACGCGGTCGATCGCTTCGTCCACTTCCGTCATGGAAATATCTTTCCGGTTGCGCCGAGCCGCCAGGAGCGCCGCTTCGTTCAGCAGGTTCTCCAAATCGGCCCCGGTAAATCCGGTCGTTCGTTTCGCAATAACATCCAGCTTGACGTCTTTCGTCAGCGGTTTCGTCTTGGCATGTACCCGCAGCACCGCTTCGCGGCCCTTCACATCCGGGCGGTCAACCGTAATCTGCCGGTCAAACCGTCCCGGGCGCAAGAGCGCCGGGTCAAGGATATCGGCGCGGTTCGTCGCCGCGATAATGATAATGCCTTCATTACCGGCAAAACCATCCATTTCGACGAGCAACTGGTTCAACGTTTGCTCGCGTTCGTCATGCCCGCCGCCGAGACCGGCGCCGCGCTGACGGCCCACCGCATCGATTTCGTCGATAAAGATGATGCATGGGGAATTCTTCTTGGCGTTCTCGAACAAGTCGCGTACGCGGGACGCCCCGACGCCAACGAACATTTCCACGAAATCGGAACCGGAAATGCTGAAGAACGGAACCCCGGCTTCGCCCGCTACCGCACGAGCCAACAAGGTTTTACCGGTACCCGGAGGGCCTACCAGCAAAACGCCTTTCGGAATCCGCGCGCCCACGGCGGAAAATTTCCGCGGGTCCTTCAAAAACTCAACGACTTCGACAAGCTCTTGCTTCTCTTCGTCCGCCCCCGCCACGTCCTCGAACGTGACCTTTTTCTTCTCTTCATTATAGAGACGGGCCCGGCTCTTGCCAAAGTTCATCACTTTGCCGCCGCCGCCCTGCGCCTGGTTGAACAGGAAGAAGAACAAAATGAACATGATGGCAAGCGGCACGATGGAGGTCAGGAAGGTGACCCAAATGCTTTCGCCCGGCATCTTCTTCCAAGTTACCTCAAAGCCGTTTTGCTCGCTCAAGTCCGTGATTTCCTTCAAGACGTTTGTGTCGTAAGGAATATAGAGAGAGAAGTTCTTCGTCTTTTCGTTTCCGACGATATCTCTATACTTACCGGTTACCAGATAAGCGTAACCGTCGAATTTACCGGTGATTTCAGCAACGTTGTTATCTTTAAGCTGCTGGCGCAATTCCGTGTAACTAGGGGTGACGGTTGCTTCTTGTCCGCCGTTGAGGAATTGGACGATGCCCACCACGACTAAGAAAAGTATCAAATAAAAACCAGAATTCCGGATGAACCGACTCATCCCCTACCTCCTCTCAGAACCTTAAGTTATTTTACCATAGCCGCACACGCCATTTCAAAAATCAGGCGAGGTGGTCTTTCGTCCGAAACGGGACGACGAAATCAACTGGTGTAAATTTCCGGCTTCAATACTCCGATGTATGGGAGGTTGCGGTATTTCTCGGCATAGTCCAGACCGTATCCGACAACAAAAGCGTCCGGCAGAACAAATCCCGATAAATCGGCTTCCAATTTCACCGTGCGCCGCGCGGGTTTGTCAAACAGCGTGACGATTTTCACGGACTTCACTTTCCGCCGTTCCAGCACATCGATCAAATAACTGAGCGTCAGCCCGCTGTCGATAATATCCTCCACGATCAGGATATCTCGCCCTTCGACGGAGTTATCCAAATCCTTGATGATTTTCACTTCACCGGAAGAACGGGTCGAAGCGCCGTAGCTGGAGACCGCCATAAAATCGAGTTCGATCGGCACGGTAATTTCTTTCACCAGATCCGCCATGAAAATGAAGGCCCCTTTAAGTATACAAATCACAAGGGGATTTCGTCCCTCATACTCTGCGCTAAGCTGTTTTCCCAGCTCCTTGACTTTGGCTTCGATCTGTTCCCGGGTAATTAGTATTTCCTGAATATCGTTCTGCAAAATAAGTAAACCTCCTACGTTATACTATGAATGCCGGTCTTTCGCTAAACCTTAAGGAGCCGCCCGATTTGCCGATTTAATTCCAAACCATGTGCAGCGCCTCGGACGTGTGCCGGCTCACCGCGGCATGCGCGGAACGGCGAACGCCGGGAATCCATAATATCCGGCCGTCGGCATCCGTCACCACCGGGATGCGGGAGCGAAGGGATGGAGGTATTTTCTCGTCGATGAAAATATCTTTTACCTTTTTGCTACCGTTTAGTCCCATGACTTTCATCGCGTCTCCCGGGAGACGGGAACGCACTGTAAGCGGACAGACCAGCTTATCCGCATCAAATATGGCTTCATCGTTGCTTGCTGCCTTTGCCAAGGCGGCTTCCGTACCGCCCGGCAGCCGCGTGATCCGCAAGGTCCGGCCCGCGCCCGGAATCGTCACTTCCGCAGGGAATTGCTCCACTGAATATGTATAGTGAGGAATCTGACTTTCCGCAGCAACGGAGACAAAACGGATCGTGCCGTACTCGCGCATGGCCCGCCAGCCGCCGCCAAGATCCAAGCTCCATGTCGTCGGCCGGTCCTGAACCGCCCCGATACGAACCGCTTCAATCTTGATAAAATCGCTTTCTTCCGTGCTTAAAGGCAGATAATTTAATATTAGTTTAATCAACCTCCGTTGTAAAGCGACATGTAAAGAGGCAAAAGGCGCAATTTTGAACGTTGCCCCTCCTTTGTCCGCACGGACGATTTCGGCGTATGCCTTGGACGTTTCCATGGCCAAAAAATCATCCTCCGCCGAGGCCACCTCGGCCAGCCGGTTCAGCGATACCGCCAACTGATCATTATATTGCCCCAAAAAAGGCAACACATCCAGCCGCAGCGAATTCCGCGTGTATTCCGTAGACAGGTTGCTGCTATCGGTCATATATGGGATGCCGGATTCCTCGCAAGCCCGGAGCAAATCCGTCTTGTATATACGCAGCAGCGGGCGGATGAGTTCCACATTTTTTTCCCGGCGCTTAAATCGCATCCCCGCCAGCCCCGAAAGACCGCTCCCCCGCAGCAAACGCATGAGGACCGTTTCGGCCTGATCGTCGGCATGGTGGCCCAAAGCAATCGAGGCCGCGCCGTACCGCTCGGCGACGCGATACAGGAACTCGTATCTTTTTTCCCGCGCCGCCAGCTCCAGGCCTTTCCCCGATTCCTTCCTATAAGTAAGCACATCGGCATAGCCCAGCTCAAACGGAATAGCGAGCCGCTGCGCCAGCTCCCGGACGAAGTCCGCATCACGGTCCGCTTCGCCCCCGCGGAGGCCGTGGTTCAAGTGGGCGCAAATCAACTCCAGCCCCTCGTCCGCGGCAATTTTTCTCATTATATGTAAAAGAACCGTTGAATCCGCTCCCCCGGACACGGCCACGACGATCCGGTCCCCGCGGGACCACAGCTCTTCCTGCCGCCCGGTGCGCCGGACCAACTCCACCAGGCGATGCAACGTTCGTTCTTTCATATGAACCCCTTCTCCCATCAAAACCGCAGCGTTAAATATAGCGCACAGGCCAGCAAAGTCAACGACACGGCAAACGCGCCCAGAATCCAGCGCGGTGTGGACGGCCTCGCCTTTCGCTTAGGGCTGAAATTTGCCGAAACCAGTTCTTTCCATTGCCGGCACGCCTCCTGTGTATCCGCAAACTCCCCATTAATCGCCTTTTGCAGCCAACCGCGATAAGGGACGAGCTGCGGCGTACTGTTGATGATCGCCAGCAGATCTTGGCGGCTGCGTGTTTGCGGCAGCTGGATAGCCGCTTTTTTGAGCGGCCGTTCGGCCAGCAGGTGGATGCATACGACGGCAAATGAAAACAGGTCGTATCCGGGATCCGCCGACCGGCTCCCCGCATCCCAAAAACCGCGGTCATACCACTCGGTAAACTGCTTGACGCTATGGCCGATGGCGGTCACACCGCCGTAATCGATCAGTTCCACCTCGCCGTAGGCGGCGACGAGGACGTTTTCCGGCTTCAGATCGCCAAACACCCAGCCGGACCCATGCAGCCGCCTTAGCTGCTGCAGCAAATTGTAGCCGGCGACGTCCAGCCACCGGCCTCCCCGGCGGGCCAGAAAAGCGCTAAGCGGTTCCCCCTGCACATACCGCATCACGTAGAACGGAATCTCCCTGCCCCGGTAGGTGAAGTCGTCCACCTCGACCAGATAAGCGAGATCGCGCTCTGCGGCCCCTCTCCGCCGCCGCTGGCGCTGCAGCGCTTTCAGCACATTGATTTCCGATTGGATGTCCAGTGTGTCAAAACCAAGCTTAAGGGCGTACAGTTTCGCGTTTTTCTCCTGCTTCACCAGGTACACGACCCCGTTCGCCCCTTTGCCCAGCAAACGCTGGACCACATAACGGCCGCCCTTCCAACGGCCGCTGATGCGCGTCCCTTGCGGCAGATTCAGTTTAAACGACGTAGTCTCCGAGAATGCCATCGCTTCCATCCGTCTCCTCGCGCCAAGACTTTCCATGTCCATCCAGTGTATCATATCGCATGAAATCCATCACCTTCAAGATGGCCGGACCGGTTGGCGTCGCTCCCCGCATGACGAGACGCTGGAAAATCGACCGCGCCGTCCCCAAATCGCCCGTCCAATCCACGTCAAGAACGGCATCTTCCCCGCTGTGCGCTCCGGGAAAATGAAACACCGCCAGCCGGCTTTCCCCTTTTCTGGCGCCCAGGCTGAGCATCATATCGCGAATCGCCTCTTCCACCGCGCGCAGCTTCGGCTTCATGCTGGCGCTGGCGTCGATCAGCAAAGCGACCTGCAGCGGGCTGCTCTCGCTGAGCTCGTCGATCACCTCGACGACTTGCGAGCGCGTCTCCGGCGGCAAATCGCCCACCGTCTGATCGCCGAGAATCTGACGAATCTCCTTATTGACCGCCTGCTGGATCGTTTGCACCACCGTTTTTCGCGTCATCATCTGCATCGTTTGCGCCAAATTTTCCGTGCCGACAATCCGGCTCATGCCCCCGCCGGCCTTGGCGATTTCGGCGATCTCCACGCTGCCGAGCTCCCCGATCGTCCCGTAATCGACGATCCCGACAACGTTAACGGTGATCCCTTCCTGCTTGGCCAGCGCCGCCGCCATCACCGGACTTTCCCCCACATTGGAACATCCGTCGGTAATCAGCATAATCTGTTTCATTCTATCCCGCCTTCCATTTATAAGTTGAACTATTAATTGTACGGATCAGGGCAGCCGTGTGTTTAGTTCAACTCATATAGATTGATAGTCTCTCTTTCTAGCATTTCCAGAGAGGGTGAAGTATAAACCGGAAGGAGGAGACAGGGATGGCCGCATCTCACAAAAAAAGAAAAACGCCGGACGGCGTCTTTTTATGATTCCGACTTCTACGTCAGAGCGATTAGATAGATTTCGCTCTAAACCAGTTCATCCTGGGCGATTTGAGGTAAATAGGGCACTAGCGTTGTATTAACTTTTGCTAAAGCTTTCCCGTGAAAGCTATCCGAAATCTAACGGTTGTAGCAGCGGCTATTTGCCGAAAAAAGGCCTTTTCTAAATTCTAACGGTTGCGAGCGTCGTTATTTGCCTGAATCTAAGGAGAAATAGCGGGTTTAAGCGAAATAAGCGCCATGGCAACCGTTAGAGTTTGGAATCAACGTTTTTGGAACAAATAGCGCTTGTGGCATCCGTTAGAAAATTTATGTGGCTAGAAAATGCAGCTTGTCAGATTTAATGCAACGCCGGTGTAAATAAGGTCCACTGTGGCCGTACATTTTTCAAAACCTCCGTTTTTCCGCAGATAAGGTCTCTAAGGGTCCCTTTAGTCTTCAGATTTCTCTTCTCTTCTCTTCTCCTCTCTTCCCTAACCGGAGCACGGCCCTATACTCCCCGCTTGTGATTTAATAAACTCTATAATGTATAAATAAACTCAAAGCCGGATGACCCTAAGTTCTGGTTTAGACATAACAGCTTTATCGAGGAATAAGCTCCCCTTCATCAGACCAGGTGACAAGCTACAAAATGTCCCCCGCCCGCATCGCGGAATTCCGGTTCGTGCTCCTTGCATTCGGCGAGGGCAAACGGGCAGCGCGTATGGAATTTGCAGCCGGAAGGCGGATTGGCCGGGCTCGGGATATCTCCTTTCAAGATGATCCGCTCCCGCTTTAGCCTCGGGATGGGCAGCGGCACCGCGGACAGCAGCGCTTTGGTGTACGGGTGCAGCGGATGGCGGAACAATTCGTCCCGCGAGGCCGTTTCGACCAGACCGCCAAGGTACATCACGCCGACCTGTGTGCAGAGATGCTCAACCACGCTCAAATCGTGGGAAATGAACAGATACGTAAGGCCCCGGGTCTCCTGCAGCTTGCGGAACAGATTGATGATCTGCGCCTGGATCGACACGTCCAGCGCGGAAACCGGCTCGTCGGCGATCATCAGCTCGGGGCTCAGGATCAGCGCCCGGGCGATCCCGATCCGCTGGCGCTGCCCGCCCGAGAATTCGTGGGGATAGCGGTCGATATGATAGGAGGACAAGCCGCATGAAGCAAGCACCTCGAGCACGCGGTCGCGGATTTCCGCCTTGGGCAGCAGCCCGTGGTCAAGCAGGGCCTCTCCGATCGCGTCCCCCACCCGGACACGCGGATTCAGCGAGCCGTACGGATCCTGGAAAATCATCTGCAGCTTCGGACGCAGCCGACGCAGTTCGGCGTCAGGCAGGGCGTACAGGTCGGTGCCTTTGAACAGGATCTCGCCGTCCGTTTTCTCCGTCAGGCGGACGATGCTGCGGCCGACCGTGCTTTTGCCGCTGCCCGATTCCCCGACCAGGCCAAACGTTTCCCCGGTCCGGATCGTGATGCTGATGTCGTCCACCGCCTTGATCTGTCCGGTCGTCCGCTGCAGCAGCCCCGTTTTCACCGGAAAATACTTTTTCAAATGCCGCACCTCCAGCAGCGGCTCAGCCATGACGCTCCCCCTCCTCATACAACCAGCAAGCGGCTTTCTGCCCGTCTCCGACCCGCTCTAGCACCGGTTCCTTCGTTCGGCAAACGTCCAGGCAATGGGCGCAGCGGTCGTGAAAATAACACGATGGCGTCAGCTCCAGCAGGTTGGGCACCTGCCCCGGGATCGAGAACAATTCATCCCGGCGCTGTCCCAAAAGCGGCTTGGACTTCAGCAGCCCTTGCGTGTACGGATGTTTGGGTGACGCGAACAGCCGGGTTACCTCGCCTTCCTCGACGATTTTTCCGGCGTACATGACGACGACGTAGTCGGCCATTTCCGCCACAACGCCCAAATCGTGGGTGATCAACAGGATCGCCATGTTCGACTCTTCCTTAATCCGCCGCAGCATGTCGAGGATTTGCGCCTGGATCGTCACGTCGAGCGCCGTCGTCGGCTCATCGGCGATCAGCAGCTTCGGCCCGCAGGAGATCGCCATCGCGATCATAACCCGCTGCAGCATCCCGCCGCTCAGCTCATGCGGATAATTGTTCATGATCTGCTCTGGCCGGGATATGCCAACCTGCTCGATTAGTTCCACGGCGCGGCGGCGGGGCTCCTTCTTGGGCAGCTTCAAGTGCAGGACCATCGGCTCGATCATCTGCTCGCCGATCGTCAGGACCGGATTGAGCGAAGACATCGGCTCCTGGAAGATCATTGCGATCTCATGACCCCGGATCGTTCGCAAATGATGCTTATCGAGGGACAGCAAATCGGTCTCCCCGAATTTGATCCTCCCGCCGATTTCGACGCCGGCACCTTGCAGCAGGCCCATGACCGACATCGCCGTCACGCTTTTGCCGCAGCCGGACTCACCGACGATGCAGACGGTTTCCCCCGGCAATATCCGCAGGCTCACCTCGTCAACCGCCTTGATCCTTCCTTCTTCCGTCGTAAAATGCGCGCTCAAACGCTCTATCTCCAGCAAAGCCGGCATCTGTCGTTCACCTACCTGTTCATTTTGGGGTCCAGCACATCACGCAGGCCGTCGCCGAACAGATTGATGGCGATGACAGTGGCGAAAATCGACAACCCCGGCGGAATCCACAGCCAGGGATGCTGCTGGAAGTCGATCATATTGTTGGCGGCGTCGATCATGTTGCCCCAGGTGGGCGTCGGCGGCATGACGCCAAGCCCGAAGAAGCTCAGCACCGATTCGCTTAAAATCGCCCCGCCGATGTTCAGCGTCGCCATGACGATGATCAGCGGCACGAGATTCGGCAGCAAGTGGTGGATCAGCTTGCGCCGGTCACGGAGCCCCAGCACCACCGCCGCCTGCATGAACTCCCGCTCCCGCAGGCTGAGCATCTGTCCGCGGATCATCCGCGCCAGCCCCGGCCAGTTGACCAGGCTGAGCATCAGCATGACGATGTACATGCGGTATTCGGTCGGCACCTTCCATTCCGACAGCAGCGCGCCGGAGATGAACAGCAGCGGCAGGCCGGGGATCGTCAGCAGCAGGTCGGCCAGCCGCATAATGATTTGGTCGACGATGCCGCGGTAATACCCGGCGATGGCTCCGAGCAGCGTGCCGAGGAACACGGACACCACCATCGAGGCCAAACCGACGGTCAGCGAAATGCGCCCCGCCTGCAGCACCCGGACGAGCACGTCCCGGCCCAACTTGTCGGTGCCCAGCCAATGCTGCCAGCTCGGCGGCTTGTTCATGAGCGCCATGTTGATTTTGTTGTCGGCGTACGGCGAAAACAGCGGCCCTAAGAAACAGGCGATAAACATGAAGGCGACGACAACGAAACCGGACACGGCCAGTTTATTGCGAAGCAGCCGGCGCAGCGACTGCCGCCACAGCGACGGCTTCTTGAACGCGGAAGCAGGCACGGCCGCTTGGCCCGGGTGCGATATTTTTTCTTGGAATAAGGTCATTTTCACCGGCACCCCCTAATGCAATCGGACGCGCGGATCGGCGGCGCGGTACAGCAGATCCGACAGCAGCGTTCCGAGGACGGTCAAAATCGCGATCAGCATCGTAAAGCCCATCAGCAGCGGATAATCCCGAAGCGAAAAAGAGGACATATACAGCTGCCCGATGCCCGGCCAGTTGAAAATCTTCTCGATAATCAGCGAACCGCCGAACAGGGCGGGCAGTTCGAAGCCGACCAGCGTGATCGCCGGCAGCAGCGCGTTGCGCAGGGCGTGGCGGTACAGCACCTTGCTCTCTTTCAGTCCTTTGGCGCGGGCCGTGCGGATGTAATCCTGCTTGATCACGTCGATCATGTTGGTACGGAAATAACGCGTCAGCGAACCGACGCCTAAAATGGTCATAACGATCACCGGCAGTGTCATATGATGGATCACTTCCTTGACATAAGCCAGTCCGGTGGCATTGCTGCCCGTCGTAATCATCCCGCCCGGCGGCAGCCATTTGAAGTCAACGGCGAGGATCTTGATCAGAAACAGACCGATGAAAAACGACGGCAGTGACATCGCGGCAAAAATCAGCACCAGCACCAAGGTATCAAACCAGGAATACTGTTTGTAGGCCGAGACGACGCCGACGACGACCGCAATGAACCAGGTCAGGAACGTCGACACCGCCGCCAGCAGGAACGAATTCCAAATATAGTCGTTGAACAGCGCCAGCACCGGTTTTTGCTGGGCCAGCGAGTAGCCGAAGTCCCCGTGGAAGGCGTTTTTCATCCATATGGCGTACCGCTCCAGCACCGGCCTGTTCAAGCCGTAAATTTCCCGCAGTTCGGCCTTCCGCTCCGGCGACAGCTTGATGTTGCCGCTGATGAAGTCGCCGGGCGTCAGCGCGTACAAGCAGAAGATCAGCAGCGAGGCGGCGAGCAGGATCGCCGCCATGTAAATCAATCGTTTGGCGATATATGAGCTCATTGCTCTTATTGCAGCTTCCAGTTCGGCAGACTGGAGGACAGGCCGGTAAACGGACTGACGGACAGATTTTGAATACGGCCATTATAGGCGTACACGGTCTTTTTGTAGGAAGTGAAAATCACCGGCAGTTCATCGTTGAGCAGTTGGAACAGCTCTTTGTACACCGCTTTGCGCTGTTCGATGTCGCTGGTGGCCAGCGCCTTGTCGTACAGCTCTTTCACTTTCGGGTTATCATAGCCTTTGATTTCCCCGTCCACGAACTGCACCACCCCTTCAGACGGGTCCGTCAGCATCGGCGTGGAGAAGGAGGCGATATCGTAGTCTCCGCCTTCCACTTTGGAGACAAGCGCGTTGAAATCGGCGAACACCTCCGGCTGAAAGTCGACGCCGATAGCGGCGAAGTTTTCCGCGGCGACCGCGATAAAAATGTCGGTCTGGGCGTTTTTGGAGCCGAGGAAATGGATCGTCAGCTTCTTGCCGTTCTTTTCGCGAATGCCGTCCTGGCCCTTGGTCCAGCCCGCTTCATCCAGCAGTTTGTTGGCTTTGTCCGCGTCATAAGCGTAGTCGTTGATGCCTTCCTCCGTGTAAGCCCAGGAAATCGGCGAAGCCGGAATGTTGGCGACTTGCCCTGCACCCTGGTTCGCGTCGACGTAGATGCTTTGGCGGTCGAGTCCGTACATTAGCGCCTGCCGAACCTTTTTGTCCTTCAGCGGTTCATGCTCGAGGTTAAGCTGGAGGTAACCGTAAGTGCTTGGCGTGTACGGCAAAATGTTGACGAAGCCCAAACTTTTCAGCTTGTCGATATTTTCCGTTGTAGCGCTGAAGGAAGCGTAGTCCACTTCTCCGGTCTCCAGGTACTGCCAGGTGTCACCTTCGGATGTTTTATAGATAAACCGCTCCGTTTTGGGCTTGCCGGCATAATAATGTTCGTTGGCGACATAGCGAACCTCTTGCCCCGGAATAAATTTCTCCAGTACGTAAGGTCCGTTGCCGAGCGGTTTCTCGTGCAGCTTCTTGATGTAGTCGAGCTGGCCGAATTTGTAATCCTTGCCGTAGTAGGCTTTGGACAGCACGTCGCCGCCCAGGAGCACCAGCGCCGTGGCATTCGGCTGCTCCAGCTTGGCCGAGACGGTCAGCGGATCTATGACAGTGATGCCGGAGATACTCCCGGCTTTGCCTGCTTTGTAAACTTCGCCGCCTTCAATACGGAGCGCCGGAATTTGCGAGTCTCCGTCGTAAGCTTTATCATGAAGCAGCGTCCAGGTAAAAGCCACGTCATCCGCCGTCAGCGGCGACCCGTCGCTGAACTTCAAATCCTTGCGCAGATGGAACGTATATGTCAGCTGGTCTGCGGAAACGTCCCACCTTTCGGCCAGCCCCGCAGCCGGCAGCCCTTTGTCATCCACCGTCACGAGCGGCGTAAACAACAGGGAAGATACATTGCCGTCATAGCCGCTTTGGTGAAAATAAGGCGTAAACGCCCCGCTCGGATCGGTCAGGCCGACGATGATCGTGTCGGTCCGCTGCTTGGCCACGGCCGGTAATTTGGACAGATCGCCGGCCGGAGTGAACTGCAGCGCGGCCGCCGGAGCAGCATCGCCGTCATTGGCGGCGGCCGCGTTTTGGCCGTTCCCGGCTGCGGCTGTGCTTTGACCGTTCCCGGCGGCCGCCGTCACCGGGCCGCCTTCCTGAGCGGTGCTGCCCCTGGTATTGCCGGTGCAGGCCGACAATACCAGGGCGCCGGTCAGCAAAAACATCATCAGTACGGCTAATCTTGTTCTCTTCATCTTGTTCATCCTTCTCCCTCCCATTTGCCTGTAAACTGATCGCGGCTCATGATACTCTTAAATTCCGATAAGATAACTCCACTATATGCTTTTATCATTATACGAATGACATTTTGTTCTGTAAATAGAGAACTTGTTTATTTTTCTTTATTCGGAGAATTTTGAATTATGACTGCATAACAAAAAAAACAGGCCGATCATGGTGATGTTTGACCATAATCAGCCTGCACGCAAGAGCCGGGCCTTCTTCTTTGGGAACATTAGAGGCCTTTTTAGGGATCACGCCGCGAAAACCTGCTAATCCCAGGCAGCCTAAGAGACTCCTGACTGCGAAAAACATAAGGACAAAAAACGTCGCTATTTCGGTGATATCCGTCCATTTGAGAGCAATAGAGGCAATTTATGTCGTTATATTCTTAGGGTAACCAGGAAATACCCGCGTTCCGGACCATTCTTGGGAAAATAAGTACTAAAAATGCCGCTAATGGGGATGAACATGCTGAGCACCGGATAATAAGTACATAAAGTGCCGCTATTTTGAAGGCGGCGGTCCATCGAATAAATCTAACGGTGTGATCAACGCTATTGGGGTAAAAACGAGCAGATTCAAAATGTAATGGTTGCCAGCGAGCCTATTTTCCGTTTTCCCGGCAGTAATGGGGCGGTTTCGCCTAAATAAGCGCGATGACAACGGTTAAAAAGATATCTCTGTTTTTTCGCTCCAATAAGCGCGATTACATCCGTTAGCGTAGAAAATGTTACGGATAACTTGATCATTCAAGATCATTCGAAATTAACCGTAAGTTAAGCGCCGATTTCCAGAGGTTGAGCCCTTTTTGCCGTTTTGCCGTTACTCCTGTGGCCTAATATAATCAACCAGCTTCCGGTGCATCACGTCCAACATCTCCGCACGCAGGCTGTATTCGGTGACCGTCTCTCCCTCGAAATGGGCCCGGATGAAGCCGCCGCTGCGCAGCTTGGACACGTGATCGTGCGTAATGCCCTTCGATAATTGCAAATGGCGGACGATTTCGGTAAACGTCCGTGGGCCCTCGCTCAAGTAACGCAGGATTTTCAGCCGACTCTGCTCGCCGAGCGCCCGGATCATGCGGTATTCTTGCGGCGGAAAATCCGTCTCGCCGCCGAAGTAGATTCGCGCCGCATAATGGCAAAGCGTTACCTTGCCAAAGTGATAAATAACATTCATCGGCTGAAAATGATACTGCGGCACCAGCACCAACCGCTCCAGCCCCTCCTTCGGCGCGAACGCCAGCCCGTTCGTCGTCCGCTCGACAAACGCCAACGGTTCGGCGGCGGCCAACTCTTCCTTTCGCCGTCCGGCTTCCGCCCGCAGCGCGCCCGGCACCGCCGGATCCAGCCGGCGCAAATACTGCTCGTTCCACATGGACAACACCTCGAGCGTCCGCGAGCGGTAAAGCCCCATATCCTTGGGGAACTGCTGGGTGTATCCGGCGGTCAGCTCATATAAATCGCCCGGCGTCTTGGCCTCCAGCCAAGCGAGGAAGGCTTCCGGCGCCAGTCCGGCCGGACACAAATAGGTTAGCAGGTAAGTGAATTTCCAATCGCTGTCCACTTCCATCTCCTTCAGTATGGCGGCGAACCCGGGCGTCAGACACTGTAAGGTTTCCTTGACCCAGGCCGGGGCAAGGTCGATTTTTTTATGCGATTTACGGCAAATGATCGTATGCAGGCTGCTCAATAGCTCGTACCGGGGTTCAAATGTTACGTGCACGCGGTAATCCAATTCCACACGCCCCTTTCTTTCTCCATTATAGCGTGCTTCCCCCCAATTTCGGGCAAAACATCAAATCAGGAAAACAACCCTTCACGCAAAAAAAAGAACCTGAGGTTCTCACCTCAAGCCCTCTTCTAACTGACCGTACGCGGCCTTTCCAGCCGGCTGATCCCGGGAATATGCAGCGTGGACCACTGCGGCCGCAAGTGATCGACGGTGGCCACGGCGACGGTCATATCATCGTGAATGACGTTTTTCTGATAACGGATGACCGATTCGAGCAGGCAATCGGCGATCTCCTGCGGATCGTCGGCGTTGATTTCCTGGATCAGCCGCTTGATCCACAGCTCTTTGTTCACGGCCGGGCCCGGCGCATCGTAAATGCCGTCGGTCATCATGATCAGCGTATCGCCGGGATACAGCTGCACCGTCACCAGATCGACCTCGATGTCCTGGATAATCCCGATCGGCAGGTTGCTCGCCGAAACCGGGATCACCTCCTTTCCGCGTTTGATAAAGCTTGGGGAAGATCCGATCTTCATAAAGGTTGTGCGCGCCGTATATTGATCGATCAGCGCCATGTCGACCGTGGCGTACACCTCGTCCGGCGAACGCAGCATCAGAACCGAGTTGACCGATTTGATCGCCAGCGTCTCCTCCATGCCCGACTGCAGCAGCTGCTCGAGAATGCTGAGCGCCGTGCTGCTTTCCAAGCGCGCCCGCTCCCCGTTGCCCATGCCGTCGCTGATGGCCACCGCATAAGTGCCGTTGCCCAGCTCCTTGGCGCTAAAGCTGTCGCCGGACAGCAAATCGCCCCCTTTGGCAGTGCCGGCGACCCCGGTCGTAATTTCAAACGCTTTGGCCGACCCGAACGTAACGGTCGCAAGGCCTTCTTTTCCTCCGTGCATCGTCTCGTTCATCACCGCGATATGCTCGCCCAAAATATCCGACAGCAGCGGGGCGATGATTTTCCGGCATTCATCAAACCCGCGCGTGTAAGCATGGACGATTTCGATTTCCACATTGCCGTGATCCAAATTGACGATATCGATGTTGTGGATCGACAAGCCCATTTTTTCCAAAGCCTCGCGGATTTGTTCCTCTTGCCGGTACATGGCTTGTCCTTCGCGCTTGATTTCCCGGGCCAGATCCTCCATTACCTGGGACACCCCGGACAATTGCTCGGCCACCAGCTGCCGGCTGTCGTATATTTGCTGTTTCCAGTGCATATCATGTTGGTAGAGTTCATATTCCCGCTTCATCACATCCAGCACCTGGTCGGTTTTGACGCACAGCTTGCCCCACTTCGGCGGCAGCTCGTCCGGAGAAATGTCCGGCTTCTCTTCGATCGCCGTCATCATCTCCGTCATTAACTTATAAGTCTGATAAAATTTGCCGTCCCAGCACGTGCCGCGGCGGAAACAGGTGGCGCAGGCCCCTTCCGTCACGGCGTTCATGAAATGGTCGATTTCCTCGCCGCGCCTTACGATTTCGCCCGAACTGGAAACTTGGCCAAAACTCCGGGAAAGCTGCTTAAAGACTTGGGAGAACTGCGCCACTCGCTCGGCCGTAATGTCGCGCACCCGCTTGGCATATTCATGCTGCGTTTTCACATGCTCTTGCGTGCCGGGAACATATTTGGCGATCACATTGACCGTTTTTTTCGGAGTCAGAAGGAACAGCAGCACCGCAGCGCAGCTCTCCCAAGTCGAGGACATCACGTCCGCAGGCCCGGCGATGTAAATGGAAAGAATCGAGGAGCCGAGCAGCATGCCGAAGCCGACGGCCCATTTTCGCCCTTCCCGCATCATGCCGGCGAGCATGCCGGAAAAGGCCAATAAGCTCATTTGATAGAGCGCCGACGTGTCGGCCAAGCTTAAAATCAGCCCGGTTATGACGCCGACCGACGCGCCCAGCGGAGCGCCGCCCACGAAAGCAAACAGCAGAATCAGATAGCGGGACAGCACATGCTCGGCGGACAACCCGGAAATTTCCCAGCCGACCGTACCGGTCATGACCGAGGCGAGCAAGATGACAAGACACAAAATCTCTTCACCCCGCAGGTGGTATTGTTTTTTACGGTACGTAAAGATGGGGACCGCCTGGATAAACACCAGGGTGAGCACAAAGCTGAGCAGCGCGTCCATCACGGTCATCGTCAGCGCGTACCAGGTGAGCGACGGCCCGATGACCGCGCCGAACAGTCCGACGAAAAACGTGCTTGTAAACACCATGATCGGCGCATAGGAAATGTCCGCCCGCTCAAACGCTTCCAGCCCTTTTTGCAGCAAATAGAAGATCAGCAGCTCCACCGCAATCTGGGCGGCATGCGCCTGCGCGCCCGGCGTAAACATGGCGCCCGCCACCATCACCGCCGCCGTAACCATAGCGATGTCCCGCCGCATAAATACCATGACGGCAAAAAAGGCTACCGCAAACGGCGCAAGCTCGTCCAATATTGTCGCCCGCCCAAGCAGGAAACTCATCAGGATCAGCAGCCCGTTCCATTTGCTCGCCGCAAAAAAACGCGCGGCCCGCCCCAAAACCGGCAGGTTTAAAATTTCGTTCCACAACGCCTCTTTATTCCATGCCTTTCCCTTTTTCAATCCTGGAAACAGAGTGACATTCCACTTGTTCAACATCCCGGCACCGCCTTTTCCAAATTTGTAAGGTATGTCCCATTATAGGAGCACGGGAGCGGAAAGTTTGTCAGATACCGGAGGAACGCCCAAAGAAATTTCCGACAAATTGAGAGGGGTTTACGAAACGGCGCGAATGCAGGCCCGCCATGACGGCGATTGCCCCGAAGCGTTCCTATGTTCGCATGGACTTTGCCATGCGCCCGCCGCTATAGGAGCGTAATCGTCGTAAAATTGCGTAAGAACCTGTCGGGAAAAGCGAAGAGCCGACAAAACATCCTTTACTCCAGCAAAAGCCACAGAATTGCCATAATTTACCGCAAAAAAGCGCACAAAAAACCGCAGGCGAGCTTATCACCTGCGGTGGGTTTGAAGTTTTCGGTCACTTTAGGGGTTACATTCGTTTGGCACCGCGTCCGCCGCGTTTGCCTTCCGTGTTCTTCTTGAGCGAAGAAATCCGCTCCTCGCTGTCCTTAAGGAAACGAGATACTTTGTCTTCGAAGGAAGATTTGTTGGCTGGGGGCTTGAAAGAGCGTCCTCCACGGTCCCGGTTGAATCCGCCGCCCGGACGGTCTCCGTCTCTTCCGCTTGGCCGATCTGTTCTCGGTGCGCGAGGCGGTCTAGCCTCTACCGGTTTGTCAACAGCCTGTTTGATGGAAAGTCCGATCTTACCGTCCTTATCGACATTGATTACCTTCACGGTAACCGTGTCGCCAATCTTCAGATGATCGTTAACGTCTTTAACGTAATTGTCGGCGATCTCCGAGATGTGAACGAGACCCGTGACACCTCCTGACAGATCCACAAATGCTCCGAAATGCGTGATGCCTGTCACTTTTCCCTCTGACTTGGTGCCCACTTCAATTGCCATAAAATAAAATGATCCTCCCTTAAAAATATACAGCCAGGCCTCGAAATTCATGACTGCGGTGATTTGATTATACCGAATGACTGAAACAAGGTCAACAGACGTATATCCCGCATGGGATCAGTCATTTCCGGCCTCGGATTCCGATACCCTAACCGGAATTTCCCCGGGTTTATACAGCCCGTATTTCTTCATGGCAATTTGTCCGATATATTCGGGATCTTGCAGACGGTTCACTTCATATTTAAGCTGGTTCAAGCTTTCTTCGGTCTGCTTCCCGGAGGCCTGCGTCTTGGCAAGCTGCTGCGACTTCTCGCCGATCTCTTCGGATTGGGAAATATACGTATACGCCGCCCAGCCAAGGAATACGATCATAAAACCGAGCCATAACCGGAGCCGCCGCCGTGCCCCGACGGTCCCGGTTTTTTGAGAATTCCGAGGATTTTTTGACATCTTTGGATTTGTCGTAACCGCACGCATCAGGGACACCTCCTTAAAGCATCACTCTTTGATGAACCAGCGTAACAAACGCACAATACGATTCTTCCAGATATCCAGCCAACTCTTAAATTTGCTTAGCCCTTCCGGAATCCGCAGCCGCTTCCAAATAGGCCTAAAGGCCCATGCGATTAACTTCCATAGCGGCAGCAGCGTGATCCGCCCGAGAAACAGCAGCACGATCCAGACAAAACCGAGCAGAAGCTTGGCTCCTTTGAACAACCAGCGGAGCGGAGCAATGACGAAAAGCTGGATAATCCTTACGATAAACCGGTAAATTTGGTTAGTTATCCATATTAACATTAACACAAATCGTTCCGTTAGAACACTAAGAAGCAAAAAATAAATCCAAATACCTAGAAACAACCCGAGAAAAACATAGAACCTTAGTTCCCCATGATTGCTATGGTATAACACGCGAAATACAAACAAGGCGGCTGCCGCCCAATATACCAGGTCAAGGGCATGGACACTCCAGCGGGGAAAACGGAATTGTCCCGAGACGACGCGATAGCTGTCAAAGACGATCCCCATAATCCCCCCGGAGGCGAACATCCATAGAAGGGTCATCCACTGCGTTTCCAGATTCATCGGAACAGTTTGCCGAGCAATCCCTTGCCGGACGGATGTGAACCCTGCTCCAAATACGACAAGGTGTTAACCAGGCCTTCGATGCTGACAAGCCCTTGCTCGAGGTTCAGGTTTTTAATATGTAAATTTTGTCCGCGGATTGTCAAATGCCCTAATTCGGTCTGAAGCAGAAACTCCTCATTGTCGAAGCTCTCCACATTGAGGACTCCCGAAATTTCCAGCAGCTTGCGATTCATTAAATGCAGCTCCTGGTGTTTTCCTTTCAATTGTTCGACCATGGCATGTACCCCTCCTTCTTACCAATAGCTTATGGACGAATTGTCGGCTTTAGAACCGGATAACTGGCAAGACTTCGCGTGATTTTCATTCTGGTTAAGTGACTTTCTTTACAGGATTTGGCAGCGTGTTTTTTTACGATAATTACGGAAGAAACGCAAGCGGCTTTTGGAGGCGAATCCTGATGGAGCAAGGTAGCAAAAACGGGGCCGGACATGGCGAAAAAAACCGCCGGGAATCCGATTCCCTAGGCAAAATGGCAATTCCCGCGGACGTTTATTATGGGATTCATACGGCGCGGGCCATGGACAATTTTCCGGTTAGCGGAAGGCCGGTCAACCGCCGCCTGATCGCGGCGCTCGTGCTGGTGAAAAAAGCGGCCGCCGCCGTGAACGGCAAGCTGGGACTGATTCCGGCAGAAGTGGCGGAAGCGATTCTTTGGGCGTGCGACGAAATCAACGCGGGCGAGCTGCAGGACCAGTTTATGGTTGACGCGCTGCAGGGCGGGGCGGGCACCTCCACCAACATGAATGTCAACGAGGTCGTGGCCAACCTGGCCATCGAACGGCTTGGCGGGCAAAAAGGCAACTACGGGCTGGTTCATCCGCTGAATCACGTCAACTGCTGCCAGTCGACCAACGATGTGTACCCGACCGCGCTTCGCATCGCCGCGATCCGGCTGCTGCGCCCGCTCAGCGAAGCTTACGCGTCTTTGCAGGAAGCGCTGCAGGAGAAGGAGCGGGAATTCGCGGACACGCTGAAGCTGGGCCGCACGCAGCTGATGGACGCCCTGCCGATGATGGCCGGGCAAGGGTTCGGGGCCTATGCCAAAGCGGCGGCGCGCGACCGGTGGCGGTTATACAAAGCGGAGGAGCGGCTGCGCGAAATTCCGCTCGGCGGCACCGCCATCGGGACGGGGCTTGGGGCCCCGCGGGCATACGGCTGCCAGGTGGTAGAGATGCTGCGGGATTTGACGGGGCTGGGTCTCGCCCAAAGCGAATATCCGCTGGATCCGACGCAAAATTGGGACATCTTCGTCGAGGTGTCCGGCCTGCTGAAGGCGGCGGCCGTCACCCTGCTCAAAATCGCCGGCGATTTGCGCCTCTTGGCGTCCGGACCGGCCGGCGGCATCGGCGAATACACGCTGCCTGCCGTGCAGGCCGGCTCCTCGATCATGCCGGGCAAGGTCAACCCGGTCATGGCCGAGATGGCCGGGCTGACCGCCATGCGCGTCATCGCGAACGATGCGGCGATCACCATGGCCGCCGCCGGGGGCCAGCTCGAACTCAACGCGTTTGGCCCGCTGATCGCCGATTCCCTGTTGGAATCGCTGGAGATTCTGCAGCGGGCCGTGGAGGTGCTGTTCGAGCGGCGCTGCGTGCGCGGGATCGCCGTGAACGAGGCGGTGTGCCGCGCGCATTTGCGGCGCTCCACCGTGTTGGCGACGGCGCTTGTCCCCCATTTGGGGCACGAGCTTGCCGCCGAAATCGCGGGTGCGGCCGCCCGGGAAGGCCAAACCGTGGAGCAGGCCGCCCTGGAGCGCGGGCTGCTGACCGCCGAACAGGCGGCCCGGATCCTGAACCCGCTTGAAGTAACCAAGCCGGGCATTCCCGGCAAATCAGGGAGGAACACGAGATGAGCTTAAACGCTACGCCGCGCGGAGAGCGGACGCATATTACGGTGTTGGGACGGACGAATGCCGGTAAATCCAGCGTGGTTAACGCCTTGACCGGGCAGGATATTTCCGTGGTGTCCCCGGTTCGGGGAACGACGACCGATCCGGTGTATAAAGCGATGGAGCTGCTCCCGCTGGGACCGGTCGTATTGATCGATACCGCCGGGCTTGATGACGAGGGCCTGCTCGGCGGACTGCGCCGGCAGAAAACGCGGGAACTGATGGAGCGCACCGATCTCGCTTTGCTGGTGATCGACGCGGCGGAGGCCTTGCTTACGGGAGCCGATGCTTTTTATCCGGGCCTGCTCGCCGAGTTAAAGGAGAAAAACATCCCCGTGGTCGGGGTGCTCAATAAAATCGACACCATCGATGAGGTCGATACGGCGCGGGCTCGGTTGAAGGCGCGGCTAGGATTGGATTGCCTGCCGTTCAGCGCCGCGGCGGGGACGGGCGTGGCCGAGCTTACGAAAGCGATCACGGGCGCGCTCCCCCACGATGACGACCGTTTCCGGATCGTCGGCGATCTGCTCTCCCCCGGCGATGTCGTTGTGCTGGTCGTGCCGATCGACAAGGCCGCCCCCAAAGGCCGGCTGATTTTGCCGCAGCAGCAGACAATCCGCGATATTTTGGAGAGCGACGCCAGCGCCGTCGTCACCAAGGAACATGAGCTGCGGGCAACGTTGGAGCGATTGAAGGGGAACCCGCGGATGGTCATTACCGACTCGCAGGTTTTTCTCAAAGTGGCCGCCGATACTCCGAAAGAAGTGCCGCTGACCTCGTTTTCCATTTTGTTCGCTCGCCACAAAGGCGATCTGGGCGAGCTGGTCAAAGGCGCCCGGGCCATCGAAAACCTGCGTGACGGCGATCACGTGCTGATCGCGGAAGCCTGCACCCACCATCGGCAGTCCGACGACATCGGCTCCGTCAAAATCCCGCGCTGGCTGCGCCAGATGACGGGGAAACAGCTGCATATCGAGCAATTCTCCGGCCACAGTTACCCGCCGGACCTGACCCGCTATGCGCTGATCGTTCACTGCGGCGCCTGCATGCTGAACCGCCGCGATATGCTGCATCGCCTCGACGAGGCTAAAGCCGCCGGCGTGCCGATCGTCAACTACGGTGTACTGATCGCGTACATCCACGGCGTGTTCCCGCGCGCGATCGAGCTGTTCCCCTCCGCCATGATGGCTTGGGAGGAGTCGGCGGTTTTGTAGCGCGAACCTATACTTATGGCGCGTGTTAGGTGCGTGCGCAGGGAAAGGATGGCAATGGGTGCACACGGGGGAGGGATGGCAATGGGTGCACACGGGGGAGGGATGGACAATGGGCGTACGCGGGGAAACGATGGGCAATAGACGTACGCCTCCGCTGCCGGAAATAGCGGTAATTTGGGGCGTTATTCCGGGAACTTCCCTCTCCCCGCGCAAAATAGCGGAGTTTTTTGGCTCTATTTGGAGATCAAGCCTGGAAAAGGCACCCTTTATCCCCATGTTGCTAAAATAACGCCAAAAAATTCCTCTACTTCTGCTAGACTCCCTTTTTGGCGAGAATAGAGTCCTTTTTTACCGTTATTTTCCGCATTTCCGCACCCGTAATAAGAAAAACGCCTGATGGCGTCCTTTTTATTCTAGCTCTATTAATGGCTCTGACTTCTACTTTGGAGCGATTGGAGGCTCTTCCTAAACTTGGGATGCTGCTCTAACGGACACCAGCGACCTTATCCGCCCATTTCCCGGATATTTCCCAGCCTAACGGACACACGGGACTCTATTTGGCTCAAAACCAGCACATTCGGGCCGATTTGAGGTAAATAAGGTCGTCTGTGTCCGTCATTTTGCAAACCTCCGCTTTTCCTCAAATAACGGCACTGGTGTCCCTTAGCCCCCAGTTTCCTTTTCTCCTCCACTATCTACCTGCAAAAACATCACCCTCTACCATGGCCGCAATTTTGTAAAATTCTATAAGGTTAAAAAACATGCCCCGCCTAAACGGGACATGCTCGTGGCCTGCCGCGAATCAGGTCCAATCCAGACCGTTATCCTTCGCGATCGGCTCTTCCTTAATCAAGGTATACAAGGTCGCAGCTTCATCCTTGCGGGTCGTTTCTGCCAGGCGCTCAACGCGGACGGTCACCAGCTTTTGGCCGAACTGTACCGTGATTTCGTCGCCCACCTTCACCGTACTGCTCGGCTTGGATTCGCGTCCGTTGATGAGAACTCTGCCTTGCTCGGAGACATCTTTTGCAACCGTGCGCCGCTTAATTAACCGTGATACCTTCAGGAATTTATCAAGACGCATTATTTTACAGCTTCTTTAAGTTTGTTGCCCGCTTTGAATGCCGGAACATTGGATGCCGGAATTTCAATCGTTTTGCCCGTTTGCGGGTTGCGGCCGGTGCGGCCGGAACGTTTGCGGGTTTCGAACGTGCCGAAGCCGATCAATTGTACTTTGTCTCCGCCAGCAAGAGCATCCGTGATTTCGCCGAGAAAACCGTTCAATACGGCTTCAACGTCTTTTTTCGTCAAACCGCTTTTGCTGGAAATGTTGTTGATCAGATCTGTTTTGTTCATTAATAATGCCTCCCAATAAATAAAAAGATAGGTGATACCTTGGCACTACAGGCAAAAAGCCTGATTTAAAGCCATTACGATATCTTTGTAACAGTATTCTTGCTTTACGTTTAAAATCCTGCCCGGACCGTAACTTTTTTTTAATTTTTTCGCGAAAAAACCGAATTTTAGGCCTTTTATCCCACTATTCCCGTTCTTTCGACTTAGCTTCCTCCCATAATGCATCCATTTCCGACAAGGAGCTATCGCCCGGCGTTTTCCCCTGGGCTCTCAGCCGTTCCTCCACATAATGAAACCGCCGGGTGAATTTGGCGATCGTCCGCGACAGGGCCTGTTCGGGATCGGCGCCGATATAGCGGGCCGCGTTAACGACCGAGAACAGCACGTCCCCCAGCTCAAGCTCCTGCGCTTCCGGATCATGCTTGTCCTGTACCGCTTGCTTGAGTTCGGTGATCTCTTCCTCCAGCTTGTCCCATACCCCGTCGATTTGCTCCCAATCGAAGCCCGCTTTGGCTGCCTTCTTCTGCAGCTTGTAAGCCTTCATCAAAGCCGGCAAATCGCGCGGCACCCCGCTAAGGGCCGATTGCTGCTCGGGCTTGATGCCTTTGCGCCGTTTTTCTTCGGCTTTCATCGCTTCCCAGTTGTTCAGCGCCGCCTCGGCGTCCTCCGCGCTTAAATTGCCGAATACATGAGGATGGCGGTAGAGCAGCTTTTCGTTCAGTTCGCGGATGACGTCGTATACCGTAAAGGTGCCGAGCTCTTCTTCCATTTGGGAATGGAGCATGATTTGCAGCAGCAGATCGCCCAGTTCCTCGCGCATATGGTCGGGATCATCGTCATCGATCGTTTCGAGCACCTCGTACGTTTCTTCGATGAGATTTTTGCGGATCGACTGATGCGTTTGCTCGCGGTCCCATGGACATCCGCCGGGGCTGCGCAGAATCGTCACGATTTCGTGCAGGCGCTCGAAGCTGCGGATGCGCAAGGCCTCATCTTCACTGGCCGGCACGTAGACGAGCGACAGATTGCCGTACCCATCGATGCGGTCCAGCTCATACAGCGGGATACGCCGGATCTGCTCCTGCCCGGCGACGCCGAGGGCATGTCCGACAACGACGGGATAATCGTCGGGGAATACCTCCATCAGCCCGAGCTTCACCTCCGACGCGGTAAGCTGGTCGTACACCTGGCCGATCAGCGTATGCCGGCGGGGGTCGATCCGTTCCCCATTAACGGCGGTTGCATCAAGCAGCGCAAACCCCTCGATCGGGTCAAACCCGAGGCGGACAAACGCTTCATCCAGGAAACTCTCGCCTCCAGCAATCTCCAGCTCGATTCCGGATTGCGGGCAGCGCTCCCGCAGCAGCTTGACCGTCGCCTCGGCAACCATCGGATGGCCGGGTACGGCATAAACGATTTCCATGCCTGCCGGGCCGTATTCGGCCCGCTTAAGCAGCCGTCCGGCAATTTCCTCATAGACGGAAGGAAAATCCTCCTTCGCTTCGTACACGTCGTCGAACGAAACGAACGAGACCCCCGTCTCCTCCAGCCAGGCCACGACCGGATGGTCTTTCGTCCGCACGTACCGCTCTCCCGCCCCCTGAAGGCGTTTCAGGCTGCCCAAAGTCAGCTTGTCGGGATCGCCCGACCCTAGCCCGACGACCGTTATGCGAGCGCTCATGCTCTCTTCCTCCCTCTGCTTCAGTCCGTTTCTGCATGTACCTAATATACCACTGCCGGAGCAAAATATGAAATCGGGCAGGGCAAGCAAAACCGCGATGCGGACAACGCCGCACACTAACGGCCTGAGAAGACGCTAAAAATACGTGTTCAAAAAGTCAAGTTTTCAGCACCAAAGCTTATGCTTACGATGTGTGTTTCTTCAAAACGCTTTAGGTCGGGAAGCTAGGGACGAAGCAGCGGAGCTAAACGCGCTTGGAGAAAACGGCTTCCGAAGCATAAGTTCTTGGAAGGTATGTGAGCAACTGAAATGTTTCCGTAGGAAACATGCCTCGGAAGCATCCGCCCACCCGGCTGAATTCAAGATTCGACGTCGAATTTGTTTCGTGATCTGCTTCGTGACCCGCTTCGTGACCCGCTTAATGGTCAAAAAATGACTTTTTGAATTGCCTCTAGAAGCAATTTTCGCATCATTCCCCAGCTAACGGACACAAGAGACGCTATTGCCGGAAAATTCCGCTGGCGTTGCATTAACGCCTGCACAAAATCTGCGGTACACCTTGCCCGCTATTCCATTTGAGATCACGCCAGAAATCTAACGGTTGTATTAGTCGCTATTTTGCCAAAAAAGATCCTTTCTAAATTTTAACGGTTGTGAGCGCGGTTATCTGCTCTAATCTGAGCCCAAATCGCTGGGTTTTAGCTAAATAAGCGCTATGGCAACCGTTAAAATATGAAAATGGCGATATTGGAGCAAATAGCGGCTGTGGCAACCGTTAGAATGTGGTGGCGAGAAATTGTATCATGTCTGATTTGATGCAACGCTACTGGGAAAATTAGCTGTTTTGGCAGCCATTTGGACTAATTAACGTCTCACCTGTCCGTTAGAGCGGAATCAGGCGGGAAATTAGGCGCTTAGGAGCTCTGGTGTCCGTAAGCCTGGGGGCCAGGGACGCTCGTGCTTCAGTGGTCTGCAGCGAGCGGCTGCCACCATGGCCTGAGGCAATGATCGCGGTTAGGCCTCGGCTAGGCCTCTGGCGGGCGGCACCGGCCGCGGCGGCGAGCGTATATATCGGCCTGTGCTACGGCAAACACAGCTTCCGAAGCCGCGGCAGCGAGCGTCTGCGCCGAACGTGCTACGGCAGCAGACGCAGCTTCCGAAGCCGCGCCAGCAGCTTCGGGCCGATCCGCGGCAGGGCGCTAAGCTCTGCCGCGCTGAGCAGCCGCGCGCGCAGCACCGCGGCGGCAAACACGGCTGCGCCGAGCAGCACGCCGAGCAGGCTCTCCGCCGCGGCCGCCGTACGGCCGGGCGGCAGCAGCTCGGCGACGGCGAGGCGCAGCGCCGTCACGGCGGCGGCCATCGCCAGGAGGGCCGCCGCCGGGCGCAGCAGCGCGTCCCGCAGGCGCGGACGCAGCCCCGCGCGGCGCAGCAGCAGCGCAGCGTTCAGCGCGGCGGCCGCGCCATAGGCGGCGATGCCGGCGATGGCCGCGCCGGTGATGCCGAGCCGCGGCACCAGCAGCGCGTTCAGCGCCGCCTTGAGCAGCGCCGCCGCGAGCAGGTGCAGCGCCGGAGCGCGCTGGGCGCCGAGGCCCTGCAGCAGCGCGCTGGTCACGACCATCAGCGCGCCGGGTGCGGCCGTCCAGGCGATCCAGGCAAACGTGGCGCTGCCGGCCGCGTCCTCATAGAGCATCACATTGATCGGCTCCGCGAGCAGCGCCAGCCCCAGGGACGCCGCCAGCCCGATCAGCCAAAACCAGCGGAGCGCGGTTTGCGTTTGCCTGCGTATGGCGGCGGTGTCGGATTTCATCCGCAGTTCGGCCATCGCCGGGATAAACAGCACCGACAAAGAAGTGGCCAGCATGGTCACGAGCTGAACGAGCGGGATGCCCCGGTTGTATATCCCTACCTGCCCCATAACGCGTATCTCGTCCCCATGGACATTCAGCAGGCGCGGCAGCGAGAACGTGTCCACCAGGCTGATCAACGGGACCGCCAAAGCGGCCAGGCTGATCGGAATCGCGTATTTCAAGAGCGCCGGAAAAAGCTCCCGTCTCCCCTTTGACGGCGGAAAATTACGTTGCCGTGCAGGTTCTTCGGGCGACGATTCCAAGGGTCCCCTTTTCGCAAACCGCCAATACAGCAGCATGATCAGCAGGCTGGCGGCCGCTCCCGCGGATGAGCCGGCCAGCGCGCCGCCGGCCAGCGCGGGGTCGCCCGCCGACATCCGGCTCAAATAGAGCAGCAGCACGATCATGACGGTGACCCGCACCGCTTGTTCGGTGACCTGCGATACGGCTGTCGGCAGCATATTTTGCAGGCCTTGATAATACCCCCGCAGCGCGGCGCTGACCGGGTAAAACAGCAGCGCCGGCGCGGCCGCCTGCAAGGCCGGGACGATCAGGCTGCTGCCGATCAAACGCGCCAGCAGCGGAGCTCCAAAGTACAGCAGGATTGCGCCCGCCGCGCCGAACACCATCATCATGGCCGCCGCCAGCCGCAGAACCTCGCGTTGTTCCGGTACGTTGCCTACGGCATGGCGTTCCGCCACAAATTTAGACACGGCGGCTTGAAAACCCGATGTGGTCAGCGTAATGAGCAGCGTATAAAAAGGATACACCGTATTGTAAATGCCAAAAACCCCGTCGCCTCCGATATTCTGCAGCGGTATTTTCTGCAGAGTGCCCAGCAGCTTGGTCAAAATCGCCGCCAAACTTAGGATCGCCGCTCCCTTCAGGAGCTTGGAAGCCAGGGTAACGCCAGGTTCTTTCATGGTTTCCCTTTCTTTGCACCTTTAGATAATGGACATGCCAAAGCTTGCAGGTTCCATTATATGACGAAACCATGGGTTGCGGCCAATTTTCGGCGGTTTAACGCAAAAAACTTACACATCCGCTCCGAACGGCCGGCCGCCGCGTAAATCGGGGGTGTGTAAGCTTGAGAATGACACAGGTGAAAGGAGTCTCGTTTACTGCTCCATTTGCTTGGCCAGAAAGCCTGCGGCCGTTTCCGCCATTTTCGACTCCAACTCCGACATCTTCACGGAACTGTCTTTCGTTAGCAAAACGACGGTCCCGATCGGATCGCCTCCGGCAATAATCGGCGCAATGACGAAAGACGAAATGTTCTCCGGATGGTCCTTCGTAATTTCGAATTCGCTCGCTTCCGTTTCCATTAGGATTTTGCGCCCATCCATGCTGTTTTCCAGCAGCGTACTGATCGGCTTGTCCAAATATTCCTTTTTCGACGCCCCCGCCACCGCAATCAGCGTATCCCGGTCAGAGATCAGCGTAACATGTCCCGTGCTTTCGTACAACGACTCGGCATACTCCTTGGCAAAATCGCCCAATTCGCCGATCGGCGAATATTTTTTCAAAATGACTTCTCCATCGCGGTCCACAAAAATCTCCAGCGGATCTCCTTCACGAATCCGCAAAGTCCGGCGAATTTCCTTAGGGATGACGACGCGGCCCAAATCATCAATACGGCGTACAATACCAGTAGCTTTCATGTCACATGTTGCCCCGCTTTCTTAGAAGTTTTGAACTACTGCTTCTCGGATATAGCCTAAACAAAAACCAGTTCTATATACGATCTCTTATGCAAAAATCTGCCGGACGCAGACAAAAGTGCGATCCAAGCTTGCGAAATGCCGCTGACCGATGCCTGAGGCGGGTAGGGATTTGGTGTACCTGTGATTCTGTCCTTAGTATTCATCCCTAAAGTGCACCTTATTCATCATATTGAACCATCATTTTTAAAAATAGCCCCCCCTCCCCGTAAATGTCTGGTTAAGAAAAACCGTCGGAGAAATTCACTCCGGCGGTTAGTTTGATGCGCTGCGTGGGAAGGGGGGATAAGGAGGCAACCTTCTGTTAGCGGAAACAGCGGTAATTTATGTCGCTATTTTGAGATTTTATCCATTCTGGGTTAAATAGCGGAACTTTTTTCCCTTATTTGGGGAGCCAGCTTGAAAAAAAGCATCTTTTTTCCTCATCCCTCTATAATAGCGGTAAAAAAACCTTTATTTCTGGTATGTCCCTCTTTTTGACGAAAATAAGGCCCTTTTTTACCGCTAAGTCAGCGACCGCTCAGCAGCTGCCCTCCTCAAGCCATCGTCGTTTATTTTCCGGCATTGCCGCTGCCGGTTCCCGCGCCGGAATTGTTGGCGGCCCCGCCGCCGCTGTTCCCCGACGCCCCGGCGTTTCCGGCTCCATCGGTTCCCGCGTTTGTGCCCGTACCTGCGCCTGCATTCGTACCGGTACCGGCCCCGCTTCCGGCGCCTGCGCCGTTATTCGCCGCGTTGCCGCTGTTGTTCTTCGGGGTTTCCGTTTTCGGAAGATTAATTTTCTTGATGATCTTCTTCTCGAGATCCCCAGCCATGAACTCGTCCACTTTTTGGGATGCAACGGACATTTTTAGCTGGTCTTTTTCATCCTGCGTCAAATCCTCGTATTTTTTCTCGTTACGCGATTCGACGCGGATAATATGGTACCCGTAGCTTGTTTTGACCGGATCGCCGATTTCGTTGATCGGCTGGGTCAAGGCAGCCTGCTTAAACTCCTCAACCCATCCGCTGACGTTGGCATTTTCATACAATCCGCCGTTGTCCTTGGAACCCGGATCCTCGGAGTATTTTTGGGCCAGGGTGGCGAAATCCTCGCCCTTGTCCAATCTGGCCTTGACGTCTTTGGCTAATTTGAGCGTTTCTTCTTCGGAGCGTTGCTTGCCGTTTGGATCAGTAAACCCGATCAGGATATGGCGGACCGAAGCCGTCGTGAAGTTTTCCTTCGCCGCTTCGAATTCCTTTTTCATATCTTCTTCCGTAACCTTGTTCTCCTCGTTTTCCATAGCGATGTAAAGGCGGTTGAAATAATCTTTGACTTCCGCCTCGGACACTTTCTGGGCGTCCAGCATTTTTTTGAACGCATCGGCGCCGCCGTAGGAGGCCTTCATCATTTCGAGCTGCTGCTCCGCCTTTTTCTTCCCGGCTTCCGCCGTCTTGTCATCGGCTTTCGCCGCCAAATACTTGTACGCAATTTCCTGTTTGAGTAGATACTCGCGGAATTCGTCCATCTGCAGCAGTTGTGCCGCCTGCGGCGAAACCGCCAGCAAGATGCGCTGGTCCAAATCAAATTCCTTCGCCGTGATCTCCCCGCCCTCGTAAGTGGCGACAACATCCTTCTTCCCGCATCCCGCCATGATGGTAAAGGCAAGCACCGCCACAAGGGCAATCAGCAGCGTTCGCCAGGAACGCCTTTTACTTTGAAACATCCTGTAGTTCCCCTTTCGCTTTGAACGCATCCTTCAGGGCATTCAGAAATTGCTCCAACAAGCCCATCAACGCTTTGTCGTCCATTCCTTTGATATTGATCCGGATCAGCATCACGGACCCTTGAATAAATTGTACACGTCTTCCGAAGAGATTTCCAATTTCCGCGAGCCTGCCGGGCACGATCGACTGTTCCCGGCCTTCGTAGAACTTGACGGTAACTTCTTCTCCACGCAATGCGATCGATTCGATGCCGTACTTCTTGCCGTACAACTTCACCCTGGCTACGGACAGCAGGTTCTGCACCGCTTCCGGCAATTCCCCGAAACGGTCAAGCAGCTCGTCCTCCAGCTCCGCCACGTCCTCAAACGAGGTTGCGGAAGCCGTTTTCTTGTAAATTTCAATTTTTTGCATGCTATCGTAAATATAATCCGAGGGCAGATAAGCGTCGATGCCGAGATCGATCGTCGTATTCCAATGCGTTTCCGCAGGTTCGGCTTCTCCGAGCATGGTCACTTTGCGTTTCTGGATTTCTTCGGCCAGCATCTGCGAATACAGGTCAAAGCCGACGGAGGCGATGAAGCCGTGCTGCTCCGCCCCCAGCAAATTGCCCGCGCCGCGGATGGCCAGGTCGCGCATGGCAATTTTGAAGCCGGAGCCGAGCTCGGTAAACTCCTTGATCGACTGCAGGCGCTTTTCGGCCACTTCGGTCAACGATTTGTCCTTCTGATAGGTGAAGTAAGCATAGGCGATCCGGTTGGACCGGCCAACCCGGCCCCGCAGCTGGTACAGCTGCGACAAGCCCATTTTGTCGGCATCGTGCACGATCAGCGTGTTGACGTTCGGAATGTCGACGCCGGTCTCGATAATGCTGGTGCTGACCAGCACGTCGTATTCCCCGTCGAGGAAGTCGAGAATCGTCTTCTCCAGCTCCTGCTCGGACATCTGCCCGTGGCCAACGCCTACGCGGGCATCCGGGACGAGCGCCGAGATTTGCGCCGCCATCTCATGAATTCCCTGTACGCGATTGTACAGGTAGTAGATTTGCCCGCCCCGGGCCATTTCGCGTTCGATCGCTTCGCGCACCAGCGCCTGGCTGTATTCGACCACGTAGGTTTGCACCGGGAACCGGTTTTCCGGCGGCGTTTCGATGACCGACAAATCCCGTACGCCGAGCATCGACATATGCAGCGTTCTCGGGATCGGCGTCGCCGTCAGGGTAAGCACGTCCACATTCGTTTTCAGCTTCTTCAGCTTCTCTTTATGCGTTACGCCAAACCGCTGCTCTTCATCGACGATCAGCAAGCCCAAATCTTTGAACACCAGATCCTGGGACAAAATCCGATGGGTCCCGATCACGATGTCCACCGTGCCCTGCCGGAGCCCCTTGATCGTCTCATTCTGCTCCTTGCGGCTGCGGAACCGGCTCAGCGTCTGGATATTGATCGGATAGCCGGCAAAACGCTCGCGGAACGTTTCGTAATGCTGCTGCGCCAAAATCGTGGTCGGCACCAGCACCGCGACCTGTTTGCCCTCGATCGCCGCTTTGAAGGCAGCCCGGATCGCCACCTCCGTTTTCCCGTAACCCACGTCGCCGCAGAGCAGGCGGTCCATCGGCCGGTTCTTTTCCATGTCCTTCTTGATTTCTTCGATGGCCCGAAGCTGGTCAGGGGTCTCATCATAGGGGAACATCGCTTCGAATTCCTGCTGCTCCGGCGAGTCCTTCTCGAAGGCAAACCCCGGCGCCGCCTGCCGTTCGGCATACAGCTTGATCAGATCGTCGGCGATGTCCTGCACGGAGGAGCGGACCTTGTTTTTCACCCGCTGCCATTCATTGCCGCCGAGCTTGTAGACCTTCGGCTCTTTGTCTTCGGAACCGACGTATTTCTGAATCATGTCGATCTGTTCGATCGGAACGGACAGCTTGTCGCCGCCGGCATACATGATGTGCATGTAGTCTTTGTGGATCCCGCCGACCTCGAGCGTACCGATCCCCATATATTTGCCGATCCCGTGGTTTTGGTGAACGACGTAATCGCCGACCTTCAGCTCGGTATAGCTTTTGATCCGTTCGGCGTTGTCCATGCTTTTGCTGGCGACGCGGCGCGCTTTGCGCTGCTTCTGGGAGAACATCTCCCCTTCGGTGATGACGACCAGATGCACGGAAGGCAGCTCAAAGCCCGACTGCAGATTGCCCTTCAGCAGCGTCGGCTCCTCGATCCCGTAATCCTGCAGCACCCGCCGCATCCGGTCCATGCGTTCCTCGCCGCTGGCCAGCATGATGACGTTGGCGCCGCTTTTTTTCCAGCGTTCCATTTCCGCCTTCAACACGTTCATTTGCCCATGGAAGTCCTGCATCGTCCGGCTGACGAAGTTGAGAATGTTCTGCGGTTGAGAGTGCGGAACCTGGCGCAGGAACAAGGACAGGAACAGCGTTTGAAACGGACGGTGGTACAGCACACGGTCGGTCTCCACCGCCAGCGGCAGCTCCGGAAGGCTTTTGCCGTTTTGCAGCAAATGCAGATTCCACTCCGATTCATCGCGCTCCAGCTGCTTGGCCGTCTCCAGCAGGCGCGCCGGTTCGTCCAGGATGAGCAGCGTGTCGCTCGGCATATAGTTATACAACGTTTTTCTTTCAGGGTAAATCAAAGAAATATATTTATAGATTTCCGGAAAATACACATGCTCCCGCAGCAGCTCGATCTCCTTGGAGATTTCCTCCTGCAGCTTGTTTTTCGCCTGGCGGTCGGCCATTTTTTCAAGCTGCCGATCCAGGCGTTCTGACGCGGCTTGAGCCGCCGCCGCCAGCCGGTCCGGGGAAGCGATCAATTCCTTGCAAGGGGGAACGAACACTTCCTTGACCTGGTCCACCGAACGCTGGTCGGACGGATCGAAGGTGCGGATGGAATCGACTTCGTCATCGAACAATTCCACCCGGTAAGCCATCGCCGAGGTCAGCGGGTAAAAGTCGATGATTCCTCCGCGCAGGCTCATTTCCCCGCGGGATTCAACCCGTTCTACACGCTCGTAGCCAAGCTCGATCATTTTGTTCAGGAAGCCGCCATGCTGAATCGTCCCTCCGAGGGTAATCGTAAGTCCGGCCTCCGCCATTGTTTCCGGCGTGGGAATAAACCGGCGGATGCCGGAATAAGGCACCACCACAACGCCCCGAAAGCCGCGGGAGCATTGCAGCAGCACCTCGATCCGCTGCGCCAGCGTTTCCGGGCTGGATACGGCCGATTCGGCGGCGACCAGCTCGTTGGCGGGATAAAGCAGCACTTCGTCCGGTGAGAGCGCTTCCTGTAAATCTTCATAAATTTTTTGGGCGGCGAACATATTGTGGGTCACGACAAGGAGCGGTCGCTTCACCTCCTGGTGCAGCGCGGCCAGCATCACCTGTCTCGTCGAACCGGATAACCCCGAGATCAATTGCTCCTTCATACCGGAGTTGACGCCGGCGACCATCGAAGCAAAGTCGGTATCCCGGAAAAAAGCTTCTATTAGCGCTTGTAGCAAGTGTGGCACCTCTCTTACTGCTTATTCAATCTATTGACCTGACCGGGCAGGACAATGTGTTTACACGAACCAAAAAGGAGCCTCAGCAAACGTGCCAAGGCTCTATAACCGCTTTAACCGGTAAATTGTTCATTCTTCATCGGCCTTCGCCCCCGCTCATTGCAAGGGACTCACGAGCAGCATCAGCTCCGGGTTCTGCTCCAGCGCTTCCCTGCAGTAATCGCAGATCACCCGAACCGTCATTTCGCCGTTCGAATCATACGCTATTATATCTCGCCGTTCCTCGGGGGTCAAGGAATGAAAGCCTAGTTGGGCTTCCGTGACCTGGGGGGCCTCTATTCTACCAATCACCGTCCGGCAGTGCCGGCAGACGTAATTTATAGCCATCTATATGCCTCCTGAAGATTCATTATGTCTCCAGTATGCCCCAAACTGGCTCCTTTTAGCCCTGACCTTGAACGGCAGCAAAACGCGGATTAGGCTTCCGGCCGACTTCCCGTCGGCCGCGCTGGTCCATAACCCGGCATTTATACGTTGAACTTGGCCATGGTCTGCTCAAACGTGTGGTCCAAGCTGTACTCCAGCGCATCGCACGCCGCTTCGATCGATTGCTGCAGCAGCGGCTGATCTTTTTTGGCAAACCCGGAAAGCACGTAGTCCACCACCGCATAGCCGGGCTCCGGGCGGGAAATGCCCATTCGTATGCGGTTGAACACCTGTGTTCCGGTGTGCTGGATAATCGATTTAATCCCGTTATGGCCGCCCGAACTGCCTTGATAACGCAGCCGGTTGCGCCCCAGCTCGGTATCGAGGTCGTCGTATACGACGATCATATCCTCCAGGGACGCCTTGTAATAATCCATATAGGCCCGGACCGCCTCGCCGGACAAGTTCATGAACGTCATCGGCTTGATCAATACGACCTTGCCGCCCGGCAGCACCCCTTCGCCGATCAAAGCCTTGCATTTGCTCTGTTTGATCTCGATGCCGTGCCGCCGCGCCAGTTCATCCACGGCCATAAAACCGATATTGTGCCTCGTTTTCTCGTATTGTTTCCCCGGGTTTCCGAGGCCTACGATCCATTTCATTTGTTCCCTATACCTCCTACGTTTGTGGCAGCTGGCAGCAACTCAAGGCTCTTTCTGGCACCCCTCATTGAAAAGAATTCCAATAGATTGAAGGGAACCGGCCACCATTTTGAGCTCCCATTGGAAATATCCAATAGATTTCGCCCAAATCGCCCATTTTACGCCCAAACGAGCCTTATCTATTGGAAATATCCAATCTAACTGCTGCATTTACCTCTAAATCCCCAATTCTATTGGATATTTCCAATCAGAACGTTGCGTCAGTCCGCGGTTACCTGCCGAAGACCAACTCCGTACGCGCGGGGAACCTTCCGCTTCAGCAGTATCCCCTGCAGCGGCGGCTTCGCCCCTTACCCCCGGCAAACACACCGATAGGGGTTACACCCTCCGGCGGGAGGATGCAACCCCTGTGTGCAGTAGCCTTTCCTTATTCGATCTCGAACAGCTTGCTGATCGACAGCTCTTCGTGCACGCGAATAATCGCTTCGCCCATAAGCGGAGCGACGGAGAGCACCTTCAGCTTGCTCGTCGGATTAGGATGCGTAATCGGAATCGTATCGGTTACAATAACTTCCTTCAACGGAGAATTCTCCAGCCGTTCCATCGCCGGGCCGGACAACACGGGGTGCGTACAGCAGGCGTAAACCTCTTCCACGCCGCCCTCCTTCAGCGCATTCGCGCCAAGCACGATCGTTCCGGCGGTGTCGATGATATCATCGACGAGAATCGCCGTCTTGCCTTCGATGTTCCCGATAATGTTCATGACTTCGCTGACGTTGGGCTCCGGACGGCGTTTATCGATGATCGCCAGCGGGGCGTTCAGGAAATCCGCCAGCTTGCGGGCGCGCACCACCCCGCCGTGGTCCGGAGATACGACGACCGGATTCGGGATATGTTTGGACCGGAAATACTGGGCCAAAATCGGCACCCCGAGCATATGATCCACCGGGATATCGAAGAAGCCTTGAATCTGCATGGCGTGCAGGTCCATCGTAATGACGCGGTGAGCGCCGGCCTTCTCGATCAAATTGGCAACCAGCTTAGCCGTAATCGGATCGCGCGAACGGGCCTTCCGGTCTTGGCGGGCATAGCCGTAATACGGGATAACCACGTTGATGCTTTTGGCCGAAGCTCTTTTTAAGGCATCCACCATAACGAGCAGCTCCATCAGATTGTCGTTGACGGGAGCGCACGTCGACTGTACGACATAGACGTGGCAGCCCCGGACACTCTCCGACAGCTTGACCTGAATTTCGCCGTCGCTAAAACTGGTCGTTTCCGAATCGCCCATCGGAATTCCGATATAATCCGCGATTTGATGAGCCAGCTTAGGATTGGAGTTACAGGTGAATATCTTTAATTTGGAATCACAATAAGTCATAAAATTAAAACCCTCCGTGCTGTGTAGATAGCGAAAGGGAATCAAACCGCTGAACCCGCCTTCCAGCTACCCCGTCATTAGAAATGGTCACTGCATCCTCATTCCGAAAAATTCATTCCGACAATTGCTACTACATCCTATGATAAAACGGCTTAAGAGTCCTGCTTATTTTGTTTTTTGGCTTTTGCGCGGCCGCGGATTTTCTCGGCGTAACCCGGCTTGTTCTCCTGCCGCTGTCTCGCGATGGCCAGATCGCCTTCGGGAACGGAATGCGTAATGGTCGAACCGGCGACCACATAAGCGCCTTTCCCGACCTTCACCGGCGCGATCAGATTAACATTGCTGCCGATAAAGGCTTCGTCCTCAATCTCCGTAATGGATTTATTATAACCATCGTAATTGACGGTAATCGCGCCGCAGCCGATATTTACGTTTTTGCCGACTTTGGCGTCGCCGATATAACTCAGATGCGAGACTTTCGCTCCGTCGTCCAAGGTCGCGTTCTTGATCTCGACGAAATCGCCCACTTTGACGTTGGCGCCAAGTTTGGCCCCCGGACGCAAATAAGCGAACGGCCCCACCGTCGTTTCTTTGCCGACTTCCGCCTGGCTCAGAACCGAATGCTTCACCTTCGCGCCGTCATGAATCACGCTATCCTCGATTTGAGACGCCGGCCCAATCACGCAATCCTCGCCGATGACCGTCCGCCCCGCAAGCACGGTTCCCGGATAAATCACCGTATCCGAACCGATCGCCACATCGGCCCCGATATAAGTCGACGCCGGATCGATCACCGTGACGCCGCCCAGCATATGTCGCCGAACGATCCGTTCGCGCATCACTGCCTCGGCTTCAGCCAGCGCAACGCGGTCATTGACGCCGATCGACTCCCGGTGGTCCTGCGCCGCATAACCTTCCACGATTTCGCCGGCTTGTACCAAAATGCCGATGACATCGGTCAGGTAATATTCCTGCTGCGCGTTGTTATTGGTCACTTTCTCCAAAGCGGCAAACAATTTCGCATTATCAAAACAATAAGTGCCTGTGTTGATTTCCTGTACCGCTGCCTCTTCCGGCGAGCAGTCCTTCTGCTCGACGATGCGCTCGACCGTACCGTTCTCTCCACGGATCACCCGGCCATACCCTTGAGGATTGTCCATTTTGGCCGTGAGCACGGTAGCCGCTGCACCCTTGCGGGTATGAAGTTCGACCAGCGCTTCAAGCGTCTCCGCGGTCACCAGAGGGGTATCGCCGCAAATCACGACGGTCGTGCCTTCCTCTCCGGCAAGCAGCGGACCCGCCTGCTTCACCGCATGACCGGTTCCCAGCTGCTGCTCCTGCAGCACGTACTCCGCCGACGATCCAAGGTACGATTTAACCGCTTCGGCACCATGGCCGACAACGACGATGGTTCGTTCGCAGCCGGCTTGCTGTACCGCGCTTAAAACATGCCCTACCATCGGTTTGCCGCACACAGGATGGAGCACTTTATAAAGCTTGGACTTCATGCGTTTCCCCTGACCTGCGGCAAGAACAATCGCTAATTTTTTCAAGGCCCCGGCCTCCTTCTCTCTTAAGCTTCGGTGCTGAAAACCTGATTTTTTGAACTCTCACTTAAACTCATTACTGAATATATCTCATTTACCGCAAAAAGAAAAGGGAGCCATGTACTCATGGCTCCCTTTTCCTCGAACCCCAATTGGTCAAGAATTAAAAATGCGACTTACGCCCCTTCTTCAATAGCTTCCTCCTGGTCGGCCGCACGTTCGTATTCAGCCAAAACAGCGGCTTGAATCTTCTCGCGGGTACCGGAGGAAATCGGATGCGCGATATCCCGGAACTCCCCGTCCGGTGTGCGCTTGCTCGGCATAGCTACAAACATTCCATTGTTCCCGTCGATGACGCGGATGTCGTGAACGACAAACTCGTTATCGATGGTAATGGATGCTATGGCCTTCATTCTGCCTTCAGAGCTGACTCGGCGGAGTCTTACATCCGTAATTTGCATATGTGTTCACCACCTTTTTCCATCAGAGACTTGGTGTAATATTCCACATAGCAAACGGAAATCCTTTTTTTTTCAAGAACAAAATGCCTTAAATTCTCGATTTTTTTTGATATGACGGGGTTTTCGACACATTTCGTCGCAAAATTTTCAGTTTTGCGGTTTTATCGACAAGTTTCTGCTTACCCGAATTTGGAAAAATAATTTCCAGGCTCCACGGAGATTTCCTTGCCTTTGGCATCCACCGCCCGGAGCGTCGCCAGCGACACATAATCGCGCAGAAGCCGCTGCTCGGAATCCACTTCCCCCGATTCCACCAACACGCCGACCCCCGCAACCTTCGCGTTGAATTCGTCCAGCAGGTCGACCATCCCTTGAATGGTGCCGCCGGCCTTCATGAAATCGTCAACGATCAGCACACGCGAATGTTCTTTGAGCGCCCGGCGGGACAACGTCATCGTATGCAGGCTTTTGTGCGATCCGGACACATAATTGATGCTTACGGCCGACCCCTCCGTAACCTGGTGGTCTCTTCGCACCAGGACGACCGGCAGATTCAGCTCGGCGCCCGTAGCGTAAGCGAGCGGGATCCCTTTTGTTTCCACGGTCATGATGCAGTCGATCTCCAGATCGCCGAAGGCGGTGGCGAACAGTTTGCCCGCCTCATTCATCAAACCCGGCTGCCCGAGCAGGTCGGACATATACAAATAACCGCCCGGCAAAATGCGATCCGGCTGCGAGAGCTTGTCGCACAGCTCGCGGATAAAGACAAGCGCCTGCTCGCGGCCCACTCTCGGAACATATTTAACGCCGCCGGCGGCTCCGGCCAGCGTTAGCAAGTCGCCGATCCCCTCTTCTTCAAAAACCTCTTTAATAATGCCCAAATCCTCGCTAATGGACGATTTCGCGGCCCCGTACCGCTGGGCAAAGGTCGTCAGCGGGATCAGATGATGCGGCCGGGCCAACAAATAGTGGGTCATCTCCACTAAACGAGCGCTTCTTTTCAATTTTTTCACGAAGTACCCCTCGCTAAAATCCGAATATTTTATTGAAACTATAACATTTTTGTACGGATTTGTCCAAGCTTGTTCTTCATTTTCATGTGGGGTGAGCCGCTTCGTGCTTAAGAATGAAAACGCTCTTCGGTCAGGTAAGAAGACGCACCGCGTAAACCTCTTTGCAAAACCCGCGCAGCCCGTTGTAAATCCGGGACACTTTCGCTTCTTTGGAGACGAGCCCGAACACCGTCGGACCGCTTCCCGACATCAGCACACCGTCAGCGCCCAAGCGCAGCATCGTCTCTTTCAAATGGGCGACCTCGGGATGCATGTGCAGCGTCACGCTCTCCAGAACGTTGCCCAGTTCCCGGCACACTCCCGGAAAAGACCGGCTCTCCAGAGCCGCCCGCATCCGCTCGGCCGAGGGGTGCTTTTCGATCCGTTCGTTGCGATACCGTCCGTACACCTCGGCCGTAGATACGTTAATCGGCAGCTTTGCCAGAACGACCCAACATTGCGGCGGATTCGGCAAAGGCGTCAGCACCTCGCCGCGTCCCGTGGCCAGCGCCGTCCCGCCCGTTACGCAAAAGGGCACGTCCGACCCCAGCTCCGCCCCGAGTTTCTTCAGCTCTTCCTCGGAGATGTTCAGTCCCCAAAGCCGGTTAAGTCCCCTCAGCGTCGCCGCCGCGTCGCTGCTTCCGCCGGCCAGACCGGCCGCGACCGGAATCTTCTTGTCGAGATGGATATACACCCCGCTGCGCACGTTGTACCGTTCCTTGATCAGCTTCGCGGCCTGGAAGGCCAGGTTCTTCTCATCAAGCGGAATATATCCGGCCTGGCTCGATATAATAATCGTATCCCGCGGGAGGGCGCTCATTTCCAACCGGTCGGCGAGATCAACCATCGTCATGATCATCTCGACTTCGTGGTAGCCGTCCGGACGTTTATGTATTACGTCGAGCATCAAGTTGATTTTTGCCGGCGCTTTCTCGTAAATTTTCAAGGCCCTCACCTACCTTCAGCAATCCTTACCGTTCCTTTATTTTAAAAAATACTCCGCAGTCCGTCTATGCGCGAAAGATCACCATTCATCTTACACTATCTTACTTCATCCGGGCAAAAAAACGAAGCTCCCCCAGGGAAGCTTCGTCCGCCAAATTTGATAGCCGCTATTGCTGCTGCTTTGCCGCAGCCTGTTCGGCGAGCTGGATCGCCCGCTTTACCATATTTCCCGCATCCTTCGCTTTGATGCCGCCCCAGCCTTCCTGCTTCACGGTATCGTAAAATCCCAGATCCTTGGCTAATTCGACCTTCAGGTCCTCCGACATTACGCTTCGTCTTCTGCGCGACATGGTCAGTCCTCCTTTGGGGTCTGGATATGGAACAATGGTTAGTATGCGTGGACCCGCACCCGTTCATACGGTGACAGCGGCAATCCCGTCCGCCCAAAAAAAGCCTGCCGCCCCGCGCCGGCTGGTCCTTCCGAGTACATCAGCTTCGCGTCAGCGCCGGATAAGCGTCCGCCCTGCCCGGCAGAGAAGTAAAAAAACGGCCCCGCCGATGGCGGAAGCCGTTTGCTTGTAATTCATCATGATGTTCACGGTTTAATATACGAAATCCGCACCTCGTTGTTGTCGTCGCAAATCATGACCTCAACGGATTCGGTTAGTATATCGGCATAACTGTAAGACACACGCTTAAATGTCTGATGCTCCTGGTCCAGCTTCACGATAAAGACCGAAGGATAGGTTTCCTCCAATACTCCGGTGCGTTCGATGGTCTTTCGGCGACCTCCGTTTGCCCGAAGCATAATTTTTTGTCCAACGTGGGCGTCGAGACTATGCTTGATTTCCGACAGCGCATTTTTAGCCATTACCTGTGACCACCTTCTTTCTTAAACCATTATACAGGAAAGGAGAAACTTTGTCAAATCAAAATAAATAATTATATCAGCATGGAAAAACTCATGTCAATGAATTTTTTTCGACATGACCTGACGCGGCCTTTCCGAATAAATAAAGCTGCCGGAATGAGCGACCGCCGGCCTATATAATAACGGCATTTCATGTACTTATGTTCCTATGAATGCCCCAGAACACGGGTATTTCCTTGGGACGGAGGAAAATAACCACATAAATGTCCTCTATTTCACTCGAATAAACGGATACCAGAGCGCCCTTATTGCCTGAAAACGGCCAAAATTATGTTTGGAATAGCCCATTTTTGCATAAAAAACCGGAAGCCCCAAAGAAAAACTTGGGAACTTCCGGTTAACATGCTCTCACATGGAAGGCACAACTTTAAGCGTGGACAAATCCTTCAGCCTGGGCAGGCCGATCCGGTAGCTGCCGCGCGTTTCGATCCCTCCGACGCCCTGCGTGCCGCTGATCGTATGGTTCAGGACATCCGTAATTTGAATCGTATCGCGTATGGACGTCAGTGAGGCCTTGGCGGCGATATACACCGGGTCCAGAGCGTGGATCAGCACGCGGCCCGGGGAACTGGCGAAATTGGCCCCCGCCTGCAATAACGCTTCAAAATGCGACTGGCAGGCGCCGGCCACGATCGTCAACGAATCGAAATTGCGTTCGTATTGTCTGGCCGTCTGAATGGCCTCCACGAAGTGCTTGGAATTTTTATAGCTGGTCAAATTGTACAGGTCGCCGGTAGGCCGATGCTTCAAAACGCCGTCATGACCGGTCAGCACCACGATATCCGGGCGGACCGTCGGCAGCAGACGGTACAGCGCGCTGGCCATCTGCGACTCCGTAACATAGAAGCCTTGCGCGGGCACCCGCAGCTTTTCGTACAAGCTCAGGCTTTTTTGCAAATATCTTTGATCCCCGTCCAGATGAAGCACTTTGCCCGGCACTTCAAAATACGCCGGCTCCCCCATCGGGTACCATTCCCCGCCGATGGTCATCCGGTTCCGCTCCGCCAGCTGCTTCCGGTCCAGGGTCAACCGCTTCAGCGACTCCGTCGCCTTGATGCGCGCGCGCTGCGTTGTTTCTCCGGGGGTGTCCCGGTCTATACGGATCAAATCGCTTAAAGGCGCATCCGCCAGCAGCCGGAATTCTGTTCCCTTGATGACCGCTTCGCTCCGCACGATGCTTGCTACCCGGAACGTAACATCCCCGCCGTAAGATTTGCGGACGACCAAGTCTCCCAAATTCGTCAAGTCAATCACCTCTATCCCATGGTATGGGCAAATGGAGGGATTGGTTACTGCGGCGGGCCCGTTACGGCCGCTTTAATCCTGCCTGCAGCAAGGTGTTGCTCAGCCCCGCGAACTCCGCCAAATCGAGCGTTTCGGCGCGGCGCGACGGGACGATTTCGGCCGCCTCCAGCAGCCGCTCCAGCCGTTCCCGGCCTTCGCCCGGGAAAAACCGGCTTTTCAGATTGTTGGAAATCGTCTTCCGCCGCTGGGCGAAGGCGGCCTGCACCACCTCGAAGAAAAACGCCTCATCGTCCACCGCCACCGGCGGCTCTTTGCGTACCGACAGGCGGATGACGGCGGATTCCACATTCGGCTGCGGAATGAACACGCTGTGCGGCACCGTGCAAACCAGCTCCGGCTCGCTGTAGTACTGAACCGCGATGCTGAGGCTGCCGTAGTCTTTGCCGCCCGGCGAGGCCGCCATGCGCTCCGCCACTTCCTTCTGGATCATCACGACGATATGCTCCAGCGGCAGCTTCTCCTCGAGCAGCTTCATTAGGATCGGCGTCGTCACGTAATACGGCAGATTGGCGACGACGCTAACGCCGCTGACGCCGGAAAATTCGGCGGCAAACAGCGCCTTAAGGTCCAGCTTCAGCACGTCGCCGTGAATGACGCGAACGTGCGGATACGGCTCCAGCACCTCCTGCAGGATCGGCAGCAGGCGCTGGTCGATTTCCACAGCCGCGACCTTGCCCGCTTCCTGCGCCAGCTTCTCTGTCAGCGCGCCGATCCCCGGACCGATTTCGAGCGCTCCTTTAGTGGCGTCGAGACCGGCGGCAGCGACGATTTTGCCAAGGATGTTCTGATCGATCAAAAAGTTCTGTCCCAAGCTTTTCTTAAACGAAAATCCGTACCGCTGTATGATCTCCTTCGTCCGCCGCGGCGTGGACACGTCTTCCCTTATGCTCATGGCCTCTGCACCCCTTCATTCTCCAACTTGGCGAGCGCATCCGCAAACTCCTCGCGGCTGATCCGGAACACCGTCAAACGCTTGTACAGCTGTTTGCCGTTGCAGTATCCGATCCCGAGCAGTTCCCCCAGCACCTTGCGCCGGGCCGCCGCCTCCGGATGCACGATCAGCCCCGCCGTCATCAAGTCTTCCCAATCGATCTGGCCCTCTACTCCCGGCGCCTCGCTGCGCACGCGCGACAAAGCCTCGCGGATCGCTTCCGGGGAGGCGTTTTCGATCCCGATATCGCCCCGCTTCGTCGCATCCGCTTCCCGCAGAAACGCATGCTTGCAGCCGGGCACCCGGTTGGCGATGATCTTACGGATCCGTTCCCCGGCATGGTCGGGATCGGTAAATATGATTACCCCGCGCCGCTCCTGCGCCAGGGCGATTTTCCGCAGCGTCGTCTCATTGATCGCGGAGCCGCCAGTTTCGATCGTATCCGCCTCCACGGCCCGCTTGACGGCCACGGTGTCATCCCGGCCCTCCACCACAATGACCTCTTTGATCATGTGTCTTCTTCCCTTCCGTTTACAACAAAAAGAAGAGGAACGTATCCTCTTCTTATCCAAGTGTCTTATTCATCATCATAATAGAGGTTGTTCAAAAAGTCATCTTTTTATCACGATGAAGCCCTTTTGAACACGCTCAAAGTATCTCGTTCCCCGGATAAAGCGATAGCGGGGCCAATTAATTCAATTCCGGTTTTGTCGGACCGATCACGTAAACCGTGCGGCCCTTCTTGCGGCCAAAATTATTAGCCGTCTTTAAGCTGTCGTAATACACGTCGATCTTGTGGCCCTCGATCGCTCCGCCGGTATCCTCCGCTTTCCGGAAGCCGATGCCTTCGATATAGACCCACCAGCCCAGCGGCACGACATCATTGTCCACGGCGATCGTTCGCCCCTCGGTAACGCGAGTGCCGGAGGCCGTGCGCGTACCAATACCGTCCTCCTCGGAGGAATAAGCGGTGAGCGTGACGTTTTTAAGTATTTTTTTATATTTGAATGAGACTCCGCCTTTTGTTGTCAATCCGCTGACGCTGACCCCGTCCGAGCTGCGGGTCATGCTGGCGGACAACACCGCGGTCGGCTGCTTGGTGCCGACGGCAATGACCTTCGGCTGCGCAGTCTTGGAGACCTCTTTGCCGAGCCATCGCTTCGTCACGAATTTGCCGTCCTCGTAAGTTTTCTCCACGGTGTGGACAACCAACCCTTTTCTGCCTTGCTGAACGACCTTGGTTTCACCTTTCAGCAAACTGTCATCGGCCGTTTTGACAACGGTAAACGGTACGGCTTCTTCCTGCTTGACGGTGTGTTTATTAACGCGAACAATTTTGATGTTCATGTTAGTGGAAATTTTGCTGTCCAAAGCGGGCGTTACTTTATCGTCCTGCTTCAGGGTGACGCCCAGTTCGGAAATGGCGCCCCTTACGGTGTTTTTTGTCGTAAAGTCAACTTTGGCCGTTCCATCCACGATGACTTTCACCGGAACCGCCCGTTCGATCACGATGCGGTCTCCGTCCGAAAGCAGGCTCTCGAGCGGACGCGATACGGTGTCTTGCGGCGCAAGCTTAATGGATTGTTCCTCCAGCAGGTGCGCCACCTTCGATTCCGTCGTTTCCACCGACCGAACCTTTCCATCGATGACCAGAGATACTTGTTTACGCTCCTGACCAAACGCCCCAATCAGGATGATGATGATTACTGCGATGCTCAGTACGCCGACAAGCGTAATCTGACGAAAATTCTCATGCTTCCATCGCAATGCGTAAGACATGCTGGATGAGCGTGATTCATGGGTCTCCCCGTTTCGGAAAATGCCCATTTCTTCCGTCCTCCTTCATAGTCCCGCCGTAAGGTCGATGCATGATACGGTTGACGCGACTACAGTTCTTGTTTACGAAACGCGCTTAGAGGTTGTTCAAAAGATATGTTGATCACGAAGCAGATTCGACATCGAATCTTGAATTCAGCCGGGCCAAGCATATGCTTTCGAAGCATGTTTCCTGCGGAAACATTTCAGGTGCTCACGTACCCAAAACGTACGCTCCGCTCCTTACGTCCCTAGCTTCATCCGACCTAAAGCGTTTTGAAAAAACGCACATCGGAAGCATAATCTTCGGTGCTGAAAACCTGACTTTTGAACTCTTATCCCATAATTAAAAACTAGCCGCTGTTTCGCATCCTTCCCCAGTCTTATCGGCATTTGTCACCTCCTGTTTATCAACAGTATGACGACCCTATTACTTTTATTCAAAACAAAAGAAGCCCAAAGAAAGAGTTAGAGGAACTCCCTTCGTGGCTTCCTGATTGTCTAGGTGTAATAGGCTGCACGAGTTACCTCTCTTGGTACGCTTACGAGGTTAGCTGTCGGGTTCGGACGAAAGAGAGCCGCCCTTTCTCGGTTCGTTCGCTCATGGCGCAACGACCTCGAATTCACCCCTAAGACCCTGAAAAGGAATCATTTGCAAACCTGGCCGGCATCAACCGATCCATGTTTGCGCCGGTTCCCCCGTTCTCCATGCGGAGACTCAGCGAGACTGGTTCACGGAACCAAGTTATCGACCGGCTCGTCAAGCTGAAAAATGAGCCGCAGCGATTACTGAAAAAATTCTATCCTGTTTGGATGCATGTTGTAAAGAACCAATCAACCACGTTTTTTTTAAAAAATGGTTAAAAAAATGTAATAAACATGCTGTTTTGAGTTAAAAAGCATTAATCTTTCGTTTATCCTCATTTTTTCAGCGGTTTTTCTCCGTTATGCTCGGAATTCCAAATCGTTCCAGTGCATTTCGGGTGGTAATTTCGGCGATTTCCTCAAAAGAGACCCCCTTCAGCTCGGCCGCCATTTCGGCTACCAAACGCACATGGGCCGACTCGTTCCGCTTACCACGAAATGGATGAGGAGTTAAATAAGGGGAATCGGTTTCGATCAGCAAACGGTCCAGCGGCGTCTTGGTCAGGACCTCTTTGGGCTGTTTTGCATTTTTAAACGTAATCGGCCCGCCAAACGACAAATGAAATCCCAGATTTAGACACAATTTAGCAATTTCCCAGCTGCCGGAGAAGGAGTGCATCACCCCTCCGACTTCATTCGCCTTTTCCTCGCGCAAAATCCGCACGACATCCTCATGTGCGTCGCGGTTATGAATGGAGATCGGCATCCCCAAACTGCGGGCCAACCCGATCTGCTTGCGGAACACCTCGTGCTGCACGTCTTTGGGCGACGTGTCCCAATAATAATCAAGCCCGATTTCGCCGATAGCCACCACTTTTTCGTGCTTGCAGAGCTCGGCGATCCAGTCCAAATCGCCTTCCTTCATCGTGATCGCATCCTGCGGGTGCCAGCCGACGGCGGCGTAAATGAAATCATACGTTTCCGCCAGCTTCATCGTCGACGGGATCGTTTCGCGGTTAAAGCCGATGTTGATCATGCGCGTAACCCCCTGCTCCACCGCGCGCTGAATCACTTCCTCCCGGTCCTCGTCAAACTGCGGGGCGTCCAAATGCGTATGTGTGTCGAATAACATGGTCGTATCGTTCCTCCTAACGTGCTTGTTCGAATATTTGGGCGATGTCCGGCGGCAATTGATCCCGCACTGCGTGCAATTTATTATCCGGATAATACAAATGGTATTTGCCAAGCTGCAGCCCGCTGATCGAGCGGACGATGTCCGACACTTCGGAAATTTCCCGCAGCCGTTCCTGCCGGTCCAGCAGCAAAATCTGCTTCCCCGCGGCGGCTTCGTCCGGACGGAACACATCATACGGCAGATCGGTCGGAAAATCAATTTCCAGGTCATATTCGGGATGAAGACCGGCCTGTTCAAACGCCTGGCGGATCTGTTCGACCATTTCCAGTTCGCCTGTCTCCAGTTCTACATATTTATACAATTTCCGGTCCAAAAAACGGCCGCAAAGATCGCTTAGCAAAGCATCCGGCTCGCTTTTCCACTGCATGAAGGCGGTCTGCATCAGCGCTTCGTCAAGCAGTAAATAATCGCGCACGCCGATCTCCCCCTGAAACAGACAAGGAAGCGGGTGAGGCAAAAATGAAAAAGTATAGCCGCCCCGGTATAATTCCTTGGCCCGCCGCAAAATCTGCCGCAAAATGATATCCGAGCTGCGGGTAACCGGGTGAAAATACACCTGCCAATACATTTGATAACGGGACATCAAATAGTCTTCCACCGCGTGCATGCCCGATTCCTTGACGACCACCCGGCCGTTGTAAGGGCGCAGCATCCGCAAAATCCGGTCCACGTCGATCGTACCGTAATTGACGCCGGTAAAATAAGCGTCCCGCAGCAAATAATCCATCCGGTCGGCATCCAGCGGGCTGGTGACGAGATTAACGACGATCGGGTTGTGGTAATCTTTACGGATCACCGCCGCGACCTTGTCCGGAAAATCCGGCTCTACCGTGCGCAGCACTTCCCCAACCTCGGTATCTCCAAGCAGAATTTTACAGGTCCAATCCTCGTGATGCATTTGGAAGGCCTCCTCGATCGAATGCGAAAACGGACCATGACCCAGGTCATGCAGCAGCGCGGCGCACAAGGCGACCATCCTTTCTTCGCTTGGCCAATCGGCGTAGCCCCCGCGCTCAAACTGCGAAATGATCCGGCGCGTAATTTCATAGACACCCAGGGAATGGGAAAAACGGCTGTGCTCTGCGCCATGAAACGTCAAATAAGACGTTCCCAGCTGACGGATGCGGCGAAGACGCTGAAACTCCGGGGTATTAATCAAGGACCAGATCACTTCGTCCTGTACATGAATATAATTATGTACGGGATCTTTAAACACCTTTTCCTCGGAAAGCGGACGATGCATGGCTAACACTCCTTTTTTGTCAAAATAGTTTTTTGAAAAATAAAGGGGGAACTTGGCCGATATTAGCAAGTTATGTCGAATCATGTCGTATTAAGTCAAATCTCTGTTTTCCAAAATGTCGAATTGGCTCATCCCTTGAATTTCCTAGGTAAATAAGTAGTTCTTGAAGCTATGTAAGATATTTTTTTAGAAATTATGCTGAACTCTGCCATAAATAGGTTGACTATTCTGGCAATGGTTGGTATTATAAAAAGCAGAAAAGATAGAACAATGTCGAAAAATGACATTAATAAATTATAGCGAGAGGGGCACTTATCAGTTATGATGAAATCAACAGGTATTGTAAGAAAAGTCGACGAGTTGGGACGTGTCGTTATCCCGATCGAATTACGCCGCACACTCGGCATCGGCGAGAAGGATGCGCTTGAAATTTATGTGGACGGCGAGCGGATTATGCTGAAGAAATACGAGCCCGCCTGCATTTTCTGCGGCAATGCCGAGAACGTCACTTACTTCAAAGGCAAAATTGTTTGCCATGAATGCATCACTGAACTTCCTACCCCTGTGACAAATTAAGAATTATAGTATATAATAGATTTACTGAAACTGTTAATTCTAACCTTTTTCATATCTCCTTGGCGCCTTCTCTTGGCTTGAACCCGGCCTAGTGAAGGCCCCTTTTTTTGGCCATACAACATTTTTTGGATATTCTGGTGGGTTTATGGACTACTAGAGCAATGAATTGTAAATATCCCGTTTAGATACCCCGCGGTCGGCGGCGGTTTTTTTCATCGCGTCTTTCCGCGTCAGTCCCTCCTCCTGTTCGTAATGCGCCACATGTTCCTCTATTTTTAAATTTTTCCACCAGGCTTCTCTTTTCTCCTTCACCCGATCCGGATTCGCTCCTTCTACCACCAGACAGTATTCTCCGAGCGGCGGATGTTCCTCCAGCCACCCCAGGCAAGCCTTCAACGAACCCCTGGCCATCTCCTCATAACGTTTGGTCAATTCGCGCGCCAGCACGATGTTCCGGTCACCGAACACCTCAAGCAAGGACTGAAGCGTTTTGTTTAACCGGTGGGGCGATTCATACATCAGCATGGTGCTTTCCTCATCCTCCAGCGATGTCAGCAGCTTCTCCCGCTGTTTCGGGTCCCGCGGCAAAAAGCCCAAAAACATAAACCGCTCCGTGGGCAATCCCGAAACGATCAGCGCGGACAACGCCGCGTTGGCCCCCGGAATCGGAATGACGGAAATGCCCGCGTTAAGCGCCAGCCTCACCAGGTCGCTCCCGGGGTCGGAAATGGCCGGCAGACCGGCATCGCTGACCAGCGCCAAATTTTTTCCTTCCATTATATACCGGACCAGTTCAGGTCCGCTCGCCGCCTTATTGTGCTCATGATAGCTCAGCAGCTTGCCCGGCGATATTTCAAAATGGGTCAGCAGCTTCCGCGTCTGCCGCGTATCTTCGGCCGCAATGATGTCCGCTTCACGGAGCGTCCGCACGGCGCGAAAGGTCATGTCCTCCAAATTGCCGATCGGCGTGCCGACCAGGTACAGCTTGCCGTAATCCGCCCGTTCTCCGGGTGCGGCTTCAAAGCTTTTTTGCACGTTTACGTTCATGGTCTACCCTCTTTTGGTCCATAATAAATGTCCATGATTTCCGGGCAATATTGCCCGTCCTCTCCATATACGATCAGCGGCGGAAGTATCCTTACATCGGGTTTGCCGTCCCGCAGCGCCTCGATCAGCACCATGTTGGCCTCGGCCCCAGCCCGCGGATGCACAAACCGGACGAGCTTCGGCTCCATCCGGTGCTGCCGCAGTACCGTAATAATCTCCGCCAAACGCTGCGGCTTATGCACCATCGATACTTTGCCTCCCGGCCGCACCAGGCGCATCGCCGCGACGGCCACATCCTCCAGGCTGCAATGAATTTCATGCCTTGCGATGGCCTGATACTTATTGAGCTTTAAGTCGCCCCCGGTCAGCGGCATATAAGGCGGATTCACCGTAACCGCGTCATACACTCCATGGCCGGTGATTTTGACCAGCTCGCGCAGATCCCCTTCGCGGATGAAAATCCGCTCCGTAAGACCGTTCATTTCCACGCTGCGGCGGGCCATATCGGCCACTCGCGGCTGAATTTCAATGCCTTCGATCGCCGCTTTCGTCCGTGTCGACAAAAGCAGCGGGATCACTCCGTTGCCGCTGCAGAGGTCCAATACTTTTCCGTATTTCGGAACCGCGGCGAACCTTGCCAGCAGCACGGCATCCATCGAGAAGCTGAACACCTCGTCGCTTTGAATGATGCGCAAATCATGGGTGAGCAAATCGTCGACCCGCTCGTTGCCATAAATCGGTACGTTGTTCATGATTTTATCCTTCTTTACGGTCATTGAAAAAAAACCGTAGGGCCGATCCCCACGGTTTATTATTCTTTTATTTATTCAAAAATGACAAGCAAAACAAGCAATCGCCTTCCGTACGAAGATGTCCATAATAAACATTGCAAATATGGAAACCTTCATGATAAAGACGCGCCAAATTATCATACCCTTCGCCCACGACATCGATCGCTTCTTTACCGGCCAATACCGGGTCCGCAACCTTGCCGGCGGGCGTTAACGGCACGCGGCTTTCCGCGCTTTCCCGCTTCAATATTTTGCGCAGCTGCTCATTCTCCAGCAAGAGCCGCTGGTTTTCTTCCACCAGCTTCTTCACTTCAAGCATGAGGCTGCCCAATTCGCCGTGAACTTTGCCCATTTGTGATTCCAGCGCCTGCATATGGTTGAAAATGTCCTTGTTCTCCAAGTTCCCACCCCAGCGTCATCTCTAAAGTCTTGAAAAAGCCTTTTCTTATTTAAGGACAACGTCGTCCAGCGGAAGCTCCTTCACCTTGCCGATTTCGAACAGCTGTACGTGCACGGTGCGCGATCCGGCGTTGATTCCGACCACCTTCCCGTCGCCCAAAGAAGTAATGACCATTTTGCCTACGGACGGAAGCTCCTCCTTCACACTTTCGTAGTTATCATGCTCAAACTTCAGGCAGCACATTAACCGTCCGCACAAACCGGAAATTTTCGTTGGGTTTAGCGACAGGCTCTGATCCTTGGCCATTTTAATGGAAACCGGCTCAAAGTCGCCCAGCCAGGAAGAACAGCAGAGCACGCGTCCGCAAGGACCGATTCCGCCAAGCATCTTGGCTTCGTCTCTGACGCCGATTTGCCTCAGCTCGATCCGGGTGCGGAAGATGCTGGCCAAATCCTTCACCAATTCGCGAAAATCCACCCTTCCCTCGGCCGTGAAGTAAAAAATGATCTTGTTGCGGTCGAACGTAAATTCCACATCGACCAGCTTCATCTTCAGGTCATGGTCCCTGATTTTATTTAAACATGTGGCAAAAGCGTTTTTTGCCGCAAGCTTGTTCTCCTCGACTACACGGGCGTCGGCTTCGTCGGCGATCCGGATGACCTTCTTCAGCGGAAGGACGACATCCGTTTCTCCCACCTGCTTCTTGCCGACCACCACTTTACCGTATTCGATCCCGCGCGCCGTTTCGACAATCACGTTCTGATCCTTCTCAACGGGAAGGTCCAGCGGATCGAAATAATATATTTTGCCCGCTTTTTTAAAACGGACGCCCACTACAGTGTACAAAAACTAACCCCCTCGTATACCTATAAAACCCCCATAAATGGTGATACGCCAAAAAAGCATCGCTCGAACCAGCTTTCCTTCTCATTCCCTGCTCTTTCACGGGAGAAAGTTTCTAAAGTGCCTGAGTGCTGCCTGTGCGGGCAGAACAAACGTTCTACCTCTGCCCGTCTACCGCGATGAGGAACTGCTCAACGCAAAGCTGGGCATTCATATGCTGCCGCAGTTTCTTTTTGCTTTCCGCAGCCAGTGCCATCGCTTCAATCCACTGCTGCGGACTGCGCGAAGAGGCATGTCTGGAAATAAACTCCAACTCATCTATGAAAACGACTTGATCATGCTTATGATAGAGCGCGTGGATCATATCTTTAAACCACAAATGGAAAAGACTGAACAACATGTCCAGGTGGTCGGTTAAACCGGCCTTGAACAAGCTTTGCTGCGCTGTAATTAAAGGAGAGCCGCCACGGCCTGCGATCTCCCTCCCTAATTGTAACACTACGTTTCTAATTTCTGCAAACCAATTCTGCTGGATAAGTTCGCGGCACGGCCCCAGTCCTGCCGCGAGATGAACGGCGCTTCGGGCCAAAGTTGCCGGATATCCCTCATCCGCCAAAATTTGGAGCATCCGCTCCGGGTTCAGCGGCAAAAACGGCACCCACTGCGCCCGCGATTGGATCGTCGGCAGCAAAGCCCGTCCATTGTCGGACAGCAAAATAGCGACCGCCGGCGACGGGGGCTCCTCCAAAAATTTCAACAGGCTGTTGGCGGCCTGAACCGTCATTTTTTCCGCCTCATCTATAATATAGGCTTTCGGATTGCCGCTCTCCGAACGGTAAGAGAAAATCCGCTGCAAATCGCGGATTTGGTCGATTTTGATCGTTGCCCCATCGGGTTTGACGGTAAAAAGATCCGGGTGATTGCCATGCAGCACCTTGCGGCATTCCAGGCATTCCCCGCAGGCGTCGTCCCCGCCCCGGGTGCAGAACAACGCCTGGACGAAGGCCATGGCCATTTCCATTTGCCCGCTTCCAGGCGGTCCGCTAAAAATATAGGCATGCGATATTTCGTTTCTCCGCAGGCCGCCCTGCAGCAGCTGCTTGGCGGTATCCTGGCCGATGATATCCTGAAATGACACGTGGTTTCCTCCATTTGATACTCGCACTTTTAGAAACACAAGTTGATCAGCATGCCGCGGATTTCGCCGATTTTTTGCAGCAGCTCGATTTTGCCCTGCTCGGTTTCCAGCAGTTCATCGGCCATGGCAAGCAAAGCGGCGTCAACTTCGTCCAGCAGCTTGTAACGTTTTCCCCGGCCGCGGCGATCCCATCCTTTGACATCCTTAATGAGGACGCCCCGGCGGACCGTATCTTCGAGAAATCTTTTGACCATAAGCCGGTATGCTTTCAGCTCCCGGATCGTCATGGAACGGGCCAGCCGATCCCCCTGCATTTGAATTTCCTTAAACCGCCGGGTCAGCTCTTCCTGCGACGCCCGCTCCCCATGCTGCTGCATGACATCGGCGAAGCTCTTGGACTGCACCGGCTTCGCGGGGCCGTCAGTCACCCCCAAGCCGCTTTGGAGCGGCCGGAATCCCGGATCAATTTTCATCTTCGATCACCGCCTACCTTTTGGAAATTACTCAGCTGACTGAACGTGACGCGTATTTCTATCTAATCGTATTTTCTCAGAAATGTTCAAACCGGTCTACCGGCAGTACAAATACGGTGGCTCCGCCGACCTGCACTTCCACGGGGAGCGGCAAATACGAATCGGTGGTCCCGCTCATCGGCGTTACCGGGGTTACCAATTGCTCGCGAACTTTACAACTGTTGCGGATGACATTCAGCACCGCGTCCACCTGGTGGTCGTCGACACCGATCATAAACGTCGTGTTCCCCGCCCGAAGAAACCCTCCGGTACTGGCCAGCTTGGTTGCCCGGTAATTTTCCTTGACGAGCGCGCTGGACAGCCGGTTGCTGTCTTTATCCTGGATAATCGCAACAATCAGTTTCATTTGCAGTCCCTCCTCGTTATATTAAACTCGTTATACTAAAAATGTACCACACCTTATTATTTGACAGCTAGGCCTTCATTTCCTTTAAAAATGCCGAAAGTTGGCTGCGAATGTCGGCGGCCACCTCGTCTTGGCCCTGCGAGGCGTCGATCCGCCTAATCCGCTCCGGGTACATCCCGGCAATCCGCAAATAACCTTCCCGAACCTTCCGGTGGAACTGGGTGCTTTCCATATCCAGACGGTCGACCTTTCGCCCCTTGCCTGCGGCGATGCGGGCCAAGCCGGCCTCCGGTTCGATATCGAGGTAAAAGGTAAGGTCCGGAAAACGCCCTTGCGTCGCAAACATGTTGATGTTCAGCACCTCTTGAATGCCGAGTCCCCGCGCATACCCCTGATAAGCCAGGCTGCTGTCGATGAACCGGTCGCACAGCACGCTGACGCCCCGCGCCAAGGCAGGCTCCACTTTCTCGGCCAAATGCTGGCGCCGCGACGCCGCGTAGAGCAGCGCTTCGGTACGGGCGTCCATCGCTGTGTGCTGCGGGTTTAAAATGATGTCGCGGATTTTCTCGGCGATTTCTATCCCCCCCGGCTCACGGGTCGTCATATAGGAAACGCCGTGTTGTTCAAGAACTTGGGCCACTTCGGCCATCACCGTCGTTTTGCCCGAACCGTCACCGCCTTCCAGCGTAATAAATAGTCCTCTCTCTTTACCGTTCATGTGGTTCATTCCCTGCTTTCTTGATTAGCTTCTTTACTTGGATGGTGAGCAGCAAAGGATCGGCCGCCCCCTGGCATTTCGCCCCGGAATGCCGCAGGCGGATCAGCCGGCTTCTCGTCTCTTCCGTGATCGTCTCTCCCGAATACAGAAGCGGGATGCCCGGAGGATAAGGGATGATCATCTCCGCGGCCTGCCGGCCGGCGCTGTCCTCCACGGGAATCGCTTCAATCTCCCCTTGGGATAGGGGAGCCAGGGAAAACGCCACAGGCTCGGAGATACCGGGAAGAACGTCGGCCTGTTCTGCATCTATGCCCGATCCGCAATCGGCAGGTTCCGCGTCTGTAAGCGTACCGGTCACTTGCACAACAATACCGGCATCGGCTTGAGACCGGACTTCAGCATTTCTTATTGCGGCATCTGCCGGTTTCGGGTCCGGCGAAATGTTCCACGTGGAAAGTTCCGAAAATGGATCGCTTTCGGCTCCGGAACAATCCTGTTCCGCTTCCCTTTTCTCCGCCACTTTCGCTGCCGCCTGTACTGCCGTTGCTGTCGCCTTCTCTTCCGCTTTCTCCGGCGCACCCTTCGCCGCTTCCGCTGCCGCTGCAATGCGCTCCAGCGCCTGCAGCAGCCGCTCGGCGTCCCGCTCCGTCGTCCCCGGTCCGAACGCCAGCACCACGTACCGCTCATCGCTCATTTCCGGCACGCAGCCCTCGGCCTCAAGCCGCTGCTGCAGCTCGTAGCCGCTCCACCTGTTTGTTGTGTCGTATATTACAAGCTTAAACGGGTCTTGAATAGTATATGCAGCGGCCCCTCCGCTCGCGCCCGGCGGCTTGACGAAGCCGAAGCGCGGCAGTTTATCGAGGCCGCTGCGCGCCGCGGCGGCCGCGGCCAGCCCGCCTGCGAACAGGGCGGGCCCCTGGGCCGCCAGCAGGCTTCGGCTCACGTCGAGCGAAGCCATGATGGGATAGGACGGGCTGGAGCTCTGCAGCATCGCCAGCCGCTGGCGCAGCAGCGCGCGGTCGATCAGCCCGCCCTGCACATGCAGCATCGCGCCCATCGTGAGCGCGGTGAGCATCTTGTGCGTCGACTGCACGACGCCATCGGCGCCTTGGGCCAGCGCGCTCTCCGGCAGCGCCGGATGCTGGCCGAAGTGGGCGCCGTGCGCCTCGTCGACGAGCAGCGGCACGCTGTGCGCGCGGCAGAGCTCGGCCAGCGGCCGCAGCGATGCGCCCATCCCGTAGTAGCTCGGGTGCGTGACGAGCAGCCCTTTAGCGCCGGGGTACCGGCGCAGGGCTTCACGCACCGTCTCCGCAGGCGGGATGGTCGCCAGGCCGCTCGGCGCGTCGAGCCGCGGCGCCAAAAACACCGCGTGCGCGCCCGCCAGCATCAATCCGTGGATGACGGATTTATGCACGTTCCGCTGCACGAGCAGCACATCGCCCGGAGCGGTGCACACGCTCAGGATCAGCGCCAAATTGCCGGCTGTGCTGCCGCCGACAAGAAAAAACGTCTCCTCCGCCCCAAATTGGGCGGCGGCCAGCCGCTGCGCCTCACGGATCACTCCCTCCGGATGATGCAGATCATCCGTGCCGGTAATTTCCGTGGCGTCGAATTCCATCACCCGGGACAGCAGATCCTGCTCCGGGGGCATTTCGCCGCGCAGGGCTTGTCCGTTTTTATGTCCGGGCACATGAAAGGAAACATCGTTTTTTTTCATATATTGCATCAAAGCTTCATATAACGGAGCCCGATTGGCTTGTGCTTGTTCCGGCATCTCTATCTTAATCCTTCCGGCAGTGGTCCTGCTTTGCTGAAAATATCATTGCTTCATTTTACCGCTTCTTTCCCTGAATGGGCAATATCGCATATAGAAAAGGACCCGTTCTCTCGAAGAACAGGCCCTGTCACCTCATCGATTTATGCGTATTATGCATTCTTTTGCACCCAAATTTGCTTCATTTGATGAATAAAGAAATGGTATTTTTCCTCCTGCACATCGGTATGCACCATTTCAGCCTCGCACGCATCGCATATAAATTCCGATACGATATGAATGCCTTCGGTTTTTGGCTCCCCGCAAATAATGCAAGTTCTTTCGGTCCGCTCATCCATGCCCAAATCCCACCTTGTCTGTTTTACTATCAGTATGACACAGATTCTATTATTTTAAACCTTTTCATAGTCCCTTACCTGTTTTATCTTATGCCGCATGGCCCGCGGCTGTGTTTGTACGCCGCATCTTTAATTATCGGCGGCTTGCTCCGATATAATAATATAGGCATGTCCGAGTTTTAAAGAGGTAGTTCTACGCTTCCGAAGCCGTTTTCTCCGAAAACGTTTAGCTCCGCTACTTTCGTCCCTAGCTTCATCCGACCTTAAGCGTTTTGAAAAAACGCACAGCGGAAGCATAAGCTTCGGTGCTGAAAAGCCAACTTTTTGAACACGTACTAAATGTGATTTCTAGGAGGGTTGATGGGTGATATCCGCTGATCCTGAAACAAACGCGACGTTTTACCATTACCGGCTGCTGAAAAAGGTCGTGTTGCCCAAAGCCTTGATCTATGGCTTCGCTACGCTTCCTTTTCTTTGGCTTGCCGCAGAGATGATTTTTCTATCCTGGACCAGCCTTTTTTTCTTTCTGATTGCCGCACCCATTGCGTTATGGATTCAATTCGTCATTTCCCGGTCCGTCCTGATCATCTTAAGCCATTCCTACCGCAAGCGCTGGCGTTTTTCCCGGCTGCTGCCCTGGATCGGTTATATGCCCGAACAATATGTGGCTTACTCCGTATTTCGCAAAGTTCACCTGCATGCCGCCTGGATCGGTTGCTGTATCATCGCGGTCCTCATTCCGTGGTCCCCGGTTTCTTTTGTGCTGTCCTTGTTTTTCTGGCACTTCTGGCTGATTGCACCGCGTTTGCTCGCCCTTGCCTGTGTACGGGGCCAACGTAAAGACGGCATGCTGAAAATCACCGGTCCCGATATTTCCTATTACTTGCAGTGAGTACATTCAAAGAAAACAAACCGCGTTTAGCGGTTGTTTTTTCTTGCGATAGGAGGATGCCGAGGCGCCGCCTAAGATTTTACTCTCTGACGTATATAATGGTAATTTACGTTGCTATTTTTAAGATTGTTACTCTCTCGAAGAAAATAGCGGAACTTTTTGCCCTTATTCGGGGCAACGCTTGAAAAACGGCTTTTTTATCCCCATCTTACTAAAATAGGGACAAAAAAATCCTCTATTCTCGCCACACTCCTTTTTTGACGAGAATAAGGACCATTTTTTCCGTTATTTTTCTGGGCCTTTACAATAAGCCTGTTGCCTGCGGTTTGCAGGAACAGGCCGATACTGGTGAACCGTCCGGAATCAATCGGCTCGATTGTACCGAATTTAAGCGATCCCCGCGTTGCTGCGGGCCCGGCAAATCAAGGACTGCTTTCCAGACCTTGAATCACTGCCTTATCTTCTTGTTTTGGGACAAGCACCGTAAACGAATCGTCGTGAATGGTCAGCTGCACAATCTTTTTGCCTTTCTCGTAAACTCGGGTTGAACCGGCGCGTTCCTCTTTTTGTTCGGTCCAGCCCCATTCTTTTATGACCTTCTCATAAGCATCCGGTATGCCGCCGCTTTCGCTTAACCCCTTCAGCGAGTAGTGAACATAGTCCATTTTTGAGTTATTTAATGCGTTATCCGTCTGATCGGCTTCTTTGGGAACCGGGAAGCTTTTTTCCACAGCCGCCCCTACGTAATTTGTCCACGAAGGCTCGGAAGACGCACAGCCCGCGATGACGAACATCATCATCAAGACTCCCCACATGAAGCATAAGGAATACGCAACTCCTCTGCGCTGCATGATCCATTCCTCCTTACCCTGCCTATATACTGTAAACGTTATCCCATGTTGTCGATGCCTGATATAGAATTCGGAAGGCTATATGCCCTAGACAATAACATATCATTACAATTATAACGGTTGACTTGCCGTTGTCGGTAACAAAAAGGTTACATTCTTTTTGATAGGTTCTAAGTATAGTAAACCCGTATAGCTCAAAATGCAATACTGAAGCGAAAAATCGCGTGATTTAAATGTTATGTTATTTTACACAAACTTTCAGTTACTTTATTTAATGATTGCACGAATTCGGGAGATTTATAAAGCATTATAAATTAAATCAATTATGTATGCGCTTATTTGAAGTTAAAGTGGCTTTGTCATAATACCTTACATCTATTTATGATGGTATCCATATTCTTTACATACGATTTCAGGAGAGGAGAGAAATAAAGAGATGAAACGACATCGTTGGAATTGGAAAAAAAGCAGTTCCCTGCTATTAACCGGGGTTCTGATGACCGGGCTATGGACCGGCGGCATACCAGCGGAGGCCGCTTCGGCCTCTGCTGCGGCTTCTTCCGCAGCTAGTAGTGCCAGGGCTGGGAAAACCCAAGGTTTTATCACGGCAGATCAATTTTACCTTTCGATGAAGGAGGCCGCCGCCGAAGCGGGATCCGCCCTAACGCTCGACGTTCCTCAAGGCGCGAAAATGCAGCGCAGCAACGCCGCCGTCTTCCTTCAGCAATGGCTGAATTTGAAAGATGCAGCGGAAACCTTCGATGATGTAGCGGACGATGCCTCCTATGCACCGGCGGTTGGGGCTGTTGTCAAAGCCGGCTTAATGGAGGGGTACTCCAAAACCCTGTTTATGCCGGGGCAACCGCTAACGGCTGAGGACTTGACGATTTTGCATGATCGCGTCACGGGTTATTTGAAACCGTTTGTGCTCGAAGAGGCGACGATTGCCGATATGCAGTTAGCGATAGATCAGGGCAAGCTGACCTCCAAGCAACTCGTTCAAATGTATTTGGACCGCATCGCCAAATACGACGACCAGGGCGTCTCGCTGCAGGCCGTTCTGACCTTAAATCCCGACGCTTTGAGCATTGCCGAAGCTCTCGATCAGGAACGGGCCGCGAAAGGGCCGCGCGGACCGCTTCATGGCATCCCTATTTTGGTCAAGGACAATTTCGATACGGCTGACATGCCTACCACCGCTGGCTGCCTATGCTTGAAAGATTCCATTCCGGGCAAGGATGCCGAGCAAATCGCCAAACTGAAAGAGGCCGGCGCCATTATTTTGGGCAAAACCAACCTGCATGAGTTCGCTTTCGGCATCACGACCTCCAGCTCCCTTGGCGGGCAAACGAAAAATCCGTACGCGCCCGACCATTATCCCGGCGGCTCCAGCGGCGGCACCGGTGCGGCGGTCGCGGCCAATTTCGCCGCAGCCGGCCTTGGGACCGATACCGGCGGATCGATTCGCATCCCGTCCAGCTTCAACAGCCTGGTGGGCATACGCCCTACGGTCGGTTTGTCCAGCCGCGACGGCATCATCCCGCTGGCCCTGACGCAGGACGTCGGCGGCCCGATGGCCCGCTCGGTGGAGGATGCCGCTATCATGCTGGACGCCACCGCCGGGTATGATCCGGATGATACGGCAACCGCGTACAGCGTCGGGCATATTCCCGCAAGCTATACCGCGTTTCTGGATGCGGACGGTTTAAAAGGCGCCCGGATCGGTGTCGCCGTCGAATTGTTTCAAAACGGCAATGATCGGGAAAAGACCGTCTCCGATGTCGTTTACCATGCGGTCGATGAGCTGAAGGCCCTGGGAGCTGCGGCCATTCCGGTCACCATTCCGAACCTGGCGGAAATCAACGAGTACCCCAGCCTAAGCGGATACGAGTTCAAATTTCAATTGAATGAGTATCTTCAGGAGCTGGGAGACGGCGCACCTTATTATAGCCTGGCGGAAATTATCGCATCGGGAGAGTATGACAAGGCTCAGGAGCAGTCCATGAAAGCCCGCGAGGCTCGGGAAACGCTGGAAACGGAGGAATATAAGGATATTTTGCTGAACCGGACCAAATTGACGCGCGATGCCCTTCTAAAAGTGATGGCCGATTACGACCTGGATGCCATCGTTTACCCGACGACGACGCAACCGGCCGCGTTCATCGGCGAAAGTCAGGCTTCCGGCAACAACAACCGCCTTAGCCCATTCTCCGGTTTCCCGGCCATCACCGTTCCAGCCGGGTTTACCCCAGACGGTTTGCCCGTCGGCATTGAATTCCTGGGCCGGGCTTTTGACGAAGGGACCCTGATTAAGCTGGCATACAGCTATGAACAAGGGACTCATCATCGTCACGCCCCTAAATTGACACCATAACGAAAAGCAAAAAGTACGGTCCGGGGTGTAGCCCGCTTCGGCCGTACTTTTTTTGTGCGTTATATTTCCAGTATTCAAACCCCGTTCCGGAAAAGAGAACCTACAACAAACCGTCCACTTCCCCCCGCTCATCCAGACGGATTCGTTCCGCCGCCGGAGATTTGGGCAAACCGGGCATCGTGACGATATTGCCGGTATGCGCAACGATAAAGCCCGCTCCCGCGGACAGCGTTACGTCCCGCACCTGGACAGTAAAATTGTCCGGGGCTCCGAGAAGCGTTGCCTGATCCGAGAAGGAATAAGGGGTTTTCGCCATGCACACCGCCAAGCGGCCAAATCCGAGGCGCTCGAGCTCCCGTATCTTCGCTTCCGCCTTAGCGGACAGCTTGATGCCTTTGCCGCGGTAGATTTCCCTCACGATGGCTTCGATTTTTGCCCGGATATCAAGCTCTTCCGGATACAGCGGCGCATACCGCGAAGGCTCCCCCCGCAAAATATCCTGCAAGGCCCGGGCCATTTCCAAACCGCCCTCGCTGCCTTTAGCCCAGACATCGGACAACTCCGCCCGAACCCCCATGCGGCGGCAGGCTTCGGTAACCAGCCGGATTTCATCTTGCGGATCGTCGGCATAATGGTTTATAGCCACCATCACGGGAACTCCGAATTTCCCGATGTTCTCCAAATGCCGTCTAATGTTGGCAAGACCGGCTTCCAGCGCCGCGGGATTCGGTTTGTCCAGCTCCGCTTTGGGGACCCCGCCGTTATATTTGAGCGCTTTTACGGTAACGACGAGCACCGCGGCGTCCGGCGTTAATCCGGCCTGACGGCACTTGATATTGAAAAATTTCTCCGCGCCTAAATCGGCTCCAAAACCGGCTTCCGTAACCACGATTTTGGCCAGCTTCAGGGCGGCCTTCGTACCGATCACACTGCTGCAGCCGTGGGCGATGTTGGCGAACGGGCCTCCGTGAACAATGGCCGGGGACCCTTCGGCCGTTTGCACCAAATTGGGCTTGATCGCCTCCTTGAGCAAAACGGTCATCGCGTCGACCGCGCCGATCTGCGCCGCGGTGACCGCTTCCCCGGACATGTTGCAGGCCACAACCATACGGCCAAGCCGCCGTTTCAAATCGTCCGCGTCCTCGCTGAGGCACAGCACCGCCATAACCTCCGAAGCGCTAGTAATCATAAAGCCGGATTCATGAACCTGGCCGTTCCCGTCACCCAACCCGACGACGATTTGCCGAAGACTCCGGTCGTTCATATCCATCGCGCGCTTCCACAAAATGCGCCCCGGGTCGATTTGCAGTGCATTCCCTTGAAAAATGTGGTTGTCGATCATCGCCGCGAGCAGGTTATGCGCGGAAGTGATGGCGTGCAGGTCGCCGGTAAAATGCAAATTAATGTCCTCGAACGGTAAAATTTGCGCTTTACCACCGCCGGTCGCTCCGCCCTTCATGCCAAAGCACGGTCCCAGCGACGGCTCCCGCAGCGCAGCGATCGACGGCTCGCCGATCGCGTTCAGCGCCTGCGCCAGGCCGATCGTCGTCAGTGTTTTTCCTTCCCCGGCCGGCGTAGGATTCATAGCCGTCACCAGCACTAATTTCCCGTCGGGCCGATCTCGCATATCGCTTAGCAGCCGAAGATCCAGCTTACCCTTATAACGGCCGTACAATTCCAAGTATTTATCCGCAATCCCAAACGTATCGGCTATCTCCAAAATCGGCTTCATTCCCGCAAGTTACCTCCAGCAATATGATTCGTGCAAAATAAGGCAAATATCAAAACACAATCATATTGTACATGAAAACAACCGGGATAGGCGTGACGGAATTGGCATCATAATAACCTTAGGCCGCTCTCTCAAGAGTGTAATCAACCGGATTCCGCGTTATTTGAAGGAGGCAAACGGACTACTGCCTTTCGGGAGCAATTCGTTCCAAGCAAAACTAAACTCCGGAAAACCGGCGGCATAAGGCGTGTATTCATATAATTGGAAGAAAATTTGCACGCGGCCCGGCAGCAAATAGAAATCCGGATTGTCCTTTAACCCTTTGAAGCCCCCCATATAACCGGGGTCTGCTTTCAACTCCTTGCTTAGCCGGGCGTTCATCCGCTTTTCATAATCCTTATTCGCGCCCAGCAAGTCCTTAAGTTCCAAAAGCTTGCCGTCTTTCAACGAGAAAGTGTATCCGGTGCGGTAACTCATACCATGCGCTCCGCCCGTATACTCTGTATATTGGAACAAAAGGCTGAGCACGCCATTTTGGTTATAGGTGACAAGATACGAGCTCTCAAAACTATTCGGATTCGTTATATTCTGATCGCCGAGATCCTTCATGACCTCGTCGATGTACCCTTTGTGATCTTCCATTTGCTTTTCAAAAAACGTATTGATCGCCTTCTCCGCTTTCGCATCTCCCATGCCGTCCAATTGAGGATATTGGAGATGAACCGAAACCCGTTTGCTTTCCTTGTCATAGCTTGAAGTGGTCACCGTGATTTTATTCTCTCGGCTCTTGATGACGTTTAACTGCTTAGCGCCATTATTCCAGACCGCATCATAACCGAGGTAATCCTTGACCCATTGAAAAGGAATGTAGATTTTACCGTTAATGAGCTTGACCTCTCCATCTATATAGAAACCGTTAATGGCGGGTTCCACGCTCCCTCCGGCCACCATCATTGTTAGCTGCCGGTAACCTTGGCCAATCTTCCAGGTCTTCGTTTTTGAGTCATAGTTAGTGGGAATTTTCAACGCATCCCGCAAAAAAGCGACCGGAACCAAGGTTTTTCCGTTTAGCAGCAGCCCCTTAAGCCCCGTATTCTCCCCATTAACTTTAAGGTTAATGGCATCGCCGGCAGCGCTCTTGCTCTTGCTCTTGACCACGGCCGCATTGAAATTCCCTTGCCGGACGTCTGCAGCCGCTTGGCCCGGGTTAACCGGCAGCAATATTGCGGAACATAACAAACCTGTTGCTACACCCACAGTCCCTAAACGCATCAATTTGTTCATCTCGGTTTCTCCTCCTGCCAAATACCACTTTTGTATTTACAGAGCCGCTTCTTCATTCTCTGTTGTTGGTCACCTTAATCATTATAGTGACTGCTTAGGCGGAATAAGTTACATCCCACCTTACAGTTTTTTTTCTCTTTCGTCCGGATTTCGCCCGAATATTGACGTTTTCTTTACGTCTTTTTAACTGATTGACAAGCGGAATCGTAAAGCAGAAAACAAAAAAGCACAGCCAAAGGGTTCGGCCGTGCTCTTCCGGGACTGTGCGGTATTCTTAACGCAAACTGACTTTTTTCGCGCATGTTATAAACTCTAACGGACTGAAAAGACCTTATCTCCCCATTTCTCGAGTATTTCCACTGGCGTTGCATTAACTTTTGCTCAAGCTTTCCCGTAAAAGCTATCCGAAATCTAACGGTTGTAGCAGCGGCTATTTCGCGAAAAAAGCCCTTTTCTAAATTCTAACGGTTGCGAGCGCCGTTATTTGCCTGAATCCAAGTAAAAATTACCGGTTTTCAGCGAAATAAGCACCATGGCAACCGTTAGAATTTGAAATCAACGGTATTGGAACAAATAGCGCTTGTGGCAACCGTTAGAATATTGGTGTGCCCAGAAAATGTAACTTGTCAGATTTAAATGCAAACGCTTGTAGAGTATTTCCCGTTCTAACGGACCCAGATGACGCTATCGGGCTAAAAATAACGCCATTCACGCTAATCTGAGGGAAATAAGGTCCGCTCGGTCCGTTAAAATTTTTAGTCCTTCACTTTGGAACAAATAACGCGCTCAGGTCCGTTAGCCTCGTTTGCTACGTCTCCTCTCCATCGCAACCCATCGCTAGTGACCATCCCCCGGTGTCCGCTGTACAACGTTCTATCCATCTCATCCCGCTGCAGCATTCCGACAATGCAAAAAAAACACCGCCGATCACTCGGCGGTGCTCTTCTTCATGCTTGGCGGCGTCCTACTCTCCCAGGACCCTTCGGTCCAAGTACCATCGGCGCTGGAGGGCTTAACGGTCGTGTTCGGGATGGGTACGCGTGGAACCCCTCCGCCATCGCCACCAAACGATTCAAGGCGTTAATCCTTGAAAACTGGATACGAAACTTGATTTGCGTGTTAGCCCCTATTCAGTTCCCGGGGTCCCCGAAAAGTAATCGAAATTACCTTCGAAGCCTCGCGTCACTTTTTGGGGTATCTTTTTGGATAAGCCCTCGACCGATTAGTACCTGTCAGCTCCATGCATTGCTGCACTTCCACCTCAGGCCTATCAACCTCGTCGTCTTCAAGGGGTCTTACTAATTGGGAAATCTCATCTTGAGGGGGGCTTCACGCTTAGATGCTTTCAGCGCTTATCCCGTCCGCACTTAGCTACCCAGCTGTGCTCCTGGCGGAACAACTGGTACACCAGCGGTGCGTCCATCCCGGTCCTCTCGTACTAAGGACAGCTCCTCTCAAATTTCCTGCGCCCACGACAGATAGGGACCGAACTGTCTCACGACGTTCTGAACCCAGCTCGCGTACCGCTTTAATGGGCGAACAGCCCAACCCTTGGGACCTACTTCAGCCCCAGGATGCGATGAGCCGACATCGAGGTGCCAAACCTCCCCGTCGATGTGGACTCTTGGGGGAGATAAGCCTGTTATCCCCAGGGTAGCTTTTATCCGTTGAGCGATGGCCCTTCCATGCGGTACCACCGGATCACTAAGCCCGACTTTCGTCCCTGCTCGACTTGTCAGTCTCGCAGTCAAGCTCCCTTTTGCCTTTGCACTCTGCGAATGATTTCCAACCATTCTGAGGGAACCTTGGGGCGCCTCCGTTACTCTTTAGGAGGCGACCGCCCCAGTCAAACTGCCCGCCTGACACGGTCCCCGTACCGGCTTACGGTACTGGGTTAGAACTCCGATACGATCAGGGTGGTATCCCAACGTCGCCTCCATGGAAGCTTGCGCTCCCACTTCCTAGGCTCCCACCTATCCTGTACAAATCGTATCAAAGTCCAATATCAAGCTGCAGTAAAGCTCCATGGGGTCTTTCCGTCTTGTCGCGGGTAACCTGCATCTTCACAGGTATTAAAATTTCACCGGATCTCTCGTTGAGACAGCGCCCAAGTCGTTACGCCATTCGTGCGGGTCAGAATTTACCTGACAAGGAATTTCGCTACCTTAGGACCGTTATAGTTACGGCCGCCGTTTACTGGGGCTTCGGTTCACAGCTTCGGGTTTAACCCCTAACCGCTCCCCTTAACCTTCCAGCACCGGGCAGGCGTCAGCCCGTATACTTCGCCTTGCGGCTTCGCACAGACCTGTGTTTTTGCTAAACAGTCGCTTGGGCCTTTTCACTGCGGCCCCCTCGAGCTATTCACTCTACCGGGGCACCCCTTCTCCCGAAGTTACGGGGTCATTTTGCCGAGTTCCTTAACGAGAGTTCTTCCGCGCGCCTTAGAATTCTCTTCTCGCCTACCTGTGTCGGTTTGCGGTACGGGCACCTTCTCCTGGCTAGAGGCTTTTCTCGGCAGTGTGAGATCATGACCTTCGGTACTGTAAATTTTCCCTCCCCATCACAGCCCAGCCTTACGGTGTGCGGATTTGCCTACACACCAGCCTCACTGCTTGGACGGGGCATTCCATCGCCCCGCGTCACTACCCTCCTGCGTCACCCCATCGCTCATAACGGATTATGGTGGTACAGGAATTAGAGCCTGTTGTCCTTCGACTACGCCTTTCGGCCTCGCCTTAGGTCCCGACTTACCCTGAGCGGACGAACCTTCCTCAGGAACCCTTAGGCTTTCGGCGGATCAGATTCTCACTGATCTTTTCGTTACTCATACCGGCATTCTCACTTGTGTACCGTCCAGCTGTCCTTCCGGTCAACCTTCAACCTATACACAACGCTCCCCTACCCCTGATGCAAAGCATCAAGCCATAGCTTCGGTGGTGTGTTTAGCCCCGTTACATTTTCGGCGCAGAGTCACTCGACCAGTGAGCTATTACGCACTCTTTAAATGGTGGCTGCTTCTAAGCCAACATCCTGGTTGTCTGTGCAACTCCACATCCTTTCCCACTTAACACACACTTGGGGACCTTAGCTGATGGTCTGGGCTGTTTCCCTTTTGACAATGGATCTTAGCACTCACTGTCTGACTCCCGGTGAATCAGTCTATGGCATTCGGAGTTTGACTGAGCTTGGTAACCCTTGCGGGCCCCGCACCCAATCAGTGCTCTACCTCCACGACTGTCACACCGAGGCTAGCCCTAAAGCTATTTCGGGGAGAACCAGCTATCTCCGAGTTCGATTGGAATTTCTCCGCTACCCCCACCTCATCCCCGCACTTTTCAACGTACGTGGGTTCGGGCCTCCAGTGCGTGTTACCGCACCTTCACCCTGGACAGGGGTAGATCACACGGTTTCGGGTCTACGCCTGCAAACTAAATTCGCCCTATTCAGACTCGCTTTCGCTGCGGCTCCGGCTTCTCGCCTTAACCTTGCTTGCAAACGTAACTCGCCGGTTCATTCTACAAAAGGCACGCCATCACCCATATAGAGGGCTCTGACTTCTTGTAAGCACACGGTTTCAGGTTCTGTTTCACTCCCCTTCCGGGGTGCTTTTCACCTTTCCCTCACGGTACTGCTTCACTATCGGTCGCTAGGGAGTATTTAGCCTTACCAGATGGTCCTGGCAGATTCATACGGGGTTTCACGTGCCCCGCACTACTCGGGATCCGTCTCGGAGGGCAGAGACTTTCGATTACAGGGCTTTTACCTTCTCTGGCCGGCCTTTCCAGACCTGTTCGTCTAACCTCTGCCTTTGTAACTCCATGTGAGACGTCCCACAACCCCGAAGAGCAAGCTCTTCGGTTTAGGCTAATCCGCGTTCGCTCGCCGCTACTGACGGAATCACTATTGTTTTCTCTTCCTCAGGGTACTTAGATGTTTCAGTTCCCCTGGTATGCCTCTTCACCACCTATGGATTCAGTGATGAGTGACTAGGTATTACCCCAGCCGGGTTTCCCCATTCGGACATCCCCGGATCGATGCTTGCTTACAGCTCCCCGAGGCAGTTTCGTTGTTCGCCACGTCCTTCTTCGGCTCCTAGCGCCTAGGCATCCTCCGTGTGCTCTTAGTAGCTTAACCATAATTTTTCCCGAAGGAAAAACATCAAACCACTAATATCTTCACTTGTTTTGACACAAGTTCAGCTAAAAGGATTGTTCTAAAACGCAAATTTCGTTTCGTTATCCAGTTTTCAAGGATCAAGTTTCTTCGCCGTTTTACCGGCAGAAGAATATCTTATCATCTCCTGCCTTACCGTTCAACCGGTAAGTGTTGGAAAGATAAGCTTGAGAGTTGAACTCTCAAAACTGACCAACGAGTGAGTAAGTTCGCTAACCCGAGTTAGCTATTTGAATGCTTCCATCGCAGGAAGCGATTCTCCATAGAAAGGAGGTGATCCAGCCGCACCTTCCGATACGGCTACCTTGTTACGACTTCACCCCAATCATCTACCCCACCTTCGGCGGCTGGCCCCTTGCGGTTACCTCACCGACTTCGGGTGTTGTAAACTCTCGTGGTGTGACGGGCGGTGTGTACAAGACCCGGGAACGTATTCACCGCGGCATGCTGATCCGCGATTACTAGCAATTCCGACTTCATGCAGGCGAGTTGCAGCCTGCAATCCGAACTGAGACCGGCTTTTCTAGGATTCGCTCCAGATCGCTCCTTCGCTTCCCGTTGTACCGGCCATTGTAGTACGTGTGTAGCCCAGGTCATAAGGGGCATGATGATTTGACGTCATCCCCACCTTCCTCCGGTTTGTCACCGGCAGTCACTCTAGAGTGCCCACCATTACATGCTGGCAACTAAAGTCAAGGGTTGCGCTCGTTGCGGGACTTAACCCAACATCTCACGACACGAGCTGACGACAACCATGCACCACCTGTCTCCTCTGTCCCGAAGGAAAGCCATATCTCTACAGCGGTCAGAGGGATGTCAAGACCTGGTAAGGTTCTTCGCGTTGCTTCGAATTAAACCACATACTCCACTGCTTGTGCGGGTCCCCGTCAATTCCTTTGAGTTTCAGCCTTGCGGCCGTACTCCCCAGGCGGAGTGCTTAATGTGTTTACTTCGGCACCAAGGGTATCGAAACCCCTAACACCTAGCACTCATCGTTTACGGCGTGGACTACCAGGGTATCTAATCCTGTTTGCTCCCCACGCTTTCGCGCCTCAGCGTCAGTTACAGCCCAGAGAGTCGCCTTCGCCACTGGTGTTCCTCCACATCTCTACGCATTTCACCGCTACACGTGGAATTCCACTCTCCTCTTCTGCACTCAAGCCGTCCAGTTTCCAGTGCGACCCGGGGTTGAGCCCCAGGATTAAACACCAGACTTAAACAGCCGCCTGCGCGCGCTTTACGCCCAATAATTCCGGACAACGCTTGCCCCCTACGTATTACCGCGGCTGCTGGCACGTAGTTAGCCGGGGCTTTCTTCTCAGGTACCGTCACTCTCCTGGCAGTTACTCCAGAAGACGTTCTTCCCTGGCAACAGAGCTTTACGATCCGAAAACCTTCATCACTCACGCGGCGTTGCTCCGTCAGACTTTCGTCCATTGCGGAAGATTCCCTACTGCTGCCTCCCGTAGGAGTCTGGGCCGTGTCTCAGTCCCAGTGTGGCCGTTCACCCTCTCAGGTCGGCTACGCATCGTCGCCTTGGTGAGCCGTTACCCCACCAACTAGCTAATGCGCCGCAGGCCCATCCGTAAGTGACAGATTGCTCCGCCTTTCCCAAGCCTCCCATGCGAGAGACTTGATTATCCGGTATTAGCTACCGTTTCCGGTAGTTATCCCGGTCTTACGGGCAGGTTGCCTACGTGTTACTCACCCGTCCGCCGCTAACCATCAGGAGTGCAAGCACTCCATCAGGTCCGCTCGACTTGCATGTATTAGGCACGCCGCCAGCGTTCGTCCTGAGCCAGGATCAAACTCTCCAATAAAGGTTGGATGAACGAATCATCCAAGTTTATTCGAAAGAGCGATTAGCTCAATCAGTTACTGACGAGAATTTTAATTCTCATTTATACTCACTCGTTGTTCAGTTTTCAAAGATCAACTCATTTTTCGCTCGTTGCCGTGTTTCAGCGGCAACTCTTATAATATATCACCCTTTAAACAATATTGCAAGACTTTTTTTATAACAACTAATTCCAGTCGTTTTTTATCGCCTTGCATTTTTGCAGCGGGTGTCTATTAATATACCTCAAAAGCCGGTGCAATATCAACCCTAGGAAAGAACTTCCTCAATATGCAGCTCTCTTGTCAGCACAAGATTCACGATTTCCCCTTTGACCGAAACCATCGGACGAGTCGGGTGATTGCGGTCGGAGAACACGATTTCGCCTACGCTGCCGTCGCTAAGCCGTACACGCGTCCCGTTATGAAACTGCGTCACCTTATCAACAAATGATTGGACTACGCCGGGATCCAGCTTTCCAAAAGCCTCGGAGCGGATCTCTTCCAGGACCAAGTAAGGCGACTTGGCTTTACGGTACCTCCGGTTTAACGTCATGGCGTGGAAAATATCCGCTACGCTGACGATTTTGGCGTAGATATGGATTTTATCTCCGGTTAACCGGAACGGATACCCGGTGCCGTCCATCTTTTCATGATGCTGAAGCGCCGTCAATCTGACCCCTTCATTAATTGCCGCCGTTTTGCGCAGCTGCTGATAGCCGTAAGTTGTGTGCATACGCATTTCCTCCGCTTCGTCAGAGGTTAGCGGGGACGGTTTGTACAGAATCACCGGATCGATTTTCGTATTCCCGATATCATGCAGCAAACCGGCAAAAGCGACCTGCATCCAATCCTTCTGCGGCAATCCGTGCCATTGCGCCAGCTGATAAGACGTCAGCGAAGAAAGGATCGCATTGTGGTACAAATAATCATATTCATTCATAAATTGCGGCGTAAACGTAAGCACATTATAGTGCTTCAAATGACGGATCAACGCCTCAAACTGATGGCGGAGCTCATAAATCGGGAGTTCGGCGGCCAGTACGGATTGAAAAGCGCTCTTCGTCAAATGCAGCATACGATCGTATTCCTTGTGTAATGCAGCATAGGGAGAAACCGTCTCGTTTTCCGCAGATCCGTTTGCAGAAGCGGAAGGAGCGATAGAAGCGGAGTATCCCTCTTTGGAAGCTTCCTTTACCGTCTCCGCTGCTTTACGTTCAGGGAGTTGCTGCAAATCTTCAATCTCTACCTGTTCGATCATAAAAGCGCGCAAAATATCCAAATCTCTCGGAAGCAAAACCTTTCCCTTCTGCAGTAAAAGACCGCCCAACGGGCTATGCACATGATTTGACAATTTGACTCCAGGCTTTAATTCCGTGATTGAGATACTAGTCATCTTTTACTCTCTCCTCAAGGTCCAAAACTAAAAATCCGCCTTCATTTCTCCCAAATCTAGGGATTAAGAACTAAGGTTCGTCTACTGTCATTATAGTACGGCGGCAAAATAGCAAGCAATCTTTCTTTCTATAATCAACTAAAAAACAGCCTTCCCGCCCATAAGCTGGGAAGACTGTTTTCATATGCTGCTTATTCTTCAGCGTTATCGGTGGCCGGCTCGGAGCCCGATCCTTCCAGCGGCGGATTTTCGGAAACGGCCGATTCTTCGCCTTCTCCTTCCGGCTCATCCTCGCTCTTGTCCGTCCGGCAGACGGTCGCTACGGAATCATCCTCACGGATATTGATCAGCTTCACGCCCTGCGTATTCCGGCCCATTGTGGAAATGCCTTCCATGCTGGTCCGGATCAACGTCCCGCTGCTTGTGATGATCATCAAATCTTCCTCGTCCTTAACGACTTTCAGGCCGACGACCGAACCGTTTTTCTCCGTAACGTTGATCGTCTTGATCCCTTTGCCGCCCCGGCTTTGGATCCGGTATTCGGAAACCGGCGTACGTTTCCCGTAGCCTTTGGCGGTTACGATCAACACGTCCTGACCCGGCACCACGACATCCATGCCGATCAGTTCGTCGCCGTCATCCAGCGTAATGCCTTTAACCCCGGTAGCCGATCTGCCCATGGAACGAACGTCGCTTTCCGGGAACCGGATGGACATCCCTTGCGCCGTACCCATGATGACTTCCTGCTGGCCGTCGGTCAGCTTCACGTCGATCAGCCTGTCGTCCTCGCGCAAATTCACGGCAATCAGGCCGCCTTTGCGGATGTTGATGTAATCTTCGATCGGCGTCTTTTTAACGATCCCCTGCTGGGTCGCAAAGAACAGGTATTTGTCCTCATCAAAACGCTCGACCTCGATCACCGCATTGACGGTCTCGCCCTGTTCGATCTGGATCAGGTTGATGATCGGCGTACCGCGTGCCGTACGGCCCAACTCCGGAATTTCGTAAGCTTTCAGGCGGTAGGCTTTGCCGCGGTCGGTGAAGAACATCAGATAATGGTGGGAGTTCGTCACGAACAGATGCTCCACAAAGTCATTATCTTTCGTGTCCATCCCCACAACGCCGCGCCCGCCGCGTTTTTGGCTGCGGTAGGTCGTAACCGGCAGCCGTTTGATGTAACCGGTATGCGTAAGCGTGATGACGACCTCTTCCTGCGGAATCAGATCTTCGTCGAGAATGCTCTCTTCCCCGATCGTGATTTCCGTCCGGCGAGGATCGGCGTACTTCTCGCGAATTTCCTGAAGCTCCTGCCCGATAATTTCCAGCACAAGCGATTCATTGGCCAAAATCTCACGGTATTCCGCGATCTTTTGCAGCAGCTCGTTATATTCGCTTTCGATTTTCTCGCGTTCCAATCCGGTCAACCGGCGCAGTCGCATATCGAGGATAGCCTGAGCCTGGTCAAGGCTCAAACCGAATTGCGTCATCAAACCTTCGCGGGCTTCTTCATCGGAATTGGAAGCGCGAATCAAGGCGATAACTTCGTCAATATGATCCAAAGCGATGCGCAGGCCTTCAAGGATATGCGCCCGGGCTTCGGCTTTTTTCAAGTCGAATTCCGTGCGCCGGCGAATAACTTCGATCTGGTGCTGCAAATAATGACTAAGGACTTCCTTCAGCGTCAAAAGCTTAGGCTCGTTATTAACGATCGCTATCATGTTGATGCCGAACGTGCTCTGCAACGCCGTATGTTTGTACAAATTGTTCAAGACGACGTTAGGGTTCACATCGCGGCGGAGCTCGATGACGATGCGCATCCCGGTGCGGTCCGATTCATCGCGCAAATCGGTGATGCCGTCAATTCTTTTTTCCCGTACAAGCTCGGCGATTTTCTCTACCAAACGAGCCTTATTGACCATATAAGGAATTTCTTCCACAATGATCCGGGCTTTGTTGTTATGCTCCTCAATTGAGGTTCTAGCCCGCATCGTCACGGCTCCCCGGCCTGTCGTATAGGCCTGCCGAATGCCGGAACGGCCTATGACGTAACCTGCCGTCGGAAAATCCGGCCCTTTGATATAATCCATCAATTCCAGCGAACTGATGTCCGGATTTTCGATCAAAGCCTGGACCCCATCGATAACCTCGCCCAAATTATGCGGCGGAATGCTGGTCGCCATCCCGACGGCGATCCCCGAAACCCCGTTTATCAGCAGATTTGGAAAACGCGCCGGCAATACGACGGGCTCCTTCTCCTCACCGTCATAGTTTGGCATAAAATCAATCGTCTCTTTATTGATATCGCGAAGCATTTCCATCGCGATTTTGGATAAACGCGCTTCCGTATAACGCATCGCTGCAGCAGAGTCACCGTCAATGGAACCAAAGTTGCCATGACCCTCCACCAGCATATTGCGCATGGAGAAATCCTGCGCCATGCGCACCATCGATTCATAAACTGCAGAATCCCCATGGGGATGGTATTTACCAATGACTTCGCCGACGATTCTCGCCGATTTCTTAAACGGCTTGTCCGGATGCATCCCCAGTTCCGACATCGCAAACAGTATCCGGCGATGCACCGGTTTCAGACCATCCCTTACATCCGGCAATGCACGGCTGACAATAATGCTCATGGCATAATCCATAAAGGATTCGCGCATTTCCACATTGATGTCCCGGTCAATGATTTGAGAGAATTTTTCTTCCGCCATGCTGGACCTCCTTCATTTCTACCCACATGCCAATCTATGGGAAAAGCCCGAAAAACCTCCACTTTCATTATATTACTTTCACAAAGCAAGCTCAATTAAACGTGGGCCGGTTTTCATCACACATTCCATAAGGACAGCAAAAAAATAGGGATGTGTCCACTCCCATCGAAACGTTCGTACATACACTACGGATATAGGCCAAAAAAGCTTATAAAATCCCCATATCTTATAATTATATCATTGTTTATCTCTTCTGTCCTATGTTTTTCGCACTCGGAAGTTGGCTCGGCAAAGAAGACTGAGGAAAGGAAGGATCTCGTTTTGGCGATTCAACGCATCGCAAGCAAATGGGAAAAAACGAAAGTAATCCGGCAGAATGAATCACTTCGTCCTTATATCCCGGATACCCGAAAATTCGCTCTGGAGCCTCTCCGGGATATGTTGAACGAGTACGGGTTCGTCTTTGTCAAGCCGGACAATGGAACCTACGGCAACGGGGTCATGAGCGTAGAACTCTGGCGGGATGAACTTGCCCCGGACAGTCCCATGCAATACAGGTTAAGGTACGGAACGGAATCCGAACTGTTCCCGGCGTTGGAGGAATTGTACGAGGCGCTTGAGAAAAGAATCGGACAGACGCCTTACCTGATTCAAAAAGGGATTCGCGCGCTTACGTATCGGCGGCGTAAATTCGACATCCGCGCCCTCGTACAGAGAACCCCGCGCAAAACCTGGGAAACGACCGGATTTATCGGCCGGGTGGCGGCCCAGCAAAAAGTAATCACCAACTATCACGGCGGCGGCAGCGTCATGCTGATCGAAGATCTTCTGGCTCCTTACACGAACGCCAAAGAATTCGCCCGCCTTTACAAGGATATGAAATGGATCGGCGAACAGGTGGCGGCCCAACTGGCCCGTAAATTCCCCAGGCTCAAGGAAATCGGCCTGGACATCGCCATTGACGAATACCATCATATCTGGATTTTGGAGGTGAACACCCTCCCCGCCCTATTCCCTTTCAAAATGCTGCACCCGAAAGAAGTCTATAAAAAAATCCGGCGTTACGCAGTGGCGTACGGCCGGCTGAAGGCTTCTTCCAAATAGCGAAAACCGTTCATGCGTCTGTTCAATCCATCCGAATCACTTTTACTTGGCCCGTAAACGTTTTGATGCGGATCTCATTTTGCCCCACATCCACCATTCCGGAGGGCTCATGGACGCTTTCCGGCGGGCTGTTGCGGGCGCTTTTTTTTGCTCCCGGACAAGCCGGATTTCCGTATATGGCGGCAATCAGCCAATGGTTGCCCGGCCGAAGACGGCCCCGAAGCGTAGGAATGACGGTCCGCGGATACAACACATTCGTGTTGGCGTTCGGGTATATCAGTTCCGCCTGCCCATACCCTAGTTTGCCGGCGACGCCGCTGCTCCCCAGCGAATTGCCGATCAGCACACCGCCCTCGGACAACGTCCCGATTTGTTCGCCCTGCGCAGCCGGTTCAAGCCCCAGGGCAAATCCGCCTTCGGCAACGTCCAGCTCCCGGTCCGTGCTGATCCGGTGAATCCGGTAATGCCACGGCAAACCGGCGACGATCCAGGACTCAACGCAAACGTTATGCCACGGTCTCCACCGGGCATAAATGAGGTTCTCCTCAATCCCTGTCTCCTCGTTGCTCCTTCTGACCCGGTACAGATTGTCCCCTTCGCTGAGCGCAAGCATCGAGTCGAAAGCCCCTTGCCCAAGCCCCCACTCCGCTCTCGGCACGCTAAAGCCGAAGGCGGTCGAATAGGCGAATTTTCCATATTTTGCCGATGTATGCGTGTGTTCATTGGTCGAGAGGTGGCCGCTGTTGAACGCGGCGACATGACCGCTTCTCTCCTGCCGGCAAACGACGAGATGCGGCGGCAGCTGCACCGCGACGGGCCCGGCAGCGGGCAGCGCCTCCTCTTCCGCCTGCCAGAAGGGATGGCTTTCCGGAAAAGCGAGCGGCAAAAAAGCTTTAAAGGCCCAATAAGGCGACCCCGGCGAATTGTAATTTTCGGCCATCACCAGGTTAGGATAGGCGTAACCGACCGTCAGCAGTCCGCCCGCATCCAAAATCGGCTGCCGAAACCACCAGCGCAAATTCCGCAAGACGAGACCTTTGATCACCCCCGGCGAAAAAACGTCAACCTCGGCGTAAGCCAGCGCGCTCCAGAACGCCGACTGGGCAAACCGGTACGTCAGGCTTCTCCCATAGGGCAGCGCCGAACCGTCCGGCGCAAACCACAACGTGAAATCGGCGGCAAACCGCGCCGCCCTGTCCTTAAAGCGGGCTGCCCGCTTCGGGTCCTCATCCCCCATCAGCTTGGCGTACAGCAAACCGTAAAAATGCAGGGCAAACGGCACGTAGTAATCGCTGTGCCCGCCCGGCCCGTCGCTGTACCAGCCGTCGGATAAGTAAAATTCGTCAATCCGGCTTAAATTGCGCGCCACTTGCTCGCGGTCATACGGAAGTCCGGCCTTATGAAACCCGATATTGACGAGCACCTGGAAAAAAAGCCAGTTGCAATCGTAACAAGCGCGGTGGTTGATCTGATTCAGCCAGGCGTACAGATGCTTCCGTTCCCGCTCATCCAACGGCCCCCAGAATCGCTCCGGAGCCAGCGCCAACGCGAACCCGAACGCCGCCATTTCCACCAGGCGCTGGTCGTAATCGTTCACGTCGCCCCAGTATTCCTCATGACCTGGATCGGTACCGTGGCGGATCCCCTCCAGGCAGATGTCCTCTAATGGGGTTTCTCCGCCCCCCGCCAGAAAAGGAACCAAGCCCCACAACACGCGGGAAAAACCCTCCATCCCGGCGACGGAGTCCGGATACCCCGCTCCCGCCGCTCCCAGTTTTAAACGGGCGCGGCCGCCCGTGTAATGTCCCACCAGCGGCCCGGTAAGCTGGTGGAACGCCGCCTGCAGGTCCCGCCGCGCGGCCAAAGGATTTTCCCGAATGGACTTCGAAATTGCCTCCGTTTGTATCCCTTTTCCTTTTCCCATTTCCGCCGCCATGTTCCGACGCTCCTCTCCGCAAATTCGCCTATTCCCAATAAAAAGGCCCTTTCCCCAGCAGCCGGGCCAGCCCTTCGACATAGAAGAAGTCCCCGTAGATCAGCGGCACATCGACGTTTTTACCTTCCGGATAATGCCCCGTGCCGTGCAAAATCAAACCTTCCTCGCGCTCATCGTCCCAAGCGCCGTAGTTCCGGTACAACGAATCCAGAATGCGGATCGCCGCCTCCCGGTAAACCGCGGACTCCAAAGGATCGACTTGATCCGCCAGCAGCAGCAGGCCGCTGGCCGCGCAGGCCCCCGCCGAGGAATCGCGGATATGGCGGAGCTCCTGCGGCGCGCGAAAATCCCATGGCGGCACATGGTCCTCCGGCAGCCCGGCCAGAAAGAAGTGGGCGGCCCGTTTGGCTGCGTTAAGATACGCCGGCTTGCCGGTGTGATGATACGCCAGCGTCAAGCCGTAAATCGCCCAGGCCGTACCCCTGGACCAGGCCGACTCCGGCGCATATCCTTGGCCTCCGAGGGGTTCGAGGCGCTCGCCCGTTTCCGCATCGAACCGGACGATATGGTACACCGAACCGTCGGGGCGGATAAAATGCTCCAGCACCGTATCCATATGCGCCTCCGCAATATGGCGGTAGCGAGGATCGCCCGTGTTGGCCGAAGCCCAGAACAAGAGAGCCGTATTCATACTGCAATCGATAATGGCGATCCCGGCATTGTCCTCTCCTTCGGTCCACGGATTCCAAGCCCGAATGTAGCGCCCCTTCAGGTTAAAGCGAGCCGCCAAATAATTGGCCGCTTTCAGCGCGCGAACGCGCGACTGCTCCTTGCCCAGCAGCTTATACGAAGCTACGCTCGTTAAAATCCACATAAAGCCGGCGTCATGATCCAGCCTCGTATACCCGTCGAGCACGCCGTCCAGCGTCTCCTCGCACCGCTCGGCCAGCGCCTTGAGACGCTCATCCCGGGTGCCGTTGTACAGCAGCCATAAAATCCCCGGCCAAAACCCGGCCGTCCACCAGCCCGGATCGGCAAGCTCGTATACCCCGTTATGGCTGGCGTGGGGGAATCCCGCTCCGATCCGCCCGCTGGTTCTTTGTATTTTTCGCAGCGCCTTGCCCCATGCTTCCTCCGCCCAATCCGCCCGGTTCCTCTCCAGCGTGTGTTCCGCTGCTTGCATGCCATCCACCTTCCCCTTTCGTTGTTCAAACAAATTCGAATTTCAGCCGCACCCGCTCTGTTAGTCCAGGCTGCTTGACGATAAAATCAAGCGAATACCAGCTTTCGTCCCGGCCGAAATGATTGCGGAACGTGTGCGGCTGCGCGGCCGGCTCGAGGCGCTGCCCGTCATAAACGATGCGCAGCGCCCGCTTCCCGCCGCCTGCTGCCAGCAGGACCTCGCCATTTCCGTTCATCTGAGGCGAAAGCGGCGTCACCACCCGTTCCGCCAGCGCTTCCGGCGGTGAGACAAAGCGGAATTCATCGGTCAGCTCCAGCGTCGGCAGCTCCGTTTTGTCCCAGACAAACGACCGGGTGAATCGCTTTAGCCCCGGTTCTTCATAAGCTCCGGTCAAATCAAGCCTCAGCTCATCCCGCGTTTCGCCGGTAGCCGCCTCCAATACCGCCGCCGCGTGCCGCTCCCCTTCGGCCTGATGCCGGCCGTTGATGATCGGCACCGAGTGACCCTGCGACCCGTTGCAATCATAGCGGTACCGGCCTGCTCCGAAATAATCGGCGGTATATTCGCCGCTGCCCAGATCCGCGGCAAAGGTGTCCCCGTCTGCGATCAGGATGAAATGCCCCAGGTCGTTATGGTTGTGCGGCTCCCCGTTGTGCCCGCCCTTGGCGGCAAAGCCAAACGCTCCGGCCGCGCTCCGGTGACGGGAGACCAGCCACTGGGCATCGGGCAAATCATAGCTCGCCGCAGGCCAATCGCGGTCCTGCTCCCCTTCCGCCGCACCATCCTTCCAGACCAGGTTGCGGAAGGCCGGCGCCCAGCGGCTGCAATGGTCGTCCCGGTAATCGGCCCGCAGGACGGGCGGCGGAAGCTGCACGCTCTTGTAACGGCGGGCGAGCTCATGAGATAACCCGATCTGCACGCGGCAATGGGGGACGGCATTGGAGAAATTGGCCACCCGGTCGCCGCCGAGGTAGCATTTTTGCTGAAACTCGGCGATCCGCCGCACCTTGTCCCCGGCAAACCAGTCGGCCTCTCCTAACGTGCGCCGCGCGAGCAAATCGGCAAAATACACGAAATAGCCGAACCCGTAGTTCCAATACCCGGGCCCTTCCGGGCAGGCCCCGTCTGCGCCGAAGCCTTGCAGGTAGCATTCGAGGCTGGCATGCGCGCGCTCCAGGATGGCGCTCAATGCCTCCGGGTCCCGCAGGAGCAGCAGCGCGGCGGCGCCGACGGAACCGGCGCATACGGCCGCCCAATTATGCCTGGCCGTCTCCCATTCGTACGGCCCGCTCCGCAGGAAAGGCTCGAACAACCGCCGGTTCACTTCCGCCTCGATGCGCGTTTGCAGCAGCCTGGGCAGCCGCCCCTGCAGCAGCAAGGCGATTTCGCCTAGCGTAAACCCAGTTTCGGCTGCAAATAGGTCGATGGCCCGCTCATGACCGACCTCGCCCAGATGGGCCGGCAGGCACCATGTATACTCGCCGCAGACCGACCAAATCATGTCCAGCAGCTCGTGTTCCGCAACCTGATCGTCCGGATCAAGCAGGGCCAGCAAAGCGAATGTATTTAACCGCCGTCTCCGCTCGAAGTAAACCCGCTCATACTCCAGCCGCGTCCCCCGCTGCGCAAAGACCGCAAACAACGAATAGGTGAGCTCCGGATTTTGTTCGTGCCGCAGCCGTTCCGCTTCCGCCCGGATTTCCAGGACTTCTTCCCGGTACTCCCCGGACTCCCTCACCCGCCGCCAAAACGCGGCCTGATCTCCGCCCGGATAATACAAACGAAGGTCAGCCGGAGCCATACGCCCTACGATCGCAAGCCAATCCTCACGTTCCAACGTTCGTCCCAACGAATTCATGATGATCCCATCCTCCGCTTCACCGCCAGATTCCCAACGCCCTTCATCTCCGGTACTCCATAGGAGTGGCGCCCGTGTAACCTTTGAACGTTTTAATAAAATAGCTCTGATTGTCGTAACCGAGCATTTCGCCGATCTCCCCGACGGAATACCGGGTCCCGTCCAGCAGCTCCTTGGCCCGCTCCATTTTCATGCGCGTAATATACTCTATGAAGGTCATGCCGGTTTCCTTCTTGAACAGCCGGCTGAAATAGCTCGGGTTCAAATGCAGATGCCCGGCCGCCTCGTCGAGGCTGATTCGCGTATGAAGGTGAAGGGAGACGTACCGGCAGGCCTCCGCCACCTCGGTTCGCCGGCTCGCCCCCGAACCCGCCTCCGTCAGGGCCGCAATCCGCTCCAAATGACCCTTCAACCAAGCGCCAAGCTCGGACAGCGAATAAATGTCGACCAACTCCTTATGCAGGGACTCGGCGGAATAAGACGGGCGGATCGAATGCAGCGAATGCAGCTTCAGCTTCAAATCGAGCAGCAGCTTCAGCGTCCAGTCTTTGACGGTCTCCGGCGCATACCGCGCCCGGCCGATCATGGACATCCATTTGTCCGCTATGCTATCGGCCAGGACCGGATTTTTGCCGAGCAGCGCTTCCCTCAGCTCCGTATTGGCCCGGTCGTAAAAAGCGAACAGATTCGGCCGCTCGCCATCCCCCGCGCTTTCCAAGGTCTTTTCGCTCCGTTTGGCAATTTCCCCGGGTTCCAGATAAAATCTCACGCTCTCGCCGTTAAGCAGCTCACCAAGCTTCTGTTTCAGGCTTTCCGCGCCGCCGCAGCTCTCTCCCAGCACAAAGGACATGCCGACCTTAAGCACGCGGCGCAGCGTGAATTGCATCTCCTGCAGGCAAGCGGCCGCTTCGTCCGCAGCGTTCCGCTTCAGCGATGGCGTATGAGAGAACAGCAAAATCGACGTCCCCGTGTCATATCTGACGTGAAGGCCTTGCAACGGCAGCCCGTTCCATACTTCCCCCAGCACATTGCCGATCGCAAAATGCAGCGTCCGGTCGGATGCGAAGCGGTGCTTCACCGTCTGGTAGTTCTCCACGTAACCGATCGCCGGCAAACAGGACTGCCCCGGCAGAAACAGGCCGTATTCCCGCGCTTCCTGTTCCCACTTCTGCGCCGAGAACAGCGGCTGATCGATCAGGCTCGCCAGTATCTGCTCCTTGCGCAGCTCGCTCGCCTCCACGACCAGTTGCTTCATCCGCGATTGCTCCCAGCCGTTGTGCGCCTCTTCGTCCATATGGTCCTTGAACCGTCGCAGCACCGCGGCCACATCCTCCGGATCGAGCGTATCCTTGAGCAAATAATCCTGCACATTCAGCCGCATCGCTTGCTGGGCGTATTCGAATTCGCTGTGGCAGGACAAGATGGCGATCCGCACATGCGGTGACATCCGCCGAATCCGGGCCGACAGCTCCAGTCCGTCCATTCTGGGCATCCCGATGTCCGTGATCAGAATGTCCGGCATTTCCCGCTGCGCCTGCTCCCAGGCGCTCCAGCCGTTTTCGTAGGAACCCATCAGCCGCAGCCCAAGCCCTTCCCAGGGGATCGCCTCCGACAGCAATTGGGTTACGGGATAATCGTCATCCACCAGCATCACGTTATACACTAGCGCTCCCCCTTATCGTGAGGAATGTACATCTCGATCACCGTTCCGAGTCCCGGTTCGCTGCGAATTTCCACGTGGAACATTGGCCCGAACCTCAAGCGCATCCGCTCCATCACATTGTGCAGGCCCATCCCGGAAAAATGGCCTTTCGGCTTGATACCGGCTTGTTCAGGCGCCGCCCCCGCATCGTTCATCCTGCGCAGCGTGGCCTCAAGCTTCGCTTCTTCCATCCCGGCGCCGTTATCCGCGACGGTGAGCAGCAAACCGTCCTGTTCCATCGAAGCGGCGATCCTGATGACGCCGGCCTGCTGCGTAAGCCCGTGAATCAGCGCGTTTTCCACGAGCGGTTGCAGGATGAGCCGCGGCACTTTCACGAGAAAAGCCTCCGGCGCCACGGCCAGCTCCAGCGTCACTTCCTGCTTCTGGCGCAAATTCATCAGCCGCACGTAATGCGAAACGAGCTCGATTTCCTCGTGCAGCGTGATTTCATCCTCTTCGCGGCTGATCGTCATCCGCAGCAGCGTGGACAACGAACCGATCATCTTCCCGCTCTCGAGATCACCATGCTTCATCACTTTCATGCGAATCGAATTGAGCACGTTAAACAAAAAATGCGGGTTGATCTGCGCCTGCAGCATTTTCAGCTCCGCCGTCCGTTTGCGGGCCTGGGTCGTGGAAATTTCCGCGATCATTTGCTTTACCCGGTCCAGCATCTGGTCGAACAGCAGCCCCAGCCGCCCGATTTCGTCATTGCCGCGAACGCCGGAGCGCACCTCCAGGTTGCCCCGCTGCACCGCCGACGCCGCCTTGCCGAGCCGCACCAGCGGCCGGGTGAACGTTCTGACCAACACGATCAGCATCGCCATAAACACGATAAACGAGATGATCTGGAACAAGAACACACGGTTGAAGATCGAGCTGATGTTGACCGTCGCCTCCTGGTAGGGCTGGGTAAGGATCAACCGCCAGCCGTTCAGCGCGATGCTCTGCTCAGCTACGAGCAGCGGCTTGCCATCATCCCGCAAAATAAAGGCGGTTTCCGCCGCCGCACGCCCATGCTCATACTCATACTCATGCCCAGCCCCAAGCCCATGCCCCAGTTGCTCCTGCTTCCCGCCGGGATACGCGCCGCCGATGTTGTCCTTGTTCCGGTCCGCCACGATCCTCCCCGCGGCATCCACCAAACGAACTTCCTGGCCCGCGGTCAGTTCGCTGAAAATATCGCTGACCTGATCCTCCATCACCGTCACGACGACATACCCGTAAATGTCCGAATTGGCCAGCCGCAGCGTGCGCGCCACCGACACCTGGTACGGATGGTCGAACCGGTCATACTTAAATTGCGTCGGCTCCGCGCCGATCCAGTAGGAATCCAGCCCCTGCAGCTCGTCGAGCTGATCGAACCACGGTTCCTGCAGCAAATCGAGCGGATTGTAATCGCTTACGGAATAATTCATGAAATAGGATCCGTCGGTGAGCAGCACCGTCACATAGCTTTTTTCGCCAACCACGGTCAGGCTGTCCAACTGTTCCAGCACGCGGTTGGCGTCGGTAAATTTCCGGTAAGGGTCCGGCTCCTGATATCCGGAGGCCATTAGCTTGAAATACGTGTTCAGCCCCGCATTGACCTGGATGTAGTTGGCGATGTCCAGCATGCCTTTTAATAAATGAGTCGCCGATCCGTTCACCAGTTCGAGCGAATTTTCCGCGTTGGCGATGGCCTGCTGCTTGACCGCCTTTTGCGTCAGCGCATGATACACGTTTAAGGTGAAGGCGGCGGGAACGAGAATGCAGGCCACCGCAGCCAAAATCAGTTTCGCGCGGATCGACCGGGGCGCAAAGTGCCTGAGCCGCTTGAACATTCCACCTCACCCCTCGGCGAAAAGGGGGACGCTGCCGCCCCCTGTTTTGGATCATTTTACCACTCATTTTTTGTTGGATTCAATAATTTGGTTAACGCGTTCCTGACAATTTTTGATCGTCGTATCGATGTCCTGGTTGCCCAAAATCAGCTTCTCGTATTCCTCGTTGATCGCCTTGTACACTTCGGCCTGATACGAAGATGGCGGGATGATCGCGGAAGCTTTGGAAGCCATCAGCGTGTTCACCAGCGATTCTTTGTCGACCTTCTCCGGATTTTTCGTACCCGCCAGAATCGTATCGATGATCCCGGTGATTTCCTCGGCCTTTACGCCGTTCCATGCCGGAATGTTTTTGCCCTGCACGACTTGCCCTTCCGTCGTATACCAGCGGACAAAGCGGTACGCCTCTTCCTTATGCTGCGATTTGGCGGCGACGGCCACATAATCGGTGGTCACCGGCGTCAGACCGATTTCATCCTCGGGATTGTTTTTCGGGAACGGGGCGACCGCCACGTTAAAATTCAACGGGACTTTATCGGTGCCGCCGATTTCCGTGTTCATCCAGCTCCCGATCGTCAGCATGCTGGCCGATTCGTTGAAAAACTGCGTCCGGTAAGCAAGCTTTTGCGAGATCATATCGGTATACGGCACGGAAGACTGATCCTCCTTCTCCATCCGCACACGCAACTCCAGCGATTTGCGAAAATTCGGGTCATCCAGGTTGGACGAGCCGTCCGCCTTCAGAAAATCGGCGTTTTGCGGCTGGTTCAGCATCATCAGCTTGACGTATTCCATCCATCCGCCGGCTTGCGGCCCGTGAAAATACGTCCCGTACCGTTTGTTTGCACCTTCCCCTTGGGTCAGCTTTTTCGCATAGTCGGCATATTCGTCCCAGGTCCAGTCGGTAGGCACCGTAAGCCCCGCCTCTTCTAGATGATCCTTGTTCAACAGTACGTACCACGGATTGAACTTCCCTGGAAGCGCATACACTTTGCCGTTCAAATGGGTATCCACTTTGTAGTCCTTTTCCACGGTATAACCGTCTTTGGCGATGTAATCGTCGAGCGGCTCGGCCATGCCTAACGCCACGCGCTGCGCGTATCCGGCGGCATCGCTGAACATCAGGATGTCCATCTGCGCCGACGAAGCCGCTTCCAGGTCCAGCTTCTTGGACGCCTCCTGGGTGTCCCCTTTTTCGCTCAATTGCACCAGCTCGACCGTCACGCCCGGATTCGCCTGCTCATAGGCCGCCAGTGTGTGCTTCCAGTTGTACGCCTCCTCGGTTCCGTACGTGTACAAGCGAAGGTTCACCTGGCCGCCGCCACCGGCTCCGGATTTCTCTCCTTCCGCCGCCGGAGATCCCCCGCCGTTGCCGCCGGCCCCCTGGTTGGCACTGCCGCCCCCACAGCCCGCCAGCAGCCCAATCAGCAGCATCGCGGCCAGCACGGCCGACCATAACTTTACCTGCTTTGCCCCCGTTTTCCGTTTGTTCATGTGTTACCCTCCTTGGTCAGGATATATATGGATTCCCCCGTGCGGTTCGTATGTCTTTTCTTATGCCTTTAACCTTTCACCCCGCCGAGAGCAATTCCTTCAATCACGCTTTTTTGCCCGATGATGAAAATCATCAGGAGCGGAAAGATCGCGGACACCGCCCCGGCCATAATCAGCGAATAAAACTCCCCGCTCATGGACGTGAACTTCTGCATCGCCAGCGGCAGCGTAAACCATTTGTCCGTCCTTAGAAAAATCAGCGGGTTCTGATAATCGTTCCACGTCCAGATAAACCGCAGGATCGCATAAGTGGCCACGGCCGGCTTCACCAGCGGCAGACCGATCGAACGGAAAATCCGGAAATGCCCGGCCCCGTCGATTTTCGCCGACTCGATGAAATCCTGATGCACGCCCATAAAAAACTGCCGCAGCATAAACGTCCCCAACACGCTGAAGCTGCTGATGATAATCAGGCCGAGATGGCTGTCGAACAGCCCGATGTTGCGGTACAAAATAAACTGCGGCACCAGGATCGCCTGGCCCGGAATCATGTACGTGGCCAGCACGATCAGGAACAGCCCCTGGCTGGCGGCGAACTTGATCTTGGAGAAGCCGTAGGCCGCCAGGCTGGAGACAAGGCTGGAAATAAACGTCGTCGCCACGGCCACCTTAATCGAATTCCAGTAATACACATAAAACGGATAATCGCCGAACCATACCTCCTTGTAGTTCTCCACCGCATTCCAGGTCCGGGGAATCCACTCAATCGGGTAGACGAACACCTCGGTTTCGATTTTGAACGACGTCATCAGCATCCAGAAGAAAGGGAGCAGAAACAGGATGCTTGCGGCAAACATCAGCAGCGTCAGAACGGCTCTCGGCCACTCGATACGGCGGCTTGCTATCATCGAAGCCCACTCCTTCCCTCAGTAGTTGACCCATTTTTTCTGGGCGATCCATTGGATGAACGTAATCAGCATGACCAGCCCGAACAGCACGGTGGCGATGGAGGACGCGTAGCCCACCTTCAAATTGACGAAGGCCGTATCGTACAGATACCACACCATCATCGTCGTCGAACCGATCGGTCCCCCCTGGGTCAAAACGGCGATGATGTCAAACACTTTAAACGTGGAAATAATCCCGGTGACCATCAGGAAAAAAGACGTCGGCGACAGCAGCGGAAACGTAATGCGGCGGAACTTCACCCACCCGTTCGCACCGTCGATATCGGCGGCTTCGTACAGATCCTTGGGGATCGATTGCAGCCCGGCGATATATATGATCATGTTGAAGCCGATGGAGATCCAGACGGTGATCATCATGATCGAGACGAGCGCATAGTTCGGATCGGCGATCCATTTCGGCGGATCGGCGAAGCCGATCGTCTTCAAAAGCTCGTTGATCGGACCGTAGGAAGGCTGAAACAGCACCTGCCAGACGACGGCTACGGCGACGATGTTGGAGATGTAAGGCATAAAGTAAGCCACCTTAAAATAACCCTTCATGTACACATAGCGGTCGATCAAAATCGCCAGCACCATCGAAATCAGCATATAGGCCGGGACGGTCAGCAGAAAGATCAGATTGTTGCGGAGCGAACGAAGGAACATCGAATCTTGCATCAGGTTGCGGAAATTTTCAAGGCCGACAAAGCGGATGCCGTCCCAGCCCTGCACGAAATTCCAGTCCGCAAACCCGAGCACCAGCGTGGCGACAATCGGCAGCAGCACCAGCACGGACACGCCCAGCAGCATCGGGCTGACGAACAATATTCCGGCGATCGTTTCGCCCCGCTGCAACGACTTCATTTTGCGGCCGCTGGCGGCGTGAGGCCGCTTCACCGCCGGTTGAGCCCGACCAGCCATGGAAATCACCTCGGAATGAAGTAGTAAGTTGTAATGCATCTCCATCGTAAAAAAAAATACCGCCACCACAGTGACGGTATTTTGATCAATTTCACGCTGATTTTTACTTTTTCGCCCACCCGCCCCCGTGAAGTCCCCCTGGTACTTTATATCCGCCGCCGCCGAATTTCCCCCCGGCATGCAGCACGGTCATGACGACTTCGAGCGTCGATTTCTGCAGCTTCTCATTCAGCGGATCACCGTGCAACACATGCTGTATAAATTCGGTGTCCACCCACACCGATTGAGACATACGTTCTGCCGTGAACTCGTCAGCACCCCCGGTGTAGATATTGCCACGGTCGCGGAGCTGGCCGGACACGCCGACAATAACATAACCAGGCGATACGCGAAACCGACAGAGGCAGAAATCATAAAGGCGGTTGATCAAGCTTTTACGTAAGCCCTGCTTGTGGTATAATGTGCTTAGAAAATACGCAAAATGAAAAATGCCGCGATGCTGGATCGCGGCAGACAAGGGCCGATGGGTAACCACGGCGAGATTTTCAACCTATCACAGCCGAAAAACCACCGGGCGGTTCTCCAAACCTATTCCCGGTGGTTTTTTTGCATTTACGTAATTTCTTCTGTCCGCCACAGAGCAAAGTCTTCAGGCCAGCAAGAATGCCAATCCCACCGGTTACTCTGTCTTTCCAATTAGACCATTATTTCTAGAAGTTGGACTCATAATACTGCATATAGTATTGCTCATTTTGAGTAATACAACATATAGGGAGTAGCGATTACTCATTATATGCACCCGATTGCTCAAAATGAGCAATCGGTAAATACGGGGGTTCTCATTGGCCGTTTGGTGACTACACCGGAGCGATCCGGCCAACAAAAAAGCACCCGAATGGTTTTCCCCATTCGAGTGCTTCATCACTTGTATCAGCATTTGCCGTTCCTCACAAGATTTCAAAAAGTCCCAAGAACGGCGGCCCGCATATTCAACAAAATATGAACTATTTTTTTTCAAAAAAATATTCTATTAACAACAAAACAAATGCAACCAACGAAACTGCTAATGAAAAATAGAACGGAAGTAGTAAATGATTATCACTGATAAGTGTCCATAGTTTCCCATAGCTTTCACGCCATACTGTTAAGTCTTTGGAGTATTTAAATCCATACCCTAATATAGTCAAACATACAATAACCCCACAATACAGTAAAGCGATACTAATAATTGTTCTCTTCATTTTTTAGTTTTATCGTTTTATCTGTTCAAAATACAGTCCAACTGATGTATGAAGATAGTCAGTACCTCTATTATAGTCTAGTCCGTTTATTAATTCCCAGAGTTCATAACTCTTTTTTCTGTAATTTGTGTAGATTCTAAGCTCAATAGTTTCATTACTAGCAACTTTAAATGAATATTTCGTTGATTGTGTCTTCTTTTCACCAAGTGTAACTCCAAATTTTAACTCAACAACCTTTGGGAACTTCAATCCCAATTCACCAGTAAAAGCTTGGGAATCCTCTTTTGAAAAAGTTTGTTCTACACTAGCAGGACCATCAAAAATATGTGATATATAGTTATTTTTAAAGATCCAACCTGTGCCCAGATCTTTTACATTTTCTATGTGTGGTTTACTAGTTACTGCTGAAGGCTTATTATCAGACGAAGAGGGTTCTGAATTTAAAAGTACAGAATCAAACCGTATCTCTTTAATTGAATCTGGATCAGCTAAAGATTGTTCCTCAGCTACTGCATTAATTGTATCCCGGTCTGTAATTACAATTGACTGATCAGAAGCATCACTACCACTTAACTGATTAAAGTTATTAAAAAAATCTGTTAAATGGAGTTCATTTTGTGATTCATAAGTTTCTGTAACTTCATTCTGTGCTTCAGCTTTTGTTACATTAACTCCAGGAAAAACAGCTAACAAAGATACCGAAAGAACAGCAGTTCCCATTAATTTACTAACTTTCTTAAACAAATTACCCATCTCCTGTTTTAATTTTTGAAATAACCCTTAAAACCACCAGAATCCAACCTTAGCTCGGCTCCTCCTCCCTCTACTTAAAATCCGATATACACATCATTAACATAACACAAAATAACCCTAATATGGTGATTTTAGACAATACTTGTCACGATACTACATACTTCAACAGACTTTTCACAACAAGCCCATAAACATTAAAAGTATCCGGTAGCAGGGAAGCAATGATTAAGGGGAAACGTCGGCATATGCCAACTTTTCAGGCTGTCAAGAATGTGTAGCGCTGAATTTTAGTTTCCAATAAGTTATCATTCAATGCCATGGTAGCCGGAACTAAAGTCGATAAAAGAAGCACCGATCCTCCAACAGTGACTAAAGTCTTTCCTATTTTCATAAATAAACAGCCTCCCAAAAAAGTAATTTCATCACAAGGCATGTTACTCAAACTGGGTATAAAAGGAGTTCTATACTATGATTGGTTTATATACTTTCTTCTAGGATGGGAGTTTTCATTATGAGAGGGATATTTAAAACATTTCGTTTTTGGCTCGCCTTTATTTCATTAGCGATCGTCATTATAGAAATTTTCGGATTTGATGAGTATGCAATCCTCTTAGCCCTGATTAGCCCTGTAGTGTGGATATCAATTAATTTTCCAGTTTTCAATCAAATAGTGGTATTCTTCCCAATTGTCCTCACTTACGTAATCACTGTGTTTTTTTGGTTCATGGTAGGTATGGTTCTAGATCGGATAATACGAAGATTAAAATCAAAATCACACGACGAACAGTAGAATACTACCCATTAACATATCATCCATCCATACTCACCTCCTTCTACGGGCTTTTTTGAATCTATTATTACATCTCTCATTATTACCCAATTAGGAGGTGGTTGGTTATTTATTACAAAATTTTATTTATTTAGTAAGAAAACGGTCACAAATGCATCATGACAGAAAAACCACCGGAATTCACTATTGGCCCTCTTCTTCTTTCATAGCACGAAGTAGTTGGCTGACTCTCGACGGCGAAACTACGATCCTATTCGCCCATTGGGATTGATTTTCTGACGGATAGGTAGCCATCACTTCATTGAGCTTTCGGATTAATTCGCTCGTCTTCTGCCGGGGCCGCCGTGCAGCTCCTGCAACTGAATCGCTTTGATTTTCCAACACCACCGCAAATTCCTGGTTGGCCGATTGTTGACTCCCAGCTTCTTTCATAGCACGAAGTAGTTGGCCGACTCTCGACGGCGAAACGCCGATCCGTTTTGCCCACTTGGATTGATTTTCAGACGGGTAGGTAGTCATCACTTCATTGAGCTTTCGGATTAATTCACTCATCTTTTGTCGGGGCCGCCGTACAGCTCCTGCGTCTGGATGGTTTCGATTTTCTAACGCCACCGCAATTTCCAGGTTGGCCGTTTGTTGACTCCCAGCCTGCTGTGTAGAGAACAGTTCCTGTAAGCATGCCGCGCAAATGAAGCGTTCCCGGAAGTATATAAGTTGCTCCATCGATTGGCAGAACAGGCACTCTTGCGTCCGGTATGGGCGCATCATGATTCTTTGGGATGCATTGTCAATAAAAAACTCTATGGTATCGCCCTGGCCTATCCCAATAAAACGGCGTAATTCAATAGGGATAACGATTCTCCCAAGCTCATCAAGTGGCCTGACAATCCCGATGCTTCTTATCATTCTGGATTCCCCCGCTCCTGGTAGAAAAACCACCGGAGCCTTGTGTGGAATCCGGTGGTTTTTAGCTGATATGTAAATTAATCATAGCGACTTGCCCTCTAAAAATCATGATAGAGATTCGAATTAACCTCCAACATGTACGCCAAACGTCCCCATAAGTGGTCCTGCATTTACTCCTACACTTACCACCAATACGAATAGAAAATTAATGGCGTACAACAGAGTATTTTTTTTCATGGCCATCCCCCATTTCCACTAATTGATGATACTCTACTTTTGATTCAGCCGACGCAACGTTTCTAAAACGTTCAAACAATCTCATACACCGAAGCATAGAGCTTTCGTCATTTATCATAGTAGATTTTTTTAGGCCATCTATCAAGAATTTAAATCCTTGTTTGTGATCCCCTTTAATTAAAAAATATTCAGTTAATTCACACAGCAAACCAACGAGCTGATCGTCGGTATTTTGTTGGTTGTATATTTCGTTTTCTTTATGCTCCAGGACGTTAGACAACACGGTTTCAAACTTAGTAAGGACATGATCGACGTTAATCTTGTATCGGTTAGCTACTATCATGATATTCCATAAACCCATGAGTATTTCATTTTCCTTCATTTCGAAGTAACTCACATATTCCGGCAGCGACTCCTGTTGCCGGCCATTAATTGGGTCAATAAAATATTCGCCTGAGTCCATTCCTGGAACAAGTTCTTCCAGTATAATGTTTCTTCATCCGTCTCCTTGACCCATTCTAAATCGGCGGCTTCACTGAAAATTTGCAGAGCCAATTCATAATCCTCTTGTTCATAATAAGCGCCACCTACTAGCATTTGACCAAAGAGAACATAAAAAAACAATGGCCTGGGCAGCTTTTTAACAAGGCCTTGATCATTCTTTTTCCGGGAGTGGAACAAAGAGTACTGAATTTTAGCCAGCTGCTTTAACTTTTCACCATTTTTATAGACCTTATCCCAGCGGCGCAAAGAACGATAAGCATCAGCCAAATCCTTCAATGCTACCAGTTGGTCGATTTCCTCAAGCCGCTCCGCAAAAGGCTCAAACTGGATCGCTGCCCGGTAATTTTGTTCCTGATCGGGGCCAAGTCTAGTTAGGAACAACTTGTACTGGCAATAAGCTAACCGCTCTGAATGCTGACTTTTTTCGCTTAGAGCTACACTCTCGTAAAGAATCGCTGCTGCCATCCGTTTTCCTTGCGCAATTAACTCTTCTGCTACCTCAAACAGCGGAGATGCATATAAAGGGTTATCCAGCAATAGATTTACGATTTGCTTAATGCAATCCAACTTGTCTAGCTCTGCGCACCGGTAAAAAAAAGGTTTGATTCTGCGCCAATTCGGCGCCACTTCATTCAAGTACTCCTGGATGTACTGCTCATAAAAATGCCCATCGGGTAGATTCATCACCTTAGTAATGCGGTCCAGTTGATGCACGGAAAGCACTCGCTGACTGTTTAAAATAGCACTCATCGTACCCGTATTCAATCCAGTCAGCCTGGATAGTTGACTAATATTTAACCCATGCTGTTTTGAAAATTGCTCCAGCGCTCCGAGAATCGTGGTTGTATTATTCAAACTAACCACCTCTGATAAATTTTGGGAATATATTATAAATATAACCATATTTTGAACAATGGTCAATACAATTTACGCAGGATTGTACGAATGCATACGCTTTTGCCTCACCAGTTGCAAAGCTTTCATCATCTGTTAAAATAAAAGGGCGAGCAACCCAGCAAAGATTCTCGCCCCTAAGTCGATTGTTCACGCAATCGGCTTTTTTATGTTACGTCTATGAAGCTGGTAATACTGATTAATGAGTTCATCAAGGATCATAGATTGATGAATCACGCGCGGATGTCCAAACTGTCCATTGTATTTTTCCGTTAATACATGCAATTTGTTTCGCTCTCGCTCAATCCTTGCCTGAATACCATCTTCATTCATTGGCGTGTACCTCCCTAGTGTAATATCCTAGGGAAATATGCCTTTTTTTGAAATTTTTTATAGGAGACAAACCTCCCCCTCTTTACTATCCGGCAAAAAGTGCTTTCAAGCCAGAGGTGATCTGGCTTTTTTTATTATACAACTAAAAATAGTTGACGCAATATTTTTCATGAAAAATTTACCGTGATTAAAAAATTTCAACTCCTCTATCATAAAAAGAAGAGACGGAATAAAAATGAGGAGCTGTAGCATTTGAGGATCAAGGAAGCAAGGGAAGCCGCAGGGTTTACCCAGGAATCACTCGTACAACACATCAACAACACCATGAAATGCACATTGCGAAACTATCAGAATATTGAGTACGGTATTGTGATTCCGAACGCCACCTTAGCGCTGTTGATCGCCCATGTGCTGCATGTGGACCCGCGAGATATCGACGAATGGAAGTTTAAAACCCCAAACACTGATTTGTAGATATGTAACGCTGGATGTGTTATACTAAGGACAAATTATGAAGGAACAACCCCTATGTCATATCTTCATCTGCATGTGGGTAAAATAAAAATAGTCGTGATGCTACCAACATCACGACTATTCCGACAAAGCTCCAGTGGGCAACCACGGCGAGATTTTCATTCAAAGAGAAGAAAAACCACCGGTCAAGGGCCCAACCTATCGCCGGTGGTTTTTCTTGTCTCTACGTGCTTTCTTCTGTTTTTTGCTGCAAAACAAAGTCTGAAGGCCAGCAAAAATGCCAACCACTTTAAGCAGCAAGTCCAGAATCTTCACGAACAAGTCAAGTGACACAGCGTCACCCCCTTTCGGGTAGTCGCCATGTCATTCCCACCGGTTTACTCCGTCTATGACTGATTATAGCAAGTTTCAGGACAAGCCGGAAGGCTTGACAATTTAAGTAACCTTCCTCGTCGTCTTCCCTCTTGCGTACCTCCATATTAAAAAAATACCGCCACCACAGTGACGGTATTTTGATCAATTTCACGCTGATTTTTACTTTTTCATCCGGCTAGATATCGAGGTTCTTCACGTATTTGGCGTGCTCGTGAATGAAATCGCGGCGCGGCTCGACGTTGTCGCCCATCAGCGTATCGAAAATCGCGTCCGCCTGAATGGCGTCGGCAATCGATACCTGCTGCATCGTCCGGCTTTCCGGATCCATCGTCGTCTCCCACAGCTGCTCCGGGTTCATCTCGCCCAAACCTTTGTAGCGCTGAACGTTGACTTTTACCCCTTCGCCGAATTCGGCGATGATTTCATCGCGTTCTTTCTCGGACTGGGCGTAGCGCACCGTTTTGTTGCGTTCGATTTTGAACAGCGGCGGCATCGCGATATAAACGTAACCGGCTTCGATGATCTTCCGCATGTAGCGGAAGAAAAACGTCAGCAGCAGCGTGCGGATATGGGCGCCGTCGACGTCGGCGTCGGTCATGATGATGATTTTATGGTAACGCGCCTTCGCAATATCGAACTCCTCGCCGATCCCGGTGCCCAGCGCCGTGATGATCGCGCGGATTTCGGCGTTGCCGAGGATGCGGTCCAGACGCGCTTTCTCCACGTTCAAAATTTTACCGCGCAGCGGCAAAATCGCCTGAAAGTGACGATCCCGCCCCTGTTTCGCCGAGCCGCCGGCCGAGTCGCCTTCGACGATGTACAGTTCGCTGATCGAGGCGTCCTTGGAGGAGCAGTCCGCCAGCTTGCCCGGCAGGGCGCTGACTTCCAGGGCGCTCTTGCGGCGCGTCAGCTCGCGCGCTTTACGGGCCGCTTCCCGCGCCCGCGAAGCCTGCAGCGATTTCTCCAGGACGCGCCGGGATACGGCCGGGTTTTCCTCCAAAAATTCCTGTAACTTCTCCGCAAACAGCGATTCCACGATTCCCCGCACTTCGCTGTTGCCGAGCTTCGTTTTCGTTTGCCCTTCGAATTGGGGTTCGGGAATTTTTACGGAAATAATCGCCGTCAATCCTTCGCGCACGTCGTCCCCGGTCAAATTGTTGTCATTGTCCTTGATCATCCCGGCCTTGCGGGCGTAATCGTTGATGATGCGCGTCAGCGCGCTCTTAAAACCGGACTCGTGGGTGCCACCCTCGTGCGTATGAATGTTGTTGGCAAACGAATAGATATTTTCGGTATACCCTTCGTTGTATTGCAGGGCGACTTCCACCTGAATCATGTCGCGTTGACCTTCCACGTAAATCGGCTCTTCATGCAGCACTTCTTTGTTATGATTCAGGTAAATCACGTATTCCTTGATGCCGCCTTCGTAATGGAACGAATCGCTGGCCCCGGTGCGTTCATCGGTCAGGGAGAGGTTGATGCCTTTATTCAAAAAGGCCAGCTCTCGGATCCGCGTCAGCAGCGTGTTGTAATCGAATACGGTCGTTTCCGTGAAAATTTCCGGATCGGGGTAAAATCTCGTCTTCGTCCCGGTTTCCTCCGTGTCGCCAATGACCCGCACATCGTATTGAGGCACGCCGCGGTGATACTCTTGCTGATAAATGTGCCCGTCGCGTCTTACCTCAACGACGACTTTCGTGGACAGCGCGTTGACAACGGAAACGCCGACCCCGTGAAGTCCCCCTGACACTTTGTACCCGCCGCCGCCGAATTTCCCCCCGGCATGCAGCACGGTCATGACGACTTCCAGCGTCGATTTCTGCAGCTTCTCATTCAGGCCGACCGGAATGCCCCGGCCGTTGTCTATGACAGTCACACTGTTATCTTCATGAACGATGACGTCGATTTTGTTGGCATAGCCGGCAAGCGCCTCGTCTATACTATTGTCTACGACTTCCCATACCAAGTGGTGCAAACCGCGGACGCTGGTGGATCCGATATACATCCCCGGCCGTTTCCGGACCGCTTCCAGGCCTTCGAGCACCTGTATGTTACTCTCGTCATACGTTTGTTCGTTCATCGACAATGCCTTCACCTACTTCTATAGATTCAACCACATCTTGTAAACCCCTGAACTTATATTATAACGCTAAACCGCTAATATAACGTTAGCCTTTTTTTTCAACGTCGCCGAGGAAATGGGCGAATAGTATATTTCAGTTTGGGTCACGACGATCGACTTGGCCTCTTCTTCGCCGATGCGCACGACATTTTTTTGCTCAAGCGCGTGGCTGATAAACTGTTTGGATATTTTCGAAGACTGCTCGATGGAAATATCAAAAATCGCAACCAACTCCGAAGAGAGAATGACTTTTTCTCCGCCCAAATGAATATACATTTTACTCCTTCGCCCCTCCTTGGACTTGTCCGTCCTGAACATGAAAAATGCTGGCGTCCCGCAGCCGGCTTGCATTGATGCTTTCGATGCCGGTCGCCGTAATGAACGTCTGCACTTTGCTCTGAAACGTTTCGATCAATTGGGTTTGGCGGTAAGGGTCCAGCTCGGACAAGACGTCGTCCAACAGCAGGATGGGGTATTCCCCGATCTCCTCATGAATGAGCTCGATTTCCGCCAGTTTCAAAGATAACGCCGTGGTCCGCTGCTGCCCCTGCGACCCGTATACTTGGGCTTCGTTCCCGTTAATATAAAAAGAGACATCGTCGCGATGGGGGCCGCAAAGCGTCATGCCGCGGCGGATTTCCTGATCCTTCACTTGTGATAACTTTATCATAAATTGCTGTAATAAGACAGCTTCATCTTCTTCTTCGGCTTCTCCGAACGAGGGAAGATAGGATAATTTCAGCTTTTCACCGCCGCCGGTGATGCCTTCGTGGATCTGCTCCGCCCATTTTTGCAGTTTTCTTATAAATTGTTTCCTTTTTTTGATGATTTTAACACCATGCTCCGCAAGCTGCTCGTTCCAGATTTCCAGCATCGTGGAAAGCTCGGGTCCGGCGCCCCAGGCTTGTTTCAGCAGGTTGTTCCGCTGCACCAAAACCTTCTGATATTGCTGAAGATGATATAAATATCCGGGCTGCACCTGGCCGATTTCCATATCGAGAAAACGCCGCCGCACTCCCGGCGTGCCCTTGACGATTTCCAAATCCTCCGGGGCGAACATGACGACGTTCAGCGCGCCGATGAAATCGCTGAGCTTACGCTGTTCAAGGCCGTTGAGCTTCGCTTTTTTGCCTTGCGAAGCCAAGCGAAGCTCCAGGCGAACGGCTCCGTACTTCTTCTCCACTTCCGCCTCTACCACGGCGTGATCGCTGCCGAACGAAATCAGCTCCTTGTCTTTGCCGGTCCGGTGCGATTTCGTCAAAGCCAGTACAAACAAAGCTTCAAGCAGATTCGTTTTGCCTTGGGCGTTGCGTCCGATGATCAAATTGACGGCGCCAAACGAGTTTAGCGAGAGCGTATCATAGTTCCGGTAGTGCCGCAGTGATAATTGATTGACATACACGATAGCTTAAGCCCCCTCGTTTTCCGCTTGCTTCGTGCGGATTTAAGGCTGCGGAGCAGCCGGTCAGGGAGCCTTCGGTCCGGCCACCTGGAAGGATCCGCTTCCTTCCACTTCGACCTTGTCGCCGGGATACAGCTTCCGGCCCCGGCGTTCTTCCGCTTCCCCATTGACTTTAACCGCTCCGTCCGCCAGCAGCGCTTTGGCCATGCCGCCCGTCGGCACGCAATCCGCCAATTTTAAAAATTGATCCAATTTAATATATTCACTGGAAATGGAGATTATTTTCATGGCGCCGATTTCCTTTCAGATCAGTGGGTAGTCCGGTATGGCAAAATCAGATACAGGCTCTGCGTGTCGTCCACCGGCTTGATAATGATCGGGCTCATTGCGCCCGTAAATCCGATATGCAGCTGTTCGCTCTCCACGACTTTGAGCACATCCAGCATATATTTCGAGTTGAACGAGATGCGCAGCGGTTCCCCGGTGAATTGGGCGACCTCCATTTGCTCGGTGACTTTCCCCAGTTCCGAAGAGCTGGAGGAGATTTCGATCGAGCCGTCCTCCAGCGTCTGCAGGCGCACGATGTTTGTTTTTTCCTCGCGGGACAGCAAATAAGCGCGGTCGATCGAATCGCTTAATTTTTTGGTGTCCAAAATCAGTTCTGTTTTATAGTTTGTCGGAATAATCTTGGAAGTATCCGGGTATGTCCCGTCGAGAATACGCGTATAAAACAGGACGCGGTCGATTTTGAACAGCACCTGGTTGTCGGCAACGACGATCTCGATGCGCGTATTTTGATCGGGAATGATTTTGCTCAGCTCGTTCAGGGTTTTACCGGCAATAACGATATTGCTGAAGCGCGCCCCTTCGGCGTCATCAAGCCCGGCCACGCGGCTGGCCAGCCGGTGACGGTCCGTCGCCACGAATTTAAACTGGTTGTCGCTCAAGTTCCACAATACCCCGGTCAAAATTGGCGACGTTTCGTTGGTGGAAATAGAGAACACGGTCTGCCGGATCATGTTTTTCAGCAAATCGCCGGGGATGCTAATGACCTGGTTCTCCTCAATGCTTGGCAATACCGGGAACTCCTCGGGGTCGAGGCCAACCATTTGGATGTCTGTCGAACCGGAGCGAATGAACGTTTGGAAGCCGTCCTGAACCTCCATTTCGATATCCTCCGAAGGCAGCTTTTTGATAATTTCGACGAAAAATTTAGCGGGCAGCACCACGCTGCCGGGACGTTCGACTTGAACGATCTGCTTGTCCTTGTCTTCCGCCGGAATATAGGCCTGGATGGAGATGTCGGTGTCGCTGGCGGTTAACGTCATCCCTTGAAAATTCACTTCCAGCTTGATCCCCGTCAAAATCGGAATTGTCGTACGGCTGGAAATCGCCTTGGATACATGCTGAATCGACTCGTTAAGATCATGTTTTAAAACGCGGATTTTCATAAATTCAACTCCTAAAAGTTTTATGAAGCATACGCTTCTTTGGAATAACATCGCAATAAAACTACTTCGGAAGCATAAGCTTAAGTTTTATGAAGCATATGCTCCTTTAGAAATAACATCGCAATAAAATTTACTTCGGTAACTTTAAATCTATTAGTAATAAAACTTGCTTTATACGCATAAGCTTGTTTTATGTAACGGGATTACTCCCCCGGTTCTTGCGGTTCTTCGGGTTTTACGAGAGCGCGCGAATTGTGCTGATTGCCGTTTGCGTTGGTCCCCGAAGTCAAGTTGTGCGCTACCACTTATTAAGATGTGTATATTTTAATATATTTAGAAGAAGTAGTAGGGGCCCTGAATATGTGGATAACAACCCGGAAAATATGAAATGAAGCCTATCCACATGTGCATATCATGTGCATAGGCTTATCCCTTATTCAGGTGGCGTTTTTTATTTTCTCGGTAATGTTGTTTACGATCTTGTACAGTTCCTGGTCGTTCTTGAGCTGCTGGGTGATTTTCTCGTGTGCGTGAATGACCGTCGTGTGGTCCCGTCCGCCAAAGGCGTCGCCGATCTTCGGCAGCGAGAAATCGGTTAGTTCGCGGGCCAGATACATGGCGATTTGCCGCGGAAAAGCGATCGCTTTGGTCCGTTTGCGAGCTTTGAAATCGTCCAGCTTCAAATTGTAGTAATCGCCGACCTTTTGCTGAATGTCCTGGATCGTAATCATCTTCGGACGGCTGGAAGGAATGATATCCTTGAGCGCTTCCGCCGCCAGATGAGTGGTGATGTCTTGATTGATCAGGGAGGAATAAGCGACAACCCGGATCAAAGCGCCTTCCAGCTCGCGGATGTTCGTATCGATTTGATTGGCGATATAGATCATCGCTTCGTTCGGAATATCGAGATTTTCGGCCTTGGCCTTTTTGCGCAAAATCGCGATCCGCGTCTCCAAATCCGGCGGCTGGATATCGGTGATCAGTCCCCATTCGAACCTCGAGCGCAGCCTCTCCTCCAGCGTCGGAATCTCTTTTGGCGGGCGGTCGCTGGAGATGATGATCTGCTTCCTCTCTTCGTGCAGCGCGTTAAACGTATGGAAAAATTCCTCTTGGGTCGATTCCTTGCCGGCCAGGAACTGAATATCGTCGATCAGCAAGATGTCGATGTTGCGGTATTTGTTGCGGAAGCTTTCCGCACGGTTATCCCGGATGGAATTGATGAATTCGTTCGTAAATTTCTCGGAGGAAATGTATACGACTTTGCTGCTGGGGCTATGCTCCAAAATATAGTGGCCGATCGCGTGCATCAGATGGGTTTTGCCTAGACCTACGCCGCCGTAGAGGAAAAGCGGGTTGTACGCGCGGGCCGGCGCTTCCGCGACAGCCAGGGAAGCCGCATGGGCGAAGCGGTTGCCGGACCCGATGACGAACGTGTCGAACGTATACTTCGGATTAAGCATGTTGGAAACGCTTTCCTCGCTTGGGACGGGAGCGGGAGGTTCCTTGTACACCTGGGTTTGTTCGGCCGGAGCGGATTCTTCAATGACGAAGGAGACGTCGAGCTGTTTGCCGGTAAATTCGAAAATCGTCGTTGCGACCAGCTTCGTGTAGCGGCTTTCCAGCCACTCTACCGCAAACGTCGTCGGCGCGGAGATGACGATCGCTTTGTCGGTCATGGTGACGATCTTCGTTGCTTTGAACCAGGTGTCAAAGCTGGGTTTGCTCAGTTTGGTATTAATAATTGCTAAAATTTGCTGCCATATTTCCGAAGTATGGCTGTCCACAGACTGTCACTCCTTTTAAAACTTCCAATTGTGGCTTAAGCCATGCGAAAGAAGTCGAAAAAACATAAATAATGGGGAAATTTATCCCCATAGTCCAGTTCCATATGATTATTATAAACGTGAATAAATTCGAATTGTTCACAATTTTATCCACAGGTTGTGAATAAACGATACTCAAAACTTAGATATTCACAACAAAAGCAATATAATCATAGCAAACCAAGGCTTATATTTCAATGTATTGTCTGCTTTTATCCACAAATTCAATAACTTGTGCATAATTCTCATGCACACCACTACATATTGTTTATAATTTGTTTAAATTTCGACATGATGAACGAAAAACTCAAAAAAATTATGCACAGGTTATTAATGGCAAGCCCTGACCGGCCTTTCTTCACCTGTGCATATATTTTTTTAATGGGATAATTGACTTAACCTGGAAATCGGTGCTTGACTGAGCTTGACTGCTGGTTGCTGGACTGGGGAACCGGTGGCTGGGACTTTAAAATAGCGGCACTTTATGTACTTATTATCCGTTGCCAAGCACGTTCAACCTCATTAGCGGCATTTTATGTACCTATATTCCTGTGAATGGACCGGAACGCCGGCATCACCCTTCGTTTCGTCAATATAGCGACATAAATTGCCTCTATTTCTCTCCAATGGACGGATATTGCCGGAATAACGCCCTTTTTTACACTTATATTTTTCGTTGCAGTTAGGCAGCAGAAACTATCAAGATTTTTATTTTTGCCTCTGGCAGAATATATGTTGAACAAAAGAATAAAGGGTTTGGCAAGCGATGTGAAATGATTCTGAAATGATTCTGAAGAAAAGGCAGTGGTCGAAGCAGGAGAACCGGAATAATAAAAACTCATTGTGCATAGGAGGAACCGGATGATTAAAAAACAAGCTTATACGGTAGAATTGCGAGGAACGAATTACGAAATCGGCTGGGGCTTTGGCGAATTTACAAAGGAGAACCCTGCGCTGAGAGCTTTTCACACTGCTGGATTTGATCATTTTGATGAAGCGGAGGCGAAGAAGCCGCCGAATTGTTCGACCGCTGGTGTCCGGGCCTTGCCGAGGAACTGCGGGGATTTGCCGATGCGCTGGAGGCCAAGCCGTCGCAAATCGTCTATTACGCCATGACTTACTTGCGCCCGCGGTGCAGCCAGATCGCCGTTTTGCCGGGGATTTGCCGCAAGCGGAAACCCGCTGCTCGCTCGGAACTATGAATTCAGCTCCGATTCGGAGGATTTTACGCTGGTGAAAACCTCCCTGACCGGAAAGTATGCGCATCTTGGCACCAGTGTGCTGCATTTCGGCCGCGATGACGGTTTTAACGAATGCGGGCTTGCCGTGACGATGAGCTCCTGCAGCTTTCCGGTTGGGGCGCTGCAAATCGACCATTCCAGCACCGCCCAGCTTCTTTACGCCACCAATCATCCGCTGCTGCCCGAGCTGGTGCCTTATGAGTCGCAGGCGATGCGCAATTCTTTGCAGCGTTACGAACTGATCGGGCATACTCTTGAAGGGAAGGGGCAGGTTTCGGAGGACGATTTGAAGCAGCTGTTATTGGGAAAATTCCCGGCCGGTCTCAACTGCCCGTATTATGAAGACTTTTTCGGTACCACCAAAAGCATGATCATGAACCCGGCCAAAGGGACCATGGAACTGTGCTGGGGCGGACGAAGCGCCAACGGGTGGCGCAGTTATGATATTCACGAACCGCTTGGCGAGACCGTGCTGGACATCGAATTGTATGCGGAAAAAGCACATCCTGAATTTTTCGAGTTCGTGCCTATTCCAGCGAATTGATGGGGAGGCGCGGACGCAAAGTCAAAAACGTCGGCTGACGCTTCTGCAGGAGGCACCTGCGTCCCGGATCTGAGCACTAGTGCTGAATTAACGGGTGCACAACTCCGGATAATTTTCAGATCTCCCGCAAAAACGTAGGTTTTCGAATTGAAATTAGGCCCGCCTGAAATCTAACGGTTGCCACAGCTGTTATTTTGCGAAAAAAGCCCTTTTCAAAATTCTAACGGTTGTGATCGCCGTTATTTGCCTGAATCTGAGCAAAAATAGCCGGATTTCAGTGAAATAAGCGCTGTGGCAACCGTTACAATTTGAAATCAATGTTTTTGGCATAAATAGCGGCTGTGGCAACCGTTAGAGCGACGGATTCGGTTTGAGGACAGCAAAAAGCCTGCCGGTTCTGAAAGGACCAGCAGGCTTTTCTCTTAATGTTCCTCGCTCACCCCTCGGTCAAATGGCGTTGGAGCTTGGCGATCGCTTCGTATTCTTCTTCCAGCTTGCGCGAAATGCGGATGTAGATCGGCAGTATCTGTTTATAAACGGCGGTATGCTTGGCGTTTGGCGAATGCATGTACGTTCCCCCGACCATACTTTTGACAATATCGAAGGAATCGATTTCGCCCAGCGCATACAAGCCGAGGACGGCCGCGCCGAGACAAGAGCTTTCGATGCTTTCCGGGATTACGACCTGCTGGTCGAAAATATCGGCCAGCATCTGCCGCCACAGCGGGGAGCGGGCAAAGCCGCCGGTCGCCTGGATTTTGCGGGGCCGTCCGATCTGCTCTTCCATCGCCAGCAGCACCGTGTACAGGTTGTAAATAACACCCTCCAACACGGCGCGGATCATATGCTCTTTCTGATGATGCAGCGTCAGCCCGAAAAACGAACCACGCGCGTTCGGATTCCACAGAGGCGCCCGTTCGCCGGCCAGATAAGGGTGGAAAATAAGGCCGTCGGAGCCGGGGTTCACACGCTCGCCGATTTTGGTCAGCACATCGTAAGGGCTGATCCCGAGCCGTTTCGCGGTTTCGACCTCGGAAGCGGCGAATTCGTCGCGGACCCAGCGGAAAATCACCCCGCCGTTGTTGACCGGCCCGCCGATCACCCAGTGTTTGTCCGTGAGCGCGTAGCAGAAAATCCGCCCCTTCGGATCGGTTTTCGGCCGGTCGACCACCGTGCGGATCGCGCCGCTGGTGCCGATCGTGACGGCGACGACCCCGGGATCGATCGCGTCCACCCCGAGATTGGACAGCACGCCGTCGCTCGCTCCGATCACAAACGGAGTCGAGGTGGACAAGCCCATATCGTCGGCGTATTTTTGCGAAAGCCCCTGCATAATATGCGTCGTCGGCACTAGCTTCGACAAATGCTCCGGCGTAATGCCGGCCACGCGCAGCGCTTCCTCGTCCCAATCCAGCTTCTCCAAATTCAGCAGCCCCGTGCAGGAGGCGATCGAATAATCGATCACGTATTCCCCGAACAGCTGGAGAAAAACGTATTCTTTAATGGAAATAAACTTCCGCGTTTTCTGAAAAATGTCCGGTTGCTCTTGGCGCAGCCACATCAGCTTGGTCAGCGGCGACATCGGATGGATCGGCGTTCCGGTGCGCAGATAGATCTCATGGCCGCCCAGCTCGTTTTTGAGCCGCTCCGCATAGTCCACGCTCCGGTTATCTGCCCAGGTAATGCAGCGCATCAGCGGTTTGCCGTCTTTATCGACCGGGATGACGCTGTGCATCGCCGTGCTGAACGACACGAAGCCGATTTGCTCCGGAGCCAGCCCGCTTTTTTTCATAATTTGGCGAACCACTGTCACGACGGCGGAGAAAATTTCATCCGGATCCTGCTCGGCGATGGAAGCGGAAGGGGTGTACAGCGGATATTCTTCGTTGGCGGAGGCGACCACCTTGCCGCTCCGTTCGAACAGAACCGCTTTGGTGCTGGTCGTTCCAATATCCAGGCCGATCATATAGGTCAGGGAATTCATTTCAAAACCTTCTCTCTACGTTTATATCTGTATAAGTTGAACAAATGATTGAACGAATTGAAGCAACCCTCTTGCCTTTATCATTCCTAATTCAATAGTTCAACTTATCCGGCTAACTCCATTCTAGGCATGACGTTTTTAAAAAATAAAGCTCAGAATCAAGATCAATACCAGTCCGACGACGGAAAGAATCGTTTCCATGGCCGTCCAGGACTTCAAGGTCTGCGGGACGGACATATTGAAAAACTCCTTCACCATCCAGAAGCCGGCATCGTTGACGTGGGACAGCACGATCGAACCGGCCCCGGTGGCCAGTACGGCCAGTTCCACATTCGCTCCCGGCGTCAGGGCGAGCACGGGCGCGACGATGCCCGCGGCCGTCGTCATGGCGACGGTGGCCGAGCCGGTGGCTACACGGATCAACGCGGCCACCAACCAGGAGAAGAAAATAATGTTGATATTCGCTCCGGTGGCCATTTCGGCAATCGCCTGGCCGACGCGCTATTGATCAGCACCTGCTTAAACGCGCCGCCGGCGCCGATGATCAGCACGATCGATGCGATCGGCGCCAGACATTCGCTCGTAAATTTGGAAATGTCGTGCTTCGAAAATCCGCGGCTGTATCCCAGCGAAAAGAAGGAGAACACTACGGCGATCAAGAGCGCCATGATTTCATGGCCGATAAATTCGCAAAACAGCGTGATTGGGCTCGTTGCCTTGGGATCAATGATGCTTGCGAGCGAACCGATCAGCATCAGGATCACGGGCAGCAAAATCGTAAACAGCGTCATGCCGAAGCTCGGCAGCTTGCGGCCCTCCTTGACGGCAAATTGTTCGGCCAGCTCGGCCGGCGGCTGCAGCGCGATACGTTTGCCGATATATTTGCCGAACAAGGGACCGGCGATGATCGCGACCGGCAGCCCGACGAGGAGCGAATACAGAATAGTCCGGCCCAGATCGGCCCCGTAGGCGTCGATTGCAATCATAGGGGCCGGATGCGGCGGGACGAGCCCGTGCACGGTGGACAAGCCGGCCAAAATCGGTATGCCGATCTGCAGCAGCGACATTCTCGTCTTTTTGGCGACGGTAAATACGATCGGAATCAGCAAAATGACGCCGACTTCAAAAAAGACGGGGATGCCGACAATAAATCCGACGAGCATCATCGCCCAGTGCACTCTTTGTTCGCCGAAACGGTCGATCAAGGTCGTGGCGATCCGTTCGGCGCCGCCGGATTCGGCCATCATTTTGCCCAGCATCGTGCCGAGCCCGATGACGATGGCGATCGTGCCCAGCGTGCCGCCGAGGCCGCCCGTGATCGAACTAACGACGTCGAGCGGCTTCATGCCGGCCAGCAGCCCGAGCAGCAGGGCGGAGATCAACAGCGTAACAAACGGATTCCATTTATATTTGGAAATCAGCAAGACAAGAAAAACGATCACAATTAAGGTCCATAACAGCAGCGTGGCGTTATGGCTCATTCCGAACAGCGTACCCAAATTGAAGTTCCTCCTTTATAGTTAATGCCCATATTGCAACGCTTTCATTTCAATAGATTGATTGGATTTTAGTATGAGCTAAAATCCAATTCCCATTAATGTATACTTGTCGACAACATAAACGGCCAAAGGCCGCACAAGGCCAGCCTTAAATCATTTAGGGATACTCTTATGCAGCGTACGGCGGGAATCGGCAAAATACTCTTCAATATTGCGCTGAATGGTCTCGCTGTCCCGCGATTTAAAACTTTCCAACAGCTTGCGGTGCTTGCCTACGACATATTCAATTTTTTCCTCGCCTTGCGATAGGACCTCGCGGGTCGTAATCAGCATGACCGTCATCACCACTTGCCGGATGCTGGTCCATAGCTGCTCGATTCGCGAATGGCGGGCCCCGGTAATGATCGTTTCATGAAAACAGAGGTCCTGATAAGCAAAATCCACCGTATCCCGGTGTTTGCCGGCCAGCTCCATTTTGTCGACGATTTTGTCCAATTGGGACAACAGCTTCTCCGGATCGGCGGCGAGGCGCTGCCAGGCAAAGCTTTCAATCAAATAGCGGACATCGTAAAGCTCTTCGATATCCTGTAAATTCAGGCCGCGAACGACGGCCCCCATGCGCTGCAAAGTGATCAGGCCTTCGCCGGACAGCGTTTTCAACGCTTCCCGGACCGGAGAGCGGCTTGTTCCGAAATCCGCGGCAATGCGGTTTTCGGACAAGATCTCGCCCGGTTTGATCGCGCCGTTTACCATTTGCAGCCGAAGTTCGGCGGCGATCGACTCGCCTAAAGAGCCGCTTTTTAGCCATGAAGCAGGAAACTGCATGTATCATATCTCCTATTCAGATGAAATTTCCCGTGTGATCCTTTTTACTTGGTCACTTCGATCATAGCATGAAAGCGTCCTGGCGGTCAGCCGATATCCGTACGTTTTAAACCGTTTATTTCGCCGATTCTACCGCGTGACCGCCGAATTCGTTGCGCAGCGCGGCGACGACTTTGCCGTGAAATGCGTCGCTATCCAGCGAGCGGTACCGCATAAACAGCGACATGGCGATAACCGGCGCGCTGGCTTGAAGATCGAGCGCCGTTTCGACCGTCCACTTGCCTTCCCCGGACGAATGCATGACCCCGCGGATGCTTTCCAGCTTCGGATCCTTGGAAAAAGCGTTTTGCGCCAGCTCCATCAGCCAGCTGCGGATGACCGAACCGTTGGACCATACGCGCGCCACCTGCTCGAAATCGAATTCGAACGGGCTTTTGTCCAGCACTTCAAAACCTTCGGCAATCGCTTGCATCATGCCGTATTCGATTCCGTTGTGCACCATTTTAAGAAAGTGGCCGCTGCCGGATTTCCCCGCGTACAAGTAGCCGTTTTCAACCGCCAGATCGCGGAAAAGCGGTTCGATATGGCGGAAGGCCGTTTCGTCCCCGCCGATCATGAAGCAGGCGCCATGCTCCGCGCCTTCAACGCCGCCGGAAGTGCCGACATCAAAGAAGTGGATGCCTTTCTCCGACAGCTGTTCGGCCAGGGCCAGCGAATCTTTATAATGCGAATTGCCTCCGTCGATGACGATGTCTCCTTGTTCAAGCAGCGGGGTAAGCGTTGTTACGACCGAATGCAAAGGTCCGCCGGCGGGGACCATCGCCCAGATGACCCGCGGAGCCTCCAAGGAAGCGACCAGCTGTTCCAAGCTGTTGGCGGGAACGGCTCCTTTATCGGCGGCATGGCTGACGGAATCCGGATTCATGTCGAAAGCTACGACCTCATGCTTGTGCTCAAGCAAATTGGAAACCAGGTTCATGCCCATCTTGCCAAGGCCGATCATGCCAATTTTCATGATAATAAAGCACCTCTTTCTTTTATCAGTATACTTGTATACAACTTCTCTTGTTCAATATACTCCTTAGCCCGAAACCTGTAAACCGGGGATGCCGGAAATTTGTGAATGGAGCGGCGCAAATCCCGTAGACATACTTTTCCACATGTGCATAACTTATATGCTTGGCCGAATATTTTATTTATTTGTGGACAACTTTTTTTTGAAACGACGGATTGTGGATTGTGTATAATTTTTAAGAAAAAGAATGCGCCCGGGAAAAAGGGACGGTCTGTTGACTTTTTACAGGCGGTATGATTAAATGGAAAAAGGCATTTTCTGTGGATATGAAAATGATGAAATCGATAGTGAATCCTGTAAGGGGGTGCGATAGATGAAACCGACTTTCAAACCGAATGTGAGCAAGCGTAAAAAGGTTCATGGTTTCCGTAAAAGAATGAGCACGAAAAACGGCCGCAAGGTTCTCGCTGCTCGTCGTCTCAAAGGCAGAAAAGTATTGAGTGCGTAAAGCGTGCGTTAAAGACCACTGCGGTGGTCTTTTTTTTGTATGCGGCTTTAATTGCGGAAATGTTGGTCTATAATACTTTAGAAGTTACGCCCTTTGAAATGGATCGGGAAGTTTGAACCAAGGAGATAACTCGTGCATAAAAAACTTCGTTTAAGGAACCGGGCCGACTTTAATCGCATTTACCGGTTCGGAAAGTCCTTCGCCAACCGCCAGCTTGTCGTTTATTGGTCCAATAAGCCGGATATCGAACGGTTCCGGTTAGGGGTATCCGCCAGCAAGAAGATCGGCAACGCCGTGGTCCGCAACCGGATGCGCAGGCTGCTCAAAGAAATCGTCCGCCTGCACGAAGCCGAGATCCGCGACCATGTCGATCTCATCTTAATCGTCCGCAGCGGCGCCGTCGGGATGGAATACAAGGAACTGGAGAAAAGCGTGCTCCATGTGCTTCGGAAAGCCTCGTTGCTGCGGGCCTCCGGACGTTAGGCAGGCTTGTTTCTTTGTCCTTTTAAATATGTTATGATTTACGTTGAATGGATAGGTTAAGAGAGGGGTTTTGAAGTGTCGCGATTGATGACGAACAGAAGAAGATGGCTTCTTCTCCTTCTTGCGGTCGGGCTGGTGGCGGTTCTTGCCGGCTGCGCTCCGCAAAATGCTCATTTGGCTACCACGACGGAAAGCATGAAAACAAGCGGATCGTGGTGGACCGCAAACGTCGTTTACTATTTTTCGTTGGCCCTGGATACGTTTGCAAAATGGTTTAACGGTGAATACGGGATCGCGATTTTGATTATGGTGTTAATCGTGCGGACGCTGATTTTGCCGCTTACCCTTAAGCAGGTGAAGAGCTCCAAGGCGATGCAAGCGATCCAGCCGGAACTGCAAAAGATCCGCGAGAAATACAAGGATAACCCCGAGAAGCAGCAGCAGGAGACAATGAAGCTGTTCCAGGAGAACAAGGTGAACCCGATGGCGGGTTGTTTCCCACTGATCATTCAAATGCCGGTGTTTATCGCGTTGTATAACTCCATTTATTACAATTCGGCTATCCGTGAGCATTCCTTCCTGTGGCTGCAGCTCGGAGAACCGGATAAGCTGTTTATATTGCCGGCGATTGCGGCGATCACAACATTTATTCAGACCAAGATGATGTCGAATGTCAATCCGTCGGGCATGCAAGGGCCCATGGCGTTTATGATGTGGGTGTATCCGATTCTGATCTTTGTCATGGCGTACAATTTTGCCGCGGCGCTTCCGCTGTACTGGATTTTCAGCAACCTGTACACGATCGCGCAAAACTTCTTCATCTACCGTAAGAAGGACCCGGTTCCGGCCGTGGCAACCGCCGGCGGCGGCGGGGGAAGTTCTTCCGGCAAGAAGCGGGGCGGCTCGAATTTGAAAGCCGGTCATCCCGGCAAAGGCGCCAAGGAGGCCAAAAAATCGAAATGAATAAAATCGTGACGTCGGGAAAAACCATTGAAGATGCTGTAAGACAAGGACTGGCCAAGCTCGGCACCACCGAGGACAAAGTCGCCGTAAACGTGTTGGAGCAGCCGTCAAAAGGATTCCTGGGATTGATCGGGGTCAAGGAGGCAAAGGTGGAGCTTACTTTGCTTGAAGCCCCTGTTTCAGTACCATCCCCGCAAGGGAGCGCTCCGGAACCCCCGATGCCTGCTTCCGCGGAAGCGGAGGAATTGCATCAGGGGAATGAGGATCCCTATGAGGAGGCGGCGTCATTCGTACGGGACGTCGGCAAAAGCATGGGATTGGATCTCAACGTCGAGACCATCCATGGCAAAGACAGCACCGTGCTAAACATTTCGGGCCATGATTTGGGTCTCTTGATCGGGCGTAGAGGGCAAACCCTCGATGCTCTGCAATATTTGGTGAATATTATCGCCAACCGTTACTCGGATAGTTTTATTCGGATTGTATTGGATGCGGAAAATTTCCGCGAGCGCCGCAAAAAAACGCTGGAGGACCTAGCCGTAAGGCTGGCCGGAAAAGTCGTTCGTACGCGAAAGGAAGTCACGCTTGAACCGATGTCGCCGCAGGAGCGCAAAGTGATTCATTCCAAACTTCAGGATCATCCGGAGGTCAAAACGTACAGCAAAGGCGAGGAGCCGAACCGGCGGGTCGTTATTACACTGAAGCAAAGCAAATGAATGGGACGCAATGACGTTTGCTACGGCGTAAGCCTGTAGAACGCCATTGCGTTTTTCTGTGTCTCAACCCTCCCAAACCCTCCCTTACCGTAAGGGAGGGCTCCCAAGGGCTCGCTGCCCTTGGGGATCCCGCAAATTGGAGTAACGTGGGAGGGAAAGAGGTGCTCCTGCTCGCTGTTCCCTGCGGGAATACGCTTTAGCTGCGTGCTTGGAACGCTTTTCCCCCTTCGGGTACGTCTTACTTTGAGTGCTCCCGGGTAACCTGAAAACATGCTGGAGGTACTGCTGCTTTCGAAGCACCCGGGGTTACAGTGGCGAGTGGCTCGCTTGTCGCCCCTTCGGGGCACGCTCTACTTTCGGTGCTCCTGCCTCTTTGCGGGAAATCACAGGGAAGCGGGAGTTTAGAGTTACTGATGCGCGTGGTGGAGCGACTACCTGCAAGAAGGCCGCTGTCCCTGCGGGATGCGCTTAGGGTGGCACAAGGCACGCGGGTTGATGCTTCGAAGGGTCCGAGGTGCAACGGGTGCTGGAGTGGATGGACTACCTGCAAGAAGGTCGCTGTCCCTACGGGATGCGCTTAGGGTGGCACAAGGCGCGCGGGTTGAAGCTTCGAAGGGTCCGAGGTGCAACGGGTGTGGGGGTGGATGGACTACCTGCAAGAAGGTCGCTGTCCCTGCGGGATGCGCTTAGGGTGGCACAAGGCACGCGGGTTGAAGCTTCGAAGGGTCCGAGGTGCAACGGGTGTGGGGGTGGATGGACTACCTGCAAGAAGGTCGCTGTCCCTGCGGGATGCGCTTAGTGTGGATCAAGGCGTGAGGGTTGATGCTTCGAAGGGTCCGAGGTGCAACGGGTGTGGGAGTGGATGGACTACCTGCAAGAAGGCCGCTGTCCCTGCGGGATGCGCTTAGGGTGGATCAAGGCGTGAGGGTTGAAGCTTCGAAGGGTCCGAGGTGCAACGGGTGTGGGAGTGGATAGACTGTCGTGCAAGTAGGCGCTATCCCTATGGGATGCGCTTAGGGTTGAGTTGTCGGCCGGATCGAGCTTTGCGATGATCCGGGAATATGGCTGGCGAACATTTTTGTGAGCCGGCGTTTGTGTAGAAACAATTGAGTGAATGGGGAATAGCGGAGAGGGGCGTTTGAATCTGGAGAAGTGAAAGCTTTCCGGAGGAAAGCTGCATCGGAAGCATATGCTGTGGTCGCCTTTGCCATTGGATTGTAACCCTGTAAGGTGTTATTAAATGAAGACAATCCAATGGCAACAGCGATCGGAAGATCAAACGAGCAGCGCAGCGTCACATTCACGAACCTGATTTTATTTACAATAATGCGAGGTGAACAAAAATGCTGAGCGATACGATTGCAGCCATATCCACCGCCGTAGGCGAAAGCGGCATCGCCGTCATCCGCGTCAGCGGACCGGAGGCGATCGCCGAAGTAGGGCGCGTGTTCCGCGCCAAAGTACCGCTGCCGGAGGCGGAGACTCATACGGTCCATTACGGGTTCATCGTCGACCCGCAGACGGGCGAGAAGCTCGAAGAAGTGCTGGTCAGCGTGTTTCGGGCGCCCCGTTCGTTCACAACGGAAGACGTGGTCGAGATCAGCACACACGGCGGGATCATCTCCGTCAAACGCGTGATGGACCTGCTGCTGCTGCAGCCCGGCATTCGCCTTGCGGAGCCGGGGGAATTTACGAAGCGCGCGTTCTTGAACGGGCGGATCGACCTGTCGCAGGCGGAAGCGGTGATCGACTTGATCCGCTCCAAGTCGGACCGGGCTTTTTCGGTGGCGCTGAAGCAGGTGGAAGGCGATTTGTCGCGGAAAATCAAAGCGCTGCGCCAGACGCTGGTGGAGACACTGGCGCATATCGAGGTCAACATCGATTACCCGGAGCATGATGTGGAGTCGATGACGATGGCGTTTATCAAGCAAAAATGCGCGGAAGTGTCGGAAGGCATTGACACGCTGCTGAAAACGGCCAGTCAGGGGAAAATTTTGCGTGAAGGCATCACGACAGCGATCGTGGGACGGCCCAATGTGGGCAAGTCCTCGCTGATGAACGCCCTGGCCCGGGAAAACAAAGCGATCGTGACGGACATTCCCGGAACGACGCGGGATGTGATCGAAGAGTATGTGACGATCAACAACATCCCGCTGAAATTGCTTGATACGGCGGGGATCCGCGAAACGATGGACGTCGTCGAGCAAATCGGCGTGGAGCGCTCAAAAGCGGCGGTGAACGAGGCCGATTTAATCCTGCTCGTGCTTAATAGCGCGGAAGCGCTGCATGAGGACGAAGTTGCTTTGATGGAGCAGCTGGCCAGCCGTTCCGCCATCGTGCTGCTCAACAAAATCGATTTGCCGCAGCAGCTCAATCGGGAGGTCGTGCGGCGTTATTTTAAAGAGGAATCGATTGTGGAGTTGTCGGTGAAAACGGAGGAAGGGCTGGATCATCTGGAAGAGGCGATCGCTCGCCTGTTCTTTGGAGGTCAGCTGGAGTCCAACGATTTGACCTATGTCAGCAACGTCCGGCATATCGCTTTGCTGAAGAAAGCGAAGCAGTCGCTGACCGATGCGTACGAAGCGGCGGACAGCGGGATACCGATCGACATTTTGCAGATCGACGTTCGGCTCGCCTGGGAGCAGCTTGGCGAAGTGATCGGCGACTCGGCGCCGGATGCGCTGATCGATCAGATTTTCTCGCAATTTTGCCTGGGGAAATAAAGATTTCGAACGTATCAGCCGAGTCCGTTCATGGTATGATGATACAGAAGATTTTAATGATTTATTTTTTAAAAATAAGCGGATAGAGGGTTCTCTTTCTGTGGGATATAAGGAGGTTGTTTGTGATGGGGTATGCTGCCGGAAGCTATGACGTCGTCGTCGTCGGCGCGGGACATGCGGGCTGTGAGGCGGCTTTGGCCGCGGCGCGGATGGGTTGCCGTACGCTGATGGTGACGATCAATTTGGATATGATCGCTTTTATGCCGTGCAATCCTTCGATCGGAGGTCCGGCGAAAGGCCATGTGGTTCGTGAGGTGGACGCGCTGGGCGGTGAAATGGGCCGCAATATCGATAAGACGTTCATTCAAATGCGGATGCTGAACACGGGGAAGGGGCCGGCCGTGCACGCGCTGCGGGCGCAGGCGGACAAGTTCCTGTACCAGCACACGATGAAAGAGACGATGGAGAAGGAACCGAACCTGACGATGCTGCAGGGGATGGTGGAGGAGCTGATCGTGGAAGACGGCCAATGTGTCGGCGTGATCACGAAAACCGGCGCCGAATACCGGGCCAAAGCGGTTGTGCTGACCACCGGCACCTATTTGCGCGGCAAAATCATCATGGGCGAGCTGATGTACGAGAGCGGGCCCAACAATCAGCAGCCGTCCGTCAAGCTGTCGGAAAATTTGCGGGACCTGGGCTTTGAACTAATCCGCTTCAAAACCGGCACGCCGCCGCGGGTGCACAAGGATACGATCGATTTTTCGCAAACGGAAATTCAGCCGGGCGACGCAAAACCGAAGTTTTTCTCCTACGAGACGAAAAGCTCCGACAACGAGCAGCTGCCTTGCTGGCTGACCTATACTTCGGAAGAAACGCACAAAATTATTCAGGATAACCTGCACCGCGCCCCGATGTTTTCCGGCGTTATTGAAGGAACCGGACCCAGATACTGCCCGTCCATCGAGGATAAAATCGTGCGCTTCAGCGACAAGCCGAAGCATCAGATTTTTTTGGAGCCGGAAGGCAAAAATACGTCCGAGTATTACGTGCAAGGCTTCTCCACGAGCATGCCGGAGGAGGTGCAGCTGAAAATGCTGCGGACGCTGCCGGGCCTGCAAAATGTGCAGATGATGCGGACCGGCTATGCGATCGAATACGACGCCATCGTGCCAACGCAGCTGTGGCCGTCGCTGGAGACGAAGCGGCTGCCGGGCTTGTTTACGGCGGGGCAAATCAACGGCACATCCGGTTATGAGGAAGCGGCCGGTCAAGGGATCATGGCCGGGATCAACGCGGCGCGCAAGGTGCAGGGCAAAGAACCGGTCATTTTGGACCGTTCGCAAGGGTATATCGGCGTGTTGATCGACGATTTGGTCACCAAAGGGACGAACGAGCCTTACCGTTTGCTGACGTCCCGGGCGGAATACCGTTTGCTGCTCCGCCATGACAATGCCGACCTGCGGTTGACGCCGATCGGTTATGAGATCGGATTGATCACCCAGGAGCGGTACGACCGTTTTCTCGATAAAAAACAGAAAGTCGAGCAGGAAATCGAACGCCTCAAAGCAACAAAGGTCCGTCCTTCGGAAATCAATCCGCTGCTCGAGTCGGTCGGTTCGGCCCCAATCCAGGACGGCAGCAATTTGCTGACCATTTTGCGCCGGCCGGAAGTGACGTATGCCCATATCGGCTCGCTTTCTCCTTCCGATTTGGACTTGGATGAAGAAATGCAGGAGCAGGTGGAAATTCAGATCAAATACGCGGGATACATTGAAAAGCAGCTGCTTCACGTTGATAAGTTACAGAAAATGGAAAAGAAAAAAATCCCGGAAAATATCAACTATGAAGATGTTCAAGGGCTTGCGACGGAAGCGCGCCAGAAGCTGGCTAAAATTCGCCCGATTTCGATCGGCCAAGCGTCGCGGATATCCGGAGTAACGCCTGCGGATATTTCCATTTTGCTGGTGTATCTGGAACACTATAATCGTGTGACCGCAGCGGGAGGTTGAGGTTACTCTTGGATTCGATACAATCGGAATTCCTTACACTGCTCAAAGATCATGACATCGAGCTATCGGAAAACCAGCTAAGCCAGTTTGAGACTTATTTTAAGGAACTTGTTTCCTGGAATGAAAAAATGAACTTAACCGGGATTACAGAGCGGCATCAAGTGTACATCAAGCACTTTTACGACTCCGTCACTCTAGCTTTCCACATACCTATGGGGGAGATTGTTACGATGGCGGATATCGGGTCCGGCGCCGGTTTTCCCGGGATCCCTTTAAAAATTTGTTTTCCTCATTTGCAGCTGACGATCATCGATTCGTTGAATAAGCGCATCCAATTTTTGCAACATGTCGTTGATCAGCTCGGGCTGCAGGACGTTCAGCTGCTGCATGGCAGGGCGGAGGATTTGGGCCGCCGGGAAGGGTTAAGGGACTCCTTTGATTTGGTGACCGCGAGAGCGGTCGCACGAATGGCTGTTCTGAATGAATTTTGTTTGCCTTTTGCCAAAGCGGGTGGTGTTTTTGTGGCGATGAAGGGCAGCGATCCGGAGGAAGAGGTCAAAGAGGCGGCGTACAGTCTGTCACAGCTTAAGGGCCAATGGGTAAACACCGTACCGTTTACGTTGCCGATGGAAAACTCCGATCGTCATCTTGTTATTATTCGCAAAACAGGCCCAACGCCTAAAAAATACCCACGCAAAGCAGGAACTCCGATCAAGTCTCCGCTTGTATAAATTGTTTCACCCTCTTAGCAAAATGTTCCACGTGAAACATCTCGTTAAGAGGGGTTCTTTTCTGCAATATTCTTTTAAGTTCTAAAAAGAAGAGAATAGGATTATAGAGGAAAAAGTGGTAGAATAGATATATCGGGGTTGCGTTGAGATCATTCTACATAGATTAGCGCCTATTTCGCCGTTCAGGCTTTATTTGGGCGTTTTGTGGTTCGTGGTGATCTTAACCTTTAAGTATATGTCCAAAAAGTCAGAATTTCAGCACGAAGATTATGCTTATGATGTTTGTTTCTTCAAAACGTTCTTTCTTACATCTTCAAAAGAAGGCTTTTTGAACAACCTCTTAAAAAGCAATTGATTGTAGATTGTACTGCTTTTCCATCCCCATAACGGGATGCTACCCGTAAGGCTTGGCCTTATGTCACTATGAAACTAGGTGGTAATTGACGGAATGAAAGAACAATTTTCTAAATTGTTTGGTTTAACCGAACGGAGCAGCGGTGATGAAGTAAAGCAAATCCCGGTGGGGGAAATTGTCGGCAGTCCTTATCAGCCCCGGACCATTTTTGACGATGAGAAGATCGATGAATTATGCCAAACGATTAAAACTCACGGCGTCATTCAGCCGATTGTCGTTCGCCAGCGGAATGACAAGTATGAAATCATTGCCGGGGAACGGCGCTGGCGCGCGGTCAAAAAATTAGGGTTGGAGACGATTCCGGCCATTTTGCGCGATTTCAACGATTCCCAGGCCGCTTCGATTGCGTTGATCGAGAATCTGCAGCGGGAAGGTCTAACTTCGATTGAAGAAGCTATGGCATACCAAAATTTGATCGATCTTCATCAATTGACACAGGAAAGCCTGGCGCAAAGATTAGGGAAAAGTCAGTCGACCATCGCCAATAAAATTCGTTTGCTTCAGCTTCCGGAAGAAGTGAAAACGGCGCTCATGGAACGGAAAATTACGGAACGTCATGCGCGCGCTTTACTGTCCTTGGACTCCGAGGAACTGCAACTGAAAGTCCTGGCTGAAATAATCAGTAAGGAATTGAATGTGAAACAAACCGAAGCCAGAATTGCCTTTTATAAGGAAGTTTCGAAAAACAAAAAATCGGCTTCCAGGCGGATTTCATTTACGAAGGACGTCAGACTGGCGCTGAATACGATTCGCCAATCGATCGATATGGTTACCGGTTCAGGATTGCAAATTAAAACGGAAGAAAAAGATCACGAAGATCATTATGAAATCGTCATTCAAATCCCTAAGCGTTCCTAGAATGCTTGCTGACCCTTACCGCGAGGTTTGATGGTCAGCTTCTTTTTCGCAAATTCAGCCACATGCTCATGGAATGGAACGCACTTCCTCGCCAATTCATTCGATTGGATCAATCTGTTTCTGTTCCATAAACCAGCTCACGGTTTTAGGAAATCAACACTCGGGTTAGAAATACTTCCGAGGGGCTTTTTGGTCTTTTTGTAGCTGCAACTTGGCGAATTCAAACATCTATATGAACTACAAGAAGATTCTTCTATTATATTGAGGTGAACTGGATTGTCTAAAATCATTGCCATAGCGAACCAAAAGGGAGGCGTCGGAAAAACGACGACTTCTGTTAATTTGGGAGCTGGACTTGCTGCGATTGGAAAAAAGGTGCTGCTGATCGATATTGATCCGCAGGGGAATACGACCAGCGGCGTTGGCATCAATAAAGCGGACGTAGCCAACTGTATCTACGACGTCCTTATTAATGAAGTACATCCTAAAGAAGCGATTGCGCATACCGAAATCGAAAATTTAGATATTATCCCTGCGACGATTCAGTTAGCCGGCGCAGAGATTGAGCTTGTGCCTACGATTTCCCGCGAAGTCCGTTTGAAGAAATCGCTTCAGCCGGTTCGCAGCTTGTACGATTACATTCTCATCGATTGCCCGCCGTCTCTCGGCATTTTGACGATTAATTCGTTAACGGCCGCCGACTCCGTGCTTATCCCGATTCAGTGCGAATATTATGCTTTGGAAGGGCTAAGCCAGCTTTTGAACACGGTTCGTCTGGTACAAAAACATTTGAATACATCACTGCAAATCGAAGGCGTGTTGTTGACCATGTTCGATGCGCGCACCAACCTTGGCATTCAGGTGATTGAAGAGGTTAAAAAATATTTTCAGCAAAAGGTATACAAAACGGTTATTCCGCGCAATGTCCGGTTGAGTGAGGCGCCTTCTCATGGACAATCGATTATTACTTATGATCCACGCTCTAAGGGTGCGGAAGTATATTTAGAGTTGGCAAAGGAAGTGGTCTCTTATGAGTAGCAAACGATTGGGGAAAGGATTGGACGCTCTCATACCGTCGCTTTCTATTCAAGACGATGACAAAGTCATTGAGATTCCTCTCAACCAGCTTCGTGCCAATCCGTATCAACCACGCAAATCTTTCGACGAAGAAGCGATTCGGGAACTGGCTGAATCCATTCGCCAGCACGGTGTGATTCAGCCGATTATCGTGCGCAGTGTGCTGAAAGGTTATGAAATCATTGCCGGCGAACGGCGGTTCCGGGCTTCGCAATTCTGCGGGAACACGACGATTCCGGCGGTAGTAAGAACTTTTTCCGACCAGCAGGTTATGGAAATCGCGCTCATTGAAAACTTGCAGCGGGAAAACCTGAATGCGATGGAAATCGCGGTAGCTTATCAGGGGTTGATGGATCAGTTCCAGTTGACCCAAGAGGAGTTGTCCCTGAAGGTAGGAAAATCCCGCTCCCATATCGCCAACTTTTTACGGCTGTTGACCTTGCCGGATGAAGTCAAAGATTATGTTTCACGTGGAACATTGTCGATGGGACATGCGCGTGCATTAGTTGGATTAAAGGACCCGGCAACGATCAAACAGTTGGCCAAACAATGTATTGATCATGAGTGGAGCGTTCGCGACCTGGAGGAAGCTGTTCAGCAGCTTGATCGCAAAAAACAGGAAAAACCAAAAAGCACCAACAAAAAGCGGGATCCTTATATCGAAGAAGTAGAGGAAACTTTGCGTGAACGGTATAAGACGACCGTTAAAATCAAAGCGAACAAGGAAAAAGGAAAAATCGAGATCAATTATTATAGCTTGCAGGACTTGCAAAGAATCCTTGATATGTTGAGTTAACCGGGCGATGACATATTCATCTTTTCTGTGAAGCGGCTTGCTTTGAAGGGAAGAGGGGTATGTCATTCTTGGTCTGGCGGAAAAGACTTGGGGAGGATGTGGGAGACATATGAGAGACAATCCGGTGGTATACCTGGATCATGCAGCCACATCTTGGCCAAAACCTCCTGGGGTAGGAGAAGCCGTGTTGGAAATACTAACTGGACCAGCTGCCAATGCGGGGCGCGGAAACCATAGTATGGCGCTGCAAGCGGGGCGGGTAATGTACAAAACACGAGCTCAGCTTGCAACTTTGTTTCATATCTCAAATCCCAATGACATTGCATTCACCTCCAACGCAACCTCGGCCTTGAACATGGCAATCAAAGGATGGGTCAAACCGGGGGATCATGTCATCGCCACGATGGTCGAACATAACTCGGTGAGAAGGCCGCTTGAATATTTACGGCGAACTCAAGGCGTGGCTGTAGACTATGCAAAAGTAAATTCCCGGGGCGAAATCGACCTTGATCAAGTCCGGTCCATGTTTCGTTCCAATACAAGACTGGTCGTGTGTACGCATAGTTCAAACCTGCTAGGATGCATTTTGCCCGTAAAGGAGTTAAGCGCCATAGCTCATGAACTAGGGGCGATACTGCTGCTTGACGCTTCGCAAACGGCCGGATCCTATCCGATCGACGTCCAGGATTTGGGGATTGATATGCTGGCGTTTCCCGGACATAAGGGGCTTTTGGGACCGCAAGGGACCGGGGGACTATACATCGATCCGGATGTTGACTTGGAACCTTTGCTGCACGGCGGCACAGGGAGTCAATCGGAGGAGCCCGAGCAGCCGGCGGTTCGGCCGGACCGCTATGAGGCCGGAACGGGCAACGCGCCGGGGATTGCCGGTCTTGGAGCTGGAGTTGGTTATGTGCTTAAAGAAGGAGTCCAAAATCTATTCCGCAGGGAATGGGCTTTAACGCAAAAATTAATGGAGCAACTGCTCGCCGTAAAAGGCATATCCTTATTGGGCCCGGAGCTGGGGAAGCCGCGTACGGGGATCGTGGCGTTTACGATTGCTGGACATGAAGCCTCCGAGCTGGCTTTTACACTGGACCGGGAATTCGGTATCGCCGTGCGGGCCGGTTATCATTGTACGCCGCTTGGACATGAGACGGCTGGAACATTGGAAGGCGGAGCGGTTCGGGTCAGCGTGGGGTACAATACGACAAATGCCGATGTCGAGGCGCTCATTGCGGCGTTGACATCGATCACAAAGTCATCATAGGCATAGGGGAGTAGACATTAGCATGCGGGATTGGAATGATCTCATCTTCGACCAGTTGTTTTTGGTCGTTGGCGTATTTATCATTTTGTTGGTTTGGTTGTTCGTTTGGAACTTGATACAAGGCAGTAAGCTGCGGAAAATGAGAAAAAAATACGATTTGATGATGAAGGGAACCGGCGTTGAAGATCTGGAGAGCCTGCTAATTGATTTGAAAATGCAGCAGGACAAAATCGAAGATGTTCAGGAAACTCAGGCTCGGCAGCTTGACGAATTACAGCGGCTGATGCCGAAGCAAAAAGCGAAAATCGGAATTAAACGCTACAATGCATTCGGTGAACGCGGAAACGACCTGAGCTTCTCGATTGCGTTTATTAACGAGGAACAGGACGGAGTTGTTCTTACCGGGCTTTACAACCGCGACGGCTCCTATGTATATGCCAAATCTTTGTCGAAGGGCGAATCAACGCATGCGTTATCCACGGAAGAACGGGAAGCTATTGCTCTCGCCGCGATAAAGGAGTAAGGTTCCGGTTCCATTCTTTGATTGCGGTGTAAACGCAATTGGCAATGATGTCCGCTAGCCGCATCACAAGACTAAGCCGTGTGTTTTGCAATACAAAATACTCCATGAAGCCGCCGACATTGACGATGCCCGTGAGATGGATATCGCCGACCGGCGGCAGTTCTTTATTTACCCCCGCGCCGGGGCGGAGCGGCCCTTGCACGACCTGGATCGATCCGACGCTCGACGTTTGGCCAAGGCAGGCGTCAATGCCGATAATAAACGGGTCGGCGAAAGTCCGGTCGATGAGTTCGAGCGTGTCTTTGAGATTCATGGCATGAACGGGTTCATCGAGCGTCCCGAATAGATGGAATTCCGGGCTATTATATTTTGCGAGAGAAGTGCCTACCAGGGGGCCAAGGCAGTCTCCGGTCGAACGGTCTGTCCCAATGCAGATGATGACGATCTCCTGTCCGGGAGTGATTTCGGCAAAATGCAGAAGCAGACGATGAATGATGGCGGAATGAATCCCTGGTTCCGTATGGGCGATTTTTAAATACGGCATTGGTTGGCCTGAGATTGACGGTTGTAGCTGTGACATGGAATCTCCCTTTCCTCGAGTAAAATAACGTCAAAGACAGCTCGTAGATTTAGTAGATAGTATATGGAAGAAACGGGGATTATATACTCGGACTAAAGTCATGATTCAAAAAAGGGGGGACGACGGTGGGGGAAGCGTGGCTGGTGATGGCTTTTGATTCAACCCAGCAGGCGTTGCGAGCCGAAATGCTGTTGGAATATGCCGAGGTAGACATCGACCTGTGTCCGACGCCCAAGGAGATAACCGCAGGCTGCGCCTTATCGATTCGATTTCCGTCAGAGGCTTTGGAAAAAGTGAAGAGGATCATTCGCAGCGAAACGGTGGAAATTCGGGGCATTTACTCGCCGCGGCCGATGGGCTATGATAGCATAGAGCTATAATCCGTCAGGGATTGTGCGAAAGGATGATAGATGCAATGTGGTTGGAGATGGCAACGGATGAAATGCTGAATGCCGCCGTTACCTGGAAGGATAAGGTTTGGAACTGGTTTGCGGATATGGATATGTGGCAAGGCGTGCTGATTTCCGCATTAAAAATACTGCTTATTTTTATCTTAACCCGCTTATTTGTAAAAGTGATCTACCGTTTGATCGACCGCTCCTTGGAGCGAAGGGAAAAGAACCGGCTGCAAATGAACCCCCGCAGACTGGTGACCGTAGGGGAGTTAATGAAAAATGTAACGTCCATTACGGCGAATTTTATTTTGTTGATGCTGGTGCTGGGGGAAATCGGTTTTGAATTGGGACCGTTATTGGCCGGCGCCGGTGTATTGGGATTGGCGATCGGGTTTGGCGCACAGGCTTTGGTTAAAGATGTGATCTCTGGCTTTTTCATTATATTGGAGGATCAATTCGCGGTGGGAGACGTCATTCAGACCGGCAGCTATAAAGGAACGGTGGAGATGATCGGCCTGCGTTCAACGCGGCTGGTCAGTTGGACCGGCGAGGTGCACATTATTCCGAACGGTTCGATCATCAATGTGACGAACTATTCGATCGGAAACGCGTTGGCCGTTGTCGATTTGACGTTTAGCCAAACCCGCCGGCTGGAGGAGAGCATGGAGCTGCTGAAAGCCGCGATGGAGAAGCTAAAGCAGAGCCATCCGGAGTTTTCCCAGGCGCCAAACGTGCTTGGCATCCAATCCATGTCCTCCAGTGAATACGTCATTCGGATCGCCGCGGAATGTCCGCCGTCGAAACGTACGGAGGTGGAACGGCTGATTCAAACCTTCGCCAAGGAGGCTTTGGAGGATGCGGAGATGGGGAGAGGGACTGCAGTAAGCCGATAAGTTGGCAGAGTTAAGGCAAGGAACTAATGCATGCAGAAAGGAGCAGGGCCATGGAGCGAAAATCTTTTCAATTGGGCGATATTGTACAAATGAAAAAAAATCATCCGTGCGGGAGCAACGAAATGGAAATCATCCGCATGGGGATGGATATCCGTATTAAATGCGTAGGCTGCAAGCACAGCGTGCTGGTGCCTCGCGCCAAGTTCGAAAAAAACATGCGCAAGGTGCTGCGTTCTGCGGCGGCAGAGCAGGAGACGGGGCAGCAGCCTCCTGAGCAGACGGATTAAGGGCCTTCGGAAGCATAGGGTTACACGTGTAAACCAAATCGTAGAACAGTTCACCCGGCTGCCCGTAGGCATCCGGTTAATCATTAGTTCAACTTATAGAGCTCCCGGCAGAGGTGATTCGACGTTTATGGCGCTGAATGCGCCTCTTTTTTACATAATTTGAACAAAAGGCTCGCATTTCCTTAATATATCGGCAGTATGCTAAGTTCAGAACGGGGAAGAGGTGAGAAGCATGAGTGGCTACCCAATTATCGCCTCCATTACTCAAGACATCATGATCTCTGCTGCAGTTGACGGTAAAGTCGAGCGCGTTATTTTGATGGCGGGCAACATTATGACGCTGGATGAGATCGTCAAGCAATTGCGCAAAAAGAACAAACAGATTTATGTCCACGTCGAAATGGTGGGTGGGATCGGCCGGGATGCCTCGGTGATCGAGTATTTAGCCGAAATGTTCGCCATCGACGGCATTGTCACGACGAAAAGCAACATGGTCGTCGCGGCCAAGCAGGTTGGTATCAAGTCGATTCAACGGGTATTTGCAATCGATTCGGCAGCAGTGGAAACGGCGATTCGCATGATCCAGCATTGCGAGCCGGATGAGGTGGAACTCATGCCCGGACTTATGCCGCGTATTATCCGCGAGTTCAAGCAGAGGATCGGCCAGCCGTTGATAGCGGGAGGGCTAATCCGCAATCAGGAGGAGATTGACACGGCCTTCCGAAGCGGAGCCAGTTATGTGTCGATCGGGAATCCCGATTTCTGGAACGATTTTGCTATCGGCAGCATGCCGAAGCAGCCTTCGTCCCAAAAGTGAATGATGCCTAAGAGTGGAGACGCCTCGGAAAACCCAAAAGCAGCCTTCCTTGCTTAGATGTGCACGGTGTAGGTTGTTTTTTTGTTTTCGGCGGTTTTTGCTGTTTTGGCTGAGGATGGGATTTACATAATTTGGATGTTGTTTGTTTTGCGTTATTCTATTGCATTGGTACAAGATCTATGATATAATAAAATTCGCTGTGGAGAGGTACCCAAGAGGCCCAAGGGGGTTGACTCGAAATCAACTAGGCGTCGCAAGGCGTGCGTGGGTTCGAATCCCACCCTCTCCGCCATAATTATTTAAATATAAGGTAATGAACCGAACTCCTTACGTATAAAGTAAGGGGTTTTTATTTATAAAATTCAACATTTATAGAGACAAAATCAGCTTAGCCGCTGTTGCTTGGCTCGAACAGTTAATTGTAAATCATACAACTAACTTTACATCAATTTATCTGATTATTCGTTTAATTGCATTTCATGCAACTGCTTCGTGTCTTTTTGCCTTTCCTTCGGAAGATAGGCGAGTAATTGCAGGTTTTGCACTTAATCAAGCGTTGTATCAGCATTTCCGGATAAGTAACTGTATACTTTACAACTATTCCCTTAGAACAAAAGAGTACTGAAGAAGAAAGTAGGCACGTATTTCAAGTTGCGAAAGTTGAGATAAAAATAACCCGGAAATTTTTTTCCGGGTTGTCCTACATTTAATTAACCTTGAAACGTGGAGTGTTGAGATGCAGTGTTTGGTTTTTGGGCAGCACTGACCATGAGCAGAATCCCTGTAATAATGTGCATGATCATGCCTACTACAGGAATCCAGCCGATAACCGAGGTTACGATCCCCAGTACCGAACCATAGATGGGTTCATTGTTCTTCTTGGAAAGAACCAGGGTAATAATATGTAGGATGAACATAACAAACAACGGAGTCCAGTATAAACCAAGAATAATAGCTCCGCCCAGGACCGGAATCCCCAGGAAAATTTCAAAGGCCCCCGTAATCCATTTTAAAATGCGAGATGAACTCATTGACAATCCCTCCTGAAATTTGGAACTAGTTCATTGTGGCTATAAAAAACAAAAGAAAAAGGACCCTTGCAGGCCCTTATTGGTTGACGGTGAACTAACTTTTAGAAATCTTTTCACACAAGCCAGAGAAATCATTCGATACTGCCTTAGTATACGTAGGTCTTCGAAGAGAGGGCTTTTCCAACCTGTACTCTTACGCTTTCTTGACTTCAAAGTCAGTTGACCAATCCGTTCATTCGGAGCGAACGGTCCTACATTCCGGAGCTCCAGTATGACGCTAACGGTTGTGATTGAGCTTATTTAGCCGAAAAAGCAGGACTTCAATTTCTAACGGTTGTAATCGCGCTTATTTGGGCAAAAAAGACTCAAATCCGCAGAAATACGGCAAATAAGCTCTGTCGCAACCGTTAAAATTATTTTCCCCTACATTTTAGCGAAATAACGTCGTTCACAACCGTTAGAATGACGACCCCGCTATTTTGAAACGATAAAACGCCAGACTGGCAGAATCTCACTGCAGCTTGGCGTTTTTATGCATTCACACAACTTGTTATCACGCAACTTGTTATCTAAGGAGCTAGCAGGAGGGAGGTCGCGACAAAAAAACGCAAACCCTAAAGCCCCAACCTCCAAAATTAAAGAAGGACCCTTGCGGGCCCTTCCTGGTTGACGGCGAACTGGATTTTTGGAAATCTTTTCACACGAGCCAGAGAACCATTCGATACTGCCTTAGCATACGCGGATTGGAGAAGAGGGGTCTTACCCAACCCGCGCTCTTACGCTTCTACAAGCAGTGACAAGATACTCCTGATGGTTTGTTTCCTGCGGATTGATCCAACGGAACCACACCTCTCTTGCTCGCCGTCTGAGTATATTATGTGCGGGTGGCCGGTTTTTATACGGAGAAAAAAATTGGAAATTCGTGATTAATGAACGCGTGCTTTTTCTTCCTTTTTCCACTTCCGGTTTTTGTTCGTGGTTTCCGGGAATTTGTCGCCCTTTTCAAGAGTTATCCGCTTGGGGTTTTCAATTTGCGTATGGAAGCTGCGCGCTTCGCCGACCTCAACGTATACGCCGGGGTTCGGAGCCCGTTGCCCTTCTTCAAATTCGGTTTGTTCACCCATTGCCGCTTGCCGCCTCCTTTAAGTTCCTTTGAGGAATTTTATGAAACGTTCTTAGGTTATGTGGCGGAATTCTAATTTAAACCCAAAGTCCGATTTACAAATTATAGAAAAAATAGTACTATAAGCAAGGAAACTGGAATATTAAATTGAGTTTCCGTGTGGGTAGAAAATAATTGGTGAATGGAGGGAGGCAGGCTGCGGGAACGGATAATCGAAACAGCTTCTCAGCTTATTGGCCGGCATGGTCTGCGGAGGTTTACGCTTGACGATTTGGCCGCACAGCTTGGCATCAGCAAGAAAACCATATATAAGTACTTTTCGGGCAAGGACGAAATTATTTCTGTCTTTTTCGATGAGGTGTTGGGGAGTGATCGAACCAGTGCGCTTCAGGAAATGGATAAAGCTAAGGAATGGCGGGATCGGTTCCGGGCTGCCGTATTTTCCTACCATAAATATAAATTGCCTTTGCCCGTTATCGAAGAAGCCCGCCAGATCTATCCCCGGGAATGGGAAAAGGTCGAGGCCTACCGCCGCTTTAAAGTGCGGCTGCTTACCGATTTATTGAACGGGGCAGTGCGGCAAGGATTGCTGAGACCGACGATTCGTCCGGAAATTCTCATTTTTATGATCGAGAAGACGAGTTCCATCATCTATGAGCACCAGTTTCTCCATGATCATGGTCTGACCTTGAAACAAGCTTGGGAAGAAGTGTATCAGGTTCTGATGAAAGGAATTTGCGAATAAAGGGATGGTACAAAGATGATTACGAAACAGCGCTTGACCGGGCAATTGTATGAAGATTTCAACGCTTTTCGTGAGTCACTTGCCGACATTGAAATAACACAACAAAATTTACTGATGTCCATCATCCGTAAAAATGAATCGACTGAAGTAGGGCGGAGATACGGGTTTGCCCAAATGCGCGAGGCGGATCAGTATCGCCGGGCCGTACCGGTCAGAAGTTATAACGAATACGCCCCCGATTTGGAAGAGGCGCAGCGGAAGCCGGGGGTGTTAACCCGCGATCCGATCTTTTATTGGGCCAAAACCAGCGGTTCGTCCGGCACGGCCAAGCTGATACCGCATACCCGGGAAAGCCTTGATCAGTGGTCTCGCGCCGCCATGCGGAATTTAATCGGGTATATGGAGTCCGGCGGCGGCTTATTATTGCCGCCCGACGGAAAGGTTTTATCGACGGCGGGGCCGCGAAGGGTCGGGGAAATCAACGGGGTACCGGTCGGCTATATTTCCGGCATCATGAGTTCCTACAACCCAAGGCTGAGGGATATTAATCCGGTCCCCGATTCGGTGATGGAGCTTGAAGATTACGACCGCAGAATGTTTGAAACGGCCAAATACGCGCTAAAGCACAATATTGTCGGCATTGGCGGGATTACCAGCTTCTCGCTGAACTTATTGAATTATATTAAATACCGGAGCGGCAGCTTATTTTCCCGCTTGCCCGAATACCGTGAGACGGTGCGGGCGGCGATGGGAGACGACGGCAGTATCGATTTGCTGAAGCTATGGCCCAACTTCCGGGTGATGTTGTCTACCGGCGTGCTTTACGATACGTTTATTCCGCAAATCCGGCAAGTACTGGGCGACGGTGTATGGGTCAGCGACTTTTATTCCGGCACCGAAGGGGCATATGGTTGCGTTTATTCCGAGCAGGACCCGGGGCTTACGCTGAACGCGGATTTGTATTACTTTGAATTTCGCGATCCGGAAAGCGGCAGCGTGTGTCCTTTGGCGGACGTGAAGCAGGATGTACCGTACGAAATGATCATTACGGGCTCTAATGGGCTGTACCGCTATACGACTGGTGATGTGGTAAGATTCGTGTCGGCTGATCCGCCGCAGATCAAAGTTGTCGGACGGACGGTGTCCATGGTCAACTTAACGGGGGAGAAGCTGAACGAAGCGGAGATTGCCCAGGCCGTTAATCAGGCTGCCGCCCGGCTCAAGCTGAAGGCGGGGCCTCATCTGTTTTTCGGCTGGATGGACCGGGATTGTTTTGTCCACCATTGTCTGGGGATTGAAATGAAAGAGGTTCTATCGCCGGAGACCATGAACGAATTCATGGACGCCTTTGCGGCGGCTTTGAAAGAGGTCCGCATCGCCTACCGCAATTATTCGCGAACGATCATTAAGCCGCCCCATTATGTACAATTCCGGCCGGGGACGTTCGCCGAGTTGGAGCGGCAAAGAAGCGAACAAACGGGAATCACGGGCCATATTAAAGTAAAAGCGGTAGTTACGCCGCAATTTTTCCGCGAGCATATCGATAAATCCTGGATCATCCATCAAAATATGCCGCAAGATTGGGAGCAGACGATGCAATGAACGGCACCGGCAAACACAAGACAGAAGGTTTCACAAGAGCAGGGCTTGCCTTTTTGCTAATCCTTAGTACCGCGGTCAGCATCCGGCAGGTTGCGATGACAATGGTGATGCCGTTTATATCGGTGTATTCCAAATCGCTGAGCGGATATACGCCGACCCTCGCCGGGGTGGCGCTGGGCGTTTTTGGGCTGGCGCAGGCCGTGTTTCAGATTCCGTTCGGATTATGGAGCGATAAAATCGGAAATAAAAAAGTCATATTGATCGGATTTGCCCAGGTCATCGTCGGGCTTGTCCTCGCTTATTACGCCACCAGCATCTACTGGCTGATTGCAGCCCGCGCCCTTCAGGGGAGCGGCGCGGTCATAGCCGTGGTATTTTCCTGGATATCCGCCGGATTGGACGAACGGCTGCGTCTGAGAGCGATGAGCATCGCGAGCGCCAGCATCGGCTTTGCCGCTGCGGCTTCGTTTGCCTTCGGGCCGATGGTGCACCGGATATTGACCGTCAACGAAATGTTTCTGGCGTGCGCCTTCATTATTACTGTAAGCTGGCTGCTCATTTTGTTCTTTTTAAAGGAGCCGGAGAGGGAGCCAGGAGGGGCGGCGGCAGGCCGGCCCGCGGGGGAAAACGTTCCGTCCGGTTTAAAACCGCTGATGAAGAGTTTACTGAAAAATACGGCCTACTTAAAATTAAACGCGGCTGCTTTCATCAACAATTATGTTATGGTGGCCGTGTTTTACATCGTTCCGATGGATCTGCAGACCATTACGGGAACGGACGGAATGTGGAAGGTGTTTATGCCTGCGGTGGCCGTAGCGATTATTGCTTTGAAATTTTCCGGCCGAATCGCGGCCAAAGGGTACCGCTTTATTTTGCTGCAAGCTGCTTTTTTGCTCTGCGCCGCCGGCATCGCTTTGTTCTACAAGCCGAGCTACGGGTTTATTTTGGCGGGCAGCGTATTGTTTATGGTTTGTTACATTTGCGTATCCACGATCGCCCAAAGCTGCGTCAACGATATGGCCGATGCCGGTTATCGGGGGACGACCAACGGAATATTCAACAGCATCCAGTATCTGGGGTCATTTATCGGCTCGCTCGTTACGGGCGCCGCTTGGGAAATCGGACCCCATCTCGCGCTGGCCATTACGCTGGCGGTCGCCGTCTTGGGGATTGCCGTGATGCAGGGGACTTACGGCACGAAGTCCAGTAAATTCAAAGATTTGACGGCTGCGGGGAAAACGGAAAGCCAGGGCGGCCGTTAAAGCGCCGCGTTCTATATCCCGGGGCCGTTTGGGCTCTCTTTAGGCTTGCACTTGCAGTGGCCCGGGCAATTTGGTATATTAATATGGTGCGAGTTTACGCTCGCTCCTTGCTCCTAAGCGCAGCAATTTAGGGGCCATAGTCCAAGAGGAGGTGAATCAGATGCGCAAATATGAAGTGATGTACATTATTCGTCCTGACGTTGAACAAGAAGCTGTTCAAGCTACAGTCGAAAAATTCCAAGGCATCATCCAAAACGGCGGTGAAATTACCAAACACGACGTGTTGGGCAAACGCCGGCTTGCGTATGAGATTAACAAGGTTCGCGACGGAATTTACGTGCTCGTAAATTTCACGGCTGCCCCTGAAGTGGTTGCCGAGCTTGAGCGGATTTTGAAGATTTCCGACGAGGTTATCCGTTATCTCATCACGAAAGACGTAGCCTAATTGTTCAAGTTTGAGTAAACACTTCCCGAAGGAGGGGATTTGATTGTTGAACCGTGTCATTCTAATCGGACGTCTTACCCGGGATCCCGAGCTTCGCTATACGCCTTCCGGCGTGGCGGTGACTCAGTTTACGATTGCGGTGGACAGACCGTTCACCTCGCAGGGAGGAGAACGGGAAGCGGATTTCATTCCGGTGGTCACCTGGAGGCAGCTCGCTGAGACTTGCGCGAACTATTTGCGCAAAGGACGGCTTACCGCGGTGGAAGGACGTATTCAAGTACGGAATTACGAAAATAACGAAGGCAGACGTGTGTACGTCACCGAAGTTATTGCCGACAATGTCCGTTTCTTGGAATCGAACCGCGAAGGCGGCTCGGGTGGCGGAGGCGGCATGCGGGAGGAGTCTCCGTTCGGAGGCGGTGGCAGCGGCAGCGGTGGCAACAACCGTGGCGGCGGCGGATTCTCGCGCAGCAATCAAGATGATCCTTTCTCCGATGACGGGAAACCGATCGACATTTCGGATGACGATTTGCCATTTTAATTACGGAAAGGACTGAAAAGCATGAGCTTCAAACAAAGAGAAGGCGGAGACGACAAGAGACCGGCTCGCCGCGGCGGCCGCAACAAACGTCGTAAAGTGTGCTACTTCACTGTGAATAAAATTACTCACATTGATTATAAAGACACCGAGTTGCTGAAGAAATTCATCAGCGAACGCGGCAAAATTTTGCCGCGTCGTGTAACGGGCACCAGCGCGAAATACCAACGCCTTTTGACGGTTGCCATCAAGCGCTCTCGTCAAATCGCATTGCTTCCTTACACTACGGAGTAATCGGCAAGCTGAAAACGGCAGCCGGAACCTACATGGTTCCGGCTGCTTTTTTTGTGAATATACATTTTCCGGCGGAGTAGAGGGCGATACCTGGATATGTCGGATTCAGCGGCAATATTGAAGTTGTTAATCTGGGACCCGTGAAGAATGTGACTGTCCATTACACGACAGATGACACAAATTGGTATGATACGAGTGCGTATTATGTAGGTCCGACAGATGTAAACCATGAGAAATGGCGTTTTAGCATTTCCACAAATGATTCCACAACAGAACATTCTGAGTTGAAGAATCTGAGATTCATAAAATTCTCAATCAAATACGAAGTGAATAACCAGAGCTATTGGGATAACAACGGGTCAGCGAATTATTACAATGAAGTGAATAGTACAGTTCCCCTTAGATCCGTGATTTTGGGATCACCAAATGTGCTTAACGCCAATAGTACTCTGAGCAATGGTGAATTTAGCGGAAATATCTATGTGAAAAACCTGGATCCTACGAAAATCATGAAGATACGGTACACAACGGATGATTGGGCAACGACTCAAGAGGGCTACGCCACTTATAATGGCTCCTTGAATAATCTCAATAGTGTTGAAAATTGGAACTACAGTTTCAATGTTCCGGGTGCTACCAATGTTAAATATGCGATTTCGTATACAACCGGTGGGCAAACGTATTGGGATAATAACTATGGCCATAATTACGAGGTATTCTAATTCATTCTATATACAACAAAAGCAGGATCACAGGCGGATTATTGTTCCGCTCTGTGATCTTTTCTTTTCTCTATGCCCCAGAAGGGCGGGGGAAATTGGCCAGGTTTTCTAACATACTTACCCTAAGATTGAACGATATCAATCGATGCGATACGACAAAATGTGATTATTTTATAGACAAGCCTAGTCGTATCTTGTCATATTTATGTAATATGTGTCAGAAATAAATAATTGGTTATGTTAGTTTCGTGTAATAATAGATAACTCAATAAACTTTGTAAGCGTTTTATACAAACTTTTAATTTATATTTTTTGAAAAATATGATAATTAAGGAACCAACAGTTTGCTAAAAAAGATATTGACGTAAGATATTTTCACATGTATTATGATCAATAATTCAACTGTGATTTTTTCCCATAAGAGGATCGGTTTCAATTACATAATTCAAAAGGAGGAGTCATTGCATCATGGGCAGAAGGGGCAAATTGTGGTCGGTTTTACTTATTTTATCGCTGGTCGGAATCTTGTTTACGGGCTGCAGCACGGACAACACGGCTTCCAAAACGCCTGCGCCAGAAAACAAGGCGCCAACCGAAAATTCGTCCGAGCCGGGAACGGATAAGGCGGCCAATGAACCGGTGGACGGCGGAACGCTTACGCTCAGTTCGTTTTCCGATATCGTCAATGTAAATCCGATTTTAATAAATGACACGTCTTCGGGGGATGTGGAGCAGTTTATTTTTGCCAAGTTGTATGATTTGGACCGGGAAGGAAATGTCGCCGCCGAACCGTGGTCATTGGCCGCGGAACTTCCGCAAATTTCCGAAGACAGCAAAACGTACACCGTGAAGCTGAAGGATACGGCGAAGTGGAGCGACGGACAGCCGGTGACCGCAGACGATATCATTTATACGTTCGACACGATTCGCAACCCGGATACCGGGGCTCCCGGAATAGGTTTATATGACAAAATCGACAAAATGGAAAAGGTCGATGACCATACCGTTAATATTACGCTGAAGCAGGTTTACGCTCCGTTCCAGTATTCGCTGGTCCAAGAATTGGCTCCGGCCCATATCTTGAAGGACGTTCCGGTGAAGGAACTGCAGAAGAACGCCTTCGGCACCGATCCGGCCAAGACGGTCACGAGCGGGCCGTGGAAGTGGACGGCGTGGAAACAGGGCGAAAGCCATACGCTGGATGCGGACCCTAACTATTGGGGGGCGGTGAAACCGCATATCGCCCAAGTCGTTTACAAAATCTACGCCGATCAAAACACCGAAGTACAGGCGCTTCTGAAAGGCGATACGGACCATATCAGCGCGATACCTGTGACTCAGGTGGAAGCTGTAAAAGCGAACAAGGATATCGCGATCATTCAAAAGCCGGGGGCTCAGTACGAATACGTCAACTTTAATTTTGACCCGAAAAACTTCAAGGACAATTACGGATTGTTTGCAGGGCAAAAGACGAGACAGGCGATCGCGTATGCCCTGAACCGTCAAGGCATGGTCGACAATGTGCTGAAAGGCGTCGGCGCGCTGATGAATGCGCCGTTCCTGCCGGATACGTGGGCGGACCCGAAAGACGCGGCCGTAAACTATCCCTATGATCCGGAAAAGGCCAAACAACTGCTGGCCGAAGACGGCTGGGTGGCCGGCAAGGACGGCATTCTCGAGAAGGACGGACATCGCTTCTCCTTTGAACTGCAGTACAACGCCGGAAACAGCCGCCGCGAGCAGATCTCCGCGGTCATTCAACAAAATTTGAAAGATGTCGGCATTGAAGTGGTTCCGAAGGCAATCGACTTTGCGGCATGGATCGACCAAAACGTAACGCCGGGCAAATACCAAGCCATCCTCCTCGGCTGGTCGCTGAATACGCCGGATCCGAATTCGGAGAACGTCTTCTCCTCCAAATACTTCCCGCCGGCGGGCCAAAACAGCGGCTGGTACAAAAACGAGAAGCTGGATCAGCTATGGGTTGATGGATACTCGACGGTTGATCAGACGGAACGCCAGGCGATTTATAAAGAAGTGGCCAAGGAGATCTCCACCGATTTGCCTTACGTGTTCCTGTATCAATACGGGCAGGCGATCGGAACGGGACCTCGGGTGCATTGGGCGGAAGAAGACCGTCCGGAACCGTCGCTTGGTTACGGTCAATACTTCCATGTCATCAAATGGTGGGTAACCGACTAGAAAAGACGGGTACGGGATATAGAATCGCCGGAGGGGAAAGGGAGCACTCTCTTTCTCCTTCTCTTTAATGGAAAGGGTCCGGTGGTTCTATCGCCTGCTGCCTCGGGAGGGTAAACAATGACAGAATATCTGATCCGTCGTTTGCTGCAATCGGTGCTGGTCATATTTTTGATTACGGTCGTCACCTTTCTGCTCATCCACGCTGCTCCGGGCGGTCCCACCCAGATGATGCTGGCTCCGGGCATGTCACCGGAGACATTCGAACAGCAGAAACGTAATCTTGGACTTGATCAGCCGATCCCCGTCCAGTACGTCCGCTGGGTGGGGGACTTGCTGCGGGGCGACCTCGGTTATACGTTTAAAAATCATCTTCCGGTCGGGGATCTGCTGTGGCCGCGGATCGCCAACACGCTGATTTTGATGGGGGCGGCCTGGCTGGTTACGCTCGTTATCGCTTTGCCTTGGGGCATCTATAACAGTACGAAGGAATACGGTTTGTCCGACCAGACCGCGTCCTTTATCTCTTATTTGGGGTTTGCCATGCCGACGTTCTGGTTCGGCATTTTGCTGCAGCAGTGGCTTTCCTTGGGACTCGACTGGTTTCCGCTTTCGGACATGCACAGCCGCGGCAAGGAAGGCAGCATCGCCGATTTATTTATGCATCTGGTGCTGCCGGTCTCGGTGCTGTCTTTGGGGTTCCTGGCTTCATATATGAAATACGCGCGCGCGAGCATGCTTGAGGTGCTGGAGCAGGATTACATCCGCACCGCACGGGCCAAAGGCGTTAAGGAACGCAAGGTGGTGTTCCGGCATGCGCTGCGCAACGCGCTCATTCCGATCATCACGATCATCGGCCTGGACCTGCCGCTGCTGGTCGGGGGAGCCGCACTGACCGAAAACGTGTTTAACTGGCCGGGCATGGGCCGATTATATGTCGAGATGGCCACGGCGCGTGAATATTCCGTGCTGATGGCAATTACCATCGTTACCGCTGTCGTGGTAGTTATCGGCAGCCTGCTGGCGGACATTTTGTACGCGATCGTGGATCCGCGGGTCAAATTGGGGCAGAAGGGGGGAACGGCGGCGTGAGCGAGCTGAAAGTTCCGTATCCGTCCGGCCCTTCTCCGGAGCCGCCCGTTCCGAAGCCGGCGGAATCTTCCGTAACCGGCGGCAAAGCCGAGCCGGCGCTTTCGTCCAAAAAGCCGCCCGGCCCATGGAGAATGCTCTGGAGCAAATTTTCGCATAATCCGTACGCCATGACGGGTCTGGGCGTGCTGTTGTTTTTCATTATCGCCGCTGTATTGGCACCGCTGATTTCAAGGCATGATCCGGCGAAAATCGATCTGTTGTACGCCAATCTTCCGGCCGGTTCGCCAGGGCATCTGCTCGGCACCGATGAGTTGGGACGGGATATTTTTACCCGGCTGCTGTACAGCGCCCGCATCTCCTTATTGATCGGCTTTTCTGTGGCTTTGGCGTCGGTTGTGATCGGATCGGTCATCGGAGCGTTGTCCGGGTACTTCGGCGGCTGGGTCGACACGGTGTGCATGCGCATCGTTGATGTGATGAATTCGGTGCCCACCTTGTTTCTCAATATCCTTGTGCTTGCCATCTTCGGGTCCGAAATCCGGTACATGATCATGATTTTGGCCTTGACGAGCTGGATGAGCATCGCCCGTCTGGTCCGGGGCAACTTTCTGCAGCTGCGGGAAATGCAGTATGTGGAAGCGGCAAGGGCGATCGGGGTATCGGATATGGGGATCATTTTCCGCCATCTGCTGCGCAATTCCAGCTTTCCGATTATCGTCAATGCGACGTTAATGGTAGGCACGGCCATTTTGAGCGAATCGGCTTTGTCCTACCTGGGGCTCGGCATCCAGGCGCCGGCGACGAGCTGGGGGCTTATGCTCAGCAATGCGCAGGAATTTATGCTGATCGATAAAATGCAAGCCGTTTATCCCGGGCTGTGCATCCTGATCGTCGTGCTGGCGGTGAACTTTATCGGCGACGGCATTCGCGACGCCCTGGATCCCAGACAGAACATCAGCAAATCGCGGAGGAGGCTGACGAAGTGGCGGAAAAATTACTCGAAATCCGCAAATTGACGGCAGGGTTTCTTGCGGAGCAGGGCGTCGTCAAGGCAACCGACCGCATCTCGCTTAGCCTGGACAAAGGGCAAACGCTGTGCCTGGTCGGCGAGTCGGGCAGCGGAAAAAGCGTCACCTCGCTGGCCATTATGCGGCTGCTTGATTATGCCGGGGGGATGATTTTGGAGGGAGATATCAGGTTCCGCGGGCAGAATCTGTCGCAGATGAGCCAGGAGGAAATGCGCCAAATCCGCGGAAATCGGATTGCCATGATATTCCAGGATCCGATGTCGGCGCTAAACCCGGTATTTACGGCCGGGGAGCAAATTGCCGAAAGCTTAAAGCTGCACCAGAACAAAAACGGGGAGGAAGCCTGGAGCATGGCGGTCGATTTGCTGCGTCTGGTCGGGATTCCGGCTCCGGAGATCCGCGCCAAGCAATATCCGCACGAGCTGTCGGGGGGCATGTGCCAGCGCGTCGTGATCGCCATTGCCCTGGCTTGCAATCCGGAGCTGCTGATCGCCGATGAACCGACGACGGCGCTGGACGTGACGGTGCAGGCGCAAATTCTCGATCTGCTGCGGAAGCTGCAGGCCGAGCTGGGGATGTCTATTTTACTGATTACGCACGACATGGGCGTGGCCGCGGAAATGGCCGACCGGGTCGCCGTCATGTACGCTGGAGCGATCGTGGAGGAAGGGCCGGTGGAGGAAATCTTCGCCCATCCGAGCCATCCATATACAGTGGGGCTGCTGCAATCGATTCCGGGCTTTGAAGGGGAGCGCGGAGGCGAGCTGTATACGATCCAGGGGACGATTCCGCCGATCGGACAGCTGCCCTCGGGGTGCCGGTTTCATCCCCGCTGTCCGCATGCTAAGGACATTTGCCGGCAGAAGGAGCCCGGCGAATTTCTGGTTGGGGACGATCATCGCGCGGCTTGCTGGTTGTATGAGGATAAGCCGGTGTTCGCGGCGGGAGAGCCTAGCGGAAGAAGCGGGGTGAAACCGGCATGATCATCAACACGGCGCCTTTGCAGTCAACACCGAAGGCGGAGAGCCAAGATTCCGGGGAGATTTTGGTGGATATCCGCAACGTAAAGAAATATTTTCCGATTCAAAAAGGATTGTTAAGCCGGGTCGTTGGGCATGTGAAAGCCGTTGACGACGTTTCATTGGCCATTCGCCAAGGAGAGACCTTCGGGCTCGTCGGTGAATCGGGATGCGGCAAATCGACATTGGGACGCGTTATATTGCGGCTTCAGGGCGCGACGGACGGGGAGGTCGTGTTCCGGGGGCGGGATATTCACACGTTAAAGGGCCAGGAGCTGCGAAAATTGCGCGAGGAAATGCAGATCATTTTTCAGGATCCGTTTGGCTCGCTGAATCCGCGTTTTCTGGTTAGGGATATCATCGGCGAACCGCTGCGCGTTCACCGCAACATGTCGGCCAAACAGATCGATGAGCGCGTTGTTGAGCTGATGGAGCTGGTCGGGCTGGATGCCAGCCGGCGCAACCGGTACCCGCACGAATTTTCCGGGGGACAGCGGCAGCGGATCGGTATTGCCCGGGCAATTGCCCTGAACCCGAAATTTATCGTCGCGGATGAGGCCGTTTCGGCGTTGGACGTCTCCGTGCAATCGCAGGTCATCAATTTGCTGATGAAGCTGCAGCGTGAATTGGGGTTGACGTTTTTGTTCATTGCCCACGGTTTGAATGTCGTCCGTCACATATCGGACCGGGTAGGGGTGATGTACCTCGGCAAACTGGTGGAGGTGGGGGAAACCGAAACGTTGTTTGCCGCGCCGCTTCATCCTTATACGGCCGCCTTGCTGTCGGCGATTCCCAAACCTGCGCCGGGACGCCGCAAGGAGCGCGTCGTGCTGCAGGGGGATGTGCCGTCGCCGGCAAATCCGCCATCCGGCTGCCGGTTCCACACCCGCTGCCCGTTTGCCGGGGACAAATGCGCCCAGGTGGAGCCGAAGCTGACGGAAGCCGGGCCCGGCCGCCAAGTGGCTTGCCACTTCCCGCTCGGCGCGGATAGCGGCTTGGTATAAGGCTGGAAATCGGTAGCGATGGAATAATAGAAAGAACAGGGGGCTGCTCTCATATGAGGAACAGGCCTCTGTTTTTTTGGATTCGGAGCCTCGGTTTCCTGATACCGCAAGGAAAACTACCGCTAAACGCGGTCTGGCTTCTTTATGGAATTTTCGGCAGGGTAGGGAGGTTGCGCAGCTAGAGAAGGGAGGAGAAGAGGAATCTGGGGCTAAGGAACACCAGGGTCGTTATTCTCGGAAATACGGGGGTTTGCAAAATGTACGGACACAGATGACCTTATTTACCTCAAATCGGCTTGGGTGAACTGGTTTAGAGCGAAATAGGGTCATGTGGGCCCGTTAGGGCACTGGCGTTGCATTAACGCTTACACAAAATCTCTGGTACACCTTGCCCGCTATTCCATTTGAGATCACGTCAGAAATCTAACGGTTGTATTAGTCGCTATTTTGCATAAAAAGACCCTTTCTAAATTTTAACGGTTGTGAACGCGGTTATCTGCTCTAATCTGAGCCCAAATCGCCGGGTTTTAGCTAAATAAGCGCTATGGCAACCGTTAAAATATGAAAACGGCGATATTGGAGCAAATAGCGGCTGTGGCAACCGTTAGATGTGGTGACAGAATGTGGTGACGAGAAAATGTATCTTGTCGGACTAATAGAACGGAAGAGGAAACGGGTATGGGGTGAAAACCTATACCCATCCCTCCTCAATACTCTAACGTAGAAGCCAAGCGGTTCTCTTGCGCTGGGAGATGTTTTACCAGAGACCTAAGCGACCTGTCCGGCGGGAGGTATGTCGGTTATTGTTGTACCGTAATTCCTCAATGTGTTATAGTACGAAACGATAGAGATATTTTTGCCGGCAAGTTGGGAATGGTATTTTTACTATAAAACGGAAATCTAAATCTATGAATTAAAAACGGAGGCATCATATGATAGAAAGGCAGAAACGCAGCTCGAAGCGTAAAAAGAAAAAGCTAGGTAAAAAGTCGTGGATTGCAATCATCGCCATCGTGCTGATCATCGGGGCGGGAGCCTACGTGTTCCGCAAGCCGCTGGCCATCATGGCGTTTGACTTGTTCCTCTCCGGACAGGTGGAGAAGCAATTGCAGGAATCCTATGCTCCGCTGGGGGGCGAAACGGAGCCGCAGCAGGTTGCACAGGAGCAGGGACTGGAGCCGTTCACCATGCTGCTGCTTGGTGTCGATCAACGGGATAAAGAACCGGCCCGATCCGATACGATGATTTATGCGGTGGTGCGCCCGGAAGAGGAAAAAGTGCTGCTCATTTCCATTCCCCGCGATACGTATACGGAAATTGTGGGTAAAGGCAGTATGGATAAGATCAACCACGCGTATGCTTTTGGCGGCGAGAAAATGGCGAAGGACACCGTGGAAAACTTACTCGGTTATCCGGCCGATTATTATGCGGCGATTAACTTTCATGGGCTGAGGGAAATTGTAGACGCCCTGGGCGGCATTGAGCTGCCGATCACCAAGGATATCGTGAATAAGGAGAAATACCACGAGAAATTTACGATTAAGGCCGGTAAACCGCTGTATAGCGGGGAAGAAGCGCTTAATTACGTCAGATACCGGGAGGACAGCGACTTTGAACGGACGAAACGCCATCAGATCTTTTTGAATGCGATGGTAAACCGGATGCTGAAGCTGGACCAGGTGACGAAAATTCCCGAATTGATGAACATGATGGGGGAAAACTTCAAAACCGATCTTGCCCCAAGCAAAATCATCGACCTGTCGAAGCAGGTGCTGCTCGGCAGCCAGCAGCCGCAGATCAGCGGGTTCACCATTATGGGCGAAGGGATGCGCATCAAAGGAGTTTATTATGACAAAGCCAACGAAGAGGACGTCGCCTTCGCCAAAGAGATGATCGGGAGCTGGATCGATCCGGAAACGGAGCCGGATAAATTGATTACGCCGGAATCGCGCGACGCGGAAAAGGCCGAGACTGAAGCCGGGGCTTCAAACGGAAGCGATTCGGGAACGTCCGCGGCGCAATAGCGGGAGCGGGAGAGCGATAGGAGCATGAGCCGTAGAATCCCGTCATATTTTAAAATATAGTGAAAAAATTCGGCAGTCCGGTTTCCGGCTGCCGATTTCTCGCGGGATGGGCGGAACAACTCCCGTTTTGAAACGTAACAAATAGGGGAGCCTGAAGAAAGGTGAGGAGGATTTCGATCCGATGAATATTGCGTTTTTTTTATTGCCCAAAAACGATGTCGTCACCGTCACGCTGGATTCCACACTGCGGCAGACGCTGGAGCGGATGGAGTTTCACCGTTATACGGCGGTGCCGATTATCAGCCAGGACGGGGCCTATGTCGGAACGGTGACCGAAGGCGATTTGCTGTGGCATATGAAAAACTCCGGCGGCAAAATAAACTTTGAGACCGCTTCAAAATTTTTGCTGAAGGATGTTCCGCTCAAGATGGATATCAAGCCGGTGCGCATCGATGCGGATATGGAGGATTTGATCAATTTGGCAAAGGTGCAGAACTTCGTGCCGGTAGTGGACGACCGGGGGCGGTTTATCGGTATCGTCCGCCGCAGCCAAATTATCGAATACTGCGAAAAGTTCGTCACCAGAAACGTGCTGGAATCCAATAAATAGAAGGCGTTTGCGTCCCTTGGCGCATTTGCTATATGCTATAATGAAGAATAAGTTTTTTTCGGGGAGGGTGGAAGCTGTCCGCCATGCAAAGGGAAATGGATGTGGCCAAACGCGCCAAGGTGATTGAATGGCTTAAAACCGAAGTTGTCGATCACGTATCCCGTTTGTTTAAGGCACTTTGGGAAGGCAGCACGACACGGGTAACGGACAGTCTTGCCAGTCTGATCGTCAGCAGCTATATTTTGGGGCGCAGACTTGGTGTTTCCTATCGGGATATGGATGACAGTATTCTGGAAAAACTAAGGAAGCATCAGCAGGAGGGTCACCAGTTGGAGGATTGGTATCAGGATATTTCTGCACTTGAAGAACATATGCGTAAGAGGTGAACCCATTTGAAGTTGCGCTGGACATCGGTGGCCTGGAGCGCCGTTTATTTGCTGCTTCTGCTGTCACTTGCTACTCCGCTGACCGTTGTTACGATTTTTTTTCTAATGGTACCGGGCGTCTTGCTCTACACGACGTTGTCCACCAGAGCGTTTATCGCGCATACGGCGGCCGTTTGGCTGATTGCGGCGCTTGTTTTCGGGCCGTTCCTATTGCTGGAGGCTGTGTTTTTCATCATCCCCGCGATCGTGATGGGTTATTTATATAAAAAAAGAAGCCCGGCCTTTCGGATCGTGATGTCCGGGACCGGGACGCTCCTGCTGGAATTTATTCTGGTGCTGCTGATCAGCACGGTGTTCTTCAACTTCAATCTGGCCACGGCCATTGAAGATATGATCAATGCGGCGGTTGCGCCTTTGCAGGACGTGGCCGACAGCTCCATGTCGGGCGGGTTGGTCTGGTCGCCGGAGTTGAGCCAGCAGTTTTCCAGCCTGACCGTGCGGATGGTGCCGTTCACGATGATCGTCTGCTCGCTGCTGATGGCCGCCGTGGCCCATGCCGTTTCCCGGCCGACGCTGGCCAGTCTGGGGCATGCCGTTCCGAAGCTGGCGCCAATCCGGGACTGGAAGCTTCCGCGCTCGCTGATCTGGTACTATTTGATCGGGCTGCTGATCCAATTGTTTGCCGGCGGAGTCATACAAAATGGGTTCCTCGGCACGATCGTGCTCAACCTGATGCCGCTGCTGCAGTTTTTGTTTATGGTACAAACGGCAAGCTTCTTCTTCTTTGTGGCTTATCATCGCAGGTGGAACCCGGTCTTCCCGGTGCTGCTCTTGGTGGCGCTCTTGTTCATTCCGCCGCTGCGTATCGTGGGGATTCTGGACATTGCTTTTCCGCTGCGGGATATGATTACTAGACCAAGACGATAGGGTGAGAAGGCATGCCAAATCTTTTGCAAAAACGTTGGTACGGTTATCAAACCGTGTGGATGTTCATGCTTCAGCTGCTGCTCGTCATCTTCGTCTCCTATTACAACTGGATTCTGGGACTCGTCAGCCTTTGCCTGGTCGGGGTGCTGACCTATAACATGCTGCAGGCGGAACGCCGGTTCCGCAAGGAACTGGTCCGTTACGTCACGGATCTGAACTATCGCGTCAAACGGGTGGAAGGCCAAGTGGTCGGCAGTCTTCCGTTTGGGCTAATGCTCTACAGTGAGGACCGGACCGTGGAATGGCACAACCGGTTCGTCGGCGGGATGTATGGCAGAGATTCGGTCGTCGGTCAGCCGCTCGCCGAGCTGCTGCCGCAGCTGCAGCTGCCGCAGCCGGGGGGACGGGACAAGAAGGAAGGACACGGCGGAAAAACGAAAGCGGAAGCGATGGTGGATGATCGTTATTACGAGCTTACCGTTGATCAGGCGGAGCGGCTCATTTACATTCACGATATGACGGAGCTGGCCGTGCTGCGCGAGCGCTACGAAGACGAACGCGCCGCGCTGGGCATCGTTCTGCTGGACAATCTCGACGAGGCGACGCAGGGGATGGACGACCAGCAGCGGACGGCTTTGATCGCCCGGGTCGCGACAGCGATCACGGAATGGGCCAAACAGTACCGCGTTTATCTGCGGCGGCTGTCTTCCGAGCGGTATCTGATGATCCTGAATCAGAGATCGCTGAGCGAACTGGAGCAAAGCCGGTTCGTCATCCTCGACGAGGTCCGCGAGATGACCGCGGACCTGAAGGTGCCGATTACGCTCAGCATCGGCCTCGCTTTCGGCACCGAGCGCTTCAGCGAGCTGGGCGAACTCGCCCAGTCCAGCCTCGATATGGCGCTCGGGCGGGGGGGCGACCAGGCCGCGGTGAAGGCCGGTCAGCGGTTGTCTTTCTATGGCGGCAAATCGGGCGCCATAGAGAAGCGGACGCGCGTTCGCGCCCGCGTCATCGCGCACGCTTTACGCGACCTGATGCAGGAGAGCGACCGCGTCATCATCATGGGCCATCGCGTCCCGGACTTCGACGTGATCGGCGCCTCCATCGGCGTGCTGAAAGCCGCCGATATGTACAAGGTCGAAGCCCACATCGTCCTGGATGGCCCGAACCCGGGCATCGGCAGCCTGATGGAGCATATCGGCAAGGACGACGCCTTGATGCGGCGGTTCATTACGCCCGAGCAGGCGCTCGGTATGATGACGCAGCATACGCTGCTCGTGCTCGTGGACACGCATAAGGCGTCGATCACGATGGAGCCGCGGCTGGTGGAGGAGGCGAGCCGGGTAGTCGTTGTGGACCACCATCGGCGGGGCGAGGAATTCGTGAGCGACGCGGTGCTCGTCTATCTGGAGCCGTACGCCTCCTCCGCCTGCGAGCTCGTAACCGAGCTGTTGCAGTACATTCACGAGAAGGTAGAGATCAGCCCGCTGGAGGCGACGACGCTGCTGGCGGGGATGACGGTCGATACGAAGCATTTTGCGCTGCATACCGGGTCGCGCACGTTCGAGGCGGCGGCGTTCCTGCGGCGGAACGGGGCCGACACGGTGCTGGTGCAGCGGCTGCTGAAGGAAGACCTGAAAGAGTATATCGCCAAGGCCGATATCATCAAGCATGCGCGGATGATTCACGGGCATATTGCCGTAGCCGCGGCGGAGCCGGGCCGCAAAGTCCCGCAGCTGCTGATCGCCCAGGTGGCCGATACGCTGCTGAACATGACGGGCGTGCAGGCTTCGTTTGTGATCTGCGAGCGGCCGGACGGCCTGATCGGCATCAGCGCCCGCTCGCTCGGCAGCATGAACGTGCAGGTTGTAATGGAGCGGCTGGGCGGCGGGGGGCATCTGACCAATGCCGCCGTGCAGCTGGAAGGAACCCAGGCGGAAGCGGAGAAGAAGCTGCTCGCCGTGCTGGATGAAATGGAGAAGGAAGAGGGGTTGTTCGAATGAAAGTAATCTTTTTGCAGGATGTCAAAGGTCAAGGCAAAAAAGGGGAAATCAAAAACGTATCGGAAGGCTACGCGCAAAATTTCCTGATCCCGCGCGGATTGGTCCGTCCGGCGACGGAAGGCAACGTGAAAACGCTGGAGCAGCAAACGGCGGCGGAGCTAAAACGAAAGGCACAGGAGAAGGAAGACGCGATCCAGCTGGGCAAGAAGCTCGAAGAGATCACCGTCGAACTGAAAGCGAAAGCCGGTGAAGGCGGACGCCTGTTCGGCGCGATTACCAGCAAGCAGGTGGCGGATGCGCTGGAGAAAGCCGGCGTGAAGCTGGACAAACGGAAAATCGAAATGCCCGAACCGATTCGTTCGCTTGGCGTGACCCAGGTTTCGGTGAAGCTGCATCCGGAAGTAAAATCGACGCTGAAGGTTCACGTGGCGGAGGAGTAAATGAGCGGCGATCTGTTTTTCGATCGGATCCCCCCGCAAAATCTGGAAGCGGAGCAGGCGGTGCTTGGGGCGATCCTGCTTCAGTCAGAGGCCCTCATCACCGCGATGGAGCGGGTGCGGACCGAAGATTTCTATGACAAGCCCCACCAGTTGATATTTGAAGCGATGGTTCAGCTTGGCGAGGAAAGCAAGCCGATCGACCTTGTCACGCTGACGGCCAAATTGAAGGATCGCGGCGAATTGGAGGATATCGGCGGGGTCAGCTATTTGGCGAAGCTAGCGCATGCTGTGCCGACGGCCGCGAACGTGGATTATTACGCGCGGATCATCGAGGAGAAGTCGATGCTGCGGCGGTTGATCCGCACGGCGACGCAGATCGTCAGCGACGGTTATGCCGGCGGCGAGGACGTCTCCGGCATGCTCAGCGACGCCGAGCGGAGCATCCTGGAGATTTCCAACCGCAGCTCGGGCAGCGGGTTCGTGGCGATCCGCGATGTGGTGATGGAGGTGTTCGACCGCGTCGAGCAGCTCCATCAGAACCGCGGAACGACGACCGGCATTCCTTCCGGCTTCGTCGATTTGGACCGAATGACGGCGGGGTTCCAGCGCAGCGATTTGATTATCGTGGCGGCCCGGCCGTCGGTAGGCAAAACGGCGTTTGCGCTGAATATCGCCCAGAACGTAGCGGTGCGCGCCAAAGAGACGGTCGCCATTTTCAGTCTGGAAATGTCCGCGGCGCAGCTGGTGCAGCGGATGATCTGCGCCGAGGCCAACCTCGACGCGGGGATCATGCGGACCGGCGATTTCAAAAACGACGACGATTGGGCGAAGCTGACGATGGGCATCGCCGCCTTGTCGGAGGCGGAGATTTACATCGACGATACGCCGGGCGTGACGGTCGCGGATATCCGGGCGAAATGCCGCCGCTTAAAGAAGGAAAAGGGCCTCGGCATGATTCTGATCGATTACCTGCAGCTTATCCATGGCCGGGGCAAACCGGGCGAGAACCGGCAGCAGGAGGTATCCGAAATCTCGCGGACGCTCAAGCAGATTGCGCGGGAGCTGGAAGTGCCGGTCATCGCCTTGTCCCAGCTTAGCCGGGGCGTCGAGCAGCGGCAGGACAAGCGGCCGATGATGTCCGACTTGCGGGAATCCGGTTCGATCGAGCAGGACGCCGACATCGTGGCGTTTCTGTACCGGGACGATTACTATAATCAGGAGACCGAAAAGAAGAACATCATCGAAATCATCATCGCCAAGCAGCGTAACGGCCCGGTCGGGACGGTCGAGCTGGTGTTCCTGAAGAACTTCAACAAATTCGCCAACTACGAGCGGGCGCATACCGACGCGTTTGCCGGTTAAAATTATAAAGACACTGCAAAACACGCAGGAAGGAACTAATTGTCCTTATTATTTAGCTGCTGATTGAAGCATATGATACGAACAAGATACAAGAGCTGACGTTTATCGTCGGCTCTTTTTTTGTTTACGGCAATGCGGGCAACGGGAACGAACGGCCGAAAGTCTAGCGGTTGCAGCAGCCGTTATTTTGCAATTAAAAAGCTGTTTCTGCACTGGCGTTGCATTAACTTTTGCTCAAGCTGTCCCGTAAAAGCTATCCGAAATCTAACGGTTGCAGCAGCGGTCGAGCAATTTAGCAGACATTTAACTTGAAGAAAATCAAAACCTGCCATTTCATGGCATATATGTCTTCATCTTATCTGTACTTGGATGGATAAGTTGTATAATCTAGGGTCGAAAGGAATGAAAGTAAATGGAAGGGAGTCTGATGCGATTTTCAATAAACCGATCTGGAAGCTTCTTCAACTGCAGTATCCAAAGAGAAAGATCACTCAAGCGGGAGCAAAAAGGAGAGGATACAGATGGAAATTAATGGCAAGCCAGATGTGAGGGATTGGTTTCCGAGCGAGGACGGCAATCCGGCACAGCGCGAGCGGATGATGGAGTTGATCGAGCAGCTGGTCCGGGGCGTGGACGAGTTGAAAAATCCCGAAGGAGTCAACCTTAAAGGGGAGAAGACGAGAGATTCCAATTTTTATGGCGGGCTGGCAGAGCAAAGCGTCATTCCGGGAGAAGGCGCCCCTATGCAGGAGGTAAATGCGGAGCTGCTCAAGCTGTTGCATGGCCACCCGTATCATACCAAGTACTTTTTTACGAATATACTGCCCATGGCTTCGATTCCCGGAATGCTGGGCATGCTGACGGCGATGCTGGTAAACGGGAACAATCTGTGGGATGTTTACGGCCCGGCCGGGGCCGAAGCCGAGGTTAGAGTCATAGCGATGATGTCCAAGCTAGTCGGTTACGATGCCCGCCTGAGCGGGGGATATACGACCTGGGGAGGGCAGGGTGCCGTTTTTTCCGGACTTCGAATCGCCATCGCCAAATACGATCCGGGCGCCCTGAAACATGGGGTTCCGAACAATCTGTATGCTTTTTGCTCGGAGGCGGCGCATTACAGCCTGCTCAAGTCGGTGGAAGCGGCCGGGATCGGCAGCGATCATCTCGTAAAAGTGAAAACATTGGCCGACAGCTCGATGGACGTGGCAGATTTGCGAAGCAAACTGGAAAAAGTCGCTTTATCGGGAGGCATTCCTGTTTATATCGTTGCGACGACGGGCACGACGGACGCCATCGGGATCGATGATCTCGCCGAGATTCGCGCCGCCGCCGAGGAAACCTCCGAACGGTTCGGCTTGCCATGCCCGCATATCCATGCGGACTCGGCTTTGGGCGGTTTCTTTGCCTTTTTCAACGATTACGATTTGCAGGAAAATCGGCTGCACTTCAGCGCGGGAGTTGTCGAAATGCTAAAGGGCATTCAAAGAAAAATGCGGCTGCTGCCGCTTGCCGACTCGCTGTGCTTCGATTTCCAGAAGCTCGGACAAGCTCCTTACGTTTCCAGCTTGTTCCTGCTCAAAAACGCGGCCGATCTCCGATTGATGGATCTGGAAGCGGACGAAACTCCGTACGTCGGGCACCGCGGTTATGGCGAATACCACACCGGCTATACGCTGGAGTGCTCCCGGATGGCCAGCTCGATCAGCATGTACAGTCTGCTGTTGTCCTTCGGCGCGGAAGGTTACCAGCGGCTGCTGGCGCAATTCCTGGAGGTAAATTTGCGGTTCCGGGAGCGGCTTGCCGCCGAAATTCCGCAGGCCGACATTGCCAACCCGGACAATCCGGGCATTTCGACGCTGTTTCGGATCTATTTGCCGGGAAGCCCGCGGTTTTCCGCGGAGGTCGGCGGGACATGCTCCGCGCGGGATATGGAGCGGACCAATCTGTTGAATGAACGGCTGTTCGAGAAGCTTGGGGAGCGCCGCGACCGGATGTTTTTCGGGGATACGAAGAAGCATTTGCTGGCAGGCTCCGCCGAAGGCCGGGAAATTCCGCTGTACGTCAGCAAGTTTTTTGTCATATCGCCTCATACCCGGCCGGAGCTGGTGCCCGAAATCGTGCGGTATTTGAAGGCGTGCATATCCGAGGTATGCGAAGAGTTCAGCGTCTCGCTGGCTTAATCATGACTATCAGACGATTCATTAACTAAACATTCCAGGAGATGAAATTGAACGTGAAGGAAAAGATCAAACGCTTGCTTTTCGGCCGTATCTCTTCGAAGATTATGCTGGGTACGACCATCGTACTATTAGTGGCCGTTCTCTGCTTTATTGGCCTTACCAGCGCAGTGAACTCCACCTTGAGCGGGGAGCTGCGGAGCGAGCTCGATAAACGTCTGCAGAGCAATATTCACGTCGTCCAGAACGAGCTTAACCGGATCGAGGGTAACAAACTGGGGATTACGGGAACGGACAGCCCGGTGTATCAGGAAACCCGGAAAGCGCTGGACGAATTGAAGAAAGAGTACAATTTGGAAAATGTCTATATTTTATCGAATGAAGGAGGAAAGGAACGTATCATTGCCTTATCTGAAACGGAGGGGGATTTCAATCAGGAATATCCGTTCTCCGAAGAGATGAAGCAAACTGTTGCCCAAGGAAAGGAGACCATTAGCGATATTTATGTTGATGAGTACGGGACGCATAAATCGATTTTCGTTCCGCTGAACAATATGGACGGCGTAGCTTCGGGACTGCTCGGGATCGATCTTGACGCGTCGGTCATTCCGGCCACCGCGTCGCGGGTATTCTGGATGAGCTTGGCCATTACGCTGGCCGTACTCATCATCGGCATGCTCATTGCCTATTTGCTGGGCCGGATGATCGCCAAACCGATCAAAACGCTGGTGCATGCGACGGAACGGATGGCCACGGGCGATTTGTCCGAGGAAGTCCGGGGGTTAGAAACGTGGACGAAGTCGGCCGGCTGGCGGACGCTTTCCGCGCGATGAGCGACAGCATGAAGCGGCTGATCGGCCATATTTCGACCTCATCGAAAGAGGTATCGGGCACCAGTTCCCAGCTGATGCACGTAACCAAGGAATCTAGCGAAAGCGCCCAACAGGTAGCGGTATCGATGAACAACATGAGCGAGGGGATCAACGAGGTGGTGGAATCGATCGCGCATAGCTCCGCGTCGGTCATGGAAATCGAGCGGCAGCTATCCGGGGTCGTGGCGGATGTGAACGAGATGCAGTCCATCGCCGGGAAGGTCAGCCAGCAGTCGGCGGAAGGGCGGAACATGGTCGATCATACTTTGAGTCAAATGAATACGATTGAAAAGGTAATGCGCCATTCGGTGACGACGGCCGGGCAATTGGAAGAACGGTCCAAGGAAATCGGCGACGTCATCGGCATGATCACCGATATTGCCCAGCAGACCAACCTGCTGGCGCTGAACGCTTCCATCGAAGCGGCGAGGGTCGGCGAAGCGGGCCGGGGTTTTGCCGTGGTCGCGGGCGAGGTGCGCAAGCTTGCCGAACAGTCGGCCGCCGCAGCGGCGTCGATTACGGAGCTGGTAGCGGGAACGCAGGAGAACAGCCGCTTGGTGATCGAGAGCATCGGTGAAGGCAACCGTGCGATTGAAGAGGGACAAAAATGGATGGGGCAGACGTACCAGAACTTTCAGGATATTTTCCAGGGTATCGGCGATTTCTCTGCCCGCACCGATCAGCTGCTGAAATCCTTGGTGCTGGTAGAAAATTCCTATCAGAACATCTCGGCCTCGGTGCAGCAAATCTCCGGCGTGACGCAGGAGCAGGCGGCTTCTTCCGAGGAAGTGGCGGCGGCGAGCGAGCAGCAAAGCGCGGCGATGGGGGAAATCGCTGCGGCGATCCGCCAGCTGTCGGCGTTGTCTGAAGACCTGCAAAAGGCGGTGGCAATCTTTAAACTGTAAGCAGGGTCAAGGTTCAGGAGGGGGGGGATGTCCGCGTGAGTCTATTTTTGACTTCGGCGGCGGACATCCCTTTTTTTACGGAAAACTTTCGGTTTCGGAGTGCCGCAATCACATTATTTCCGAACAATCATAAAATACCGTATATAAATCGTTCGTTTTTTAATTTGACTTTGAAAATGGAGACTGTTAAACTGGTATTGCTGCGTTAAAGCGGCAGATGAGCCGCCGCCATTGTAAGTGTGTGAGCGCGTTCAAACGGCGGCAGCAGTAGTGATGTTGGTCAGGTTTTTACTGTCATCGGCCTACCGATTTGGGGAAAGTGAATCGAGGCTGCATTTTGGAGTGCTTAAATACAGGTGCCGGACGCACCGGGCGGGGGAATGTACATGTCAACGGTAGTCGTTGTGGGAACGCAATGGGGAGACGAAGGTAAAGGTAAAATCACGGATTTTCTGGCGGAGAGCGCAGATGTGGTGGCCCGTTATCAAGGCGGCAACAACGCCGGTCACACCATACTTATCGACGGCAAGAAGTACAAACTCACCTTGATTCCGTCAGGCATCTTCAATAAAGATAAATTGTGCGTCATCGGGAACGGCGTGGTCATCAATCCGGCCGCTCTGATCGAAGAAATCCAGTATGTGGAAGAGAACGGGTTCAGCGCGAAAAACCTGGTCATCAGCGACCGGGCCCACGTTATTTTGCCTTATCACTTGGTGCTGGACGCTTTGGAGGAAGACCGCAAGGGGGAGAACAAGATCGGAACGACCCGGAAGGGAATCGGACCGGCTTATATGGATAAAGCGGCGCGCAGCGGGATTCGGATTGCCGATCTGCTGGACCCGGGAGAGTTCGAAGCTAAGCTGCGCCATATCATGAAAGAGAAGAACCATGTGATCCAGAACGTCTACGGAGGACAGCCGCTCGACGTGGAAGAGGTTCTGAAGCAGTATCTGGAGTACGCGGAAATCATTCGTCCTTACGTTGCCGATACGTCGGTAATCTTGAACGATGCGATCGATGCGGGCCGGAAGGTGTTGTTTGAAGGCGCCCAGGGGGTTATGCTCGATATCGATCAGGGCACCTATCCGTTCGTAACGTCTTCGAATCCTTCGGCGGGCGGCGTCTGCAACGGCTCCGGCGTAGGACCGACGAAGATTCATCAGGTTATCGGCGTGGCCAAAGCGTATACAACCCGCGTTGGCGACGGCCCGTTTCCGACGGAGCTGAACGATGAAATCGGCGATTTCATCCGCGAAACCGGGCACGAATACGGCACCGTCACCGGCCGTCCGCGCCGCGTCGGCTGGTTCGACAGTGTTGTGGTTCGCCATACGCGCCGCGTGAGCGGACTCACCGGCTTGTCGCTCAACTCGCTGGACGTGCTGACCGGTCTGAAAACGGTGAAGATCTGCACCGGCTACAAATACCGCGGGGAAGTGATCACTCACTATCCGGCCAGCCTCAAGATGCTCGCTGAATGCGAGGCGGTATATGAAGAGATGCCGGGCTGGTCGGAGGATATTTCGGGTGCCAAAACGCTGGAAGACTTGCCGGAAGCGACCCGCAATTACGTGCGTCGCGTCTCCGAGCTGACCGGCGTGCCGATCGCGATTTTCTCGGTGGGCCGCAACCGCAGCCAAACGAACCAGGTTTTGCCGATTTACGAGTAGGCTGCAAATGTTATCGAGGCCCTGGTAATACAGAATACGCTTAGGTCATGAGCGTTTGAAAAAAGCGCGAGTGCAGGAGTTGTAAAGCCCTGTTACTTGCGCTTTTTTTGTTTAGCTTACACTTCTAGCAAAGGATAGACGATAGGGGGGCCAGGTGTACTTTTGAATTTTAAACTTTATCTAATTCAATATGGCTCAAGACTAGAATCAGTACTTGACAAAATAAATGATGACATAGATAGGGGGCGGGTTATCTCTCCAAACCACTTTGCATGATTATCCCTTTGCTTCAGGACGCCAATTCACCTGGTCAAACGGGATAATCGTGCAAAGCCTCCAGATATAGCGAGTCTCGCCCCAGGCCCCGATCTGTTGCTGACTTGACTGTCAAGCACTGATGATTAGGTTGAACCTTCAATATACCATCTCAATTCTTTTCGAAAGAAAGGAACCCCTTCAGTATTTTCGTAATCATAAACCATTAAATAGAGTTTGCTAACCTGATTTGCTAACTGAAGTACGAGCTGATCATTTTCTATTTCTTCCATTTTCAAACCACTAACATCGAGATATGCAGGATAAACAGCCGTGGACAAAGATGAACTTTTGATCAAATAAGTAAAAAACTCGTTTTCAATAACCTCTCTGCCATCACCTTCTATTTCAAAACATCCTAACTGGCGATAATCATTCTGAAATTTTCTGCCTAGAATAAAGTGGCCAATTTCATTGTTAACCTGTTTTTCTTTAATCATTCTTTCCAAAACCTTATAAGCTATATCTTTGGCGTTATTAACTTGGAGACCGCATGGTTGCCCGTATCTGGTCTTTGTTACAGTAACGGAATCAAAAATCATGCTAAACATTAAAGCTTCATCATCCACTTTATTAGTGATAAAGAAGGAGTAATCTTCTATATTGGAGCTTCCTAGTTCTCTTTGATAAAAATAATGCCTAGCCAAGATCCCTTGAATGTTGATCATGTTGATCAGGATTTCTCTTATTTGCTCTTCGTCAGTCGTTGAAATAACAGGCAGTTTACGAACAACGAGCTGGCTTGGAGAAAAAAAGGAAGTGTGGTTTTCTTTCATTTCGTTAAAGCTTATCTTTTTCATACTCTCACCATTTTCTTAAAAAATGGAAATAGGTGAACTAACTACTTAGTAGTTAATTCACCTAAGTCCTCTCTCTTTTACTTGTGCTACCTTTACATTAACACGTTATAGGGAGCCATTCAAAAAGTGATGGGATTGAAACCGGAGTGGGCTACGACTCAGTTAAGCAAATCAACTGCAAAAGTGCATTTGATCTTCCTGAAAATCGGCATTTTGGGGTGATGAAGTGCAAAAGTGCATCTGTTTTGGGGCTATGGGAGAAAAAAGTATCTTTTGAGCGGAAATAAAATGCACTTTTGCACTTGCTGGGCTAATTTCGGGGCATTTGAGTGAAAATGAACTGCATTTTTGCATTTGGTTGGGATTCGGCATGGCTTCATGTCCATGTACCGGATATTTGCAAGAAACTATTCTAAGCCGATGCAGATTGAATCTTTCTTCTGCTGTCCATACTAGAGCTAGATGAGCTGTAAGGAGCAAGGATAGAAGGAGGAAATCATTCATGAAATGGATCGGCTGGCTGCTGAAATTATGCGCGACGATCGTGGCGGTAAGCCTGATCAGTGTGGTGACAACGGGTTATGTGGTAAATATGTATATCGGATCACTGCTAAGCAGTTTCAATCTTCCTATGGTGGGCCAGGCGCCAAGTGTGGGCAGTATCGTGAAGGGGATGCTAGGTTTGGGCGGAGGCAACAGGGGCAGCGGAGACGGAGAGCAACGTAACAGCGGGACCGGGGCAAACGGGAACGGGAATGCGAGCGGGGAAGGATCTGACGGAGCCGGGAGTGCCGTAGGGGGAGGGCACAGCGGCAGCGGTGGCATTGCGGGCGGCGGAACCGACGGAACCAATGGAAGCGCCGGGCAAGGCGGGAGCGCCTCCACAGGCGGCAACAGCCCCTCGACAGCCGGCACGTCCACAGGCGGCTCTGGTGACGCGGCCACGGGCGCTAACGGCTCCTCCGGCCAGGCCGGCTCCGGTTCCCCAGGCACGGGGCAGGGAACCGGCGACAACGTCCCGGAAGACGCGCTGCCGGTCATGGGCGGGATGTCTTCCAGCCAGGCCGGACAGGGGGCATCGAACCAGGACCAACAGGTCGTGGTGACGCCGGATGATCTGATAGCGAAAAAGGACGAATTGCCGGACAAAGACAAGGAAGAGGTGTTCAAAATCCTCATGTCCAAGCTGCCGCAGGAGGATATGCAGTCGTTGACCGCAGCGCTGGAGGGCGGGTTGACGGAGGAGGAGTTGATCAATATCGAGCAAATTTTATCGAAACATCTGGATAAAACGGAATATGCCAAAGTGATGGAAATCCTCAAAAAATAGAAGTTTAACCTGCGCTGGGCCGGGCACGCCAGTGCTTTCCGCGCACGCGGGTTGTAACCAAACGAAGGGTAAAAACGTTATTGATATATGGGCCAGGCCCGCGCGCTGCGCGGGTTTTTTGCATATTGGCCCAAAGTTGAAATTCTTTGTCGGACTGTGTTAAAGTAATCATTGGCGGTAAAAAGGTTAAAATTTTGAAACCATTTTTGGTCGAAATGAGTCGATGGAAAAAAGGAGATCAGTATGAGAGGTTTCACGGGGAAACTTTGGCAGCTATGGCGCGGGGAGAAGTCCCAGACGCAGGAAAGTGAAGGCCGCCCGGAAAATGATCTGGAGATATCCGAACAGACTGGAGAGACGGAAGCCACCAAGGCCTTATCCAATATGCTTAAATCCCTCAAAACCGCTATAACGGCGGCAGCGGTCGTACTGGTTGCCGGATCGATTTACTTGGCGGTCCAGCAATACGTCAAAGCCAATACGGTGTCCTATTACAGGGTTTATATAGGCGGCAAGGAGATTGGCACCATCGCCAGCCAAGCGGAATATGAATCCGTTATCGAACGCAAAAAACAGGAATATGGACAAAAATATCCCCATGCGGAAATGGCCGTACATACCGAAGGCATTACTTTGAAGCCGGAACAAGCTTATAAAGCGAAGGTGACTTCCGAGGAAACGCTGGACGAGCTGTACAGTATGCTGACCGGATACGCCAAAAGCGTCGAACTGAAAGTGGACGGAAAAGTCATTGCCATCGTGAAGGATGAGGCGGCGGCGCAGGCGGTCCTGGAACGGGTTAAAGAAAAATATGTTCCGCAAACCGACCGGAAAACGCTGGCTTCCAAAGTGAAGTTGACCGGCGGGGCCAAATCCAAAACTTCGCAAGTAAAATCCAAGGGCGCCAGCGTCACGCTGGAGTCGGCCAAAATCACCGAGGAAGTGGCGCAGGGGGCCGTAGAAGCGGACCCGAACAAGGTGCTTACCGTTGACGAGGCGGTGCAAAAAATCGTGCGGGGCAACGAAGAAGCACTTGAGTATGAAGTGCGGGAAGGGGATACGATATCCTCTATCGCCGCCCGGTTTGACGTAAGCCAGGCCGAATTGTTCGCCAATAACCCCGACGTCGAGGAGCGGACGATGCAAATCGGCACGGTGCTGAACGTAAAAGCGCTGCAGCCGGCTCTGACCGTCAGAACGGTGGAGAAGGTGACGGAAGAAATCGTGACCGAACCGCAGTTGATCATCCGTAAAAGCGATAACCTGAAGGCCGGCGAATCCAAGGTCGTCGCGAAAGGGTCGAGCGGCCTGAAAACGATGGAATACCGCATCACCAAGGAAAACGGTATGGTCATTGCCGAGCAATGGCTCGGTCAGGAAGTATCGAAAAAGGCGACGCCGCGAATCGTGCTGAAGGGGACGAAGGTGGTTGGCGAAGGAACCGGGCAGTTTGCCTGGCCGGTTTCGGGGGCAAACATTTCAAGCAGTTACGGGTCACGCTGGGGGCGTACGCATAAAGGGGTCGATCTCGTATCCTCGGACCGCGATATTCTTGCGGCGGACGAGGGTGTGGTCTCTTTCACCGGGACGAAAACCGGATACGGCAACGTCATTATTATCGATCATAAAAACGGCTACGAAACGTTATACGGACATCTGAGCAAGATCAGCGTCAAGGAAGGCGAGATCGTCGAGAAAGGTGCGAAGATCGGGGTTATGGGCAGCACGGGCCGTTCCACCGGCACTCATCTGCATTTTGAAATCCATAAAAACGGGGGCGTCCAAAACCCGATGAAATACCTGTAACAGAGATCAATAAAAAATCGGTTTAACCGTTGATGCTATCGAACGATGTGCGAACTTACTCTCAAAAGTAACCGGACCGCGTTTAAGCATGTGCTATCTGCACCAACAATTTAGAAAGGCTGCTTTTCCAATTAATTTTCGGAAAGGCAGCCTTTCTCACGTGGCAGGCATTAAAGTTTCCCGGATGGCTGATGCCGCCGAGGATATGGTAAGATAGAGGGAGATGGAAGCCATGACCGAGAGTTTGGGGGTGAACCTGTGTCATGCAAGGCAAAATTTTGGTAGTGGACGATGAGAAACCGATTGCGGATATTTTAAAATTCAATTTAGAAAAAGAGGGCTACGAGGTCATTCTCGCTTTCGACGGCATCGAGGCGGTGGAGCTGGCGTTTTCCGAGCAGCCGGACCTCATTTTGCTCGATTTGATGCTGCCCGGCAAAGACGGCATGGATGTATGCCGCGAGGTGCGGGCGAAGCTGGAAACGCCGATCATCATGCTGACCGCCAAGGACGGGGAGATCGACAAAGTGCTGGGGCTCGAGCTTGGGGCGGACGACTATGTGACCAAGCCGTTCAGCACGCGGGAGCTGCTGGCCCGGGTCAAGGCGCAGATGCGCAGACGGCAGAAGCCGGCGGTGCAGGACGGGGCCGAAGATACGAAGCAGGGCATCAGCCTGTTCGAGCTGTACATCGACACGGACATGTATACGGTGCATAAGAACGGCGAGCCGCTGGATTTGACCCACCGGGAATTCGAACTGGTGCATTACCTGGTCAAAAACGCCGGCAGAGTCATGACCCGCGAGCATTTGCTGCAAGCGGTGTGGGGGTTCGAATATTTCGGCGACGTGCGCACGGTCGACGTGACGATCCGGCGGCTGCGCGAGAAGATCGAGAAAGACCCGAGCAAGCCGGAGTATATTTTAACGCGGCGCGGGCTCGGTTACATGATGCGGAGCTCCAAGGCGGGTGGATTCTAAGCGATGAATCTGCCCTCCTTTTTTCGCACGATCCAGGCCAAGCTCATCATTATTTACGTACTGCTGATCCTGATCGCGATGCAACTGATCGGGGTCTATTTCGTGAGCGCGATGAAAACCTCGCTGACCAGCAATTTCAGCAAAGATCTGAATGAGCGGGCGGAGCTGATCTCCGTGCTGGCGGCGCAAAACCTGGGCGTGTCCGGGGAGTCGGCGGAGGAATCGCTGGAAAATCTCCGCGTGCTCGTCAACAATCTGTTCAGCATTAACGGGGCGGAGATTCAAGTGCTTGACGCCAGCGGCAAGGTGCTCACGACGTCCAAACCATCGCACGCCGATTACGTCGGCACGAAAAACACGCAAACCGTGGTCAGCCGGGCGCTGCAAGGTATCCGGGACAACGAGGAATACATCATCGACGACGACAACGTCCGCAAGAAAGTGGTCGCCAAACCCGTCGTCAGCGGCGGGAAAATCGTCGGCGCGATCTATATCGCGGCTTCTATGACCGAGCTGTACAGCACGATGGAGCGGATTAATAACATCTTTATTTCCGGGATTTTGCTGGCGCTGGGCCTGACGGTGGTATTGTGCGTCATCCTGGCGCATACGATCACGTCGCCGATCAAGGAGCTGACGCGGCGGGCCACGGCGGTGGCGGAAGGGGAGTTTCACCAGAAAATGGCCGTGCTCGGCAACGATGAAATCGGCCAGCTCAGCAAGGCGTTTAACTATATGACGAGCCGGCTGCGCGACGCGCTGGCGCAAAACGAAGAGGAGAAGGAGAAGCTCGCTTCGATTCTGACCAACATGAGCGACGGGGTGATCGCGACCGACGAGACCGGCCGGGTCATTCTGATGAACCGGCGGGCCGGCGAGATGCTGCAGGTCGAAGACGGCCTGGCCCTTGGGACGGACATCATGTCGCTGCTCCATTTGCCGCCGGAGGAGCAGGGCGTACTGGAGCAGGGGGCGATGCATTCGACGATTCTGGAGAACGGCGGACCGGACGGCAACGTGTACCTGATCCGGGTGACGTTTACGCCGATTCACCGGCGGGAGTTCGGGATCATCGGCACGATCGCCGTGCTGCAGGATGTCACGGAGCAGGAGAAGCTGGAGGCCTCCCGGCGGGAATTCGTGGCCAACGTGTCGCACGAGCTGCGCACGCCGCTGACGACGATCAAAAGCTACACGGAGGCCTTGGAGGACGGGGCCCTGCAGGACCCGGAGCTGGGTCCGCGGTTTACCGCCGTCATCCAGAACCAGACGGAGCGGATGATCCGCCTCGTCACCGACCTGCTGCACTTGTCGCGGCTCGATTCCAAGGAAGCGCAGCTGCGCAAGCAGCCGACCAGCGTGATGGAGATGCTGGAGGAGGTGGCCGACCGGTTTTCTTTTCAAATGCAGGAGAAAGAGATCAAGCCGACGCTGTTTATCGCCAGCGATGTGGACACGGCTTGGCTGGACCGGGACCAAATCGACCAGGTGCTGGACAACCTTATTTCGAACGCGATGAAATATACGCCGGAAGGCGGAACGATCGCGCTGGAGGCCCGCAAGAGCGAAGACGGGCAGCTCGCCGTCTCGGTGCAGGATAACGGGATCGGCATCCCGAAAAAGGACCTGGACCGGATTTTCGAGCGGTTTTACCGCGTGGATAAGGCGCGTTCGCGGAATATGGGCGGTACGGGCCTCGGCCTGTCGATTGCCCGGGAAATTGTGAAGGCGCACGGGGGGACGATCTCCCTGCAGTCGGAATTCGGCAAAGGCACGAAAGTGACCTTTACGCTGCCGATGGAACCCCAAGGAGGCGAAGCGAGATGAAAGAGAAGGTTAAATCGCTGACCTTGGCCTTGCTGGTGGCGTGCAGCCTGATCCAAAGCTATTTTCTGATTTACCAGCTGCCGGGGAGCAATCCGGTCGTCAAGTCGGGAAGCGACTATATCCGCACGGAAAACATGGGAACCGCCCTGAAAAGCGAGGATATGCTGTATCCGGCGCAGATTGCGGTGCATTTGGGCAAGGAGCGGCATACCGTTTTTTATCCCGATTCGACGTTTTACAATTTGATTTATTCGCGGCTGAAGGTCCGGCAATTTGACGGTTTTCAGCGCCACGCGGTGCAAAACTTCGATTGGCCGGCGATCCGCGGCGAACATGTCGGCATCGAGCTGGAGTTTGGGGACGGCATCCCGGTCGAACTGCTGCAGAAGGTGATGCAGATCGCTCCCGATCCGCTGTTCGACGCGGAAACGGTCAGCCGGCTGCTCATTTACAACACGGGAACCGAGGACCAGGTGCGGGTGTTTTTCTTCAGCTCGCAGGGGGATGTCGTTTATGAGGCGACCAAAGCCGACCTGACGGTGCAGGACGTGCAGCAGCAGGCCGATTTCGGCAAAAATTGGGTGCCGTACTCGCTGACGGCGGACGGCTACTACCTTCCCGAGGAGCCGGTCGAACTGGTGGAAACGGGCCTGAACATCGGGGTGTATTCGACGGAACAGATGCAGCGCAGCCTCTTTTTCGACCCGAGCATTACCCGGTACATCCGCGAAAAGGACGGTTCGGAAATTTATACGGACAGCAAGCGCAGCCTGCAGGTCAAACAGGACCGGAACTGGATCAACTACACCGATCCGGCGGCCCCTTCGGGAGGCGAAAACAGCCCGAGCAAAAACGTGCTGTCGGCGGTGGACTTCGTCAACCAGCACGGCGGCTGGAACGGCAAATACCGGCTGGAGCAGGCCGACGGGCTGAATGAAGACGAGCCTCGGGTTGTTTTTCAGCAGTATTACGGAATCGGACAGTACGGCGCTTTTCCGATCCTCGACCTGCCTTCGTTCCATTATGGAGCGATTTCCCTGGTCATGCGCCAGGGGACGATCACCGCCTACGAACGGTCGCTGATCTACAGCGCGGGCGGCAACTGGGAGAAGAAGGTCGTCGCGCTGCCCGGCGGCAAAACGCTGCGGGAGCAGATCGCCAAGCTGCAGACGGGGGCGGACATCGCCCGCCTGTACCCGGCCTATCTGCCGTCCTTGTCCGAGGACGGGCTGCTGCTTGCGCCGACCTGGGTGGCCGAGCTGAGCAACGGGGCGATCCGGATGCTGAGGTAGAGGCGGGGACGCAAATATAGATTTACGACTTTAGCGAAGGGGGGATGAATCATGGATTGGGGCCGGGCGAAAAATGTGCTGATTTACGCGTTTTTGCTGCTGAACCTGGTGCTTGGCTATCAGCTGTGGAACGGTGTGCGGGAGCAAAGGGACTCCAATCTGGATATCACCTCCCTGGATAACAACACGCAAAGGATCATGGATGAGAAGCAGATCCGCGTGCTGGCCAAAATTCCGACGGAGACGCCGGAGCTGGCTAAAATCGCTTACCGCTTCGTGGATGACGAGCAGCAGGGAAAAACCGTGGATTTGCCGGCGCCGGTGGACAGCAAGCTGATTTTTTCGCCGCGCGAGCTGGCCTTGGCGTTAAAGAACACACTGCCGGATATCGATCAATACCGGTACGACGAGGTGGCGAGCAGCGCGGACGTGTTTGTTCTGCATCCGCTCGTCGACGGCAAGTGGCCGCTGTTTAAAATCGAGATGAAGCTGTTGGGCAGCAATCAGAAGATTGTTTCGTACCAGCGCCAGGCGATCGAAATCAGCCACCCCGGGGAAGAGAAGCCGCAGCGGGTGCTGTCGGCGTCGAAGGCGCTGGGCAATCTGATCGAGAACTTCCTGCCGGAAGGATCGGTTGTGACGGAAATCGAATTGGGTTACTATGGCGAAGTGTTCGATTCCGACGCGCACCTGCCGGCCGCGCCGGCCTGGCGGTTTATGCTGGAGAGCGGCAAAGAGTACTACGTACAGGGCATCAGCGGGGACGTTATCAGTCCGAACACAGAGAAGACAAAGGAGTAATGGGAGATCATGGGGATACGTTTTTCGGTGCTGTCGAGCGGTTCGACAGGCAATGCAACGCTGGTCGCGAATGGGGAAGTCACGCTGATGATCGACGCGGGCTTCAGCGCGAAGCGGATCGACGAGCTGATGATGGAGCGGGGAGTGACCGGGCAAGAGCTGTCCGGCATTTTGGTTACGCATGAGCATTCCGACCATATCAAAGGCTTGGGCGCGGTAGCCCGGAAGTACAATCTCCCGGTATACGCCAACGAAAAGACGTGGGCCGCCATGGACAAAGCGATCGGGGCGATCCCGGACGAGCAGCGCTGTGTGCTGGGGACGGGGGAAACACGCGACTTCGGCTCGCTGCGGGTGGAGTCGTTTGCAATTTCGCATGACGCCGCCGAACCGGTGGGCTACAACTTTTACGACGGCAAAGAGAAGCTGAGCGTGTGCACCGATCTCGGGTATGCCAGCGACAAGGTGAAGGAAGCGATCTGCGACGCCGACGTGCTGGTGCTCGAAGCGAACCACGATATCGAGATGCTGCGGATGGGACGTTACCCGTGGAACATTAAGCGGCGCATCCTTGGCGATCTGGGACATTTGTCCAACGAAGCGACCGGCGAGCTGATGAGCGAAATTCTGAACGGCCGTCTAAAGCGGGTGTACTTGGCGCATTTGAGCCGCGAGCACAACATGCTCGACCTGGCCAAAATGTCCGTGCGCAGCGCCATGGAGGACCGCGGCTGCTTCTACAAGGACAGCGAGTTCAAGCTGTGCGACACGTATTACGACCGCCCGACGCCCTGGGATGTGCTGAAGGAGCGGTGATTGTTGGCAGTGAAACCGGGCATGATGGTTATTATCTACATTACCTATACGTCATGGCGATCCATTTAATTTATATTGAGAGGGGATTGTGTCGTGGATAGGATGAATGTATTCAATTCAGGAAAGGACAAGGCTCGTGAGCGGGTATTGTTTAAGTTTCGTTTGTTTTATAACGCAGTTGAAATGCTGGAAGACGCCTGTGCGCAACCTTACAATGTGTATATTCGGGATTCGGTTATAAAAAGGTTCGAATATACATATGAAATGGCAAAGGGGCTGCTTCATTCAATTTTTCAAGAACGATTGGCCAATATTCCGCCTTACCCTAAAGATATTTTTCGTGAAACTCTGTCTAGAGGCTGGATCGAAGATGCCGTTCTATGGGAAGATATAGTATATGATCGTAATACCACTACGCATCAATATTTTGAAGCAAAAGCCGATTCCGTGTATGGACGCATCACCAAAATATATCTGGAGGAATTTAAAAAATTGCGGCAAGTTCTGAAGGAGTATGTGGAAAATGCCCTTTGATATCCCTGATCGGATTCATCGCAGGTTGTTGGAAGTTTGTAAGTCTAGCGGATTATCGAACGTTTATATTTTCGGTTCCAGGGCCAGAGGCGACAGTACAGCAAGTTCGGACATCGATTTGTCGGTAGAACAAGAGCTTCCTCCCCATGTTAAAAGCGCTCTTGATGATGCGGCAGGTTTTCTCAAAATAGATATCGTCGAATTGCCTTTCGTCGACAATGAGTATTTATTGGAGAGTATTAGCAAGGACAAGGTGTTATTTTATCCGGAAAAATAGAAAAACACGGCCTCCCGTACGTCATTGCAAATGACAGGGGGGCCTTTTTGGCTTCTGCGCTAACGGTTGGTAGTGATAACGCTTATTGAGCCTCTATGACGGTGTTTCTTTTTCTACCTGTTGGAAAATTCCAAATTTAGTATTGACTTGTCCTGATCGGGAATGGTATTTTTAGGAAAGAAACCGGTTTCCTTGAATTGTGTAAGCGTTTTATTGTTGCGTCTGCCATTCTGACTCCGGCGGTTGCGCACCCGCCTTAGGCAGGTTCAGGCAGGCTCGACTCCCAAAGATCGGCAGAACATTTGAGAGGAGAGGTAGGACAATGAAATCGCGGTACAAACGTTTGACCTCCCTGGCGCTTTCGCTAAGCATGGCGTTGGGGATTTCACTGCCCGCATGGGCGTCGCCCGATACGAGCGTGGACAACAAGGTCAATTTCAGTACGGACGTCATTTATCAGATTGTGACCGACCGCTTCGCGGACGGGGACAGGACGAACAATCCGGCGGGGGATGCGTTCAGCGGCGACCGATCCAATTTGAAGCTCTATTTCGGGGGAGACTGGCAGGGGATTATCGACAAGATTAACGACGGTTATTTGACCGGCATGGGCGTCACCGCCCTCTGGATATCCCAGCCTGTGGAAAATATCACCTCCGTCATCAAGTATTCCGGCGTTAACAATACGTCTTATCACGGCTACTGGGCGAGGGATTTTAAGCAAACCAACGACGCTTTCGGGGATTTTGCCGATTTTCAAAATCTGATTGATACGGCTCACGCTCATAACATCAAGGTCGTGATCGACTTCGCCCCCAACCACACGTCTCCGGCCGACAGGGACAACCCCGGCTTCGCCGAGAACGGCGCGCTGTATGATAACGGTTCGCTGCTCGGCACCTACAGCAATGATACGGCCAGCCTTTTCCATCATAACGGGGGCACCGATTTTTCCACGATTGAAGACGGCATTTACAAGAACCTCTACGACCTGGCGGACATCAACCATAACAACAGCGCGATGGACGCTTATTTTAAAAGCGCTATCGACCTTTGGCTCGGCATGGGTGTGGACGGGATTCGTTTTGACGCGGTGAAGCATATGCCTTTCGGCTGGCAAAAAAGCTTCGTTTCCTCGATTTACGGCGGCGATCATCCGGTATTTACGTTCGGGGAATGGTATCTTGGCGCGGATCAAACCGACGGAGACAACATTAAATTCGCCAACGAAAGCGGGATGAACCTGCTGGACTTTGAATACGCGCAGGAAGTGCGCGAAGTGTTCCGGGACAAAACGGAAACGATGAAGGATCTCTATGAGGTGCTGGCCAGCACGGAGTCGCAATACGACTACATCAACAATATGGTGACCTTCATCGACAACCATGATATGGACCGGTTCCAGGTTGCCGGTTCCGGTACGCGGGCGACTGAGCAAGCGCTTACGCTGACGCTGACTTCCCGCGGCGTGCCAGCCATCTACTACGGCACGGAGCAGTACATGACCGGCGATGGCGACCCCAACAACCGGGCGATGATGACCTCGTTTAATACCGGGACGACGGCTTATAAAGTGATCCAGGCATTGGCGCCGCTGCGCAAATCGAATCCGGCCATCGCTTACGGGACGACTACAGAGCGCTGGGTCAACAACGATGTGTTGATTTTTGAACGCAAATTCGGCAGCAGCGCCGCTTTGGTGGCGATCAATCGGAGCGCATCCGCCTCTTATCCGATTTCGGGTCTGTTGAGTTCGCTGCCGGCGGGCACTTATTCGGATGAACTGAACGGACTCTTAAACGGCAACTCCATTACCGTAGGCAGCGGCGGCGCCGTCACCAACTTTACGCTGGCGGCCGGCGGCACGGCAGTATGGCAGTACACAGCGCCGGAAACGTCGCCGGCGATCGGCAATGTGGGTCCCACCATGGGCCAGCCGGAGAATACGGTGACGATTGACGGCCGCGGCTTTGGCGGCACGGCGGGCACGGTTTATTTCGGGACGACGGCGGTGACCGGCTCCGGCATCGTAAGCTGGGAGGATACGCAGATTAAGGCGGTCATACCGAAGGCCGCGGCGGGCAAAACGGGCGTATCGGTCAAAACGTCGTCCGGCACCGCCAGCAATACATTCAAAAGCTTCAATGTACTGACGGGGGATCAGGTCACGGTCCGTTTCCTGGTCAATCAAGCCAATACCGATTACGGAACAAACGTCTATCTTGTCGGCAACGTCGCCGAGCTCGGCTCCTGGGACCCGAACAAAGCGATTGGGCCGATGTACAATCAGGTGATCGCCAAGTACCCGTCCTGGTATTACGATGTCAGCGTGCCGGCGGGGACAAAGCTGGAATTTAAATTTATTAAAAAGGGCGGCGGTACGGTAACTTGGGAAGGCGGGGGCAACCATACGTACACGACGCCGGCCAGCGGCATAGGGACGGTGACGGTGGACTGGCAAAATTAAGCGGCTAAGCGGCCGGCCTGAACGAGAGGCATCCGGCAAAAAACTGCGGCGGCCGGCAGTTCAAGTTGACGTGCAAACGTGCGGGGAGGATTGTGAAATACAGGTGCGGGATCTCTGCTGCCGGAGGGCAAGCGGAGATCCCGTGTTTTCTTTGTATGCGCTTAAATTTCCAGCTTTTGTGAAGGACGAAAAACCGATATAATTGTTGATGGGGTTATAAAATGATTGTCTATTTTGAAGAGGGTCCAATACGATGAAGGTGACGATTAACGACATTGCCAAGGCCGCGAATGTGGCCAAATCAACGGTGTCGAAAGTGCTGAACGACGCGCCGAGCATTTCGGAAGCGACCAAGGCCAAGGTTAGGGCCGTCATGCGCGAGATGAATTATGAACCAAGCAGCTTGGCCACGCGGTTAGCGAAACAAAAAGGCTATAATGTCGGACTGGTTATCGATCTGTCGCGCAAAAGCGATTTTTTGAACGCTTCCTTCTACGATATTATCGGCGGCGTGGAGAGCGTCATCGGGCCGCTTGACTACGAACTGACGATCGGCAATATCGAACATGTCGGAAGAGAGCGGTTTGTCAGCCGTTTTGTGCTGGGGCGCAAAGTGGACGGGCTGATTATGGACAATTCCATCTTGACTCCGGAACTGGCCCGGGAGCTGAACGAGTTGAGCTTTCCTTATATTTCGATCGGCGAAATCCCCGGGGTGGCCCCGCTGTGCTGGGTCGATATCAATAACCGCCGCGGGGCCGCAATGCTGGCCAGCCATTTGTTTGCCCGGGGATACCGCAATCCCGCCTTTATTGGCGGGGAGCGGGGCGATCCGATGTTTGAAGCGAGGGTGGCGGGGTTCCGCGACGCGCTTGCCGCGGTGGAGAGCGCAAAAGACTGGGCGAACGAACCCGGATTCAAGCCGCAAGAACGAGCGGCCGTGGCCGGAGCCCTGCGGGAAGAAGAGATCGAAGCGGCAGCCCGGCAAAAGGAAAAGGCGGCGGAAGCAGGCCCTTTCATGGCGTCCGGCACTGTGCTGCCCGGCTATGCCAACGAAGCCAACGGGCGCAGGCTGGTGCGTGAACTGCTTGCTCTGCCAAGCGTTCCCGACGCGATCATCTGCATGAGCAATTTGGTCGCTTTCGGGGCCTTGGAGGAGCTGCGCGAGCAAGGGGTATCCATCCCGGACGAGATGGGCGTCGCCACTTTTGACAACAGGCCGCTCGCCCCCTTCACCACTCCGCCGCTTACCTGCCTGGACATGGATACTTTTGCGCTGGGAGCCGCGGCCGGCGAAATGCTGATGGCGCAGATCAACGGGTTGGAGACGGCGCCGTCCGGCAGGCGCCGGTGGGTGGAACCTGAGCTTGTAGTACGGCGCTCCACGGAAAAGAATGCGACTTGATCTATACGCAGGTTGACAGCATGTAATTAGGCGGATTATAATTTTTAATTAATCTCAAAACGGACTATTCCGATATACTATTTGAAACCAGTTTGGCAAGAGTGAGGCAGATCGCAGGTAGTGGGGTGGACAAAAGAGTTGCTCTTTGGGCTGGTTCTTTTGTGTTTTAGCGCGGCAATGTGGTAGGTGCAAGGACGTTAGCGTCTCATGATTGAAGGGGTCACGCCCGGCTATACTATTCGGAAGGCGAGCCGCGGCGGCCGGGAGGGACAATCCCGGCCCATTATTCATTTTGGGCGGCTTTGCTCCTTCCGGCCGAAAGCTTCCGGCTGGCCCATTGTTATTAATTGCAAAAGGAGATGTGCATATGACTACGATATCGAACTTCTTCAAGGAAGAAGCTGCATCGCTTCAGCCGAAGCTTGTCGAAATGCGTCGGGAGCTGCACCGGCATCCCGAGCTTTCTAATGAAGAATACGAGACGACGAAACGGATTCGCTCCTGGCTTACGGAACTGGGCATTCATCAGCTCGATTTGAATTTGCCGACCGGCGTGCTGGCCGAGGTGAAGGGGGCGCATCCGGGACCGACGATTATGCTGCGGGCCGATATCGACGCGCTGCCGGTCAAGGAGGAAACGGGACTGCCGTTCGCTTCGACCGTTACCGGGAAAATGCACGCCTGCGGCCACGATTTTCATACGGCTTCGATGATCGGAGCGGCGGCGCTGCTTAAGGAGCGGGCCGGCGAGCTGCATGGCACGGTGCGCATTTTGTTCCAGCCGGCGGAAGAACTGGCGGTCGGCGCCCGCGCGGTGATTGAAGCGGGGGCTTTGGAGGGCGTGACGGCGATTTTCGGCATGCACAACAAACCGGATCTGCCCGTCGGCACGGTTGGGATTCGGACCGGCCCGTTGATGGCGTCGGTGGATCGCTTTGAAATCGAAGTCAAAGGCAAGGGAGGCCATGCGGGGATGCCGGAAGCGGCGATCGATCCGGTGGTGGTCAGCAGCGCCATTGTGGGCGCGCTTCAAACCTTGGTGAGCCGCAATGCCTCTCCGAAGCATTCCGCCGTGGTCAGCGTATGCAAGCTGCAAGCCGGATCGACCTGGAACGTGATCCCGGACACGGGAGTACTTGAAGGTACGGTGAGAACGTTTGAGCCGGAAGCGCGTATAAGAATTCCCGACCAGATGAAACGGGTCGTCGAAGGCGTGGCTGCCGGATACGGGGCCGAGGCGGTACTGAACTGGATGGGAATGCTGCCTGCGGTAAATAATGAGGCTAACATGGCGGAAATCATGCGTGCGGCGGCGGAAGCGCAGGGGCTTCAAGTGGTGGAAGCGGAGCCGACGATGGGCGGCGAGGATTTCGCCCTGTACCAGGAGCATGTGCCGGGTTGTTTTATATGGATGGGGACCGGCGGGACGGAACAATGGCACCATCCGAAGTTTACTTTGAAGGAAGAAGCGCTGGGGATTAGCGCGGCCTTGTTCGCGGAAACGGCCGTACAGGCGCTGAAGGCGCTTGGATGAGTACGGGGAGGACGCTTACCCGGCAGCTAGCGGAGCGGATCGCCGGCTCCGAACCGCTGAAGGATACGCGGGCCGTGGAGGCCGCCCGCGCCGGAGTGCTGGACTGGCTGGCGTCGACGCTGGCCGCTAGAGACGATGCGGGAGCGGCTGGCATCATCGCGGCGCTTGGGATCGGTGCGGGCGGTACAGCAGGCAACGGCCGCTCGTCCGTGCCCGGAAGGCCGGAACGGCTTGCGGCGCTTGATGCCGCGCTGGTTAATGGCTATTTAAGCCATGCGCTCGATTACGACGACGTCCACGAAAGCGTCCGGGGCCACCCGAGCGCCGTGATTTTGTCCGCGCTGCTGGCGGAAGCGGAGGAGCGGGGCGCGGCCGGCGCCGATTTCCTGGCGGCCTATATCGTCGGCGTTGAGGCGATGTGCAGGCTCGGGCTGGCGCTTGGTCCCAAGCCCTACGGGGCCGGCTGGCACAGCACCGCCATTCTCGGCGCGCTGGGGGCCGCCGCTGCGTGCGCCCGGCTAATAGGGCTTGACGCCGGCACGACGGCCCAAGCGCTTGGACTTGCGGCCACGCAAGCCGGCGGGCTAAGAGTGCATTTCGGCACGCAGGTTAAGCCGTTGCATGCGGGTCTGGCCGCCCGCTCGGGCTTGCTGGCGGCGCGGCTTGCGGAGGCGGGAATCGCCGGGGCGGAGGAGCCGCTGGAGGGGCCGCTCGGCTTCTTTGCGGCCCTCGGCGGGGGCGCGGCGAAGCCGGAGAAGATGACGGAAGGCTGGGGCGAGCCGTGGCAAATCGCCGAACCCGGTCTATGGTTCAAACGGTATCCGTGCTGCTCGGCGTCTCATCATGCCGCGGATGCCGCGCTGGCGATCCGTGCCGCCCGCAGGGCGGCGGACATCACGGCCATCGACCGGGTGACCGTCACTTTTCCGCCCGGGGGAGACGCGGCCCTCATCGTCCGCGAACCGAAAACGGGCGTGGAGGGGCGCTTCAGCGTCGAATACGTGATTGCGGCGGCGCTGGCGGACGGGGAGCTTGGCATCGGCACGTTTGCCGACGAGCCGATCCGCCCCGATTTGCTGGCGCTGGCCGCCAAGGTAGAGCGGCGTTACGACGCCGCTGTTGTTCCTGCGCCAAACGCGATGCCCAAGGGGCGGTTTACGATCGTCAGCGTCGCGTACGCCGATGGATCGACGTATACGGAGCGGGTAGATTGCCCGCGTGGTGCGCCCGGGCGGCCGCTGACTGCGAAGGAGCGAATGGACAAGTATGCGGACGCCGCGCGCGGCCTTTCCGCCGCTTGGCAGGAGCTGCCCGGCAAGGTCGGGCGGCTGGAGGAGCTAACCGATATGCACGTATTGATTCCCAACACCTAGTAGACGATTCTGGAAATAACGTTAGCATAATGGTAAATGAAGACTTGAGAAAACGGCAAAATGAGTCTATTGAAGATCTCGGGTGACAACATAAAGGAAAAAAGGGCGCTATTTCAGCGCTATCCCCCATGTTGTGTGAAATAGAAGAATTTTATGGCGCTATTTTCACGATTTAGTGGCGAAAGGCCGCCTTTCGACCTGTTCATCGAAAAATAAGACCCTAAAGTTCCCCTATGGTGATGAATAGGCTCAAATTCGAAAAATAAGACCCTAAAGTTCCTCTATTTTTATGGGGGAACGATACTGAGCACAAGACTAATATAGAACAAAGTGATTCATGGCCCCTGTCCGCAGATAAACCATATTATTTCCGGATCATTCTACTAGATGTAGTTCAAAAAGCCATTGAAAAAACGCACTTCGAAAGCAAACGCTTCGGTGCTGAAAAGCCGACTTTTTGAATTCGCATTTTGAGCACACACTTTTGAACTCGCTTTTTGAACTTGCACACTTAGGAGGTACACATCATGCCGTCACATGTTATCGATATGATTATGCTGCAAAACAATTTTGGAACCGCGGAAATGCGCCAGGTCTGGTCGGACGAGAACCGGCTGCAGAAGCACCTGGACGTGGAAGCGGCTCTGGCGCTTGCGGAAGCGGAACTTGCGCTCATCCCGGCTGAATCGGCGGCCGTCATTGCCGACAAGGCGAAGGTAGAGCTTATGAATATAGAGGAAATCGCGCAGGAAGTGCTGAAGGTTAAGCATTCGCTGATGCCGACGCTGAAGGCCCTGCAAAACCTGTGCGGCCCGGAGCACGGGGAATGGATTCACTATGGTGCGACCACGCAGGACATCGTCGACACCGGGATGATGCTGCAGCTTAAGGAAGCCCACCGGATTATCGTTCGCGATCTGCGCGCGGTCGCCCGCGAGCTGGCGCGGCTGGCGCGCAAGCATCGGGAGACGCCGATGGCGGGACGCTCCCACGGCATGCAGGGCCTGCCGACCACGTTCGGCTTTAAAATCGCAGTGCTGCTGGACGAGACGATCCGCCATCTGGACCGGCTTCGCGAAGCGGAAGCCCGGGTATTCACCGGCGTGATGGGCGGCGGTGTTGGCACTTACGCCTCCTTCGGTCCGCACGGGCCGGAGGTGGAGCGGCTGACAATGGAGCGGCTTGGCCTGCAAGCGCCGAATATTAGCTGGCACTCGTCCCGGGACCGTTCGGCGGAATACGCCGGCCTGCTCGGCATGATCAGCGGCACGCTCGGCAAAATGGGCAACGAATTTTACAATTTGATGCGCACCGAGCTGGATGAGGTGGAAGAGCCGTTTACATCGGGCAAAATCGGCTCCTCGACGATGCCGCATAAACGGAACCCGGCAGCGCTGGAAGGGATCGCGAGCCTCACCAAACCGATCCGCTACAATGCCGCGCTCGTGCAGGAGTCGATGATCGTCGAGCATGAGCGGGACGCGATGTCCTGGCGCGGGGAATGGATCGCGCTGCCGGAAAGCTGCATTTATTTAGCGGCCCAGCTGGCGTCCACGAAAGCGGTTCTGGCCGGACTGGTCGTCAAGCCCGACCACATGCTGCGGAATTTGAACAAACTCGGAGGATTGCTGCTTTCCGAGCGCGTTATGTTTGCACTGGCGAAGCCGATGGGCAAGCAGACTGCGCATGAAGTCGTTTACGAGCTGTGTATGAAAAGCGTGGAGGAGGACATTCCTTTCCGCGATATTTTGATGGCTGACACTCGCATCCGGCAAGCGGTCGCCGTGGAAGAGCTGGAGCGGTTGATGGACCCGTCCACGTATCTGGGTTCGGCTCCGCAAACGGTAGACCGGGTGCTGGCCGCCGCCGAGGCGAGCGGGTGGCTGCGGGAAGAACAAGCGTAAATACGGGGACAGCGGCACAGAACATCTACATTAACGTTCCCCGATAGAACCCGCCCGTGAGGCACCTGAAATCGGGCGATGTTCATCGGCATTGAACGGCAGGAGGACGGAGAACGACATGACTAATTTTCGTATGGCAACCTTGAACGACGCGCCTGCTTTGCTCGATTTATCGCTGCGCGCTTATGAACCGATTCGCCAACTCGGTATCAACTTTGCCGCCGCCACGGCCGACCTCGCCCTGGTGGAAAAAAATATCCGGGAAAACCTCTGTTTCGTGATGGAGGAGGACGGAAAAATCGTGTCCACGATTTCGGCCAGAATGCCGTGGGGACCGTCGCCGGGACCGTTCGGGGTGCCGCACCTGTGGTGGTTTGCCAGCGAACCGGATGCAGGACGGAAAGGGATTGGCCGGGAAATGATCTCCTGGTGCGAGGAAACGATCGTTCGCGATACCTTGAAATCTCCGGCCGTTTCGCTGGGCACGGCGGACAAGCATCCTTGGCTGATCGACATGTACAAGCGGCGCGGGTACGAAATTGAAGGCTCCAAGGATCTGGGCAAAGGCCATATTACGATTTACATGAAAAAAATCCTCATTCCGGGTATGCTAAAGCAAGACGGCGAAAAACGACATTAAGTTGACTAGTCTGATAGGAATATATATAATGAAACTCATTAAATTGTCGAATTTGTCGATATAAGTGAATAACATCATGAATGAGGGGGAAAACACAAAAATGAAGAAAAGATATCTATTTACCTTAATCTCTATACTTTTAATCGGCTTGCTCGCTACCGCTTGCTCTGGTTCAAATTCCGGGGCAACAGACGGGAAGAAGGTGCTTCGCGTCGGGGCGACAGGACAATCTTTTCCTAACAGCTATAAAGATGGGGACAAGCTGGTTGGCTTCGATGTGGAAGTCATTGAAAAAGTTGCCGCCAATCTCGGTTACACCGTCGAGTGGACCAATTCGGATTTCAGCGGTTTAACGGGACAACTGGAGACGGGCAAAATCGACACCATCGCTAACGCGGTTGCGGTAACGGACGAGCGGAAGGCCAAATACGATTTCACGACTCCGTATTCCTACGCCGGGGTGACGATTGTTACGCATAAAGACAACACGAATATCAACACATTGGACGACCTGAAGGGCAAAACTGTAGCCGGCGTATTCGGTTCGCAAAACGTGAAAAACCTGGAGAAATTCGATACGAAAGGCGAGATCAAGGTCCGGACGTATGAAACTCGCGACGGCGCGCAGAACGATGTGCTGAACAAGCGCGTGGACGGTTACGTGAATTCCAAGGCGTCCCTGCTGGCGGAAATCAAAAAGCAGGACTTGCCGTTGAAGTTTGTCGGTGAACCGTTCCATTACGAGGATGTTGCGTTCCCGTTCATGAAGAACGACAAGAACACCGCTTTGATCGAGCAAATCAACGCCGAGATTCAAAAATTGAGAGACGACGGAACGCTCAAGCAAATTTCTGATAAATATTTCGGAGAAGATATTACGGTAAAACCGGAGTAATGGCTCAGGTGAATGGAGAGCAGGCGATTCGATATGAATTTTGATCCTTCTTATATTTTAGTGGCGATAGCCAATGCGATGAAATACATTCCGATTGCCTTGTTTATGGCCGTCCTGGCGATGGTCATCGCCGTGGTGGTCGGGCTCCTGATGGCATTCCTGCGGAACAGCTCCAACCGGGGGCTGCGGGGGCTGGCTAGCGTATATATTTCGTTTTTCCGCTCCATCCCGATGCTGGTGCAACTGTTCTTGTTATACTACGGGTTGCCGCAGTTGTTTCCCTTTTTCTCGAAAATGGATGCGGTCACCGCGGCGATTATCGGGCTCGGGATCAAGCAGGCGGCTTTCCTTGCGGAAATCTTTCGCGCTGCGCTTCTGTCGGTGGACAAGGGGCAGATGGAGGCTTGTTTAACCGGAGGAATGACGAAGGTGCAGGCGTACTGGCGTATCATCTTGCCTCAGGCGGCGCGCAATGCTCTTCCGGGTACGGGCAACGTGTTTATTTCGCTGCTTAAAGAAACCTCGCTCGCCTTCACTTTGGGCGTCGTGGAAATCTTTGCGGAAGCGAAAATGCAAGCGGCGGAATCGGCCCGGTTCTTTGAGGCTTACTTGGCCGTGGCCTTGATCTATTGGGCGATGATTATCGTGTACACTTATTTGCAACAACTGCTGGAAAAATACTTGGAGCGTCCATACCGGACGTAAAGGTTGAATGGGATATGATTAGAGTCACGAATTTAACCAAAAGCTTTAAAGGCTTGGAGGTTCTCAAGGGCATCGATCTGGAACTCAAGGACGGGGAAGTACTCTCGATTATCGGCCCATCCGGGTCGGGGAAATCGACGCTGATCCGCTGTTTGAACTTTCTGGAGAAACCGGATACCGGGATCATTGAAATCGGAAACGCCAAGCTGGACGCGGAAAACTGCACGCGTAAGGAAATTCAGCAGTTGCGTTCGCAAACCGCCATGGTTTTCCAAAATTATAATTTGTACAAAAATAAAACGGCATTGCAAAACGTGACGGAATCTTTGATCGTCGTGAAAAAGATGCCGAAAAAGGATGCGGACGAGCTTGGCATGCAATTACTGAAGCAGGTTGGGTTGGAGAGCAAGAAGGACAATTACCCCGCGACATTGTCGGGGGGCCAGCAGCAGCGTGTCAGCATCGCTCGGGCGCTGGCCATGCGCCCGCACGCCATTTTGTTCGACGAACCGACCTCATCGCTCGATCCGGAGCTGGTGGCCGAAGTGCTGCAGGTTATTAAATCGATCGCGGAGATGGACACGACCATGATCATCGTAACGCACGAAATGGGCTTTGCCCGCGAGGTATCGGATCACATCGTGTTTGTCGAAGGCGGCCACATCGTTGAGCAAGGCCCGCCCGATCAATTTTTCAACCATCCGCAGAAAGATCGGACGAAGCAGTTTCTTAAAAACTTTTCAAATGGATAGAACAGGTTGATTTAACTGGAGACCGGATCCCGGAGGGGAGAAGGTTTCTTTTTTTTGACATATTATTCATGTTCCCAAGGATTACAAACCGAAACCTGGCAACGCTCGATGTCTTTAACGTTTCGGGTTACAACGGTTAGATTGTGGGAGTATTATCTTTTATTTAGTTCGTCTTATATAGCTTGCTTGTTTTCTTCAGTTTCGCCACCTGCTCTTCGGACAACCCCGTAACTTTGGCCACCAGCGATGTTTCCATTCCCTCGCGAAGCATATTGAGCGCTGTCTTTTCTATCCCTTGCTCGATTCCTTTCTCCAAACCTTTCTCGTACCCCAAACGACTCCATGCGGGCATCAGTTCCATAAGGGACTCACCTTCCTCCGGGTATTGTTCTTTCAACTCTTCCAGCAACCGCTTGTCTTGCTCGGGATCGGCATTGAAATACTGATCGGCCACCGACATGATCAGGGCCATTCGTGCATCATCCAACTTTCCTTGCAGCCTTAAAATCATCCGTAAATACGCCAGGCGTATTTCTCGCTCTTCTCCCTTAGTATAGCCCATTTTCGCCAGCAGTGCAGCAGCCACCGGATTGCCGGAATCGATAAATTGCCGCCAGGGTTGCTTTCGCAGTTCCACCTTCATATACTCAAACTGCAAAATCGGCTGCTGCGGCGTGCTCATAACCAGCGTATTCTTCTCCTCCTTAGCCTCGTCCGCTGTAAAAACGGCGATGGGAATAATGAGTTTATACTCCTTCCGATGCCGCTCAAATAAACGGCTGAAGTAGATGAACATTCGCTCATGGAAGTCGTTCTCCCGATAGGACTGCGGCTCAATGTGGATCAATATGTACGCATCCAACTCCAAGTATCTCGTCTCCAGCAGCAGATCCAGCGTCCGCTTCTCCTCGCCAACGATATCTACTAGCAGCTCCTGCATCAAAAAACGGGTATGACGATGATCGAGCAGCTTGTCCAGCTCAGGAAAGAACAGTTCAATGAACTCCGCAAAAAAGGTTTGCAGCAGCTTCTTAAACGCTTCGTCGTGCGGGGTAAACGTCCTGCCATCCGGCCATTTCGCTTTCTTTTCTCTTACGGCTAGTTCATAAGCACTCATGATTAATCCCTCCTCCTTCCTCTTCCATAATCCAACAATTTCGCAACAAAAAAAGCACACCGCCACAACGCCCCTTAGGCGCCAGCAAGTGTGCTTCACTTTTCGTTCGTTTTTTATATGTAAACTATATCATCGATCAGCATGGAGAAGCAATGTTATTTTTACTGAAACAAATCCGCGTTTACTCAGGACATTGAGGAGGCTATAACTTTTATCAAAGTTCTTACTTTCACGGTTTTTTTCCATTATAGCTTTCAATTACATTTGTTGGATCAACATTATACAAAAGTATAAGAAATAAGAATAGTGCTACTAATACTATTAATATTGAACCCCAAATAACTTTAGCTTTTCGACTAATTTTTATCAGCTCCCCTACAGTATTTAAAATGTTTTGACCTCCACTAGTAACGTTTCATACCTTATCACCTTATTTATTCTGACCCAATCATGCACATTTTTGCCTTATTGCTCCATAATGCAGCTGGCCGTATTATAAAATTAGTGTATATTATTGTTCCGGTTTATTTGGTGAAGGAGGGGCCTGCTTGAAATCCGTGGCTACGATTCGCACGCAATTGGAAGAGTATTTGAAAAGCAACCGGATGACGCTGAATCAGTTTTCCGGAAAAACGCAGATTAACTCCGGGACGTTAAGCGGGATTATCAACGGTCATCGCCCCATTGCCATGCAGCAGCTGGACCGGATCACGGCGGGGATGGGATTGCCCGAAGGTTTTTTCTATGAGGCGTATATTGAAGAATGCTTTTTTCATGCTGCGCCGGATTGGCGCAGGTTGGGCCCCTTTTTGAGGCGATGCGCCGAGTTGAACAAGCTGGAATGTATTGAGCGAATGGTTCGGTTATTGATGGACAACCTCTCCTATATTCCACTGCTTTTTGATTTGGCCGAACAGTTTTTTCATGAAGGCAAGCGGGAGGCGGCCGTACTATTGTACGAAGCAGTTTCGGAGGGTGAACGGATGCAGCACTCCGAGCGGCTGGCGCTCTGCCGTTACCGTTTATTTACATTAAATTTGTCCAAGGACCAAAACAAGAACTTATTGCTGGCTGCCCAATTTGAACCTTATGTGGATCGGCTGGATGAACCTTATCAGTTGGATGGGTTAAATGATTTACTTAATGTGTTTCTTTCATTGCGTAGATGGAATAAGGTCAAAGAACTGGCGGAAAAATTAAAAGTAAGGGCAACTATTTATTATGAGATGAATGGTGGTAAAAAGCCGGCGGAAACCAAAAAACAGATTATTTTTTATGTTTTATATGCCTATTTAGAATTAGGTGACGCACTTTTCAATTTAGAAGACTATGAAAATGCGTTGCAATATGTTTCCCTGTATAAGGACTGCGATTGGGTGAAAAATCCAAATGAAGATGAACTGGTCGTGATTCACCAGTTTCAGGAGTTTGCTGAGGGCAATCGTTATCTGTATCAATTAATGTCGGGAAAGTGGAGGTTTTGCCGGAGTACGAGAGGTATATTTCTACCCGGGAAAACGAAATTTTCATCGCTTTATGCGAGATTGTCGTTGCGGCCAACCGGTTCGATTTTAACATCGATTTTATACTTGAGAAGTACAAGACTTATTTGAATTACCAGGAGCAGCACAACCGTGTCGGAAAAATCTTCGAACAGTATACTAAAGACCGTTACCTAAATTTATTAACGGGTTTGGGGGAATACTATTTAAAGAAAAAAGATTTTGACCGGGGCTTGAGGTTTGTCCTGGATAGTTTGGCGCTCGCGATTAAAATCCGCAGCGGACACGGAATGCTGAAAAGTGTAGAGTTGTTTGGACAATATCGAAGGTATGCCTCTGATGAAGTAAACCGGGAGTACAAACGGTTATATGAGAAAATGAATTTTACGGATATCAGTGTATAAAAATTAGATTACCTTGATCGGTCCTGCACCATCGAGGTTTTATTTTTTTAGAAAAAGTTAATTTTATAACATTTATTTCCTTTTCCTTATTGACCGATGTTATATTAGCCTATACTATTAGTCATATATGGTTGTTTATTCCATTATTGTGCTAAAGGAGGTGTTCACTTGAAAGCGGCAACGATGATTCGCTCCCAGTTGGAGGCTTATTTAAAAAACAAGAGTATCACGCTCAATCAATTCTCTGAACTTACGCAGATCAATTCCGGAACGTTAAGCGGTATTATCAATGGGCATCGGCCTATTGCCATGCAACAGCTTGACCGGATTACGACGGGGATGGGGCTCCCCGAAGGATATTTTTATGAGATGTATATTGATGAATGCTTTTTTCAGGCCGCGCCGGACTGGCGCAGATTGGGACCGTTTTTGCAGCGGTGCGCCGAGCTGAATAAGCTCGACTGTATTGAGCAATCGGTTCGGTTAATGATGGATAATCTTGCTTACATACCGTTGTTGTTTAACTTGGCCGAGCAGTTTTTTCATGAGAACAAATGGAAAGCGGCTGCTATACTTTATGAATCAATCGCAGAAAGTGAGCAGAAGCAGCATTCTGAGCGGCTGGCGCTTTGCCAATACCGGTTGTTTACGTTAGGGTTGTCCAAGGATCAGAATCGAAATTTGTTGCTGGCTTTGCAATTTGAACATTTTGTGGATCGGCTCGATGAACCTTATCAACTGGATGCGCTTAATGATTTAATTAATGTGTTTGCTTCTCTGCGTCGTTGGGATAAGTTAAAAGAATTAGCAGAAAAACTGAAAGTAAAAGCAACCATTCATTATGAGTTAAGCGGGAGCAAAAAATCAGTAGAAACCAAAAAGCAGACCATTTTTTACATTTTGTATGCCTATTTAGTGTTGGGTGAAGCTCATTTTTATTTGGCTGACTATGAGAATGCATTGAATTATGTTTCTTTCTATACGGATTGTAGTTGGGTGAAGCACCCCGATGAAGATGAAATTGGTGTGATCCTTCAATTTCAGGAATGGGCAGAAGGTAATCGTTACTTATATCAATTGATGGCTGGCAAAGTAGAGGTTATGCAGGATTATGTAGAGTATATTTCCACGAGGGAAAATGAAATCTTTCCGGCACTTTGCGAGATCGTAATTGCGGCAAACAAGTTTGATATAAATATTGATTTTGTACTTGAAAGATTTCAACCCTATCTAACATATCAAGAACAGCACTACCGATTCGGGAAAATTAGCGTGCAATATACCGATGATCGGTATGCAAGCTTATTAGCGGGTTTAGGTAAGTATTATTTAAACAAAAATGAGTTTGACCGAGGACTAACGTATGTCCTTGACAGTTTAGCATTCGCTATTGAAATTTGCAGCGTCATCGGTATGCTTAAAAGTATAGGGCTATTTGAACAAAACAGGGATTTAGCAACTGAAGAGGCTAACCGGCGGTACAAAATTTTAATTGGCGAGGTGCAAGAACTGAATGAAAAGAAAATTGACTTTATTAATAGCTGCATGTAGTCTGACGGCAGTCGTAACGGCACAGGTTATTTCACTTGTCCCTATTGGAAAACAGCCCAATCCAGGCATCACAATAAATGGCCACGGCTTGGGAGCTTAATTTCAGACAGAAAAAGTGCTCTTGGATTTTTTAATCCGGGAGCTTTTTTTATCTCGACCAAGCTGAACACTTTCCATACTCGCAAGAAGAACTACCAACTTAGCTTATTCAACTGCAAAAGTGCATTCTATCCTCCTTAAATTACCGCTCTAGGGTGATTGGAATGCAAAACTACATTTGAAAAGGGGCTATTTGATAAAAAAGAGAATTTTGACGGGAAATGAAGTGCACATTTGCATTTGGCGAGCTATGATCGGGGTATTTGGGCGGAAATGAGGTGCACTTTTGCATTTCGTGGATTGCTTAACAAGTCCTTAATCCATGTTCTCTCACTCCCTCCTCCCTCTGTAAGAAAGTTCCATTGCTGACAAACGGGCCACACCCTGGAATTAAACATCATAAATTAGAATGGTGGCGGTAGGAGGGAAAGCGTTGATGGAAAGCCCCGAAAAACTAAAAATAAGGATTGAATCAGCCCGAAGGAGGCTTGTCCAATTAGAGAGGATCTACGGGATCGGTCACGCTCTGGTCCTGAAACAATCCGTACGGTTGGACGAGCTCATTAATCAATATAACAGGTTCGGCAATTTGATGTCGGTAAAGAAAAAAGCCGATGTATAAACATAAACGAATCGACTTTATCATGCGCCCCTGCGTATTGGGCGGCGCCGAAGCTTGCAGTAATTGGGATGAACTCGCCAGCAGTGCCATTACCCAACGGCTCTCCCTCCAAAGCAGTTCGGAGCCTTTCCGCGACTTCCCCAGCTTCCCGGATGGAAGCCCCCGGCAGGCCGATGATAAATTCCTCGCCGCCATACCTGGCAAACAAGGCCCCCGACCGAAAAATAGTCCTGTACACTGCGGTGATATGCCTTAGGGCTTTGTCCCCGGCTTCATGGCCGTAAGTGTCATTGATCTTTTGGAAAAAATCGATGTCAGAATGAAGGAGCAGGACGTTCCCGCCGCCGCCGTTTCCTCCAGCAAGTTCAGGCCCTGCCTGAAAAAATCCACTCGCTTGCCAATGGCCTGGCTGCCGATCTCCGGCATCATTCCGGTCAGCGCTTGATCCCCGCCAGCGAGTTGCTTGACAGCTCGAACGCAAATCCGAAAATGTAAATGCACAAAGCAGCCATGTAAACCATAAAAGTCCGCGCAAAAGCGATGTTTTTGCGATTGATGAAGGCGTAAATGCCGAGAAACAAGGAAAATACGCCGGAGGTGGCGACAAAGCGTAATATATACGTTAGATTGGGGCTCCCATTGGTTATTGTTCTCCATAACTCGGGAGCCACAGGCACCCCTATTTTACGATTTATGAGTGATCATCAGGCCTTCACGTACGGTTCCAACAGCCAATCCGGCAAATAAGTCTTGGTGTTGTTCAGCATGGTCACGAAAAGCTCCTCCGCTTGCTCCGGCGTCAAGGCGGAGAGCAGGGGATCGTTCATGAACGCCCGCAGCGCCAGCGCCCGGTCTTGGTTCAGCGAAGCTTTGACCAGCGCCTCCTGGTTGTAAACGTGGCGGATGACCAGGTTGTTGATATCGTCCGGCAGGCTGCCGGCCAATACCGGCTGCACGCTGTCCGCGCTGAATACGGCGTTGGTCTCGACGACCGCGCCCAGCGGCAGCGAAGCCACCTGACCACGGTTTGGCAGGTTGACGTTGGTCACCATCGGCCCGCTGGCCCCAGTTAAGCTGCGCAGCATGGCGATGCCCTCTTCGCCGCTGTTTTTCAGCGTAAACGTTTCTTCGCCGGAGACGAGGCGACGGCTGCGGTCCATCAGCTTTTTCTGGTTATCGATCCGCCAGGAGACGGAGGTTAGCCCGAACTTCCAGCGTTTGACGTGTTCGGGACCACGCAAGTACCAGGTGTGTGGCAGGAATTCGGCGAGATGGCGGTCCCCGGCGGCGGCGATCAGGCCAAACCGCAGGAACAGATCGAAATGGATCCGGTTGGCGGAGGCGAAGCTGTTGTTGATCCAGTGGTCTTTATCGGCGTGGCCGCTGAACCCTTCCGCGGCGTATTTTACAGCAAATTCACGATAAAGCGGGAACAGGTCGGCGCCCCGGTAAGAAGTGCGGTCGAGCCAGGTGAAGTGGTTGATGCCGAGCACATTCACCTGGATGTCCTGACGCCGCACGTCTTCGATGCCCTGCATATTTTTAAGCATTTCGGCGAGCAGGGACTGCGTGCCAAACACCTCATGGCAGCAGCCAAACGCTTTGATGCCCGGAAACACTTCGTACAACGTGCGGGTCAGCACGCTCATCGGGTTGGTGTAGTTGATGACCCAGGCGCTTGGTGCGTGGTCGCGGATGGCAGCGGCGATCTCGGCGTACATCGGGATGCTGCGCAGCGCTCGAATGGCGCCGCCCGGACCGACGGTGTCGCCGACGGACTGATACACGCCATACGCTTCGGGCGCATGAACATCCGACTGCATCTCGGCGAACGTGCCGGGCAGAATCGAGATGATGACGAAATCGGCTCCTTTCAGCGCTTCCGGCAGCGTCTCCACTGCTTGGTAACGCCAGCGGCCGACGGCCTCGGGATGCTCTTGCAGCCGGTTGCCGATTTGCTCGTTAGCTTTGGCGGCCGCCAAGTTAATATCGTACAAAGCGACGGTCCCCGAAAGCGCCGGCTCTAAAGCCAGGTCGCTCATCAACCCCCAAGCCCAGCCGCGTGAGCCGCCCCCGATATAAGCGATTTTCAAATCCATCGATTTATTCACTCCTTCGTGTCGTGTTACAATTACGATAGAGCAAAATGAGAGCGATTACAGCACGATTATTGCTGAATTGATCGGCGGATTCTACATTTTTTGCTGAAATGGACTGGAGAAGTAAATCCAACTGCGGCAGGGGGGGACCGGGATGAATATGGAAGGGCAGCTCGCGCCCATCGAGCGGCGTTTCACGATCGAGGCGGCCAAGCAGCCGGGCCGGTTTACCATGGATGGGGAGCATTTTCACGATGCCTGGGAAATCTACTATTTGGTGTCCGGGGAGCGCTGTTATTTTATCAAAAATCAAACCTATCATATCCGCGGCGGCGATGTGGTGCTGATCCCGCTGGACGTGCTGCACAAAACTTCGCCCTCCGGCAGGCTGTCGCAGCCTCATGAGCGGATTCTGATCAATTTTCGCACGGAAGCGTTCGCCGGTGATCTGCCGGGCAGACAAGAGGAGATCAACCGCCTGTTCAACGATTATCCCGTGATGCGGCTAACCGCGGAGGAACAAAACTTCATGCAGCCTCTGCTCGCCCGGATGCTTGCCGAGCAGAGCGGGAGGGGGACCGGGTACGAGGATTATTGCCGGCTTCTTTTGTCACAGCTGCTGCTAACCCTGGTACGCTTGGCGGAGAACCGCCCAGTTGATCATGGGGAAGCGGAGGCGGGGAAGCGGCCTTACCGGGAAGTCACCGAGGTGGCCAAATACATCACCGCCCATTACGAAGAAAACCTCAGCCTAAGCGGGCTTGCCGGCCGGTTCCACCTCAGCGCGTATTACCTCAGCCACATTTTTCCACGGGTGACAGGGATGACGCTGGTCGCTTATATTAACCGTGTCCGCATCGAGCAGGCTTGCCGGCTGCTGCGGGAGACGGAGCTGCCGGTGACGGAAATCGCCTACCGCGTCGGCTACCAAAGCGGAACACATTTCGGCCGCGTGTTCAAGAAGGCGAAGGGCGTCTCGCCGCAGGGGTATCGAAGGGAGCAGGGGATGTTGGGGGGATAGGGCGGGGGATCACGTGGGAAGGAGCTCCCTTATTTAGATGAGCCATGTAAAAAGGACCCCAAAGCAGGATCCCAACCTAGAAAGCAGCGCTTGATAGTTAAGCCGGTAACCGAAAGTGGCAAGAAATATCGGCAGATCAACATCCGCTGTCCGGACGCTTTGCATGATTATCCCGTTTGATCCGGAAGCAGAGAGGAAGATAAATTCAGGAGAAGAAAATAGGTTTGGGAGCAGCAGATATGTTCGTGATCGTTAGACAGGTTTGTGAGAAGGCGGTTTAGGAGAAGTGAAGCAGACCTAACGGGAGGAATGGGGCAAGACACCGGGAAAAATGAAAAGGACCGTGATTAGCCCCCACCCTCTCCCCCCCTGAACAAGAGGGATAATCGTGCAAAGCAGCATGCAGGGATACCAAGACACGAACGCTATAGACAGCCACCTCAGAGCCAAAGTCATAATTTATTTTTTATCCTTATGTTTTTCGCAGAAGCGGGGATGATAAGATCAATTGTATTTTTTGCTTGAGTTGTATATTAATACGAGTATCAAGGAATATATAGAAGCAATGATTGGAGAAATGGTTATAGCCTGTAAATAAGTTAAAACATGGAATGAAGGAGCTAAAAAGATAACTATAAAGATGATGGTCATTGTTACTCTTATAAACAAATATTTCTTTACATAATAGACAAAAAAGAACTGAAAAGAAATCACGAAATAGAATAGAGATATAAAAAAGTAGTTCGTTATGTCGAGCGGACTCATACCGGAAATCATAAAAATAATTAAAAAGGGAATTAAGTAAAAGCAAAAGTGGGATATTGAAAATAAAAAGTTATGCATTCCATTTTTACTTTTATTGTAGATGTAATGTAAGGAGATCCCAGTGATCAATCCAGGTGTGAGAAATATATAAGATAAATCTGATCTGGTTATAGTGCCAAATTGATGATAATCATATAGGAAAGAGAGACCTATTATTAGAGAAGCAATAAAATAGACAATTATTAATTTCAATTGAAGTCGATACATTGGAAGCACTCCCAATAAACATAGTTTTGAGTCTGACTCCCCAAAAACAGGGAAGCCAGACTCATCTTCATGTTATTATTCACTCGCCTTGCGGCAATATAGCGATAACTGGCAAATCAGGATTTTGCCAGTTATTATTCTGCATTATAATTATCCCATTCCCACCCTGAGCGGCAAGATTTATAACTCTTTCATAGGTAGCAAGACAAATTCTTGTCAGTAGTATATTTGCCTTCTAACACACCTTTATTGATGTCCTTTAAATGGGATTTGATACCTTTGACAACTTCTTCTTTATAACCTTCTTTAATCGCTGAGTCAGCATCTAAGTAGAGGGTTCCATCACTCTGTCTGACAATGTAGTGGTCAAGTCCAACAACTTCAGGTGGTATCTGTGCATGAAATTGTGAAACTGAGTGTACCGGTGCTCCTTGTTGAGAAACTTCATTGGCAGCAAAAATGGAATGGCCGGAATAAGTAGTGCAAACCCTAGTGCGGCAGTAGCAGTTTTGATAGTAATTTCCCCATTTTAACTTACATCCTATATACTCACTGCAAATAAGTAATAACCCATATGAGCGGAATGCATCTGTAACTTTCCTCATATCTGTTTGTTATTTTTACATGTCTACACCTACGACTCTGCCGGAACCCGCTAATGGTAGATTTAGGGGATATTTTGCTAAAAACGTTGGGTCATTTCAAATATTACGGACTCACGGAAGTAAGCAGGGCGGAGGGGAAGCCGTAAAAGCGAGGTGCGGGTCGCAGGGTCGGAAATTACCCGGCGGCTGGTGGCGGAAATCGACCCGTGGGCGGAGGCATGCCTTAAGAATGATTACCTGTTTTACGATTTGCGGCATAATGAATTCCGGGCGATTCGCGATGAGGAAATGCGAATCGCCCGGTGTATTTTGAGGGTTTATGCGATGTAGATTTAAAGGATGACCCTGATCCGCCGCACTTCGCGGGTTAGTTTAGTTAACGCCTTTCGCTGCGGCCGCTTCCTTCGGGAAAAAGCTCGGCAGGAACTCCTTGTTCGCCTCCAGCATTTCATCCAACATGCGGATGGCCGCCTCGACGGACGGCACCAGCGGGTGATGGGCCAGCGCCTGAAGGGCGAGGCTGCGGTCGCCGGTGACGGCGGCGTCGATGGCCAGCTGCTCGTAGGTTTTGACCGCGTGGATCAGCCCTTTGGCCATCGGCGGGATTTTGGTCAGCGGCAGCGGGAGCGGGCCGTTTCGGGTCACGACGCAGTTGACCTCGATGCAGGCGTCGTCCGGCAGAAAGTCCAGGATGCCGCGATTGGCCACGTTGAGCGTCTGGATATCGTTCGTGCCGTTGTAGAGCGAGCGCATCAGATTGACCGCCGCCTCCGAGTAGAACGCGCCGCCCCGCTGCTCAAGCTGCTTCGGCTTCTCCTTTAGTTCGGGATCGTTGTAGAGCTCGAACAGCTCTTCTTCAACGCGCTTCACAACCTCGGCGCGGTTTTGCCCTTGTTTCAGGGATTCCAGCTGCTCCTCCAGCATCGCGTCGGTCATGTAAAAATATTTCAAATAATAAGAGGGCAGGGCGCGCAGGGATTGCAGAAATTCCGGATTCCATTCCCGGGGCGGCACGTTTTGCGCGCTGTAGCCGGCCGTGTCGGCCAGCATGTCATCCAGCTTGTCTTCGCCGTTCACATCGATCCGCGACACCCAATGCAGGTGGTTCAAGCCGACGAATTCGGCATACACCCGGTCCGCAGCTACGCCGTATTTGGCCGATACCTGCTTGATCAGGCCGATCGGGGCGTTGCAGAGACCGATACTCTTCACCTTGGAATACTTGTGAATCGCTTCGGTCACCATGCCTGCCGGGTTGGTGAAGTTGAGCAGCCACGCGTCCGGCGCCAGCTCCTCGATATCCCGGCACACGTCCAGCAGCACCGGAATCGTGCGCAGCGCCTTCATCATGCCGCCGGGACCGGTCGTCTCCTGGCCGATCACGCCGTATTTCGGCGGAATCGATTCATCGCGTGCCCGGGCGTCCAGCATGCCGACGCGCATTTGCGTGCTGACGAAATCGGCGCCTTCGATCGCCGCCCGGCGGTCGGTCGTCAGGTGTACTTTGATCGGCAGTCCCGACTTCTCGACCATTCGTTGGGCCAGATTGCCGACAATGTTCAGCTTGCGCAGGCCGGGCTCGATGTCGACGAGCCACAGCTCGCGCACCGGCAGCTCCCCGTAATGCAGGATGAAGCCTTCGACGAGCTCCGGCGTATACGAAGAGCCGCCGCCGATGACGGCGATCTTCAAGCCTTGTTCCGTTGCCAAGATCCATCACTCCTGTCGATATTATAAGTTCAATTTTAATAAAAAGCAGACCCTATCGACCTTATTTATCCCTTACAAGCATAATAAGGATTAATCAGGCGCATTCAGGCACATTCGGGCATGTTTTGGTCGTTTTCGGGCAAATAAGCACTAGCGTTGCATTAAATTCTGACAAGATACACAAGTTACACAAGACACACCTCTAACCCCAACTATTCTAACGGTTGCCATAACCGCTATGCGGTCAAAAAACGTTGATTTCAAATTGTAACGGTTGCCATAGCGCTTATTTCACTGAAACCCGGCTATTTTTGTCTAGATTAAGGTAATTAACGGCGTTCACAACCGTCCCTCGTATTTAAGAAGTTTTCTCACGAATACTCACTTATTCGCAGGATTTCGCTACCTTGAAAAGCGAAGAGATGGGGGAGCTCCGGACAAAAAGCCGTGGTTTCTTGCAAAAGGGTGTGCAGGAACAGAAGTCGTGCATCTTTGCACTTCTCCAAAAAATGGTTTCCTGCACCCTCCACTCGGCCCCTGGAGGTTCACCCTCCCATGTCTCTACGGGTCTTCGCCCTTACATTCCTTCGTTGTACCTGTCCAAGGCGTGGAGACCGATTGCGTTTAAAAGATGGGTCATTTGCCCTTACGGTTGCGAAACTCGGTTCTGTGTTGCTTTCTTTGTTCGAATCCTGCGAACGAGTCAATCTTCGTATGACGACGGATTATCAGCCAGGCTCGGTTACGTCAATAGATTTAGGCTAGGCGACTCGGTGGACCGCTATCTCGGAGCGATACGGTTCCCCCTTCTGAACCATGCCAATGAGGATTCGAGCGAGTTTGCCGATTAACTTGGTGATTGAAGCCATCTTCTTCATTCCTTTCTTCAGGTTGTACTCATGCCATCGCTTAAAGTCCGGATGTTGGCCAACCAAGCCCAGCACGCCCAGGTAGAGATACTTGCGAAGCATGCTGTCCCCGCGCTTGGAGAGCTTGATCTGTCCTTTGAACTTGCCCGAAGTACGTTCCGCTAGATTCAGACCGGCCCGGCGCAGCAGTTGACGCCCATGGGCATAGTTACGCAAATCTCCGGCACAAGCCAGAAGGGCCGCGATCGTTATGGTTCCAAGGCCTTTAATACTTCGCAACTGCCCAGCTAGCGGAATACAGCCTAGTAACTTCTTGACTTCCTGCTCGATCTCCTCAAGCGACTTGACGGCATATTCATACGCATCCAGCAAACGCTGCAGGTCACGCCGCGCTTCTTCAAGTGCCTGTATATCGCCGATACTATGTGCAGCCACCAGAAGAAGCCGGGCGGCCTTCGCTTTGCCACTTACTCCGCCCGCACGTTTCATCCCTTGCTCACGCCAAGCTTCGATCACGTCATCCGTACGAAGACCCTGCAAGTCGGACGGCAACGGAAAGGCGCGGAGCGACGCCAGAGAACGCAAAACTGTCCAATCCGGGAAGACCGAACGGAATTCCGGAAACTTCAGATCGATCCAGCGGATAATGCGATTTCCCAGGCTCACCTGCTGCTTGACCCAAAATTCTCGATCACTCATAACCGCCTTGAGTCGTTTGAAAACAGCCGCCTCTGGCGTATAGTCCGTGTAGAAGCCTCGGCTAACTACGTCGGCAATGTTCAATGCATCCTTGGGATCGTTCTTGGACGGGCAATTGTCGCGATTTTCCTTATTACGATGCACTGTTACCGGGTTCACCAGTACCACCGTGATCCCTTGCTCCCGTAACCAATTCGCGAGATTGAACCAATAGTGGCCTGTGGGCTCCATGCCGACGATGAGTGAGGATAGATGGTGTTTGTCCTGTACGTCACACGTCCAGCGCAGAAGCTTCTCAAAGCCTTCCCGCGTGTTTGCGAACGACAGATGGCGTGGTGTCAGGACACGCCCCCGAAAATCGGTCACTTGGGCGGCATGAACATCCTTGGCGATGTCAATCCCGATGATCGCATGCTGCATGGTAATTCGTTCAATCCGTTGATTTGTGGTTTGAATTCGAGTAGACTTCATAGTAAGCGCCTCCTGATAGGTTTTAAGGGCTTTTGACCCGTCGACACCCCTATCATACGAGGCGCTCCTGTTTTTTTCAAAGACGAAATCTTAACCTACACAGGAATGTTTAGAATTTTGAAAGGGGCTTTTTTCGGAAAATAGCCGCTGCTACAACCGTTAGATCTTCTGCAAGCTCAATTTTAGTTCGAACACTTAAGCCTTTGCGGGAAAACTGAAATATATCAAGGCAACAAGTTGTCTTGTGCAGGGGCTTGAGTTTATGCAACGCCAGTGGCAGATAAGGTGTTTCCGTTCCGTTAAGGGCGCTCCTGGTCCCTTAGCCAACACAATCAGCCAGCACAAGATGAAGTCCTCCGTTCCCAGGGCCAGCCGACCGTGAAGCACCGTTATTTAAGTCGAGCGATAATAATAGCGGCACTTCAGGGTCTTATTTTCCAAACTTGAGTAATTGGGTGGTCATTAGCGGATTTTTTTGTACTTATTTTCCAACCAACGGTGTGAAAAGCAGCCATTTCCCTGCGACTCGAGAAAATAGAGGCATAAAATGTTGCTATTCCACTCTAATGGGGGCTTGCCGCCGAAATAGGGGCATTTTTTGCCGTTATGTCAAACCAAGCCGAGCCAGGTCGAGCCAAACCAAGCCGATTCAGGTCGATCCAAACCAAGCCGAGCTAAGTCACGCCAAACCAAGTCGAGCCAAACCAAACTAAGCCAAGCCAAACCAAACCAAACCTGCGTAATTTCAGGGGCTGGAGCCGTCCGCTAATGATTGTTGGAATAAAGTTTGATTTCATCAAATTCGCCGTACCGCGACATTTGGGCGTACACTTCACCGGCGACGGCGAGGCCGTCGGCCTCCATCGCGAGCCATACCGCCCCGACGACGGGCTCCGTGGCGAGCGTCACAACCGCGGCGTGCGGCGCTGCCGCCCGCACGGCCCGCTCGATCGGACCGCGGATCCAGCCGCAGTCCCCGCGCGTGAGCAGGCTGCCGGCCAGCACGACGTCGAAGACGTCGAGCTCCAGCCCCAGCCTGCGGATCACCGCCGCCGCCGACTTGCCCAGCTCGTCGCCCTGGCGGCGCAAAATCTCCAGCGCCACCGCGTCGCCCTCCGCGGCGGCGGAAAACAACAGCTGGGCCGCGTCGACCGGCACGGCTTTGCCGTGATCGAGGAAGTCATGGAACATGTCTTCCACGTTCGCGTACCCGAGCATCCCCAGCAGCAGCCCGGTCAGCCGCGTCGGCTGCTCCCTGCCGTCCCAGGCGCGGATGACGGAGCGGAACACCTCGATGTTCAGTGCGCCGCCGCCGCCGAAATCGCCGTACATATAATCGAAGCCGCCGCATTGGTAAAACGCGCCTCGCGGATTGCGGCCCGCCGCGTTGGTGCCCGTGCCGCAGATCAAGGCGACGCCGTAAGGGCGGTTCGTTCCCGCCCGCAGCCCGATCATCGTGTCGCAGTCGATCGTGTATTTCGTGAACCCGATCCCGCGCACAAGCGGATGGAGGACGCGGTAGTCGGCTTCGCGGTCAGCTCCGGCCAGGCCCAGATAGGCGTGGCGCAGCTCCTCGATGCGCAGCCCGGCTTCGTCCAGGGCCATCCGGGCTGCTTCCCGGATGCTGCGCTCCGCCCGCTCGGCGCCAAGCTGGTGATTGCCGTTTCCGCTCCGGCCTTTGCCGAGCACATTCCCGTGCTCATCGGTCAACAGGGCGTAGGTTTTGGTGCCTCCCCCGTCGATCCCCAAATAATATCCCAATCGTAAGTCACTCCTTGTTCGCGGTCGTCTCCCGGACGATCAGCTCCGGATCGATCCGCAGGCTGGCGCCGCGCTTCATTTTGCCGTCGATGCGCTTCAGCAGCATGTCCGCGGCGGCCAGCGCGATTTTGTCGGCGGGCTGGCGGACGGTGGTCATGTGAGGCCGGAGCCGGGAAGCGATGAAGTGGTCGTCGTAACCGACGACCGCTACCTTCCCGGGCACCTCCACGCCGGCTTCCATCAGGGCGTTCACGACGCCGAGGGCGATGTTGTCGTCGCCGGCAAACACGGCGCCGGGCAGCTTGTCTTCGCGCAGCCAGCGCTTGCATGTCTCGTAGCCGAAGGCGATATCGAAATCGCCGTACACGATCTCAAACGGCTTAAGCCCTTGCTCCTCCAGCGCCTGCATAAAACCGCCGCGCCGCTCCCGCGTGCTGCGGAACACCTCCTGGCCGCACAGATGGGCGATGGAGGTATGTCCCAGCTCCAGCAGATGCCGGGCCGCCGCATACCCGCCTTTCCAATTGTCGACCGTCACGGAGAAGGCGTCGTTCTCCGGCTTCTGGTGATCGATCAGCACATACGGAATCCCGCGCCGCTTGAGCTCCAGAATATAATTGTCTTCATCCATCGGCGAGAGGAGGAGCAGGCCGTCGACCCGGTCCTCCTGAATCAGGTAATGATCGCCGCCTTCGCCGATCCCGGCCGAAACCGAAACGGCCAAATAGTAGCCGTGCAGCGCCAGCACCTCATTAAGCTCTTTGACCACCGCATCGAAAAAAGAGTCGTGCAGCGTCGTAAGGATTACGCCGATGATGCCGGTTTTGCCGCTGGCGAGGCTGCGGGCGGCCGCATTGGGGCGGTAATCCAGCTCCTTCATGGCTTCGAGCACCTTTTGCCGGTTTTTCTCCCGCACGGTTTCCGCCCCGTTCAGCACACGGGATACGGTCACGACCGAAAGCCCCGATTTTTTGGCAACGTCAAAAATACTAACCTTCATTTCGATTTCTCCTTGCGGCAGATTTTCCGTTCCTTGAAACCTTTTTGTTAGCTTTAGTATAACAGGCCCGGCTTATCGTCCGCTAAAACATCAGACTATCGCTTAAGAATTTCGGTGATTTTTTTCTGAATCGCGGGCATCACTTCCTCTACCGTTTTATGGCCGGTTTCGATCGGCTGCATCTCATTGATGAACATGTCGTTGATTTGCGAGTAATGGGTGACCAGGTGATTGTAGGATTCGAACCCGTATTTCGTGGCGCCTTCGTAAACTTTCTTCACATCTTCCGGATTGACGCCTTCAAAAAACTTGTAGTACGTTTCGGCCGCTTTCGCATTGACCGGCGGATTGCCGCCGCTCAGTTCGATCGACCGTTCCTGCACTTCGTCCGTCAGCAGGTATTTGATCCACTCGAACGCTTCCTGCGGGTGCTTGGAGTCTTTCAGAATCAGCAGCGGATCGACGAACAGCGTGCTGCGCACCTTCTCGTTGCCGCCCCAAGGCACCGCGGCTACGCCCGTCTTGAACGGAAAATCGTTGGCCCCGGCCAGATTCCAGGAGCCGCCGACGGACATCCCGATCTTCCCGGCGACGAACGGATCGCCGTTTTGGCCGGCCACGCTTTTGCTCCATTCGGACGTGGGGGACACTTTGTCCTTGAAAATCAGCCCAAACAGTTTATTGTAGGCCGCGATCACCTCCGGCGAATCGAAATACGTTTCCGACGGGACGCCGCCGTTGGTCCAGGTGTCCGCGGAGTAAGGCTCCGCGCCGAAGTAAAGCGGGCGCATGTCGCGTTCGGCCCAGGTGAAATCGACGCCGTACTGCGTTTTGGCGATGTCGTCGGAGATGACCGTCAGCTTCTTGGCGTCCTCGACCATTTTGTCGAACGTCCAGCTCTTGTCCTCGAAATCGCTGGGCGGATAAGGGACGCCCGCGGCGTCGAACATATCCTTGTTGTAGAGCATCAGCGTAACGTAGATGTTTACCGGAATGCCGTAGGTGCGGCCCTCGACCTTGTAAATCTCCATCAAATGCTCGGGAATGCTGTAGTCGGCGGCGTTAAAGCCGTCTTCCTGCATCAGATCGGTCAGGTCGAGCAGCATGTTTTTGTTATAGTATTCGGCGAAGCCGCCGTAGCCGTAATGGCTCGTGACATCGGGCGAATTGCCGCCGGCGATCAGCGTCTGCAGCTTGCTGTCGAACTGCTCGTAGGGCGCTTTTTCCACTTTGACTTTAATATTCGGGTGGGTTTTCTCGAATTCCGGGATCAGCTGCTCGATAAACGTCCGGTCGGGCGAATCGATCGTGTAGTGCGTGATCGTCACCTGCCCGGTGCCGCCGCCGGAGTTGCCGGCGCCGCCCTCGGCGCCCCCGCCGGAACCGCCCGGGCCCGGGCCTGCGCCGAGGTCGCCCGCCGATTTGCCCCCGCCGCAGGCCGACAGGATGGCCGCCAGAAGCAGGATCGCTCCCAATAAGGCGATAAAGCTTGGTTTGGTTGCTGCGCGCTTCTTTTTCATAAAACTCAATTCCTCCTTGGTTTCAAGTAATTCGCTGCCGCACGCTCTCGCGGCCGTTACGACTTGATGCCGGTGAGTACGATGCCTTCGACGAATTGCTTCTGGGCGACGGCGAACAGCGTGACGATCGGAACCATCGCAAGCACGGACGCCACCATCAGCAGATGCCACGGCGGGATGCGGAACCGCGACGAGGTGAGGGAGGCCATCCCGACCGGAAGCGTAAACAGATCGGACGAGCTTAAGTAGAGCACAGGGGTCAGCAGGTCGTTCCAGCTGTAAATGAAAGCAAAGATCGCCACGGTCGCCAGGGCCGGCCCGGACAGCGGGAGGGCGATTTTGTACCACATGGCGAGCTCGCTGCAGCCGTCGATGCGTCCGGCGTCGAACAGTTCCTCGGGCAGGGTGGCGAAAAACTGCCGCAGCAAAAAGATGTTGTACGCCGACCCGAAAAACGCCGGAACGATCAGCGGCAGGAACGTATCGATCCATTGCAGTTTGGAAAACAGCACGAACTGCGGAACCATGATCGCCGGATAGGGCAGCATCATCGTGCTGAGCAGCAGCATGAACCAAAACCCGTTGCCGCGGCCCCGGTATCTGGCGAACCCGTAGGCGACGAGCGCCGAGGACAGCAGCGTGCCGAAGACGGTGAGGATGCCGATGGTCAGACTGTTCTTGTACAAGGTGGCGAACTGCAGGGTGTCGAAGATTTCGGCGTAATTGCCAAAGCTCCAGCTTTCCGGCAGAAAAGTCGGCGGAAATTTCAACATCTCGCGCTGCGATTTCAGCGAGGTCGAAACCATAAAGAACAAGGGCAGCAGCATCAGGAACGTCGCCGCGAGCAAAAGAATAAGACTGGCGATTTTCACCGCGTCCGGTTTTTGGCGGGGTCTAACCGTGGAAGTTGCGGAGCGGGGGGTGGCAGCCGGAAAAGAGCTCATCTATCGTCTCCCTCCTTCGTAATGAACGTAACGGTTGGAAAGCTTCATGATGAGGGCGGTGCAGGCCATGACGGCGATCAGCAGCATCCAGGCGAGCGCCGACGAATATCCGGCCCGGTATTCCTTGAAGGCGCTGGTGTACAGGTTGTAGACGTAAAACCAGGTGGAATAATTGGGGCCGCCCTGCGTCATCACGAACGCCTGCGTGAACACCTGGAACGAATCGATGATCCCCATGATGAGCTGGAACAGCAGCACGGGGGAGATCATCGGCAGCGTGACATTCGCGAAGATGCGCAAACGTCCCGCTCCGTCGAGCTTGGCGGCTTCGACCAGGCTGGACGGCACGCCCTGCAGGCCCGCCAGGAACAGGATCATTCCCGAGCCGGACGTCCACAGCGTCATGATGATGAGCGCGTACAGCGCGGTGCCCGGGTCCATCAGCCAGGCCGGGCCGGGAATGCCGAACCAGGACAGCATGTAATTGAACAGGCCGATCTGCGGATTGAAAATCCAGTACCAAAGCAGCGACATCGCCACCCCGGAGACCATGCTCGGAAAATACATCGCCGTCCGGAAGAACCCCCGCAGCGGCAGCTTCTGATGCAGCAGCAGCGCAAATCCTAGCGCCAGCAGCAGTTGGACCGGCACGCTGATGAAGGTGTAGCGGAGCGTGACCGCCACGGACTGCCAGAACAGATCGTTGTGGAACATCTCGATGTAGTTGGCGAGACCGACGAATTCGGGCGGGTGGATAATGTCGTAGTCGGTGAAGCTGTAATACAGCGATGCCAGGATAGGATACAGGGCAAAAACCACGAAGCCGACAAGCCAGGGAGAAATGAACAAATACATGTAGAACGTTTGCCTCCGGCTTTCACGATGAATCACGGAACCACCAGCCTTTCTCGGATAAAGTTAAAGCGCTTTAACTTTTGTTGAAAAATATATTACAAAAAGAGGAATAACCAAGGATTGTTTGCGAATAAAATTAAAGGGCTTTAATTTTCTTCGGTGATTATCCATATCATAGGCGATCGGCGGAAAATAATCAACCCTAAATTTTTATTTTGGAATCGCTTTCTGTAAGGATAGCTGACGGGAGTTTTGCGCTTTTGAGGGGAATCCGACCTGCACCGGTTGAACATATGAAAAATCTACGCTGGAGATATTGTTTGTGTCAGGTTATATTACGCGTTGGTTATAGGCATTGGCAGAGTTGCGGCGGACAGTCCAAACAGGCCGTCTGCATTGCAGAGGCCTGTTTCTAAAGCGCAGAAGCCCGCTTCTAAAGCGCAGAAGCCCGCTTCTAAAGCGCAGAAGCCCGCTTCTAAAGCGCAGAAGCCGCTTCTAAAGCGCAAAGGCCAGCTTCCAAAGCATCCGCCGAAAGCGGAAGAACAGGGGCCGAGCCGGGGAGCCGGCTAAACGGAAGGATAGGGCGGCGGAGTCATAAAGCCGTCGATTTCCAGCGCCTTTTTCTCGATTTCTTCGCGCGTTACGATCCCCTTCTCCATCAACAGCTCGATCATCGCGCTGAGGGTCACCAGCTGATGGTAATGCTCCTCCTTCATATCGGCCAGCTTGGCCAGAACGTTCACTTCGTTCATGGGCGAAGAATGATAGGATTTCATAGGTACCTCCTTAAAGTTATAAATTAAGGCGAAAATCCGAAAATTACCTGATAGAAAAAGGCTTCAGTACCATCAAAATATGGTAAAATAAATCTATCAATCTATCGCTTTACTATAGTGTAGTCCGAAATGCAGTCAAACATTCCTATTTTTAAGAAAAAAAACGCAAAACCCCCGTGGTGGCGGCAACCCGTAAGCGCAGCGCGGCGTCAGGAGAATTGATGAGCGCCTGACATATGGCTTTGCCTTATAGGCATAAAGTTGAAGGGGACCTTTGTTTTGCGTGAAGCGTTCTAAAGAAAATGGCGGCCGAGATCAGGGACAGAGTATGGAGGGGGAGAAGACGATGGGATTGTTTGACGATGATTTTTATTCGACGAAAGTGCCGGGGCGGCGACGCTTGCGTATGCCCGAGGACGGCAAACGTCGTTGGCTGGAGGTGCGGCGCGGGCAAGGGCTGTCCACGCTGCAAATCTCATTGATCTCTTCCGTGTTAAGCGCGGTTGTCGCCGTTTTATTGTTCAGTTTTATTGTGGGGCTTCCTTCTACTACCTCCAGGGAAACCGCTTCGGCGGGGGCGGCCCCGAATACCGCGAATCCGTTCGACCGGATCAGTTGGGCTGCGGCCAAGGCGGCTCCGGCGGTGGTCAGCATCCTGAATCACAGCGAGCTGTCGCACGGGGATCCCGAGCGGGCGGCGCTCGGTTCGGGCGTGATTTTCAAGAAAGCGAAAGGCAAGGCCTACATTATCACCAATACGCATGTCATTAGCGGTTCCGAGGACCTGGAAGTGGTGACGAGCGACGGCGTTTCGCACAAGGCCAAAGTGACCGGCCAGGACTCGATTAACGATATCGCGGTGCTGGAAATCGGCGATAGAGGAATCCATTCGGTGATCGACGTCGGCGATTCCAACAAGCTTCGCGCCGGGGAGACGGTTATCGCGGTCGGCAATCCGCTCGGGCTGAGGGGAACGCTGACGTCCGGCATCGTAAGCAATACGAGCCGGATGATACCGGTCTCGCTGAACCAGGACGGGGTTTACGATTGGGAGCAGGAAGTGATTCAGACCGACGCGGCGATCAATGAGGGCAACAGCGGCGGAGCGCTGGTGGACCTGGACGGGCGGCTGATCGGGATCAATACGATGAAGATCGCCGACACCGGCGTGGAAGGGCTGGGCTTTGCCATTCCGGTGAACGATGTGATGAAGACGGTTGACGATCTGCTGCTGCACGGCAAAGTCGTTCGCCCCTATATGGGCGTGTATACGCTCGATCTGGATAACCCGTATTCGCCGATCACCGACGAACAGCGCCAAGATTTGAAGCTGCCAAGCCACGTTACGGAGGGCGTCATTGTGCTGGAGGCCCACGGTCCGGCGCTGGCGGCGGGGCTGAAACTGAACGACGTGATCATTCAGCTCGACAAGCAACCGATCAATTCGACGATGGAGCTGCGCCGTTATCTCTATGAAAACAAGAAAATCGGCGAGGATTTGCAGGTCAGCTATTACCGGGACGGTAAGCTGCAGAGCGTCATGATGAAGCTGACCGACAAGCCGTCGGACGAAGAGATCGACGCGGGGCTTGAAGATAAATAATTGACTTGTCCAAGGCTTATGGCCGCAGGAACGATAAAGATTCCGTTACATCAGGAAAGCCGTAGAGCAAGGCGACGGGGGTGTAGCCGGAATCTTTTTTATTTGGGTGACCTTTCCTTTTAGGGAAAGAACAGAGGGGAGATGTAGGCTTGAAAAAAATATTTTATTTGTGGCTAGTTGCTGTTTTCCTGTTGATTAACGGATGCATGATGGGAAAACAGACTGATGCCCCGCCTGTTCCCGGGGATGTGAATATCGATCAAAAACCGAAAAATTATGCAGGATTAACAATAGCAAAAGATGGTGTACAGTGGGATCCGGGTTCAGAAAATTCCAAATCTTTTGAAGAAATCCTGCTTGAAGTACCTTTTAAGGTTCAACTTCCCTCACCACCTTTTGGGGTTACCCATCGAGCGGCTGAGATTGTTCCTGCGCCTTTTGATATCATTCGATTAACTTTTGCAAATGTTGATATTGGAGAGCAGCTAATATTATCCATTTCCAATTCAAAGGACAACTCAAAGCCCGAAGGAGAAGGGGGTCCCAAATTAAGCAACGGGAGTCAAACCTGGATTCAAAGTAATCGGGATTTTAGCGGGCTATATTGGCGATATGAAGGTTTAACCTACGCCTTAGCGTCAACCAAGGTGGAGCATGGGGCTTTTGTTCCTTTGTATGATATTTCTGATTTAGTTGAAATTGCAAATACGATAAAAAATAGTTCACAGTAAGACAGATATGTATATTGCTCTTACTCGAGGTACGGGTGAGAAAAATAAGTTAACAGGAACAAGGAATTGCCCTTTGCATGCGGCTTGGGCGGTTCCTTTTTTTCGCGGAGTATGGTAGAAAGGATAAAGGACAACCTGTAATTACGTGAAGATTCCGCCGGGCAGGCGGTTGGAAGAGAAAGGATGCCTGGAATTTATGTATGTCGTTTGCAAGGATCATGTGGAACTGGCGATTGATATGTTCGTGGACGAATTCGAGGAGGCGCCCGACGTGGTTGATTTGGAGCACACGAAGTTCATCGACTGGGAGCCGCCGGTGAAGTGCCAGGAATGTGAGCAAGAGGCGCGGTTTTTGGTGGTATGAGGAAACGGAGGCGGTTTTCTCCATGGGGGAAAGCGGCCTTTTTCTTTTGGGCAGGTTTGCCGCCTAAATAGGCGGACTCCGGAGAAATCTAATGAGTAAGTAAAAAGATTTCCCGGAGGAGTGAGGTCAATGAACCCGAAATGCACGCTGCAAAGGTTGGCGGGGGTGAGTATTCTTTTCGGCGGGCTGCTTATGCTTGCGGCTACGCTGATGCACCCGCCCGCGACGAATCCATGGGCCGGTAACGAGGTGCTGGCCATGGTCGATAAGATGAGGACGTACTGGCAGTGGGATCATGCGCTGATGCTGACGGCAGTGCTGCTGTGGCTGGGCGGATGGTCGGCCGTCGCGGGGATGTACCAGGAGAAGCCGGCCGCGGGACTTGCTTCCGGTTTGTTTGTATCGGGTTTGACGATCTGGATGCTCATCTTGGCTATGGAAATGACCGTGACGCCGGTCTTGTCCGGGCAGTGGGCCCGTGTTGCCGGTTCCGGCGCGGATGCGATCGGTGTAGGGTTGTTTGCTTTCGGCATTATGGCGGGGGATTTAGCCATGCTGCTGGCTTGGCTGGGCATTTGCCTGCTCGGCGGGGTTTGGCTAGGGTTGAAGGATCGGGCGCCTATAGGGCTGGTGATGATTTGGATCGGCATCGCCGCGGGCATTTGGGGAGCGACTGGCATCCCGGCCGCGCTGCTGCTCCCGGATTGGAGTCTGGTTCTTCTTCCGTTGACCTCCGGTCCAGTGTTTGTCTGGACGCTGGTTGCGGGATGGATGATGGCGAGAAAAAATGGAAGCGAGCGCTTCGAACATAAACGGGGACTCTGAACGGCAGAGGGAAAAATGGTGGCGGATCAGCACGGTTAGTCGGGCAGGCTGCCTATAGATTTTGCTCTAGGATTGGGCGGCTTTGATCCGCTGATACATTTACGAAGCTAAGGGGATTGAACATGTACATACAAATCATTGCCGTCGGCAAATTGAAGGAAAAGTATTTGGTGCAGGGGATCGCTGAGTATGCGAAACGTCTTACGCCCTATGTGAAGTTTCAAATCGTCGAGGTCCCCGACGAGAAAGCGCCGGAGACGATGAGCGAGGCGGAGGTGCTTCAGGTGAAGGAGCGCGAGGGGGAACGGATCCTCGCGCAGATCAAGAGCGACGCGCATGTCATCGCGCTCGCCATCGGCGGCCAGCTCTGGAGCTCGGAGGAACTGGCCGCCGAACTCGACCGGCTCGGCACGTACGGGACGAGCCATGTCGCGTTTGTGATCGGCGGCAGCCACGGGCTCGCCGATAGCGTGCTCAGCCGCGCGCAGCAGCGGCTGTCGTTCGGGCGCATGACGCTGCCGCACCAGCTCATGCGCCTCGTCCTCACCGAGCAGATTTACCGCGCGGTGAAGATTAATCGGGGGGAACCGTATCACAAGTAGGGCGAAATTTCATATCTTCACTTGCTGAGCAGATCATATCGTGGGTTGTAAATCACTATTCTAAATGTTCCAGATGTTCAAAATATACTAATTTGAAAGTTTTAAATTGACAGGAACATTCAAATCAATTACTATTACACTAGAAGGACATTTTGAATCCGGGGGTAAGGGCATGCAAACGACATTTCAAGTGGATCTAGACAACGAAAGGGAAGTGGAGAATCTCAGGCAGTTACTGGATTTGAGGCTTAAACAGCTTCGAAATGAACGCAGTGATTCGCAAAACGGCGAGGGTGGAATTGAAGGAAGTGTAAACAGAGCAAATGCAAAGCTTGGTAACATTGAAATTCTCAAGCAATTTGCTAGTGAAGCTTCACCAAATCAACATAAAGTTCTTAAATGGATGAAGGAACACCCTGGTGAGGTTTCGGCGCATGTCCTGAAGCGTGAAATGCCGTTCTTGGCACCCCAAGGGGCACTTCCTGGTGTTTTTCGACCCGGCAGATGGCAAAAGCTCTCTGGTGGAACAAAAGACGGTTTCCCCTTCTTACAGATTGCTTGGAACCACACTGAAGGTTGCGGAATATATCGAGGCCTAACAGTAGAGGAAGCTGGCATTCTGGACTTGTGAGGATCAAAAATATTCAGAAGTATTATAGTTAAGAAAGGATGATTTCAGTGAGCAATTTACCCGAAAATTACCGTAAACGCTGGACCCAAGAGGAAAATGAAAAAGTAAACATATTCGCTGATAGTTTGAGTTCCCAACAAGAGCTTGCTGAACGTGGTCCGGATTTTGCTGCTTCAATGGGAAGACCGGTAAGTACAGTACAATATAAGGTCGAGAAGCGAAGAAATTGGTATAGTAGAAATACGAATAGAAATTAGTGGTAGAATTAAGAGATCATTGGAAGTTATAATAGTTAGCTATTGTCCCTTGGCAGAGGGGGTTTCCATACAAAGGAAACCCCCTTTCGCCGTGCCGTCTAGCTTGTCTATTCCTACTCATGCAGGCTATAACGACCAAGAACGCGGCTCTTTAGGCGGAGTCCTCGGTGTTGCTCACAGCTTTCGCTTCTGTCGGAACTAGCAAAAGTCTTTAATGGATTCTTCAAATTTAAAAATCTCCAAAATGTCGTAGTTCCTGTTTGAGATGTTAATTCCGTATTCCGGTTTGCTTTTTTGTCCAGGCTTGTCATAGTTTCGATCAACAAAAACTTCATTTGGTGCTTTCCAAACTTCAGCGGGCAACAAGAAAAAGTCGGGCATTTGGCCATCCATGAAAATAACAAGAGCTAAATACAAATTACTATTTTGAATATTAAACTTACTCTTTTGAGCAAAAACATATCCCGTTCCTCGAAGAGATTTTACCTGAATCTCTATGAATCTGCCTGTTTTATCCTTAACAATAAAATCAATACCTCTATCATCTACTTCGGATGAAAATACTTCGAGACCATAAGATGCAAATTCCATCTTGGCAAAGTACTCAGCATAACGACCTAATTGCAATGAATTAAGTGCTCCCCAGTTTGTATTTGGCATGAGCGATCAGTCCTCCAAATATAAAGTGTTAATATATTATTACTTAGACGACCAAATGGCCCGCTTAAAGGGCTTATTCTCTTGTGATCACATATTCGGAGAGTTTTACTCCCTTGCTTACTTCCGTTGTATATGATTGACGTATTCCAGAAGCAACCACAATCTCTTTCACGCCAAACCCGTTTTTGAGAATAACATCAGCATATTTAATACCGAACAGATGTATCATAGCGACTTGATTCCCGTGAGGCGCACTTCGATACATATCCCTAAGAATTTTTCCAAGCTCAGTTACTGTCATGAACAATCCGTCCCTTCTGAATATCAGTTTACTATTGCTTCTGTTGATTTCAGCGGAAATCCTGCTAGTTAGTAGATTAGATGGTGAAAAGTTCAAATATTATATGAATAGAGTTTAGGATCTGGATCTAGAGGGAAAGCGCTTTGCCAACAAAATCCTTGCATAACGAGAATGATTTGTATACGATAGGCCTGCCAAATTAAATAAAGGGGACGCTTCTATGAAACTGGACATGCAAGAGCTCATTAATTTTATCATGCAAGAAACAGGTCATTCAGAGGAACTCGTCGAAGTAATATTGGATTGTGAATTGGATTTTTTACGGAGTAAGGGACTGGTTATGGATGGACCACCCGAAAATGAATCGGAACATTCGGAGCCTATTATTATTGATACGGACGAAATGGAAGCATATATTGCAGAAAAGTTGAAGGTTTCTAAAGATATTGTCGGTGGAGTTCTAGGCGGGGAAGATGCCTTTATGGAGGCTAAAGGTTTGGTAGAGTACGAGTAATTAGATTACAATAGAAATCAATTGCTTAAGCCGTGGGGCCTTTCCAGACAAAGGAAAGGCCCCTTCTGCCATGTTGCCAGCGGAAGGGGCTACACTTAAAAAATGCTTTTCGGTATCTTCATTAAACATGAGCTCGACATGTTCTACACGGCGCTTACTATCCAGCGTGATCTTCTTAACGACGAGATGCAGTAGGGTCTTTCGTTGTTGAAATGGTGAATTTTGAAGCAGGGCATCGAAATTCGTCATAAGGGAACGTACAAGTTCGTAGGGTACAGGATCTGCCTGATCGTCTTGCAGTTCCACTTCCAGCTTTGACCTGCGAGCAAGCTCGATATCGAGTTCTTTGTTTAAAAGGATCAAACGTTCTGAAAACAAGTTCCGGTCTATGTCGTTCATTTCATATAGTTCAAGGTATTTTCGTTTCTTTTCTTCCAGCTTGGAGATGCGGGTCTGAATGGCAACCAGTTCATCGCGGAGCGGCTTGGCTCGTCCAGATCGGTGTTCATTGACTCTTTTAACGACTCTTTGCAGAACCTTTGGATTTACCGCCGCTTCGCGAATCCGAGAGGTCACGGCCTGTTCTGCCTCATGTTTACGGATGCTGTTGGCGTGACAGACCGAACTGCCTTGACTACGGAACCGACCGCAGGAATAATACATTCGGGTAATTTTTGTGCCGTCCTTTGACCGATTGATCGTGCGGCTGGCGGTCATTGCTGCGCCGCATTCGGGACAGCGTATGAGTCCGGTAAGCAAATATTCTCCTTCAAAGCGTTTCTTGGGCAATGACCCCTTCTTTTTTCTCAGGAGTTTTACCTTATCCCACAATTCCTCGGTGATAATCGGAGGATGATTGCCATCAACGAGTATAGGCTCATTGCTTATACCCTTACGCCTTCTCTCTGCCCAGTTTTCGTAGCGATTGTAACGGATTTTGCCTATAAACATTGGGTTGTCCAAAAGATCTCTGATTGCTGTAGTGGAGAAAGGCTTGCCGGTTTTGGTTCTGTGGCCTCGGTGGTTCAGTTGATTGGCAATGGTTTTGAGGCCATGTCCGGAGGCATACTGCTCAAAAATATAGCGAACGATGGCTGCTTCTTCCTCAACCACAACAACCACCGATTTATTCTCCCTTGAATCGCCTTTTCCTTCAATGACCTTATAGCCGAGGGGCACCTTACCATTATGACGTCCGGTTTTTGCGCGTTGGCGATGGCCCATTTTCACATTATCAACAATTGTATTCCGTTCCAATTCGCCTACCGCACCCATCATTTGAAGAGCAAAGCGGCCCATGGGGGTTCCGGTGTCAAAATTCTCTGAAAAGGAACGGAAAGCAATGTTGTTTTTCTCCAGCAGATCGACAATATGAAGCAGATCAATATTTTTTCGAGCCATACGATTGAATTTCCAAACAATAACTTCATCAAACTTCGCTTCTTCGGCATCTTTCAGCAGCCGTTGGAGCTCATATCGTCCCTTTATGCTTTTACCACTGACACCTCGGTCTACATATTCACCGACGACTTCATTCCCGTACAACTCGCAGTATTTTCTCAAAGTATCAAGTTGAGCATCAATTGAATACCCATTTTCTGCCTGATCTTCCGTGCTTACCCTAGAATAAATGGCAACTTTCCGTACCAACTCTTGATTTTTCTCTATCATCGATGTTCACCTTCAATTTGATTTGTTGGAATATTGAGATTTAGAAGTGCTTCCGAGCCATGAATAACTGCTTTGCTGATGTCTCGATTAGCTGGTAATGTGATCTTTGCAATCATCCTTCGAAACAATGATTTTTGCTGTGTGGGTGTTGCACCTTGTAATACGGGTTGAAAATCGGAAAGCACGCGGCGAATGCGATCAATTGGAATAGGTTGCTCTGGATCACTGTCGATCTTCCGCTCTAATTCGGTCTGCTCTTGTTCCAATATGCTTATTTCAGATTGGAGATTTAGAAGCTTGTTTTTTAGTTCCTGACTGTCAATGTGCCCATCCTCAAAAAGCTCATAGCAACGTAGGTTTCGTTTCTTTAATGCGGAAATTTGAGTTCCTATTTCATTAATCCGTTTTCGGAAGGGTTCCAGTTTTCTATCCCGTTTTTGATTAAGTTCTATTGCCAATTTTTCCGCAACCGTAGGATGGCAAAGAAAATTCTGGATATGCCTGCCTACCAAATTCTCAGCCTGGTCGGCTCGCACATGATGAGGTTTACAAACTGCCCTGCCTCCAGAACTGTAACGACCGCATATATAGTACCGATCAATGTGCCGCATTCCATTCTTTCGAGTGCGTGAAACGTGAGATGCAACCATGCCGCTTTCACATCCAGGACATTTTAGTAATCCGGTAAGCGGGAATGTATCGGTAATGACTTTACTGGGCGGTTGTGAACGGCTTGCCAGTCGCAATTGAACCTGTTCCCAGAGCTTCATTGGAATGATGGGCTCGTGTTCTCCTTCTACAACCTTTTTAAGGCCCGGGGCGCTACTGTCGGTGTAGGAGATTTTTCCGATGTAATTCACATTTGTTAAAATACCGCGTACTGAAATGCAGCTAAACGTTTTTCCTCTTTTGGTGCGAACTCCGCTACTATTTAGCCGATTTACTATGGCTTTCAGCCCCAGACCGCTGTCGTACCATCCGAAAATGTTACGGACTAGCTTCGCTTCGTCGGGAATAATCTCAACACGGGAAAGGCTATGATTTACTGAATGTGGAATCCACTGATAGCCAAGCACCTGATTGCCGCTGTTCCACGTGCCCAGCTTGTTGCGCCGCTGCATTCCGAGGCGAACATTCTGTGCAATTTGTGCCCTCTCATGCTCGGCAACGGAGCCGAGCATCTGGAGGGCAAACTTTCCCATGGGAGTATCCGTTTGGAGATGTTCTGTCAGGCTGTGAAGTGTAACATCATGCTTTTCAAAGATTTCGGTAATGTACAGTAGATCCGTCAGGTTGCGAGAAAGACGGTTCAGACGAAGGCAAATCACTTGCTGGAAGAGCCCTTTACGAGCGTCTTCCAGCAACTCGGTTAGCGATGGCCTGCCTGAAATGGACTTACCTGAAAGTCCCGCATCGACATAGAGCTTGTAGACACTCGTCTGCGATTTACGGCAATGATCGTACAAGGCAGCTTTTTGCGCCTCCAGACTAAAGCCATGGACTTGTTCATCCGTTGATACCCTTATATACAGTGCGGCATTCATTTTTACTATCATGCACGACACCTCTATGCTGCTTCTTGCGACGACTGAGTAGAGAGTTTGTCCGCTCCAGTGGAGACATCCTCAGCTTTTAGGTAGTGGCAAATCATGTCCGCCAGAATGTCGATGAATAGCTCAAAATGGTGTGAAGGGTCAGTGTGATCGAATGTTTCCTTCATGCTTGTTCCCCCTTAATGATGATTTTAATAGTATCAAATTAATAATTTCAGCTTGAAAAGGGCTTTGTTACCCCTGCTACCTGGGTAACGCAATCATTCGCTTCCGTTGCGCTTGATTTTTAGACTGTCTTTCGGGAGATGTCTTGCGTGGTCTGGACTTTTCAGCCGGTTGTGTCGGTTGTGTCGGTTCCGTAAGCCGTTTGTTTGCCTACAGGTGTATGCTGGTGGTCTGTTTTTTGGCAGGGGGGATATTTCATTTGACCGACACAACCGACACTAGTCTAATCAGAGCCTTGCCGCGTAAGGGCCCTGACTGTGTCAGTAGAAGCTGTAAACCGACAGTTGAGCGCAGCAGACCGAACCACCCGGGACAGCACACTGGTTTAGGTGATATCCTCGATGTCGCCTACCGAAACACTTTCATTTAGTAGAGTATTTGGGTTCTTCATTAGCTTGATACCTTTGGTGTAACGACCATCCCCTGCGTTGCCTACCTCTGTTTTGATGCCCTTGCTTTGGAGAATTTCACGAATGTTTCGTAGTAGCCGGATTTGGGAATATTGAGCCAATGATCCGTGTCCCTGCCTTTGGCACCACTGCTTGAAGGAGGTTCCAATATCTTTGTTTTTCACGCGATCTTCTGGGGAACCCTTAACAATCATTTCATCGACGAAGCATTCTACAGGATTCAACTCTTCGCTAAATTCCTTGAGAAGATTATTAGCGGCTTGTGACTTGGTAAAGCGATACCCGTTTGCTTCCAGTCGTTTCAGGCCGCTCAATGCAAAATTTAGAATACCTGACAACTCTTCCGTCAACTTGTTCAGTAGGTTTACGTCAGCCTTTTCTTCTTTAAAGGTCTTGTTGAACGGAAGGATTACAAGGCGACGGAGAAAGCCGTAGCTTTTATCCTTTGTGTAAGGAAAGTTATTGAGTGCAAATACGAGCTTGCAGAACGGCTGGTAACTGAAACCTTGTTCATGCTTACGTTCCACGCGGATTGTATCGCCTGATACGATTGATTTGAAATAGGTCGTGTCGAAGCCGGATTTACCCACTTCATTTTCGGTAGCGAGATTGAGAATCTTATCTACCAATTCAGATCTGGCAAAGGAATTATCAAGCTCTCCGAGTGAAACAGAAGAGACATTTTCGATTCCGCAAAGCCGTTTCAATATCTCAGCCAAAACACTTTTCCCGTTGCTCCCTTTTCCATAGAGGATAAAGGCTTTGTGCGCCTTTACTTCTGTGGTGAGGCAGTATCCCAGCATTTCCGCAGTCAATTCGATAAGTTCTTGATCGTTTTGGAAAATATCACTCAGATATTGTAGAAACGTCGGGCATTTAGCAGTAGGATCGTAATGAATGGGCACCTGAATAGTTGAATAGTACCTTTTATCGTGTGGGACCAACTGATATTCTTCAAGGTCCAGCATACCGTTGGCCAAATTAATCATCTTTCGGTTTGGATCCATTTTATCTACCCGTGGAGCTTCGACCTTGAGCGCCGAAATATAGTCTAATTCCAGCTTGGGGGTCCAAGAGTCAGGAACAAAGCTATGCAGTATTCCACGAAGGATACGGGAAACCCTATTGGAATCTTCGAACTTCCATACGCCAGATGACTGGTACACGTAAAAGCGATCATTTGAGTAGATTAGATCAAGTTTTTTTTGAAGAATGTACCGAGCGTAAATATTGCCGTTTATTCCGATTAACCTTCCGGTTTTCTTGGAAACTTCAAGCCCAATTTGGCTAGGATCTACCTGTTGTTTCCAGGAGGGAGTTGTGGCAGTATAGCTGCTTAGTAAAAATCTTGCCGGGCTATTGGTTATTGTACCTTTCTCGTTTCGTCTCAACTGACCGGCAAAGCATTCCGCAATCTTTTGTTCGTCGCATCCCAAGGTTCGGCAGCGTACAAATCTCTTTTTCTCCGACTTTTGAAGGTCCCTAAGCCGCTCTTGGCTGCGTGGACCATGCTTAATGGATGCCTTTGAAAACTCCAATGCAGAATCGGCACCAGCAGAGTGGAAAAGAAGTGAGAGCCATTTGAACCATGTTTCTTCATCGAGGCCGCTTTGCTGCTGTGTAGTCCAGTCTTCGGCAAACACTTTACAACGGGAGACAAGTTTTTGAAGTGCTAGATTGGAATCGGCGGTAAGGGTTCTGGTCTGTTTAGTCATCCTATTTACCATCCATTCTGGAGCGGCTGCGGGATGTAGCTGCTGTTGATCCATTGGTATCTACCTCCGTTGGCATGAATTGATGGGGGAAGGATGGTCTGGCATCCTTCTCCAAGAAGACGGCATTCACTGTGGGCTTGCGAAGTATCCTGAGTCTGGTCGCTGTTCAGAGTGTATTTATCGGGAATTCGGTACAAATACCGCATTCCATTATTGGGAGTTTGAAACATCCACGTAGTTGGCAGATCCCCTCCACTGAGGTGACGGAGAAGGCGTTTACCGCCTTCTCCGTCAACGTCAATACCAACGAGCCCACTTGGACTGCCAAGCAAAAGTCCGATGTTAAAGCAACTCCAAGTATCGATCCATTCTTTAATTCGTTCTTCGTTGGGTGCTTTGCAATGTTGCCAATTTTTGATTAACGGGCGTTTACCCGGTCGATCACAAGTGGCTTTATGTCTACCTGTCATTCCGTCATGGTCATGTGAACAGACGGGGAAAACCGGCCAGCCCATCTCTGCATAAGCGTACATCGCTTTAATGATTGTTTGCATAGTTCTGACCTCCTTCAGGTATAAATTCTTTAAAATCAGTATTCCGTGTAGGTCAATATGAACTGAACGCTCAACACATCCAGGCTTAAATCGTGGAGAACCGGGATCACGAATGGGGAGAGAATCTCCTGAATATTTGCGACAATATCAGAAACTGTGTTAGCAAACGGGCCTTCTGATGACTTGCATTCAAGGTAAATGTGTCCACCAAACACCGTTGTCTGCAATACGTCAAAATGCTGGTTGACCAACTGAAGGATCTTTCCCGCAGATTGCCCCGCTGGGATATTCAGGTTAATTCTGAACGTAGGCATAAAGAAGATTGTGCGGGTAGAGGCTTCAAAATTATCAGGAAGGTTTATATCGAAGCCAATAGGCGCAGGGAGTTGGCTTTGAACAGCAGCCTTCAAGTTCTCCAAGTCATTATCTTCTCGAAAATAGCCCATGATCGTCTTTTCTCCATCTGACTGATAGGACGCAAGGAGGCCTTCAGCCCCATTGAATATGTCCGCGATTTTGCGTGGGAGAAAGTAGTAATCGTAGAACCAATCCTCCCGGCCACCTCCACCATCAATAACGGAGAAGCTCACGTCTTCCACTAGGAGACCCAAGACATCGACCAAATAGTTGTAAACGTTGAGTCGAACCTCTTCGACTTGTTTAGAATCAAAGTCCCCAAAGCAGATAAGTGTTGTTGGAAACCAAAGAACTTCGATTATGAAGTCACTCTCATAAAAATCCATTCTTGAACCGAAAGGCGATGATTCAATCCGCCGACAGGCTTCACTTATGAGGTGCTTACCGTTGTCCGATGAAAAGGGGGTGTTGTCGATACCGGTAATCACCAGCGAAATGTTATCCAAGTGCTTTTCTTGCAGATAACGGTCGTATTCGGTAGCCAACATCCGATAGAAGCCTAGGTCGGGCTGTGCGTCGGTCAAATCTAAGCCTTCAATACACTTCAACTCATCCAGTAGTGAGGGACTTACCTCTGCTTCGGACTTAATGTTTAAGATCCGATTCTGAAGATCGTAGTTCTCCAGAAATTTGATTGCATGAATACGATTTGCCATCAGTAAAACCTCCATTTAGTTAGATTTACCGCTTGCTATCTGCACTGCGGTATTTGTTCACCTTGCGATGAACCATGGCTGGAAACGGGCGCTTGTCTAGAGCGCTGGTAACCAGCGTTATTCGATTATCAAAGAACGGAGGATTTCAAAGCTGATCAGTACGAGAGGTGCTTCGAAATCTTATGGACAAATCATAAATTGATCAATAATCGAAAAGTATGTACTATTTTCTTGTGGAAATGTGGTTTGAGTACACAAACGTTCGTTCCTATACTAAAAAAACAGCAGCCGTTCGGCTGCTGTTATGCATGCAATTTATTCATTTCCTATTTGATTGTACCATTGCTCTTCATTCATTTTCCTTATGACAGCAGAGGCTTTCTTTATCGCCCTTTGAATCTCATTTCTGTAAAACTCAGTATACATTGTGGCACGATCTTCGGGTACTTTTTCGGCTATGTAAGTGAAGTCCTTCATGAGGCGTTCAGTAACTTCCATTTTCAATTGGTGGGCAATAATGAGGCGAATCTCTGATGAACTATAGAATAAATCGTAAAAATTAGCATAATCATCCATGTTTTTTTCCATATTTGCAAAATCAGCCCGATCAATAGCGTCCTTTGTTTCGATAAGATCCTTAGCGTACTCGGTGATCTTGTCATAATCCTGATTTTTGAAGGCAAGACCGGTTTTATAGATTGAGATATGACGAATTAAGAGCATGATTGCCGTCTTTTGGCTTGAAGGAATTCGAATCGGTGAATTTTTCTTAGTTCGATAATCATCCACACTTTTGCCTATAAGCGAACAAGCTTCTTTGAAATTGGCAAGAGTATTCCGGTATGCGCGTTCTTCGCTGATGTAAGGGAATATCTCTTTGGACAGCGACCTTAGAGAATAGTAATCTTTAGGTTCACTGGATTTTTTAGATTTTGAATAGTGAGTGCGTCTATTGTACGGTTTTGTTTCCACCCTATTTAGCCCCTTTCGTGTAAATGATATCAGGAATAAGGAAGGTAGTCCAAAGTCGAGAGGGAGGATGGAAAAAAAGAACGAGGTAAAATCCCCGTCCTGTTATAGTTATATATAATTCTTTTCCTTGAGTGAGCAATAGTCTGTGTCTGCAATTATGATATGGTCCAGCAATTCAATACCGAGAATTTCCCCAACTTTACATAGTCGCTTTGTAATGGTGATGTCTTCCGGTGAAGGCGTTGCACTGCCGCTTGGATGATTATGGGCGATAAGAATTGTTGCGGCATTGCTTAGTAGGGCTGTCTTAAAGCATTCCCGGGGGTGCACGATACTAGCATTAAGAGTGCCAATATGACTTGTTGTAATCGAGTTGACTTGATTTTTGGTGTCCAGACAAACGACAATAAAGTACTCTCTGTCTGCATCTTGGAGAAATGACTGCAAGAGCTTTACGGCATCCAGGGGTGACCGAATGACCCGCTCCGGGTAGAGGAGCGAAGATTCCCTAACGATCTTTAGGCTGACGATATTGACTCGTTTGGCAGGCAGTTTATTTTCGTTGCAATTATCCAATGGCATTTCAAGTTGCTGTGGGTAAGGGTACATAGCTTACTCCTCCTTAAAAAATATGAAGGCACCTAATCCGTTTAATGGATTTGGTGCCTGAATAATAATGACTTCTGTAAAGGTTCTTGTATCTTTCGTTTTATACGTTCCGTATCTATGTTCCTACGTGCCGCACGCCGAGCGTCTCGGCGTTATACATGGTTATAATATACACTTATAACTATATTTGAAAGCATAGTCTCATGAAAGAGATTCCTGTCATTTAGTAACTTGAATATGGTGATAAATCATCTGGGCGTTATCAGAAAAAGAAGGAGCTATCGGTATTACCACCGATAACTCCTTATATATTCATTACTCGTAATCTGCCAACCCAAGATAGTGTAGGGAAATGACATTCTCGAATCCCTGCATGTATCCGTATACGTCGCGGTGCTCCCACATCTGATTGGCGTACTCGACCTTAGCGTCATGGAAACTTTGTAGCCGCATTTTCCCCTCATCAAGTCCTGCATAGTAGTGATAGATGAAATAGTATGGATTCATTTCCTGCAGCATCTCATAAGTAACAGGTACGTAGTCAAACCATTGCCCTTGTTCATTTTCTTCTACCATAGTCCAGACGTAGTTATTCATTCCGCCCCCGTTAGACGCCATGCCAGTATGCGAGATAGGGTTAATCATCTTTCCCTTCGTCAGGCCGTCATGGATGATGTTGTCCGAACCAAGTCCCTTAGCCGGGCTCAACCCCCAGAAAAACGCGGTGTAATAGTTAGAGGTCAGTCCGCTTTTTACAGTCGAGCGGCTCATAAACAATTCCTTGTTCTGTTTCGCGCCTTCTCCGTCACCCAAACTATTTACGACAAGGTCCATGACTCCCTTTTTGTTCTCTTGCACCAAATTGGCCTTCAAGTCCTTGTAATATGTGCGAAGGCCAAAATTCTTGAAGAGGCCAAATTCGTCCTTTAAACGATTCGTAAAGAAGGCCATATCGTTTTGTGCCAGGTTATCCTGAATATTAGTCGGAACGCTCAGCACAACAGTCGGAACGGACTTACCTTCAATCTGCTTACGGTAAGCGTCATAACGGTTTACATATCCGGCAATTTCACCCTTCGTCAGAGGCAAGCGGGATACAGGCCATTCGGGGATGAGGGTGAGTGGAGTATTCTTTTCGAAAATATCAAAGACAGCTATGTCGGAATTCAGATATTTACTGTCGTTCTTGAATGTCGAGTAGAAAAAGTCGGTAACGAATGTTTCACTGTCGTTGAATTCGACACCGTTCCATCTTTCGGTGGGTGCCATGGCTTGTACTTTATGTACATACGAGAAAGAGGGAACGTCATTAGCCACGCCGAAGATTTGGACACCGGCGACTTTTCCGCCGATCTTCTTCTGCTGGGCTTTCAGGGCATCAAGTAATTTAGTAGCTTCCTTGTAGTTTTTTGCGTCGAACAAAACATTGTTGGTGCCTTTGAACTTAGTGGTGTACTGCTTAATAGCTGCAAGGTCCTTAGCGTCAACCCTTGAACTATTGTAGACGAAGTAATAGTTGCTCTTTTCTGCGGCCGCTGAACTTGCATTGGCAATGCCGCCGAGAGGAAGTAGAGTAAAAGTCAATAGAATGAATAGCATGGACTTCCAGTAAAACCTCTTCATATGTAGCTTGCCTCCTGGTTCTTTTTGAATATCCGCTTATACTCACTGGTCACTGTTTTACGAATGTGTTGTTGCTGTATACATACTCGTCAAACAAGCCTTGAGAGCCAAACGGAAGCAGTATCTTGTTACCTTCGAGAATGACATCCGATTGTCCTTCTCCGTACCAAATAAGATCTAGCGGCTGTGTTCCATTTTCAGTGAATGTGTAATTGTAGCCGAAGACCCAGACGTAAGTTTCCAACATGCCGTCACTAGCTGCGATGACAATTTCAGGGGCCGTATCATCTTCGAAATAGTAATGGTTAATGTAAAGGCTAAAGCCTTCTCTCAGATCCCCAAATTCATCGAAGGGACTTCCGCTATCCGCGTTTGTATCTAAAGTGAGATTCCATCCTTGTCCAAGATTTTCGCTCATTGCAAGAACCTTTATGCCGTTGGGTGAATCTAAACCAACCTGTAGCGTTACATTCTCTCCGTCGAACTGCAGAGGCAACGTTGTATCAGGATCAGCGGGACTCCATTTGACGAAACTTGTCAAGTTAATTTCTTCAGATGAAGGTGTTACGGGATTGTTGGAATCTACATTAGAATTCTCTATTTGAGTTGCTGTTTCCTCAACTTCTACTGTTTGTTCTTGTTCTGGTTTGTTGCTTTGTTCTGCTGTCGCTGGAGACTCTACACCCTTGTACTTATCGACCATATCGGCCAGAAAAACATACCAGTCAGAGGTATGTAAGATTTCACCGTCAGAGGATGTTTCTACAGCCTCAAAATGATTTTCACCAAAAACCTGAAAAACAGTTCGGATGGAAACTTTTACGTCTTGATCTGAAAGTGTCGCTTGGTACATGACAAACTTGTCCAAATCGTTGCCTTCTTCTTTGACTTCCTTCCATTCAACGTTACTAAAATACTTATCATTCTCAAGCACCTGGCTCATTTTTAAATCAGTACCTGTGATGACCCCATTTTTTACCCACTCGACATACTTATTGTCCGCTCCGTCTCCAGTGCCGCCATTGGATTGTATGGCAACCATTAGAATGGCAAGAGCCACGACCGCCGCGCTAGCAAATAGAAAAGCAGTTTTTTTCTTGTTGCTTTCCTTGATTGGAATAACCGGCTGCGAAACTGCATGGTTTATCCCGTTTTCAGCGGTTACCGCTATTTCCAGGTGTGTATTGACGATTTTCGTTATTTTTTGAACAAAGTTGTTAGCGGCAGCTTTTGAGCCAGTTAGGATGCGAAATTTATTGCCTTGGTGATCGGTTATACTTACACAGGTATTAAACGTTCGCCATATGAATAATGCCGTTAGCAGGAGAGGCCAGAACGACATGCTGATTAACGTGACAATAACAAACAGGATGGAGAAGACAAGATCAAACCAGTTGATTTTGGAACTGAGTGAGACGCTTTTAATGTTTGAAAATGGTATATCGGTACTCTTAGGACTATTAGGAAAGGCACCTAAAATAAAGTTTTGCACAGTGATTCTGAGCCTGTCACTTAAAATAGCAACATTGCTCTTCTTCTTAAGATAGGTTAAATAACTAAAGCCGCCATTCCAGACAAAGGAGTATCCTCCTGCGCCTTCGTTTGTTTGAGTCATTTCTTGACTGTTCATTGTACACCTCTTCTAAATTATTCTTGATCGAATTGAGTGTAGTCTTGGTCACATGAAGACCTTTGACCTTATATGACTGATATACTACCAAAGGACTAACTTAGGTAATATATCCCCATTGTAGGCACAATAAGTGTTTTAATCAATGAATTTTATAGTTTAATGATCTTTCTGTGTGAGTGCTGATTTCCCTACCCTTAACTAATAAGGGGTGGGTGGAATGTCAGCTTTTTTGCAACTTGTCGGGGCACGAATTAGACAACTGCGCTTGTTACGTGGGATGTCCCAGGCAAAATTAGCAGAAGCCGCAGATTTGCAGGTTTCGTATATCGGTGGGGTAGAACGCGGTGAACGAAACATATCTTTGAATACATTAGAAAAGATAGCCTCGGCACTCGAGGTTGAGCCGATAGAAGCTTTAAAATTCGGACAACTTGATGAAGTGGAAGGGGTAACTGAAAAGCATCATATACTCAGCATGCACCTATCTCTTTTAGAAGAGAGAAGTCTGGCAGAAGTTAAATTGGTCCATAGAATTACTAAAGATATGATCAGTACCTATAATGAATTGGAAAAGGAAAAGTATTGATCGGCATATCAACCATACAGATTTCTTTTAAAGATTAATGAGGCGGAATACTAAAGGAAAGCGAAGGGCTTGTAGTCTAAATTAGACCGCAAGCCTTTTTGATTATCGAGAAGTTAGCTTTAAGTACCGCCGAGGTTTTGGTATCAGATAAAGACCTTTGTAAATATCGAAAACTGAATTGTCTCGTGTTCGAACAGGGTCAATTAACCTACTTTCACTAATTACTAAAAATCACAGCTTATTATTATTTTTAATGTATTTTGGATTGATGGTGACGATATGATCTGCATAGCTGTCATAGAATCTCATGTCCCGGGTAGACTGGTTGGCTTGTTGCGTAAATATATCGACAATGCCAGGATCATCAAAGTGGAAATAGTCCCTGTTTTTTTGCCTTCCGAACATGGAGATTAGAGCATAGTTGTAACTACCGGCATTACAAATTCCGCCGCTACCAAGAGGAATTAAGCCCACTATGTCTTGTACGGTAAGTTTATCAGTGTTTTCTTTCTTTGTTTCTAATGTAAGTAACAGGCAGGCAAACAAAATATCTGCATTTGCTTTTTCCGAAATCAGATGTATGTTAAACCGGCTACTATCGACTTTCTCCCAATCAAGTGAACTTACGGTAGGCTCAAGGCTGCTGGTTTTAAGGACTTCACGATATCCATAGGCATACAAAAAACGGCTCAGCTTCAAGGGAGTTTTATCGCCGAGGATGGGTTGCATCTTAGGTAAGAGCAGCCGGTAAAATTGGGTATATTGATCCACAGCAGTAGAAATTTTCTCAAAATCTGTGCATTCGTCTGATAGCTCTACTTCCATGAACAAATCGTTCATGCCTTTGATCCGGCGGGAATCAGCAAGCTCTACCTGCTCGGGACATAGAAGATGGGCGAGAAAGGCAACGGTATTGAATGCGTGTTCCCCACTTCCAAGCAAATCTGTCCAATAATTGATGATACGTATTGGTTCCGGTTCAATTTGCTCGACAAACCCCTTCCAGTGACTGACAACAGCCAAATGAAGCTTTTTATAAGAATAGAGAATACTTTGCTGCTGCCATTTGCCGCAAGACCAAGAAAGGGCAGACCGCAGTGTATTCGAATCGACGTTTGCAGGATCACTGAATTGTCGCTTCCAGACGTCCAACGGTTCGATCGGATATTTGGCAAAGGGGAAACGGGCTAAGTGCTGCTCATGATGGTTTTTAATAAGCGCAATGAGAGCCTTCCTTTTTGCATCAGTGAGTTGTAGGGACATTCAAAAACTACTCCTTTTTGTGAGTTGATAAGTTCCAATCGAATTAGTAATTAGCCAATGCTCTGCCTCTTCGGAGTGGAAGCCTTGTAACGTAAAAAACGTCATGCTGCACTCGTTGTCCAGCATGATGTAGATTTTGAAGAGGCTACTGCCATCGTCAAAGGTATGTTGTTCGATGAATTCGGGGTAAAACGTACCCAATGCACATAAAAATATCATCTGGTCATCATGAGCAGGGATTAACTTGTCGGTTGTCTCCAATAGGAAGAACCATTGACCAGGAGGTGGGAAGGGTTCGTCTTCAAGTGCCAAACATATTTGTTGCATGTAATTCTGGATAAATACTAAGCAGGGGTGGGGAAATGATTTGCTCGCGTACAGATTTAAAATTGCCTTGTCCGACGTAAGATCAATCATGTATCTGATCCCTCCTGAACATCTTCTTTTCTGGAGTCTCTGTTATGGATCGGGTTGTGAGATTTGGCCGCTGCAAGTGCTTCTGGCGAAACATAAAATGGTTCAGCCAGCTCCGACACCCATCCTAACGCAAGCTCAATAGGGCTTCCCTCGACAGCCGGAGGGCCGTCAGCCCATTTTTCTTCGAGAGCGAATTGAATTTTGTCCTCGCTCATTGTTACATATAGATCCGTGCCGTCATAATAAGGATTTACTGTGTTACCTTCCTGAAAAGTAAGAGCGATCCGCACTTGGTGTACGGATCGCTCTCTAACTACATATTTGGTTTGTATTTCTGAGATTGCAAGGATGTAGATGTCGCCATCAGAGTTAAACGTCTTTTCAAGTAGTGATAGCAATTGATTATATTTATTATCCATGTAGTCCTCCTTGTATTATATTCATAGTAATAATATATGATTGATGTAGTTTTTGTGGCGATTTCATATTTGAACTAATATGGTCTATTGTAACGAACGAGATAGGTATAAGTTAAGGAAATAAAGAAGTTCGTATTTTGTTACGTGAAATAATGTACGATTCTATCGCAATCGCCTTATCTGTTTAGGAAATATTAATCTTGCATATATTTTATTGTAGTTCAGATTATTGGCGAGTTAGCTTTGTTTAATATTTGTGATTAATGATGTTTAGAATTAATTAAAGTGAGGAATTCATAATCCCAATTTTATCAAAAATAAAACAAACAAGTCATGAACTTGACTTTTTCTAATATTTATGTAAAATAAAAATATAGATTGGGAGGTGTTAAGTAAATGGTTGATGAGGATTTCAAGCTTCTTCCGGATGATTATAAGATTTCTGTAATACAGGCCATAACTGACGCGAAAAGAATTGATATTAACGAGTTTATTAAAGAATTCGAACTGGAGTCCTTTAACGGGATCGATTTCCTGGTATGGGATTTTATTAATTCAAATCTAATTAGAAATGCTGCTGACGAAAGATTAATTTCAATCAAAGTAAAAAGAGGCCGGTGGACACTCGTATTACTTTATGATACTGAGTTAAAGTATCTGTACACTCTTATGAAACACAAGCGATTTAAGCAATTACAAGATCAAAGAAAAAAACGTTCCACTGCTCATTACATAGACGCCCTTGCCTTGCTTAATGACGGCTTGTATGCCGCTGAAGATCAACTTCATCTGTTTGAGGATGAAACTTGGAATGAAGGAGTAAGGAGTCTTCTACATCGAATAGTTCGGGAGCATCGAGATGAAATAGAACGATTCGTTGTTATCGGCTTCTCAGCTTCTAAGGATGATATAACGTCTGTTTCAGCTATTATACCCAGCTCGGAACTTGGAGTTGTCCATGAGGTTGATTGGAGCGAGTTTATGCCTACGAACTATGGTTCAAGTTCTGTTACAATTGAATATACTCCTGCTGAAGAGGAGGATGAAGATATACCGCTGAAGCTTAAGGATCAACCTGAGACACATGATGATTCCTTGGTTAATCTCAAGAAAGATGGCAATAATGTAAAAGGCGAAGAAGATTGAGATGTGGCGGTTCTTTAGGGAGGAAGACATAAATGCCTGATGTAAAAGTATTTAACGGTGAAAGATTAAAAGCCGCCCGTATATATAGATCAATGACCATTGCCGAGTTGGCAGAGGCTGCTGACGTTACAAAGCAAGCAATTTCATCATATGAGAATGATAAAGGGAATCCGAGCTTAGAAACCTTATTAAAGTTGATTAGTGCACTTGGATTCCCGCGTGATTATTTTTATGAGGAAGATAAAGATAAAGTAAAAGTCGGTAACACATATTTTAGAGCCTTGCTCACAACAAATAAAAAAGATAGACTTTCACAGGTCGAGAAGATAAAAGTTTTATCAAGAATATATCATTTTCTTAACAGATACATTGACTTTCCTAAACTATATATTCCTAAAATTGATTATAACGCAAGCATAGAAGAAAAGGCGTTACAGTTAAGGGAGCATTGGGGGTTGGGGCTAGATCCAATTGCTAATATGGTTCGTCAATTAGAGAAGTATGGTTTTGTTGTCACTTCTTTTGCTACGGAAGGCAGGACAATCGATGCTTTCAGTCAGCGACAAGAAGTTAACGGAAATGAATATTATTTTGTTGTGCTTGGAAGCGATAAAAATAGCGCTGCTAGAAGACAATTTGATGCTGCGCATGAGCTCGGTCATATAATACTTCATGATTGGTCATTAGACTTGGAACAAGTTTCGAGAGAAGAGTTTCGTCAGCTAGAACAAGAAGCAAATCAATTTGCTGCTGCTTTATTGTTACCAAGAGATTCGTTTGTTAGTGATTTAATTTACCCAAATAGGTTGGACTTTTACGTTGAATTGAAAAAGAAATGGAAAGTATCCATAGCTGCAATGGTAATGCGAGCACATCAATTGAAGGTAATCAACTCTAATCAGTATCAATATCTTCTGAGACAGATTTCAAAGAGGGGTTGGAGGACGAAAGAGCCTTTGGATGATATTATTGCAGTCCCGCAGCCAACGGTACTTAAAAAGGCAATAGATGTTCTTATTACAAATGATGCATTATCCGGTGATCAGCTTATTTTAGAACTTTCCCGCCATGGACTGAGCCTAAACAGGTCCGAGATAGAGGCTCTGTTGGGACTTCAAAAGGGGACTCTTAATAATAAAAATCAAGGGAGTCCAATAGTAACTTTAAAAAGAAAAGAGAGTAAGGAGGAATAGGAAGATGAAAAAGTAACCAACATGTGACCCCACATCATGATGGTGGTTAGCAAGTAAAAGGAGCCGGTAATGAAAGAGCAACTGTACGAACAAACACTCAGGCAGAAGCTATATCACGAGCAACTGAAATTGCCAGAAACCAACGATCAGAAGTTGTGATTCGTCGCGAAAGTGGTCAGATTAGGGAAAAAAATAGCTATGGAAATGACCCATAATCCACCAAGTTCGATGTAGGTTCTTGATGTGGCCATTCAGGTTGTTCCACTTTTCCATGCGTCAGGAACGGATCCTGAGCTTGAAAATTAGATAGCACTCTGCAAGCTCGTGAACCGGGAAAATCGGATCGGGAAATCATACTGCCCATGAAAGATTAGGATGCCCCTCTACCCAGAGATCCTCCCATATAAAATATAAATTCTGCTGTTTGATTTTCCAGATTTCAGACATCAAGATGTCATTTCCATGAACACGGTGTTAATGTCCCCACATGGTCTGTAGGTACGAAGTATTTGTCTCTCACAATATCTACACGCGTTGAGTGTTAAAAACCAGCATATCCTTATCATGCAGGAGAGGTATTTCCTTCTGTTTAAAGAGTATAGTTGATGATTTTCTTTGACCTTTATTGAATGATTTAGAGCTGAAACTAACATAATCCAGTTCCCATCGCCATTTTGGATTTCTGTTCAAATTCTGCCTTTTAAGGCGCTTTATATTTTTCATTGCAACCCAACTCACTTAATTTCTCCTTAAAACTTTTTCGTCAAACTTAACCCCATTACGCCTTGAGCGTCATGGGGTTAGTTTGCTCCTACTGAATTTCAATTAAAAACTCATCTGCAGATCCAAGAACCTGAAACAGAGTAAGGTGCTTCTCTAACAGATTGCGATTGGCAATAAGTTTCTTGGCATTGCCCCACAAGAGGTGGGTCATAGGTTGCCGTTGCTCGTACGTTTTGGTATCCGTTCTTGTGTCGTGCTTAAGTTCCAATTTATACTCACCGTAGTTTATTCCCTCAATAATGAAGTGGAACTTTGCTGTTGCGTACTCAAAATGGCTGTCCTTTCCTGGCCTATTACTCCAGTTGAGGTGTTTAAAGACATCTTCACGAAAGTAAGTCTGTTGGTCTATATCATACTGGCCCTTTTTTAAGAGCATGGAGCCGGTAACATTTGTTGTAGTACCGGTAGGCACATTCAAATCCCTTTCTCTTAATTCTTTACTCATCCATACCTCCCTAAGTTCCATACTTTTATTATCCAAGATTGCAACAGTAGCGGGATCTAAGATTTCCGTTTGCTCTACTTGGTGCTTACGATCCATATTATTAGCCGCTTTTCTTGCCTTGGCAGGTAAAGACACCTTCTCGCGTTTTAGCAGCATTACAGGGGTTACTTCTTCACCCTTTTTATTTCTGCCGACATTTGATATCTTTTTAGGTTCCGATTCATCAATAAGTTTTCCTTCGTCAAACAACAGCTGGATAGTTTCTTTGCTACCGATTTTTATAACATTCTCTGGGAAGTTAGCTTTTAATTCAGCAAATACGTTAATGAAGCTTTGAACATATTGATTGTCATCAAAATTGTTTTTCAGATCGAGTTCTGTGACGGAACTCGACTCCAAGTTATTTACTAAACCACCATAAGTTAAATTTGCACTTCCAACAATAGAAACCGCCTTGTTAGAGTTCATTGACAAGAATGCTTTGGGATGGAAAATAAATCTGCTGCTTCCCGTGTCAACAGCGTAAGTTTCCACACCTAGTTCAAATAAGCTCTCAAAACCTTGCTTGGATGTTATACCGTTTCTCACCCCAATAAAGGCTGTTATTTTATCATTAGCAGCCTGCAGGGGCTCTCTAAGCAAATAAACCCCTTCACTGGTTAGAAAGGCCGTACTAAGGATAATTTGATTGGCATTTTCAAGCGACAGTAAATCCTCCACTGCTTTCTTGTGGTTAAATTCAGCGTTCATTCCTTGCATTAAAAACTGCATCTTAGCCATAATTGCATGTCACCCCACTTGGTTTCTGTAGGTATAGCATATTATATTCTACAGAAATTATCAAGCGGGATTTATTAAACCTGGAGTGAAAAGTGCGATTTATTGCTATTTATCGTTGAATATCCATGTTTTACTGTAGAAATATCGAGTGGACATTCTACAGAATTTTTAAATTAAGCTGCAGAGGTATAATGGTAAGTACATAAAAAAGAGCCCTCCCCGTTAAGGAAAGGACTCTTTTGAATAGGTTGAATAATATATTGGGGGTTGCTAACGTTTTCTTCCCCGTTCTAACCGTCTGTTTCGTAATAATAACCACATGTCCCTGAACGCGGTGACAGTCTCTACGGGTATATTTAATAATTCAACAAGTATTCGCTTGTCAATCTCCGGAAGTATACCGAGTATGTCATCGTTATTTTTTACATGGTCATCGATCAAATGTAATAGTTGTTCAACATAATCGTCTGTTAATAGTTCAACTTGGAACAGGTTGGGGACAAATATCTTTTCGACTTCACCCGGTAATATCTCTAGTACGCCACCACCATAACTTCTGCCCTCAATTTCAGTAAAGGCAAGCGTTATACTGTTATAGTAAGCTAAAATAGCCCTTTTACTATCAATACCATCGGCAAATTTTATTCTATGCATTGTATCAGTACTTACAGCATTAAAATCATTAAGAACGAATTTTGGATAAAGGTAGTTCCTTCTCAAGAAGAAAGCATCCGGCGCCCAGATCGATGGGACCTGGTACCACCTGTTCCGAATGCGACACTTATATCCAGTGTTTTCGCCGCGCTCCTCACCTTCACTAATGTAACGTCTTTGCCCTTCGGGGTACTGTTCAAAATCAATAGTAGGGAAGTCCAGCAAATATGCTTTTGCTCCCCTATCAACATTTGCTTGCCAAACTTGTTCGTTGAAATATATTCCGTCCATACTAACACTTCTAGCTATTAAGGGCCTGGAGATATTGATCAATCCGTAATCTTCGGCAGTGGCACGGTCAACGCAAAAGAAGTCATTATTGCCGGTTGTAATTCCAATATCTACTTCCGCTATCTCATTAAACTGAATAAAATTAGCACTTTGCCTGATTTCATTTATTAAGACATTGTCATTTGTGCTTAAGAAATATCTCGTCCATTTCGTATTTGTAAATTCAATATCTACGAAAGGGACGGTATTGGTCTCGAAGTTTTCAACAAGATCTATTATGTTATTGAATTGGAGAATTCTTATCTGATGTTCTTCCGCATGCTCAACGTCCTTCTCTCCTAATAATAAAACAACCTCTTGTTCAATATCTTCGAAAACTAACTCACGGAACGTAACAATAGTTATATGCTGCAAGTTTCTCATTAAATAGTTTCTTAAATCTTCTGAGTAGGCAACCTGTAGGAGTTCGGCCGGTATAACTAAGCCGATTTTACCGTTTCTATCTAGCAGACTTACACAAGCTACTACAAAGGAAACCCAAGCGTTGATTAACTTATTTGATCTCATTCCATTAGATATTAAGATTCGAGACTGCTCTTCTCTTTGCTCTTCAGATAAATACTGATATCTTATATATGGGGGATTTCCGACGATAAGATCATACTTCTCGCCATTTAAATTCTCTCTGTACCAAGAATAGAAATCTTCGTGCATCACAGTAAAATGATCATTTCTTGTGGTCATGTTCTGCACTTTAAGCATTTCTTCGTGAATAATTTCAATAGCAGTACACGAGAAAGGTTGTTCAACCGCTAGGAGACTTTCAACAAATGCTCCATCACCACAACTTGGTTCCAACACTCGACGAACATTATTATCGGTAAAGCCCCATCTAGTAATAAAATCAGCTAAAGCCGGTGGTGTATAATATCCTCCCCGTAGCTTTTCAGCTGTAGCATTTTCTCTTAATAACATCAACTCACCACCCGCAATAATTTTAACACAAAACAATGCTCTTGCCTTGAATATATATAGATCCGCAACGTGTCCTCGATAAAACTAGTTTAATGAAAACGGAGCTTTAATGGCTGTCAAATATACAGGAGTAAACATGGCAGCAGTATTGAAAGGTGGAAACCGTTTCTGCCTCCATTTACAGATATAAAAAGCACACGTAAGCAAGGGGGGACCCTTGATTTACGTGTGCTTCACGTTGGTATTAGCATAATCCATAGATAGAGTTTTGTCAAGAAAGACGCGAACGTTCGTTCTGCTGGGAAGGGGGCAACTTTTATATGTGATATTCTTAAGGTTTGCAGGTTATATGAGCTTGGAACCCCAACTCTTTACACGTAGAAATAAAGGATGAGAGTAGCCAAAACAGTTGAATAGTTTGTGCCGAAGTGTTACCACCTTTTCTTAACTCATTGAGCTCAGATATAACTCTACTTTTTGAAATATAGTTTACTACGATGTATATATGACTTGTTGCGTTAGGATGATTCAGCGTTTTTGTGAAGCTTACAATTCCATTCTCAACGCTGTCTCCTTTCCGCATCATTGCAATATTAGACCTCGAGTATAGAGAATTCCAACGTTCTCTTTTCTGTTCAAGTTGGGCGCTTGATGGAATCATGTTCCCTATATTTTTTAATGCTTGAGCAATTACAACTTGGAAGTCGCTAGCTGAAAATTGGGATGATGCATACTTTGCATGATAAAAACAAACGCTTCTTTGATTATAAATGGAGATAAAGTCAGCAAATTCATTTCCAAGGTCGTCACAAAATAGATAATCCGAGTCAAGTGCTAGGACTGAATCAACAAAGTCGAAGAGAGTATTACTCTCAAATCGAGACATATTTGCTTCAACGGTTCCTTTTTCTGAAAGGATACTTCCAAGCGCTGGATACTCTTCTAAAACATTTATAAAAGTGTCCAAATTTGCAAGTAGTTTGTTGTCTTTAAACAACCTTTTGTTTGTATATACAACATCAAACTCAGAAAATGTTACTATAAAACTTTGCGTGTTATTTATGTAGTCAATGAGTCTTATTTCGGATGTGGCATAAACAATGTAGATGTTTTTTAGCTTAGACGAGCTGATTCTCATGGAACTTTTAAGTTTCTTTAATTGCAATCTTTTATCGATGGGGTTTGTTACCCGATATATAGCTCGTTCGGTTCCTTCAACTTCATTAACACTAACTTCGCAAAAAGTATTAAAGGAGCCTATAAAATGCTGAAAATCAATGGAACGTATTTTTTGATCGTCGACTCGGTACTCAATACGTTCAACATCGCCCCTATCTAATTGATCTAATAACTCTCCAAAGTGGAAAAGAATACTTGTGGGAACAAGTCGACCTAAGGTCTCTTGAACTTTTATAGGAGTGGAGAAGTTGTCCAAGTAGCTCTCCTGCGGTTGGAAATTCTCAATTTTATCCACTACCTGAATGACCCAACTGTAGGTAATCCTCAAAAGACCCCTTCTTACCCAATCGATTTATTTTTGAGGTATTTAAAGCAAGTGTAATCCTATTGCTATCCTGGTCTTTTATTCTGATGGAATTTAAAATGTACTTGCTAGCGTATATAGGCGAAAATGAACTCTTAAGGTCAATAGCTTCAATATTTCTTCTTCTTACCGCATTGTCGCTAACATCCATATTTGACATTGAAAACTTCTCGAAAAATGCCCTGTCACTAAGAAACAATCGTGAGATGGTGACATAATCAATTTCGTTTATGTACTCCGAAAGAAGCCTCTCTACACCACTGGCGTTTTTCTTGCTAACAATCAACATGTTAGAATAATGTATCAGTAATACGTAAGAATATTTTTGCTCTTCCTCAGTACCTTCTGAATCTAAGAAGCTAGGCTTTCCTTTCGTTTTAAATATGCACAATGAAAAGTTGATAACTTTATTTCCATAATTCTTTGTTTCGTTTACAACTTTATACACGAAACGTCCAGTTTTATTTTTGGCAACTGACTGAAAAACTGTATTGATGAGAGTTGAAGTAAGTCTGCCTGAACTACGATAAAAATAAGCCGCCTCATTCAATAATAAACGATCTATCATTAATACAGGCCTCCCACAATCTTTGCTACTATAGTACCATATCATGGGCAATTATGTCGATTTACCCACTATATTTAGTAGAGGAGGAAACTTTGCTGCTTAAAAATTGTGAATATTATGGGTTTAGGTACTAATAAACGTATCTAATATAAAGTCACTGTTCCTTTAGTGAGATCGCCTATTTTATAAGGCGGTTTCTTTTTTGTAAAGCGTGCCCAGCCAAGCACGCATCTTCTAGCCGGTGAAAGTCCGGTCACGGGAGGGGCCAAGCCCCCGTGTAGTTAGGATTCTTGCGTATGGCGAAATCTGTGCGTAAAAGCGAATCGACCAAAGTACCTGTCAGAGACAGGGCGAGCAACATGTCAGGCCGTAACATGAAGTGAATCCTGCCGCGTCGTCAAAAAGGCCTCGCAAGAGGGAGAAGAGGAAGCCGAATCTTGGGTATATAGATGAAGGCCATGGAAGCTGTTATGAACTTGGAGTGACAGCGAAGAGGGGATCGGCATGGAATGAAAGAGGATGCAGTGAACTGGAGAGACCCTCCCCTGCACGGGATTTTTTTTGAAACCGTAAAGAGACGCTCTATAAGCACGAAATGCGAAGTGAATTGTCTGCAGGAAGGGAGTCCGAGGGGCTCATACTACCGAGGAACGCAGGACAACACAACCTCCGGGAGGGAAGGAGCCTTGCTTTGTTCGAACTAATCAAGGAGGTACGAGTTCGTGAATGCCCAAAGGGCTAACGACACGCAAGGAAAACGCTCAATAACTCCAAGAGAAGCTATGTCATGTAGCCAATGCAGTAACTGCAGCACGCACATGAAGGAAGAACATCGGAAAGCCGTATGAGGGAAAACCTCACGTACGGTTTGATGAGGAGGGGTAGAAAATCTCTGCCCTTTACTCTAGGAATATAAGTTGTCCAGGGTTACTTGAAATAGCTACAAAGAGGATTTGGTTGGATCATTTAACTTCTTGGATTACTGCGTTTGACTTTAGCGGCAGGGGTTCAACTAGTGACAGAGCCGAATCCTTCCAAAAGATTTACAACAGTCTGCTCCGATTCCTGGAGAAGCTGCGACTGCTAATTCGCATGAGTATTTACTTAGTATCAGACAGTTGGTTAAAGAGTCACGCCTTGCCAAATCAGTAAATACTGAAAAATCCGATTGCAGGCTATAACATCAAATGGGGGAAAGGTCATGTAGCCCTCGGTTAAGGGAGTTGAAATGGTACATTGTATCGTTTCAACCCTCTTTTTTGTTTACGGATATACTACGATGGAGCCCACCCAAAGGGGGGGATTATTTAGAGTGCAGCGTCACAAGGAATTTCGCCTTTAAGATGATACGGTGAACCGTATCACAAATAGTGGTAAAGCGGAGGGCTAAAATTATGGTTGAAGCGAAATTACTATACAACGTAAAATTCTAAGGTTGAGAAGTGAGGCGGAATGCTTCCCGGCGAAAATGAACTGGCGGTACGTTTTTCCACTAGAGCGTGTCTTCAAAGCTAAGATAGCCATAACCTAGAGGAATTTAAGGAATCAAGTTTTATCCAATCTAAGGACAAGAACTTGATTCCATTGACGTAAAGGACAGTGCTTGTTCAATTATCTACAGACCTTGCCTTAGCCGGGTATAGGGGGAGGCGGTTACACACCTCAAACGAATCACTAATCCGTAATGTCTCCGCACCAGCGAGTGATTCCTTCATTTATTTTTTGCATCGGATTCGGATCTGATAGAGAAATCGCCCAGGCAATATGTCCATCCGGCCGAATAAGTGCCGTGTGGACGTCGTTCCAATCCGCGTCTGCCTCAGCCAAAGATGCATGTAAAACTTGGAGGTTGCTATACGTTTCCCATTGGCCGCTATTCTGTTCATTAGAATGGAAATGCAACAGAAGAAAAGTACCTTTGTGCAGGAACGGATAGGAGTTAATCAATTGCCCGTCTTTCAGCTTTAATCTGAGATCCTTGAACCGTTTCCCATTTAAAGGATGGGAAGGCGCTTCGGCGTCGGGAGCATAATGTACATCCATTGCGGAAATTTGTGCAGCGATCTGATAATTAGCCTCTGGTATTTGAATCAGATTAGCCAGCATGCTTCGCAGTTCCGTGATGGGAGGAGTCACGTCCAGAAGCAGGGTTTGGACCTCGGTATTCCGGAGCAAGGCCGTATTCCACGGGAAACGTTCGGTATGATAACTGTCCAATAGCCAGTCCGGAGCCCAGCCTTTGATTGTTCCTGCAAGCTTCCAGCCTAAGTTCATCGCTTCTTGTAAGCCGACGTTCATTCCCTGTCCACCGGCGGGAAAATGAATGTGCGCCGAATCTCCCGCCAAAAACAATCGACCATTCCGATAGCGCCCCGCTTGCCGCGTAGCATTTCCGAAACGGGACATCCATTTCACATCGTTCAATCCCAGGTCGCTTCCGGTCGTACGGATGATCGATGAACGAAACTCTTCCAATGTAACGGTCTCATCCTTAGAGATGTTACGTCTCTCCATATCGATAATTAAGATCCGATACAGATGATCGTTGATCGGCATGATGCTGACCAAACCTTTATCTGTAATCCGGGATATGACACTCATAGGAGCCAAATCAGATAGAACGGCATCCCCCAGAATAGCCGTGAAGGTCGCGTCTGTACCTTCAAAGGATATATTTGCATGTTTTCGAACCAAACTTCTGGCTCCGTCCGTACCTACCACATAAGCAGATCTTAACGTTGTTTCACCTTTAGGTCCGGCGATCTTAACGTCGACCCCATCCTCATCCTGATGCACAGATAGAGCCTCAACCCCTCTCCAGACCTCGGCGCCAAGGCTAAGAGTCCATTCCTCCAGCACCTTCTCCGTCTCACTCTGCGGTAAAAAGAGAGTGTAATTGGAAGAGGAATCCAACACCGAGAAATCCAACGGAGTTTCTAATCCGGCAAAATGTCCTCTCGAAAGTAAGCGGCCTTTACTGACTAATTGTGATTTCACTCCACGCATATCTAATATTTCAAGAGTTCGTGGATGTACGGTAAGCGCACGCGAATATGGGGTTGTCTCTTTTAACCGCTCAATGACGCAAACCTTTACACCGGCTAATGCCAATTCTCCAGCCAACATCATGCCGACAGGTCCGCCACCGATAAGGATGACTTCATATTTCATATAAATAACCTCTTTTCTTAAACATTATGGGAAGATCACGATAGCGTCTATTTCGATAAGCCATTCAGGATCGGCTAGTGCCTGAACGCCTATATAGGTACTTGCTGTCTTCGGCCAGTTAGAGCCAAACACATGAAATCCGGCGTCAAAAATAATCGAAATCAATTCCGGGTTGTGGTTTACCACAAAAATATTCATTTTTGCAATGTACAATGGTTCCGCTTGTGCGGCTTCTAATGCATGCTTTAGATTGGTGAACACTTGAATCGCTTGTGCGTAATAGTCCCCTGAACCGACCAATGCGCCTGCTTCATCTACAGCAACCTGACCTGAGATGAAGGCCAGTTTAGAGGCAGTAGTTACTACGACATGAGAAATTACAGATGTAACCTTATCCGTCAATGTCTTCGGATTCACGATTTCCATAGGCAGGTAAGCACCTCCTTCATTAATTATTGTTTCGTTAGAACCCTTTTATTGCTTGTTAAAAATAGCTGTGATAAAAATTATATATAATTTTTGTTTCATATGAAACAATATAATTGTATTGGGTCACTCTATATCCTGTCAACCCTAATCTCAATATGAGCATACGAGTTTGTTTCTTACGAAACAATCTATGATATAATAAAACAAATGAGTCAAGGAGCCAGCATAACCATGGATACTGCCAATAAAAACAAAGCTGCAATTCATGAATTTTTCGTTCAGTTTCTTGAGCAAAAAGAACAATATGAAACCCGAATAACTGCCACATACCTGGAGGATATCCGGAAGCATATTGAATCGGAATTCAGCTTGAATATGACGGAACTGCACACCATTGCGTGCATCGGAGAGCAGGAGCCGATCAATGTCACTTCCATCGCGGAAAGGATAAATTTAAGCAAAGGGAATACCTCCAAGATCGCAAATAAATTACTAAAGGCCGGTTGGGTGCGAAAAGCCCAACTCAACGATAACAAAAAGGAAGTGTATTTTCGGCTAACGCCTGTCGGCAAAAAGCTATTTGCTGCTCATGATGAGCTCCATGCGAAGGAAAAGCAAAGAATGAACGAATTTTTGGAAAGATACAACGAACGCGAGCTTGAATTTATCAAACGGCTGTTTGGAGATATGGTTGACTTCTATCGCTAACGTACCTCAAGAAAAATAAATCTTTCTCGATTGAAATGTAGGCATTGGCAAAACGAGGCTCCAGAAATCAGGTAAAAAGTAGGTAGATTAGGGACAAACGATCTTTATAATGGAAATAAGATCTATATGATCCGGGGCTAATATCAACTAACGGAAAAGGCATTTGAGAAGTCCAAGGGAAACGAAACAAATGATTGAACGCTTTTTTGCCTCACAGTACGGTCACTAATCAGCCGGACAAGGCGGGTCTTAGGATTTAAAATAAGGAGGGGTGTGATTGATCGTCCTGAAAGATATCGGCAGGTTCCAGGAGCTGCCGGAAATCGCGATGCATATTTACAGAGGAAATATTCCGGCTTTGGATGCCGCAATCGCAGCAGGCTGGGATATTGAGGAGGGCATCGAACTTAGTAAGCATATTGCACTTAGTCCGTTAGATCTGGCGCTCGTATCGCAGCAAATGGAGGTTGTAAAGCTGCTGGTAAAGCACGGTGTCAACCTGAATGTCCATCATAATCCAGCTTTTTTGAGAACTGTTCGCTATTGCGGGGAGGACATCGTCCGTTACATTGCAGCGCAGGGTGCCGAGATGGACAAGCTCAATCAAACGGGGTCAGGCGCCTATTCACAGGCCTACTATGGCAACAAAAAAAATATTCCGCTTATTCATGAGCTGGGATTGGACATCAAGCTGCATGGCGGTGAGGTAATGCGTCAAGCCGTATCGGACCACGACCTGAAGACACTCAAGTATTTGCTCGATCAGGGGGTGGACATCAATTATAATAGGCCGGATATGGTCTATCCTTATGGGGCGACTCCGTTAACGGTGGCTGCTCGTATGGGTAATATGGCCATGGTCAAATTTTTGATTGAACACGGTGCAGACGTTACTCTAGCGGAAAAAGACGGCGAGCGGCCGTATACGATTGCGGTCAGCAATAAGGATACGGTCATGGCTGATTATTTGAAATCGCTGGAACCGGCTGAATTTCATCATGTGGAGAACAAGAAACATGAGCTTAAAAAATATAAATTACCCGACGAACTGGTCAGCTTTCTTACAGGAGATAAGCTGCGCCTTGAGCTGGCGCAAAATGAATATGAAATCGGGTATATCGATTTTTTTACATTGACCGATACGATTGAGATGAAAGTCGGCAGGCAAAAGCTGCTGCGTCTTTCCGCCGATATCGACAATTACTCTGACCTGCAGTTGGTTTGGAACCCCAAGAATAAAGGCCGGATAGGCTGTTATGACGTGGAGCATCAGGCGTATGCGGATTTATGCAGCTTTACAGAGTTCCTTGCGCAGCCTGAATTGCACCTCATGAAGTTTCTTGAGGGAGAGTTGTAAAGTGACTATGGAGAACCAAACGAATATTTTAGAACATCCACTGGATGAGCAGGAACCCTATTACAAAGAAATTAGTCGGAAAAAAGAACCTTCTCCTTGGCCGAACTACTAAGCTCCATGGAAGCTGTCTTCCTGGCGAGCCGAAGTTCTTCTCTCTTTTGCTTCTCCGCTTTTTGAATGCTCCGTCTTAAAAAGTATTCCGTATTTTGAACACCGGGCTCTAACTGATCGGATCTGCGGAAAGCTTGAGCCGCTTCCTCATATCGCTTTAAATAATAAAGAGCAAAGCCTACCCGATAATGCCAGAGAGGATCCTGTTTACCCGCCTTGGAAATTTGATCAAATTGAGAGAGGGATTCCTCGTAAAGCCCCAAATTGTTATAAGCTCTGGCCAAATGGCTGATCGCTTCATAGTCCCGTTCTTCATCAGGAATTGCTGAAAGCGTATCGACAATTCGCTGATGTTCGTCTGCTTCATGCCACTCGTTCAATTGATCCATAAGCCTTTGTTCCATTGCAACCTCCCAATGAACTATAAAATAACTTCATATGTAGCTTGTAACCCCAACCTTTAAAATATTAACATCTAGAAATGAAGCATTCCAGGATTTTCCCATATGATACAATTAAGCTGAATTTATAGCTTTGAGATAAAAGAGGAAAAAGGAGTATTAAATGATCTGCAAATTTACGGAAGTGCTGAATGATCTGATAGACTATTTCATTCTCGGAGATATTTTGCTGCTGGAGAGCTGGAAACAGTCCAATCATCTTTCGGACAATTTAGCAATGGAGTTTACAACGAACGAAAGCGGCGATCATGCCGTGCTTGATGGTATCATACTTCCAATGGCAGGGATTGCGAACTATCCCTATACAATCATATTTAATCTTTCTGGCGATACACCGGAGTTGTTAAAATCAGATAGCCATTTACAATTTAGACGTGGCGGCTATTCGCTTAAAGTTGAAAACAACCTACTGATGTTGTTTACTTGGCGAATACTCGAGCAATTCACTAACGAAAGAGTCAACGCTTTGCTTCATCATTACCGGCAATACAAAAAGCCGATGATTGAAATTGAAAACGGCTGGTACAGCATAGAAATATTGGGTGGAGAAACGTTGCAGGATTCATATTATGAACCCACATTTGAATTTGTTTTGCAAAAGACAGAAAGGAAGGGGCCGGCGGAATTTGACATCCATTCAGATTTTAAGATTGACAGTTCCACCTACTAAAGTAGAAGTTTGCCAGCCCTCGCATCGGTTAAGCATTTAACTTGAAACCTAAAACCCCGAGTAAAGCAAGATCTGCATCATTGCAAGCGTGATTGGAGGCCGGGGGAATTTTATGCCTTGCTATAGAGTAAACTCTAGGCCCTATACTAAAAACATCCTAATGAAAGGGAGGATTACATGATGAATACAATCTTGATTACAGGGGCATCTAGTGGACTCGGAAAGGCAACTACCCAGTATTTTGCAGAACAAGGGTGGAACGTCGCAGCAACTATGCGCTCCCCGGAAAAAGAAACAGAGCTTATCAACCATAACAATGTCTTTGTTACTCGTATGGACGTTCAACAGCCTGAAACAATCCAACGAGCAGTAAATGAAGCCATAGAGCGTTTTGGGCAAATCAATGTACTTATGAACAATGCCGGCTATGGAGCTGTGGGGGTATTTGAGGCTGCTACCGAACAACAGATTCATAACCAGTTTGACGTTAATGTTTTCGGGCTCATGCGCGTAACACAAGCGGTGCTGCCGCATTTCAGGGCATACCGGAACGGATTGATCATAAATATTTCCTCTCAAGGCGGAAGAATCACATTCCCTCTGACCTCTTTATACCATGCAACTAAATTTGCCGTGGAGGGATTCTCCGAATCGTTGTCCTATGAGCTGGCTTCCCAGAATATCCGGGTTAAATTGATCGAGCCCGGTATTGTGAATACTCCTTGGTACAGTTCAGCCGTACGTTTGGATCATGAGGCATTGTCAGACTATAATAGTTTCACGGATTTGTTTAACAAGCAATTTGAGAAATTCGTTCAAAATAATGCCCATCTTCAGGCCACACCGGAAATGGTTGCCGAAACGATATATAAAGCTGCGACGGATGAAAGCGATCAATTAAGATATCCTGCGGGTAAAGATGCCGAAGAAATATTGAAGAAGCGGGAACAATGGAGTGACGATGAATTTATGGCTTTCATGAAAAGCCAGGTTCTTGGCTAAAGGAGGAGGTTCTTATAAGTTATTCAATCGGCCAGGTAGCAGAAAAAACGGGATTGTCCATTCATACCTTGCGATATTATGAAAAAGAAGGGATTTTCCCCCCTATTAAACGAGATGAATTCGGTGCACGAGTCTTTGACGAGGAGGCCATAGAGTGGCTGAGATTCGCGTGCTGTTTGCGGGATACCGGGATGACCATTGAAGAAATGAAGGGATTTGCCCAATTAACCCTTCAAGGAGACCAAACAATCCCGGAACGTGTGGGGCTTTTGAACCGGCAGAAGGAACGGGTGGCGAATCAGATCAAGCAGCTAATGAACAATATGTCTATGATTGAACATAAGCTTGAAATGTACAAAGAGAAGCTTTGAAAGAACCTCTTGTGAAGTTTGCTTTTTTTCAGGTATGCGGCAGAAGAAGTGACCTTACAGTTGACAACCATAGAGGGTCTTTTATCGACCAATTGCTTGCGAGCCGTACACGCCTATTTCATATCAATCAGTCTCTTTATCCATTTCAACGTTAATTCGTCTTTCACCTCTGAATTCGTACCTGACACATTTTGATGAGGTACGTCATTGTCAGAAGGGGTATTTTGATATTCCGCAAGCAATTATCTCGAACCCTGCCTGCGATAAAGGCACAGGCTTGCCTGTATTTTATAGACTCAGAGGATTGAATTTCTTGTATGAGAAGGGGGTTACCCTTTCGATGCAGCAAAATCTCGGATCAATTTGTTGCGAAGATTAGCAAGCGACATGGTTGCGAGTATAGGAGAAGCGAACTTTTGAGTGTTCTGTTTGAAAAGATCAATAGTGACTCTTTTAACTCTTCAACGATTCGTTTCGCACCTCCGATTGGAAGAGTGGAGAGTTTAAGGGAACACGTAGGATTCAAATTGAATCAGGTATGTTTTTTCTTGTGCTGAAAGGGCGTTTCAAAAAGGCGTTTTCGTTCGGCGTAATTCGCTTGGCGCTGGATGAATTGCTGCAATGGGTGCTTGGCTATGGAGCGGGCGTAAAGTGTTGGAACCGAATCATTCCGAAATCGAATTCGTGAGGAAGCCCAAAGAATTCTAAAACGCTACTGACATAACGTTGTCAGTAGCGTTTTTTTATAATTGGACATGAAAATGTAAAGGAGATAGATGAGTAAAAAGTATGTTTTACAACGGCTGTGGGACACGGCAAAACCTATTATTAGGAAGGATGATATCTTGTGAATTTCGCTTCTGTACGCATCATTACTGACGACGTGGATCGTCTCGTCGAGTTCTATGAGAAAGTCATGGGGGTTTCGGCGGAGCGACCCGCGCCCGTATTTGCCGAACTCATTGTGCCATCATGCACCCTTGCCATCGGCCACTCCCAGACGACGCAGCTATTCGGCGCCGATTCCGTAGTAGGGGCCAATAATCGCACTGTCATTATTGAGTTCCGGGTCGACGATGTCGAAGCCGAATATGTACGCTTGAAGCCATTTGTCGATAATTGGGTAATGGAACCGACCACGATGCCGTGGGGGAACCGTTCTATGCTGTTCCGCGATCCCGATGGCAACCTTCTTAACCTCTTCGAGCCGGTGACCGAGGATGCGATTAAACGGTTTAGAGGTAGACATTGATGGAATACTGATATTCTTATAATTTGCTATTCAAGTAAAAAGTATAGGAGGACAGGGCACCCGCCCTGTCCCTTCTTTTTAGATGAGGATAAGCGCGTAAGTTTCGGTTTAATCAAGGTATTTACAGATCGACTTTCCAGTTGCCCATCATCTTGGCGACTTCCGGTTCGTGGTACGTATCGGGTATATACTTCAGACATCATTCATCATTTGAACGTGGTTAAATATTGTTTGGCAGTTGGCTTTTCGATTCGGGATATCCGATCCATGATCTCGAAGAACGGAATACCGAAGGATGAGCCATGTAAACCTGATACAAAAAAATTGCGGAGATTGAAGCCGCTCAACAAAAATTAGATGAATCCAAGCAAAAGCTGTATGACATTCTCGCGTCGGATATTATATGCGAAAAAAGGTTTGGAAAATATTAATGTAAGGATACGATAGTGGAGTGAACGATATGGTAAAATTGGCATGACTGATTTTCTGCTTGTACGAGTCTATTTTCAGGAGCTGAATGCCTATGGTACCAACAAGTGAATGGCTGTCCCAGTGGGAGCAGCAGCGTGACAAATTGAAATGCCCTGTAGATTTAAATGACTATTTTGCTTTGCCTGAAATTGCAGGTAAGCAGCTGGAAATTATAGATATCGGTCCTACCTCTATTCCTACCGGCCAAATTCTTGTCCGCGATCCGCTATGTTATTTGGGGCATATTGAGGAGCAGCCTTATTTTCAAACGGCGCCCGTTGGAACCTACTCAACCGAAGTCTGTGTGGTGAAGCCGGACGAGGATGGTGACTGTGCTCGCTATGCCGCCGTTCGTCTGCGATTTTCCGATGTTCCTGCCGTCCGGTTCGAGGAAGCGCTAATTGGACATGAAGATATTTCGGGGATGGAGGACGGAGAGTTTTTTGGCTTTAATGTAGATGCCGGTCTGGCATGTATTTGCGATAAGCAGGCGCATCAAGCTTTTTGCGACTTTACAAGTCGGTGGCATAAAGAACATCCTGATGGCAATCTTTACGATGATTATTTTGCTGCCCTGTTTGCCAAGAGTTTTCGTGAAAATCCGCAGTATCAGCGCGAGGGAGGCGATTGGGTGAACTGGCGGATTCCTGATACCGAGTACCATGTACCCTTGTTTCAGTCCGGTTTTGGTGATGGCGCTTATCCAGTTTATTGGGGCTACGACCAAGCGGGTGAAATTTGCCAAATCGTCGTTCAGTTTATTGACATTCAATTGGCATACACGTAAGTTCAACTTACCCATCCGCTCCATCACAGCCCTACACGTTTCACCAAGCCAATACAAAGGAGAACGTCCATCACAGGCGTTCTGCTTTGATAGGCGTCAGGCGGTGATGATCGTTCGGATTCGGGAAGGGCTGTATGTTCCATAGATCCGACTTTGGAATCAATTTCCTGGTGCGACTTGCGTGAACCGTGCGCCAATCTCTATAGTAGAAGGAACGACAGACGAACGGAGTGGTAGGGGAGAAATGGAGAGCAAACGCGTACTTCAGCAAAATTTAGACGAAAAAAGTGAGTTTCAGCGGTTGTTTCAAATGTATCTGCTGTTTGAGGAGAAAGCGGAACGGCCGAATGCGGAAGCCGTCCGAAACGCGTTAGAAACCCGTTGCGGGAAAACGGATATCGTGTCGGCAGCCGACGCATTGTCGGCGTTTGCCGTAGAGGCTTATAAAGTAGCCTACAAGGAAGGGGAGCTGCCGGCTCAGGTGATGATGGCGGACGTTACTCCTTTTCAACAGGAGACGATCACCGACTTGGAGCGCACCCAGTTTTGGACGATGCCGGATGGGGAGGACGTTCTGCAAAAATGCCGCTATAAGCTGCTGATCAGCGACTTCATGGCGGCGGGGCTGGACTATAAATCGCGCAGCGCCTTGCTGGCGGATTGGCTGGAGGCTGCCGTAAGCCTGTTCCCGACCTGCAAAGCGATCTGGATTCCATCGAGCGGGAAATTGCTGCATCCGGCCGAAATTGCGGATAATCCGTACGAAGGAGCCGCGAGGTTCTTGCAATTCGGCATGAATATCCGCTATTTTACCATTCATGGGACCGAAGACAGCTTGATCGATTCGCTTGGCCTCTTTGCGCTTGGCCTTCCGGATGTCCAGTACCACTTTCATACATTGGATCCGAACGACGTGTCACGGCATGCATTCAACGTCGCAGCCTACTTGTTTGAAGCGGATGTGTCGGTGAGTGACGGCGAGACGATCGCCGGCTTGCTGAACGGGGAGATGGCGCCGGACGTGCATTGGCCTTGCAGGTTTGAAATGGCGCTGATCCAGCCTTCCAGAGAAGTGATGGACGTCTGTCCAGGTGAATACGCGGCAGGAGAACGAGAATAAATCTGGCCAACGTATGACCGAGCGCCTCGCGCCTGGAGTCGCGAGAGGTGTCGCGATCCAGCTAACCGAGCCGTCATCTTTGTACTAAACATGCATGCAATATGATATGGCACGAAAATGAGCTGGCGGTACGTTTCCGCCAGCTCATTTTTAATGCCTTTATTTCCCCGGACACGGCCGCCGCCCTGGCATAAACGCCCCCGCTCCCGGCCGAAAAGGCCGTATCTTTTCATTGACGTGTAATTAATCGTTCCGCGGTCGTGCAGAAGACTCGAGCGCCTTGGGCCGGATGCCCTTTGGGGCTTCAGATGGAATTCTTACTGATAGATGATTTCACGTTCGTTCTGCTTTTCATACATATCCCAATACGCTTGGGCGATTCGATCAGGGGCGAATTTTGTGTTCACCGCAACTGTGCCGGCAATTGTGATGGTGCCCACATGAATGCCATGAGGCGCCAATTCTTCTCCTAAAGTATAGACTAAGCTGCGTAGAGCGGCCTTTCCGATAGACAAAGAAGCCAATTCATAAGAAGGAGTTAAGGCAAATCCGCCACCTGTGAACAAAATCGTTCCACTCCTCCGTTCAATGAAGTCGGGAATGACTTGTAGAGCACTGCTTAAAGCCCCAACCACATTGACATTCAGATCGTCCAATAGCTCGGCCTCCGTTAGACTCGATGCAGTCCCCAGTTTAATAACTGCTGCATTATAGACTAGCGCTTCCGGGATTCCATGATTTCTTTTGATCTGCTCGAACGCGGTTTGAAGAGCGGCTGGATCCGCAGCGTTCGCTGTTGCTCCATAGGCCTCAACGCCCTGGGCCTCCAGGTTTCTCACAAGCTCCGCCAACGCTTGTTCATTCCTGGCAACAAGGATAACCTTGAACCCTTTCGAACCGAATATTCTGGCTACGCTAGAACTCACGCCGGGACCTCCCCCAACAATTACAATTAATTTTTTGTCCATATGGACTCGCTCCTTTAATTTGGTTTCCAATGTACTCCACAAATTATATTTGATAGTATTAGAATGTTACATGAGGCAACTAAGGTGTTTATCATCATTCGCTAAGGAAATTAAAAAATATAGCTTCATATGCTTATAGAATAAAAGGGGTGGTCACTTGGATCAGGTTGATAAGAATATCCTGTTAGCTTTGCAGGACAATGCAAGGATCTCAATGACGGAACTAGGCAAGATGGTTGGGTTAACCCAGCCTGCTGTAACGGAGAGAGTTCGGCGGATGGAGGAAAGGGGAATTATCAAAGACTATCGGACGGTCGTCGCAAGAGAGAAGATCGGTAAACATACGATGGCGGTTATTTGGCTGCGGGCAACGAATTGCGAATCGTTCCATGCTTTCTGCCAATCCGCCCAGGAAGTGATTGAATGCCATAGAATAAGCGGGGGAGAGTATAATCACTTGTTGAAAGTAGTAACCGAGTCACTGCCGGATTTAGAGATGTTTGAGAATGAAATCGTAAAGTACGGGAAATTCGCAACGTCTATCGTACTTTCTTCCCCTATTGAAAATAAATCCCTGACTGCGATTGTTCCTGAGTCTAGTATTCGGTAAAAGTTAAGAACCATTTTGGATTATCGGCAATGATTTCAGATTAAGTCACTTTGCACGATTATCCCTTTGGTTCAGAAAGCCAAGGCACAATGATCAAACAGGATAATCGTGCAAAGCTTCCGCTTAGCGAGTCTCGCTCCAGGCCACGGTCTGTTGTCGGTTTGGCTGTCAAGCATTGATGATTAGGTTGAACCTATTTTCATTGTATAATTTACGTTCAATGCTGTAAATCACGTCATCATTCCTTAAAACACACAGATTAGACACGCACGCAAGTTAATGAATCAGAGTACTGATTTATCAGTCATATGTTATTGTAAAGAAGAATCTCAATCATCCGAGTTCACCCTAAATACCGACACGGTGAACCGTATCATAAATAAGCGAAAAGCGTTATTTTCAGGGGGTAAATCAGACATTTCACAAATGATATAGAGCTACCCCCTACATTGCTATTCTGGACAAGAGTTCTTTTACTGTATCCCTTTCATATACCCCTGAATTTTCGAGGAGAACGAAAAGAGCAGAATACTGAGGAGGATTGCCGCTCCTCCAATGACTCCAAAGTATACCATCTCGTTGGCAGGCGAATAAAATCTAACAATCTGCGCATTAATCGCTTGGGCAGCCGCATTGGATAAGAACCATAAGCTCATGGTCTGGGCCGAGAAGGCCGAGGGCGCTAATTTTGTCGTTGCCGATAGTCCTACAGGAGACAGGCATAATTCCCCCAGCACAACGATGAAATAGCTGAGAACGAGCCATAAAGGATTAACCAAGGAATGCTCACCGCCAAAGTAAGTCGGCAAGAGGATCACAAGAAAGGATAATCCGGCAAACAATAAGCCTAAGGCGAATTTCTTCGGTATCGTGGGCTGCCGTTTTCCAAGCTTTATCCATAACCAGGCAAACAGGGGAGCTAAAGCAATAATAAATAAAGGATTTAAAGACTGAAACCAGGCTGGCGATATATGAAGTCCGGCAAAATCCAATTGCGTACGTTTATCTGCATAATTGGCAAGGATGGTTGATCCTTGTTCTTGAATAGCCCAGAACATTATCGCTGCAATAAACATCGGAATATAAGCAATGAGTCTTGAGCGTTCAACGCTTGTCGTTCGTGGACTACGGAACATGACAATAAAATATAGGGTTGGAATCAAAATTCCCAGAATACCTACGATCGCGATAAAGGATTTAAACGTTAACAGACCTAACGGAATCGTAATAGCGACGATACCAGCGAGAAGCACTGCGCCGAGACCGACTATAGGGAACACTTTTTTCCGTTCCGCCTGTGATAACGGGCTTGCCACTAAAGTGCCTGCAAGGCCGAGGTTTTTCTTCTTGGTAAAGATAAAAATGATTAATCCCAGAAACATACCGACGGCTGCAATGCTAAAGCCCAGGTGGAAGTTGTAATTCATGCCGACGGTTCCTACAATAAGCGGAGCTATGAATCCTCCCAGGTTGATGCCCATATAGAATATACTGAATCCTGCATCCCGGCGTTGGTCACTTTCACTGTAAATTTCCCCCACAACACTGGATACATTAGGCTTCAGCAAGCCTGTACCCAGCACGATCAGAACCATGGAAACAAAAAATAATGAAATACTTCCCGGGATGGCCAAGGCGATATGCCCCAGCATGATTAATATGCCGCCATAGAATACAGCTTTTGACGCACCGAATATTCGATCCGCTAACCAGCCGCCAATAATCCCAGACATATAGACAAGTGAACCATAGATAGACATAATGGCAAGAGCTGTACTCTCATCCATGCCGAGTCCGCCTTGACTCAGTTCATAATACATGTAATAAACAAGGATAGCTTTCATCCCATAGTAGGAAAAGCGCTCCCAAAACTCTGTAAAGAACAGAGTAAATAACCCTTTGGGATGTCCAAAAAATCCCCGTTGCGGAACACTCTCAACAATTCTTTGTTTGTTTAAATCAGCCATGCTGGTACTTCCTCCCTTGGTGTAATAGAAATTTTTTCAAAAGCATCACAAAATAAGGTGGTTCTGATATTTATCTGGCTAAGAGGGCCATTAAGCTTTTTTCTTTTACTTGTATGTCAAAGTTAATTGTACAACTATTTCTTTGGGTATTCAGTGATGCATATTGCCCCCGAAAAAATGGTAGATTCGCGGGATTCCGGTAGTACATTTTCTGAGCACACCAATGCTCTACCGGTTGCCACAAGCGCTATTTGTTCCAATACCGTTGATTTCAAATTGTAACGGTTGCCATGGAGCTTATTTCGCTGAAAACCGGTAATTTTTGCTTGGATTCAGGCAAATAACCGCGCTGGCAACCGTTAGAATTTCGAAAAGGTCGCGGGTTACCTTTGAGCGAAATACGTGCGCTCTTGCAAATAATTCCTAGTCTTAATATTGTTGACTAGGCCACGTGAATATGGACCTGTTTACCAATTCAGAGTTGATCTTATGAATTTAGAGAAGTCAGAATATCAATCCTCTTTTTGTTATGCTCCATTCCTTGATTTGAAAGTTTCATAAAAATGACTCTCTCCTTTTCGAGTTACACATTTTATTATTTGTAACTTGCTAGTGAGCTAAGCATAGGATGTCGAGTTACAAAAGTCAATAGTTGTAACCGGCCTCGCCAATCTGTATAATAAGACCATGAAAACTTTAAGCAGAGAACTCATTTTGCAAACCGCACATCGAATGGTCGTCGAACACGGGATGGAGAAAGTTAATCTGTCCAAAGTCGGCTCTGAGCTGGGGACAACTCACGCTGCGATCTACAAGTATTTTTCGGGCAAAGAAGAGTTGTGGACCGAGCTTGCGTTGTCGTGGCTGGACCATGAACTGGCGGGGATTTTTCCATTTGATACGGACAAGTACTCGTCTACGAAGGACATCGTGCACGACTGGTTATGGATATTAAGTCAATCGAAATATGAAGCCTATGTGCGTGAGCCGGAAATGTTTAAGCTGTATACGGCCTATATTGATAGGAATCCGGCGGTACTCGCTCGGCACATCGGCGATTTGGTAGGCAGCTTGAAGGCAGCGAGCGGCATTGAGGACATAAAGCGTCTGCATGCCATTTTGCTGGCTTTTTCTTATTTTTCCGCGCCGGCTTATGCAGACAATTGGCTGCGGGTTGATTTCAAAGCAGAGTTCGAAGCGGTTTGGAAGCTGATCGAAGCGGGGATTGTGGGGTAGCTCCGTTAAGCTGAACGGCTACCATAAGCAGTGAATTTACTCTAACGTAAGGATGATCTGCCTATGAAAATTTTATTAGTCGAAGATGATAAGACGATCGCGTCGGGACTGGAATATTCGCTGCAGCAAGATGGTTATCGGGCCGTTCTCTGCCATGATGCCGCTTCGGCCAAAAAGGTGCTCGCCGAAGACATCGATCAGTTCGCTTTATGCTTGTTCGATTTACAGCTTCCGGACGGAAACGGCTATGAATTGTGCAAGATGGTGAAGGAGCGGCGAGACATTCCGGTCATCTTTTTAACGGTGATCGACGATGAGGTCAATGTCGTGATGGGACTCGACATGGGAGCCGATGATTACATTACCAAACCTTTTCGGGTTCGCGAGCTTCTCTCCCGGATCAAGTCCGTCTTGCGGAGATACCAGAAGCCGTCCCACGCCGGATCGATCATCGACATCGGCCATGTTCGAATCAATACGCTGGAAGGCAAAGTGCATAAAAACAGCGCCGAAATTCCGCTAACCGCCTTGGAATATCGCTTATTGCTGATCTTCGCCAACCACGTTGGGCAGGTTCTCACAAGGAGTCAGCTCCTAGAGCAAATCTGGGACGTGGCCGGCGAATTCGTGAACGACAATACGTTAACGGTGTATATCAAAAGGCTGAGGGAAAAGCTGGAGGATGATCCAGGGCATCCGGCTTTAATCAAAACGGTACGCGGCTTAGGCTATAAGGTCGGTGATTAGATGCTGCGCAATCGGGAAAATCAAATGTTATTGTTCGTCATGGGTTCGATCGGCATAACGGCGACCGTGGTTGCTGTTTTCTTTTCATCCGTGGCGGCGATATTCGTTTTTATTGTATCCCTGCTGCTTATTGGCACGAGTTTGTTGTTCACGAGCTGGAGATACCGCGAGTTAGCGAAGCTTTCCGTCTATTTGCGGGAAATAAGCAACGGCAATGATTCCCTTGGCGTTCGCGATAACCAGGAAGGCGAGCTAAGTATTTTAAAGAATGATATTTACAAAGTAACGCTCATGCTATCGGAGCACCGGTCGCTATTGCAGCGGGACAAAATTCAACTGACGGATGCCGTCTCCGATATTTCACATCAGCTCAAAACGCCGCTCACCTCCATGACGGTGATGGCTGATTTGTTAAGCGCCCCTAACCTGCCTCCGGCCAAAAGAGCGGAGTTCACCCATCATATTCGCGTCCAGCTTGAACGCATCGATTGGCTAGTTTCTTCCTTGCTTAAGCTATCGAAAATTGACGCGAAGACCATCCCATTCAAAAAAGATCGAATACTCATGAAAAACCTGATCCAAAAGGCATTAGAGCCGGTTATGATTCCGATGGATATTAAGGGGCAGACGGTTTCCATCGCGGGCGATGACAATGTCACTTTTGTCGGCGATTTCAATTGGACTGCCGAAGCGGTCATCAATATTTTGAAAAACGGCGTGGAGCATACGCCTGAAGGCGGAGCGATCGCCATCGCATTTTCCGAAAACGCGCTCTTTACGGAACTCGTCATTGCTGACAACGGAAAAGGCATTCCGAAAGAAGATTTGCCTTATATTTTCAAACGTTTTTACAAAGGAAAGAACGCTAGCGAAGGAAGCATCGGCATAGGGCTTGCGATGGCTCACAGCATCATTGCCAGCCAGAGCGGCGTGATCGATGTGACGAGCGACAGCGGGAAGGGTACGCAGTTTCGGATTAAATTTTATAAGCATGTGATTTAACGGCACTCCGTAAGTGACTGAATTGTCACCTCCATCGTCACGGGAAAGTCATTTTAGACAGTTAAAATGATATTCATCAGATGAACGATGGAGGTAAGACCATGCATTTGAAGCAACAGCGTAAGATTATTTTGGAATCACTATATTCTGTACCCTTTTGATTCTTTATAACCGAGAACACCTTTATTTTTTTGCCGGACACTTTTTTTAGGCTGCCAGGTCTATCCGATCTTCTGCATCCTGCGCTGATGGAATTTGTGGATTTCGGGAACATCAAATGGGCCCCTTTGTGGCAATAAACGAGTTGAAGGGTAGTGCCGGGAACACATTAACGGGAAGCAAACCGTCCAGTCTTAAGGTTGGCGGTCAAGACGTGGAACCCCAATATAATGTGTACAGCATCGCAGGTAAAAAGAAGGAAACGTACACGTATACGTTGGGCAATAAGGAGGAGTTGTATCTTTTCTTTAATTATGGAATTCCCGATCACAAGGATTTCCAGGGCAGCATCAAGCTTACCGTTGATGGACATGAGTTCCTCTCCGTATCTGCAAAAGATCAACGTCATGAGCCGGAAATGAACAAAATTTTCCTCCCCCAGGCAAATGAGCTTACGATAACCGTTGAGGGGAATGAAACTCTATGGGATTTTGGATTTAGAGAGATGGTATATATCTGGAATGAGCATCAAGGGGAGCCCATGCTTCCGAAGTGAGTTTTGTACGAAGTCGATTCAAGAAGCAACGCTCACAAAACTTTTTGGAGGTATGGCCATGGAAATTTTAAAAATTGAGCATCTGTCTAAAGTATACGGCACAGGCGAATCGGCGGTGAGGGCGCTTGACGATGTTTCCTTTTCGGTCGAAAAAGGCGAATTTGTCGCGATTATCGGCCCGTCCGGATCGGGGAAATCGACGCTCCTTCATATGCTGGGCGGGGTGGATCGGCCGACTGGCGGGAAAGTTTATGTTCAGGATACGGACATGTATGCCTTGAACGAAACGCAGCTGGCCATCTTCAGGCGCAGGCAAATTGGCATGATCTACCAGTTTTTCAACCTGATACCCGTCCTGACGGTGGAAGAGAATATTACGCTGCCGCTCTTGCTGGATCAACAAAAAGTAGATCAAAAGCAATTAGCTGGCCTTGTGAATACGTTGAATTTGCAGCATCGATTAAACCACCTGCCGAATCAGCTATCCGGCGGACAACAGCAGCGGGTCTCGATCGGCCGAGCGCTCATCGGCAATCCTGCGATCATGCTGGCCGACGAACCGACCGGAAATCTGGACAGCAAGAATAGCAGCGAGATCATCGACTTATTAAAAATGCTGAATAAGACCTATCATCAGACGCTGATCGTGATCACGCACGACGAACGGATCGCCTTGCAAGCCGACAGGATCATTTCGATTGAAGACGGGAGGATTGCCAAAGACGAGGTGATCAGGCGATGAATATTGTCAATACGTTAACCATCCGGCATCTGAAGCAGAACAAGAGACGAACGCTTGTAACCATCGTCGGCGTCATCATTTCGGTTGCCATGGTGACCGCTGTCGCTACGCTTGTTTGCTCATTTTCGGATTTAATGATTAGGCAGACCATTGCCGATACAGGGGAGTGGCATGTCCAATATCAAGATGTAACCAAAGAACAGCTGGCGGCGATACAGGGCGATGACAGAGCCAAAACCGTGGCGATCTCAAGAGACCTTGGCTATGCCCCATTAGAAGGAGGACAAAATCCCAATAAGCCGTATTTGTTCATCAAGGAATATGATGCGCAAGGGTTCGCACAATTCCAGGTTGAACTAAGCAAGGGGCGTCTTCCGCGTACGGACAAGGAAGTTGTGATCTCCGAGCCCGTTGCCATGAACGCCAAAGTGAAGTACGAAATCGGCGATCGTCTAACCCTTCGCGTCGGCGAACGATTCGAACAAGGGGGCGATCATCCCCTGGATCAGACCGAATCGCTGCGCAGGGAAGACGGCACATTGACCGAAACGTTGCAGCATATCAAGATAAGGGAATATACGGTAGTAGGCTTCATCAAGCGTCCCGCATGGGAACCGGCGTGGGCCCCGGGTTATACGATCATTAGCTATGTCGATGATCATATGATCGGGGAAAACGATCGGGTCGATGCGTCGGTGGTCTTACAGCGTGTTAATCCGTCCTTGTTCGCTCATGCGGAGGATTTGGCTAAGCAAAACCAAATTGAAACCGTCCAATATAATAACGATTTGCTTCATTATTACGGCTTGTCCAAAAGCAAAGCCTCGTACAGCATGATGTTCTCCTTATCGGCGATCCTTATGGCGGTGATTATGATCGGCTCGGTTTCGCTCATCTATAACGCTTTTGCGATCTCCGTCTCGGAACGTTCCCGCCATTTAGGGATGCTCGCGAGCGTGGGCGCTACGAAAAGGCAAAAGCGAAATTCAGTGCTGTTTGAAGGTGCCGTCATTGGCTTGATCAGCATTCCCATTGGCATCCTATGCGGTCTTGCGGGGATCGGGATCACCTTTTGGTTCATGAACGCGATGATTGAAGAGGCATTAGGGACCAGTGAAAAGCTGAGGCTCATCGTCACGCCGTTATCGCTCTTGATGGCTTGTCTTGTTTCGATGCTGACGATTTTCGTTTCGGCGTATCTCCCGGCGCTGAAAGCATCCAAGGTTTCTGCTATGGACGCGATTCGCCAAGCTGCCGACATAAAGCTTACAGCCAAAGCTGTGAAAACGTCGAAGTACATCCGCAAGCTCTTCGGGATCGAAGCGGAAATCGGGCTGAAAAACTTAAAAAGGAACAAACGGAGATACCATGCTATTCTTTTTTCGCTGGTCATCAGCATCGTTTTGTTTTTGACGGTATCGTTTTTTACGGCCGGCATGAGACAATCCCTGGAACTTTCGCGGGAAGGCGTCAATTACGATATTGAAGTATCGTACAGCGATGGCAAAAGAATAGATGACCGGTTGCTGCGATCGATTGTATCCCTGGATGGCGTCACGGAATACAACGTGATTCACGAGTTATATGGGAACGCTTGGGTCGATGCGGCGATCATCGCCGACGAATTGCAAGAGCGTATTAAGAAGGATAAGAGTTTGCTGCAAGACGGGAAATACCCCTACGATATTAAGATTCTTGCCTTAAACGATTCGAGTCTGCAAGCCTATGCCAAAGCGGTTGGAGCAGACTACGAACAGCTTACGGATCCGGATCATCCCGCCGCGATCGTGATGGATACGATTCATTACAAAGATATGGGCACGGGGAAATATGTGCAGACGAAGGCCGTGTATACGAAGGCCGGTCAAAGTATCGAGCTAACGAACTTTTATAAAGAGAATGGGGAAGAAACGAAGGCAAACAAAGTGATTGTTGCCGCATTGACGGATCAAGCCCCGATGGGGATGAATCCGCTAGGCTTAGGCGGGTTAAATATGATCGTGTCGGAACGCGTCATGAATCGGATGGCAGACGGCGAGAATCTAGCTAACGCTTCGACGTACCTCCATTTGCAAAGCACGGAACCGATGAGAACGCAGCAGGAAATTGAAGAGATGGAGAAGACCAATCTGAATGTCTACAATGTGTATCAATCCAGAAAAAGCGAAGAACGGCAGATTCTCTTGATGTCCGTCTTTTCTTACGGTTTTATCGTATTAATCTCTGCGATTTCCATTGCGAACATTTTTAATACGATCTCGACGGGGTGGTCGCTTCGCAAACGAGAATTTGCGATGCTGAAATCCGTAGGCATGACGCCAAAAGGCTTTGCGAAAATGCTGAACTATGAAAGTATTTTTTACGGGGTCAAGTCGCTATTGTTCGGGCTTCCCGTTAGTTTCGCCGCGATGTATCTGATCTATAGGGCATTTGCGAACAAATTCAGCTACGGGTTCACCCTCCCTTGGATGAGCATTTTGTCTGTCATTATCGCCGTATTTGTCATTGCCGGTTCAGCGATTGTTTATTCCGGCGCGAAAGTACGAAAGGAAAATATTATTGATGCATTAAAGCAAGAGAATATATGATAGCCATCGGCCCTGACTTGGTTGAAGTCGGGGCCTGCTTCGTTCTGGGGAGCCTAAACGGGCCACATTGTTGATATCTATGACAAAAAAGTATCCCAACATTATAATTGTTATATATATCCCACGCGGCACTGACCTGGAGGACGGCATGCAATTTAAACCAATCTATTATAATGGGAAGCTATTCCTGCCGGAGATCGAATTAAATATGACATCGAACCAAGCGGTTGGCATTATAACGGACTTGAAGCGAAAACAGCTTTTATTGAATCAATTAGCGGATTATTCCCAATATTATTTATTCCGAGCTGGGCAAAGCGAGTATATGCGTTTAACGGTGGAAGAGCTGATCACTTTTCTAATCAAAGTAACGGAGCGGAATGAGCGTGCCGCTTTGTTAATGGATTATTTTGCTTTACAAGAAGAACGAAAGGTAAAAATCAAGGATCTAAGCCCCTCAAAAAGGATGTATGTGACCTTGCTGCGTGCCTTTTTTGCGTATCAGCCTACCTTAGTATTGGAGGAACCCTATTTTTACTTGGAAGAAGAAGATCGTCGTCATTTTAAACGGATTTTGGATGACCTTTCGAAAGAGAAGCAGCTTCTAATTTTAACTTCGAATTTAGAGGATGCCATGATTTCCTGTGATGCCATTTATCGATTGAACGAATCCGGATTTCATCCACTGGATATTCGGGACTCGGAAGAGGATAAGCAGGAAGTGCCGGAACAAGATCGGGCCAATATCACCTTGCAGAAGATTTATACGAAAAGAAATGACAAAGTGATTTTATTTGATCCGCCTGAAATCGATTATATAGAAAGTTTGGATGGTTCGATCCTAGTTCATGTGGGTGGAGAAAATTATGTCTGTGCTTTGACGCTAACCGAGCTCGAGCAGAGATTGTTGAATTTCGGATTTTTTAGGTGTCATCGATCCTACATCGTTAACTTGCAAAAAGTAAGAGAGATTATTACATGGACGAAGAATAGCTACAGTTTGCGATTAAATACGGGTAAAGATGCCGTGGTTCCGTTATCTCGTTCAAAATTGCATGAATTAAAAGCACTTCTTAACATTTAAAATGTTTGCGAAGCAAACATACTTCGTAAGCGTATGCCATTTCCGGGGCAATATCAAACAGGTCAAGCATTCCAGGGTACCATTCAGGCGATAACAGCTACATTTCGGCGGGTTTTGATGGCTGGAAGCAGGCAATCTTTATATGCTTAAGGCATCAACGCTAAGGAAGTGGTGCTCATGGATGTGATCCAAGTAGAACATATTCGAAAAAGGTTTGGAAATAAGGATGCGTTATCAGACGTGTCCTTTTCCATTCCGAAAGGGGAAATTTTTGGTTTCCTGGGTCCGAGCGGTTCGGGAAAAACGACATTAATCAAGATTTTAACGGCGCAGTTAAATCCGACAAGCGGACAGGCCAGTGTATTTAACCAGCCGGCGGAGATGATGCATCAGTCTGCCCAGAAGATGCGCTTTGGCATTTTGACGGATAACAGCGGAATATATGAGAGATTAACGATTGAGGAAAATCTGGAGCTGTATCGTAAGTTATATGATCTTCCTAAATCTTCGATCGATAAGGTGCTGCAGTTTGTAAACTTAAGCGGAGAGCGCAAAAAGAAAGTCCATCGCTTATCGAAAGGGATGCGTCAGCGTGTCATGATGGCATGCGCGATTATCCATGAGCCGGAATTATTATTTTTGGATGAGCCTACTTCGGCTTTAGATCCAGTAAACTCAGCGCATATTTACAAGGGCTTACGCTATTTAAATGATAAAGGGACAACGATTTTTTTAACTACGCATGATATGGCTGAGGCGGAATTGCTATGTAACCGTGTAGCGATATTGTATCAAGGGCAAATCCAAGCTATCGGCTCCCCCAAGGAACTAAAAAAACAGCATCGGGAAAACGTAGTTTGTGTTGACTTAATCAATGGGGAAACCTACGAGCTCCCGATCGATGAGGGGACGGCCGATCAAATCGCCGATTGGATGAAACGAGGGTTCATTGAGCGATTAGAAACGAAAGAGCCAAGTCTGGGTGATATCTTTATTAAAATGACAGGAAGTGAGTTGCTATGAGTATCTCATTAAAACGTGCCGGGGCAATATTTGTGAAGGATTACAAAGAGTTTTCACGTAATTATGCGATCTCCATTATTCTGATTTTTCCCATTCTCTTCGCATTTCTTTTTCGAAGTGCAGGCCCGTCCTTGCCTGGAGCAATCGGTTTTCTCCTAAATATTTCGTTTGTGATTCTAACGAGTTTAGCACAAGCCTGCTTGATTGCGGAAGAGAAGGAGCGTAACACTTTACGATCATTAATGATGACCCCGGCTACGACTATGGATGTTTTAATCGGTAAAAGTGCTTTAGTCTTTGTAATGTCTGCTGTTGTTGTGGCAATTTCTACATATATATTGGGCTATGAGCCAGCAAGTATAGGGGCGTTTGTGGCAGCAATCATTTTTTCGATTATTCTATACACCGCAGTCGGGACGATATGTGGTTTATACTCCAAGACATTGCTTGACGCAACATTATCTATAATGCCTGTGGCGCTCGTATTCACTGGGGCACCATGGGGAGTGTTGCTAGCGGATGATTTTCCAATCTTCAAAGTACTGGAGTATGCACCAAGCGTTCAACTTGTGTATTTGCTAAATATACGAAATATAGGCTTTACGACGGGAGATTTATTAAAACCCCTCCTCATTATTTTGGCCTGGACGGTTGTATTGACGATTGTATCCGTCGTTTTGTATCAACGGCGGTTAAAGGATGAGTAGGGAAAAATTTTATTAACCGCATCATTTCAAACTCGCGTAAATTATAACTCAACATTCGCAGCAAAAAGTCGGTAGACAAGCCTTGATGTAGCCGGGTAAAGCAAGCAATCCATGAGGCATCACGATCCGGCGGGGGTGGTGTATCTACCTTTTGCACCGTGGCCGTTTCGAAAAGTGTCACATATCGACGCCAGGTGAGGGGCTGTCTAAAGGGGTTGCCTAAAGGGTTCGTGTCTGGGTGTTACTGCCTGCTGTTTGCTTTGCACGATTATTCCTTTCGTTCAGGGAGCAGGGGGTGGGGTTAGAGCAAGGATTCAAAAAAAGAGAGAAGAAAAAAACAAAAAAGATAAGGAAAAAGTGAGGCGGTTCAGGTGAGATTTTTGGCTTGATAGGAGAACGTATGTTTGGTATAATGAAATAAATGGAACTTATGTTCGTGTATTCTTGATTCGGGAGGTAAGCGGATATGGAAGCCAATGCGGGAACGGAACTTCAATCATTCAGCAGCCGTTTTAACAGTGAGCAGGACTGCATGGAGGCGCTGATCGCGATGAAGTGGCCAAGCGGCTTTGTCTGCCCGCGCTGCGCTTACACCCGGTGCAGCCGTCTGGCCTCCCGGCATATCCCCTTGTTCGAGTGCGGAAAGTGCAAGCATCAAACATCGCCTTTGGTCGGCACGATTTTTGAAGGAACGCATCTGCCCCTGGTGAAGTGGTTCCAGGCGCTGGAGTTGTTCCTGCTCCCTGACGGCATCTCGGCGATGCGGCTGCGCCAGGTGATCCGGGTCGCCTACAAGACCGCGTGGTCGATGCTGCAAAAAATACGTCATGCCGTGGGGGAGTTCGATGCCCGGGAGCTGCTCTCCGGAGACGTGAAGGTGAACAGCGATCAGTATGGGCGTAATCCGTCCCGGTGTCAGCTTACGCATCCGTACGCCTCGGCGGTCGTAGCCGGCTGCACGGTCACGGAGTCGGGCGAACCGGAGCACGTCAAAATCCGCCTGGTGCCGCATAAGCGGGGAGGCGAAAAAAGGGCAGACCGTCACGATCTAACCGAGTTTATTGGCGGGCATGTGGATATCCAGACATCGGCGGTACAGTTGTTCCCTCTGGCCTTTCGGCTGTATACGCCCTTGCGGAGAGTGGTGAGGGAGGCGTGGGAATCGCTGAAGAGTACGTATGGAGCCTTGGGGCTTAAGCATCTGCAGGCGTATCTGAACGAATACACTGGACGCCGTCGGCTGCGCCTGCCCGGAGGACTGCCCGGAGTGGAAGAAACGATGCGGCAGAAGTTGCTGCAAATGTGTGTGGCGATTCCGGCGCTCCCTTACCGTCGGCTAATCGCGCGCCAACCGAACCAGCCCCTTGCGGCCGCGGCTTGATCGTGACGCTTGAACGGTAGGGGTTACTTGTTGCAGATCAACTTAATGGGTGGGATTAGCATGAACAGTACGGGCGTTGCTGCAGATGGAAGGGTTCAGGCTACAGCAAAATCACGGGTCTTTCGTTTCGCGTCTTGTCCTTGATCTACTGTCTTGATCTCTTGTCGGTCTGTTTCGCCTCCCCTAAACCTGATCCCTTCTCCTAAGCCCGTCTAAATTATCTCGAACCTATTTGCTTGTCCACCAAATATTTTCTTCTCTCGAGTTTGTCTTTCTCTCTGCTACCTGATCAAACGGGATAATCGTGCAAAGACTCCGGACAGTGAGTGTTGATCTGCCGCCCCCCCACTTCCCTGTTCTCAAGCTTTCGGGCGCCCTTCCGCGTTTCTTGCCGCGATCGGTTTTCGACTTGACTGGCAAGCAAGGATTATAAGGTTGAGCCAGACCCCTGTTATAAAAGGGCACCCGGAAGGGTGCCCATCCGAGCATGATGGCTTTTGCTGCTCTTCATAGCCGATCATGTCCTAGACTGCTGCGGTTTCAAGGTACTCTTCTCTTAAGCGACCAAACTAATGAGATTGCCGTCGGGATCCTTGACGATCGCATAGCCCTCTCCCGCCCCAGACATCTTCCAGGTAGAACGGGTGTTTCCTAAACGCCGAGAGGGGGAACTTCAATAATGTTCGGGCTGCTTCCGAATACATCCGAATGCCGAATATCGAACGAGCCTGGGCGAAATGCAAAACTTCGGTTCGCGTCGCCAGCCCTTTGATCCGGGCAGCTTTTCAACTTTAGGACAGCAAAATCAAAGTGTTTTCCAAAATTGTTCTAACGGAGCAGGATAGCCGGATTATATCGCGAATCATGGTTAAGAATATCAACGTTTATGATTACAGGAGGCTGCGCTATGTTGAAACTTTTTGAGTATAACTGGCAAGTTCGTAAAGATTGGTTTGACTGGTGCGATACGGTGAGTGAAGAAGAGTTGCTGAAAAGACGTACCGGAGGCGTTGGGAGCATTCTTCACACGCTGTATCACATCGTGGCAGTCGAGTATGGTTGGATATGCGGAGGAATTCAAGAAAAAGCGATTAATATCCCTCCATTCGAGGAAGTGGGCAGCCTGCAGCATATAAAAGATTTCTCCAACCGGTTTCACCTGGAACTCGCTCCATTTGTCTATAATTGGGATGACAGCTTGGAAAATCGCATTATGATTGATATCACGGATGAAGGGGAACGGGAAGCCCATAAATACGGCGAAGTGATGCGGCACGTGATCGCCCACGAGATCCATCACATCGGTCAATTGGCTATATGGTCAAGAGAAATCGGAAAGAAGCCGGTTACTGCAAACTTGATTGGTAGAGGGTTATTCGATATTTAACATTTATGGTGTGCCCGTCAGGCGTTTTTCTTATTTCCTTTTCTCCAATTCCGCCTTTAATCTTGCATTCTCATCCAATAGCTGTTGAACGTCCGGAATATCCTTGCCGGATACCCAGCCGTACAAATCGTCTCTTGCTGCATACACCGGCAATTGGTCACGAAGTACCATTTTAATGTGCCGTACATCTTCAACATAATAAAAAGGGACTTGTTCCATGACCGATTGCTTAAACTCTTGAAACTCCTGATAGTATTCAATTGCTGTGAAGTCGTAGGGCTTATGTCTTAATGCTTCATCCGTGACAACAAAAGCAAATCTGGGTTTGCCCGCTTCTCCGGCATACTCGTATTCCCACTGCGTATAGCTCTTGGATTCATCATCAGGAAGCGTTAAACCATAGAATCCTCCGAGAAACAGGATATATACATCGGATTCGTCGATCCATCTCTTCCTAATTTTCATTGGACTTTCCTTGAAAGATTGCTCGATTCCAGCAGGGATATGACCGGCTTGAAGTATGGCTTCAACAGCGGTATGCCTTTCCTCAATAAGATCGTAGTAAGTAGACGATATGTAAATTTGTAATTTTTTTCTCATGGGCCCACCCAAATCAAAGAATTTTAGTATAAATAGAATCTACCACTCCCTCACTTTAATTGTCAAAATTTACTGTTCTACTGTACTAAACTTTCCAAATCCGGCTGCAATTTATTCCGCAGCGCATACAGCATGATGGCTCCAACAAGGAACGCTACTACATCGGCAATGACGAGCGACCAGACCACCCCGTGGAAGCCGTTCATTTGATTGGCAATAAACAACACAGGAATCAGAACAATTCCCTGAATAACGGACATCATGAACGCGGCGGTTCCTTGCGCTGTAGCTTGGAAGATCCCCGTAAACAACGTGGTCATTCCTGTAATGAACAAGGATAAGAACGTCACATGCAGAATGTAGCTGCCCATTTCAATTAATTGCGGGTCATTTGTAAATAAACCAATTAAGTGGCCGGAAATCAGATAGACGATGACGCCGAACAAGAAGGCTAATGTTGTAATCGTTTTGATCGTAAATCCAATGGTGTGCTTCATACGTAATTTATTTGCTGTAAAAGAGAAGGCAATGAGCGGTACGACTCCCTCGCATAAGCCCATTAGAATAAACTCGGGAAACTGCAATAAACGCGATGAAATTCCGTAAGCCGCTACAGCCTGATCTCCGTATTCGACAAGAAAATGGTTAAAGATCAGCGACATTGCGCCCAAAAAGATACTCATAATAAAGACGGGAACTCCGATTTTGAATACATTGCTTAGAATGTCCTTGGTAGCCTTGAACCATTTTATGGAGGCAGTTAAGAATTGGCTCTTATATCCCATATGGAAGGCGTAGAATGCACTTGCGACCAGGTTAGAAATGACCGTAGCGGACGCAACGCCGATAATGCCCCAATGGAAAACAAAGATGGCCAGCGCATCAAGAATAATATTCACAACAACACTCACCATCATACCGATCATCGACGTGACAGCCGCACCCTCCGAACGAACGATATTTTCCAGCGTGAAGAACAATACGACGAATGGTGAACCCATAAGCATAATTGTGACATAGTCCTTCGTGAAGCCAAAGGAGTCAGGCGTTGCCCCCAGGCCATGGACAATTGGGTCGATCAACGGGAGGCCAACGGCAATTAAGATAAGACCGAGGACTAAACTGCTGTAAAAGGCGAATGAAGACACATGCTTTACATCATCATATTTTTTCTCACCCAGCAAACGGGAGATGAAGGTACCGCTGCCCATGCCAATCAAGTTGCCCAGCGCCATGATGATCGCGAATAAAGGCAAGGTAAGTGCGAGTGCGGTTAATACGGCAGTATTGCCCAGCGTACCAAGGAAATAGGCATTCAAGATGGAATAGATGACACTCATTGACGTACCCAGCATCATAGGTACAGCGAAGTGAGCTACGGCTTTAGCGATTGGTGCTTTTTCAAAATAATGAAGGTTTTCTGCATCCATGCGAGTCACCACTTTCATTGATATATTTCGTTCTGGTCTAACAGTGTTAGTTTGAACCTTACAGTGTTAGATGATATCATGAACCTATAGACCTGTAAAGTATAAACTTACACTGTTAGATAAAAGGGCGGATAACGATGAAAAAGCAGCAGCCTCAGATTTCGGAGGATAAGATTTTGGAAGCTTCTTGGGAGCTTCTGGGGGAGGGGGGGATCGAGAAATTCAGCATGAGACGACTGGCCGACCGGCTGGGGATTCAGGCTCCCTCTCTGTACTGGTACTTCAAGAGCAAGCAGAATCTCTATCAGCGTCTGGCCAATCAGGTATCGAAAATCATTCTGGAGGAGTTTCACTCCGCGGGAGACTGGAAGGAGCAGTTGACAGAGCTTGCGGGAACGGTACGAAGCGTGCTCAGCCGGTATCCCTGCTCCACGCAGCTCATGATGATGACGCTCCCCCATGAACCGGACATTATCCGGTTTACCAACCGGATGATGCTCTGCGTAGAATCGACACCGCTTGAGCAAGAGCAGAAAATGCAAGTCATTACTACGTTTGTCAACTATGTCTACTTCTTCGTTCTGGAAGCTTATGAACATCAGCGCAATGTCTCGGCGATTATTAAGGAGCATGGAGCAGAAGCGCTTCCGGGCGAGGAGATGGTCCGCCTTCTGGACTCCATGAGCGAGACGGAAGCGGGACTGTTCCGGAGGATGTTCAAAAGCGGGCTGTTCAAGTTGATGGGGACCGATAGGGCGTTCGAGTTCGGCTTGAAGCTGATTCTGCTGGGGATTGAGCAGGTGATCAAGGAGCGGGAGAAGTAGAATGTAACCGCAAAATGAAAACCGCCCAAGTCCGAGCCGCCTAACGCGGTCAGGATTCGGGCGGTTTTTGCATTGCTCGGCACTTCTTCTACGAGTGGCCTTTCGAGGGCAAGGACCTTGATGTAGGAAGTTGCGGCAACAAAAAATGTTGTTTAGGATCATGAACTTACTTTAGCTATTCTTCCAACCGTTCGTCGGTCCCCGAGTTTTCAAGTGGCGTGAACACCCTCATTGCAAAAGCGCTGCTCTCAGAGATTGTAAACGTATGGTAACGGAAAGTCAGCAGACCTGCTTCGGGGAGACGGATGATTTGTTCCCCTTCCAAAGTACCGGAAACATCATGCCGTTCCCATAGCGTCCGGAACTCCTCACTCCTGTCACATAACTTGTCGACCAGTTCTTGATACCACGAATCGTTCATGTACAAGGCAAACCGGCTTCTGAAATGGGCCACCATCGCAGAGGCGACATGCTCCCAATTCACGATGCGAGACTTGCTTTCCTCCACCGCGAAGACGCGCCAAAGCATATTTTTTCCGAGCTCCGGTTCTCGACTGATGTCTTTGCACAACTTACCCGATATTTGGTTCCATGCGAGAACGTTCCAGCGTTTGTCGATAATGTAGGCCGGATAGGTTCCCATCCTGTCCAGAATCTGCTGCAGGGAAGAAGGAACGGAATCGTCCGCTTTTGGTTGAGGAAGCGAGGAATGATTGGCCAATACAAGAAGATGGTGGCGTTCGTCGCTGCTAAGCCGTAATGTTCGTACCAGGCTTTCCAAGACTTGCTCGGAGACATGAATGTCCCGGCCTTGCTCCAGCGCAGTATACCACGGCAAAGAAATACCTGATAAGCTTGCCACTTCCTCCCGTCTCAAGCCCGTTGTGCGACGGCGCGATGTTTCAACCGCCAAACCCGCCTCTCTCGGGGATAGACGCAAGCGGCGTGACCGGAGAAAGTCGGCCAATTGTTTACGTCTTCTTTCATCATTCATAAAGATGTTACCTCTCCATATGGTGAAAGAATTTATATTAGTATTCGTGCCAATAGTATCCGGAACAGTACTATAAATGCAGACCTGTTTGAAGGTTCTATGACTCATTATAATCTTATTATCATCCGTCGTGAAGGAGAGTCGGAGATTAAACAAGCTGTACCGAAACTCGCATGGATTAGCTGTTCGCGGCTGATGGAAACCGGATGGCAAGCCGTCGAATTGAGTCCGCTTCGCGTCAACGCCGTTTGCTTCGGCATAATGCGTACCGAGCTATGGGACGGCGTTCCTGAAGAACACCGGAACGCGATGTATGAAAATGCCGCGAGATCACTGCCGGTTGGGCGAATCGGCGAACCGGAGGATGGTGCCGAGGCGTTTCTCTACTTAATGCGCGAGAAATATTCCACCGGTCAGATCGTTGTCGTGGACGGCGGTTCTACTCTGGTTTAAGTTTCTTGTAGAATAAACGGTGCACGTAAGCCTCTTTCACCAAAACCTAAGCGGAAGAGGCTTTCCCTCAACAAGCATCTCCGCTTTAGGCATCCTACCCCAAATGACGCGAAATTTTGGTATTAACCGCTCACAGGGTACGGAAAGTTCGGATATTATTATAACGGTTAACCTCAGCCCTACCGGTTTCCTGAGAAAAGGCCATCCTGCAAGAGGATGGCCCTAAAACTTGCCGTTACAGGCAACGCGGTAAACTATATCGTAAGCAGGGGCGACATTAAGCAATCGGGTAATCCATGACTACGATCCCTTCGGCAAATGGGCCAATGGATTGCAAAAAATTTTGATGCAGGGGATGCTGAATATAATCGCGGCAAGCTTGCTGATTCTCAAAAGTGACTCTGATCCCCAGCGAAAAGCCCTGCATGTGCCCTGTTTCCTCCGTAACGTTAACCCCGGCGCTCAGATCGACAATACCCGGGATATTCCCCCTAAAGGCATGCACGCGCTTCACCGCATCCTCCTGCTGGTCAATGGAAACATTGGACTTGAGTTTCAATAGTACAATATGCTCGAACATCTTTTTTTCCTCCAAGGTTCCTGATTATATTTCGCTTTGCAGCTGCTTCAATCTGGATGGTATCTCCATCCATTTCACGAAATTTTCGCCTACAAGATCAAGGTGCTTTATGGCAGGTTCGTCCGTCAGCTCGCCCTGATCATTGATCTTTTCATGAACCAGGCCGATTCTTGCTATTCTCCCTAAGGAGAACATAGACTAGTGTATATGGACCTAACGAGGCTAGGAAGAGATCTGGTTATCGTAGGATCGCGAATCCTACGTTCATCAATGAATAGGAGGCATGGAGATCATGGCGGGCAGATTGGATCGTTACGAGGAGTTGTCCCGTTTTTTGCGCACGCGCCGGGAACGAATAACCCCTAATCAAGCAGGATTGCCGGAGTCCGGACGCAGACGCCGTACACCCGGGCTTCGCCGCAGCGAGGTCGCTCTGTTGGCGGATGTAGGATTGGATTGGTATACCTACCTGGAACAAGGGCGTCATATCAACGTATCCGCCGAGGTCCTCGATCGAATAGCGGGAGCGCTTCAGTTGGATGAGTCGGAACGCAGGCACTTGTTTCATCTAAAGAGTTCCCCTTGATCGAAACCGAGAAACCCTCTAAGGTAACACCTGCGCTTCAGCATTTTTTGGACAGCCAAAACCTGTCCCCGTCGAATGTCATGGATGCGCGAATGAACATTATTGCCTGGAATGCAGCCTATTGCGCGTTGAACGGGGATCTCACGGCGATGTCTGAAAGGGAGCGGAATTTTGTCTGGATGACGTTTACATCACCCCGCTTCCGCTACATCAAGGGGGACCAATGGGAACTGCATGCGCGGCGGATTGCCGCAAAATTCCATGCCGGGTATGCACGTCACGTTGACGACCCTTGGTGGTCTGAACAGTTCGAGGCGCTGTGCCAAGTTAGCAGCGAATTTCGGGAATTTTGGGACTCCCATGAGGTTCTCGATGCCATCGATGCACCCAAGGCGCTGCAGTGTCCGAATCTCGGGACCTTGAATTTTGATCTTGTTTCGTTTCAGTATTTGGACGATTCAAACCTGACGGTTTCCATCCATGTCCCCCATCAAGACGGCACGGTGGAAAAAATGCAGCGGCTGGTAAGCGATTATCAGAGCATTTTTCCCCTTTATGCTGTCACCCGAGATCAATTGTGAAGCCCGACTTGATTTTACATAAACAAGGAACGATTGTTGAACAAAGATAGTCATGAAATTATAAAATACACCATAGACGTATTGGCCTATCGGGCGCTACACTAGGGAAGGTTGCAAAGAATAGATACAGTAGGAGCTTGTAAAACGTGACATTAGCAGATCGTGTTCCATCATGGAAGAAACTTAGTCTTTTTGCCGTGACTTGGCCCATTTTCGTCGATTCCGTACTGCGGATGCTGCTGGGCACGGTGGACGTGTTTATGTTAAGCCGCATCTCCGATAAGGCGACCGGGGCAGTAGGTTTAGCCAACGAGATTATCTACTTCTGCATTCTGATGTTCGGCTTTGTCGGCATCGGCACCAGCGTTGCGGTCTCCCAGTATATCGGCGCCGGGCGGGAGAAAGAGGCAAGCCGCATCTCGGCGCTCGCCATTACGATGAACCTGGTTTTCGGGATTCTCGTCAGCTTGGTTCTCGTTTTTTATGGGGAGCCTCTTCTGCATCTGTTGAAATTAGATCCCGAACAAATCGGAATCGCAAGCCATTATTTAAAAATCATCGGCGGTTTTATGTGGATTGAGGCGCTCTCTTACGCGGTGTCGTCGGTCATCCGTTCGAGCGGACACACCAAAAGTGTTATGTTCGTAACTTTAGGCGTTAATATCATTCATGTGACAGGAAATTATTTGCTCATTTTCGGGAACCTGGGCTTTCCGGAGTGGGGTGTGACGGGGGCGGCTATATCAACGGTCGTTAGCCGTTTGCTCGGCATCGTCGTTCTTTTTATCATTTTGTATCGGCGGGTTCCTGCACCGATTCGCGGAAAGGACTATATTACCTGGAACGGTTCCTACTTGAAACAGATTTTGAGCGTCGGCTTGCCTGCCGCGGGTGAGCATCTTTCCTGGCAGTCGCAGTACCTGATGATTATCAGTTTTGTCAATATGATCGGCATTACGGCGCTAAACACCCATGTTTACGTCATGAACGTATCAAACTATTTTATGGCGCTAGCGATGGCGATCGGAGCGGGTACGGAAATCATTGTCGGTCAAATGGTCGGTGCGGGGGAAATGAATGCAGCCTACAAGCGGCTCATGAAAAGCGTGCGGATCAGCTTTGTATTAACTTTAGCTATCGTCAGTGCGGCAGCGATATTTCGGCATGGGCTGATCGGCATGTTCACGAAGGACCCCGAGATCATTGCCGCCGGAGCGAGTATTTTTTTGCTTTCCATCGTACTCGAACCCGGCCGGACCTTCAACATGGTCATCATCAATTCGCTGCGCGCCGCCGGGGATGCGCGGTTTCCCGTCTTGATGGGCGTGCTCTCGATGTGGGGCGTCTCAGTGCCGCTTGCTTATGCGTTGGGCGTTCACTTCGGGATGGGGCTGCTTGGCATCTGGATTGCTTTTGTGGTGGACGAATGGCTGCGCGGGGTCATCATGCTGCTTCGCTGGAGAAGCCGGGCCTGGGAGAAGAAAGCGCTCGTGAAGCCTGTCTCCGTTCCGGAAAACGGCATGGGGGCGTGAGATATTATGGAGAGTAAAAGATAATGAAATAAGTCACGGCAGCAGCTAATCAGAAATGATCAGCTGCTTTTTTTTACCTTATATTTATAAAATTTCGGAAACGGTAGAAGGAGAAGCGCAGGTAGAGAGGGGAGGAGAAGAGGAATGCATACCATAAGCGGTCACGCTCAGCGCGTCTTCCCTGACGAGGCGTACCATTCGTTCACCTCGTCGGTCATCTTGTCGCCGCCCAGCGCGTGCCATCTGGCGACGACGCGATCGAAGTAGGGCAGCGGCTCCTGGCCGTAGACGATCTTGAGCATGGCGTCGTGGAGCAACTCATCCAAGGCGTCGCCGTTTTTTTCCATCGTCGGCGTCGGCGCGCCGGTGAAGGCGTCCGTCTTGTAGATGTCGGGATTGCTCAGGGCGATTTTCCAACCCTTCAGTTCCTGCGGCGTTCGCAGCAGCTTGTTTTTGATGTCGTAAGGCGTCAGGTCGGACGCTCCGCTGTTGATGCGGGCGATCGATTCACTGAGCAGGTTCGGAACCGAGGGGAGCGACAGGCTCAGCAGATACTTCTGGGGGTCCGCCAGACCGCCCGGTACCTGGCTCTTCCGAAATGTCACCTTTCCCCCCGAATAGCCGTAGTCATAGCCCTCAGCGATGCCCCAGCGATACGGTGAGCCGGCAGGCGGATCGATGAAATTGTCGTAGACAAAGTTCATATAGGTGAAAAAAATCTCGGGATTCGCCATGTCCGCGTTGATGGCGATCGCGCCGTATTCCGGAGGCGTGCCGCGCGTACCGGACAGTCCGCCCGGCCCGACGGGGATCGGGTAAGCGTCGAACCTGGCATCCGGTACGCTCGCGGTTACGTCCCCGAGCGGCCAGCCGGCCGCCCACAGCGGTGCCACGATCATGCCGGTCTTGCCCTGCTTCCATAACTCCGTTGCCTGGACCTCGTCCAGGATTTCGGCATCCTTCGGCACGTAGCCCCGCTCCATCCAGCGCTTCAGCGTCATCAGTCCCTGCCGGATGTTTGGCTGTACCGAGCCGTATGACAGCTTCCCGTCCGGGCCTACCCTCCAGATGTCCGGCATCTCCCCGTAAGCCCCAAACACGAAGCCCGCGTCCGACATCCAGGTAAAAAATGAATTTTTCAGGCTGATGCTGAGCCCGTAGGTGTCGTCCATACCATTGCCGTCCGGATCCCGATGGACAAACGCATCCAAGACAGACTCCATCTCATCGAGGGTAGAGGGCGCCTTCAGGCCAAGCTTGTCGAGCCAATCCTGGCGGATGTACAATACCTCGTTCGAGTTCATCTTGCCGTCGAGGATCGGCAACGCCATCTTTTTGCCGTTGATCGTATAACGGTCCCACGCCTCGGGCGCCTGCGCCATGGCCGCCTTCCACTTGGGCGATGCGTACTGCTCGAACAGCGGTCCGACGTCGCGGAAGGCGCCGGAGCGCAGCAGCGGATACAGATTTTGTCCGCCTTTGAACGAGACGATGTCGGGGAGCGGCTGTCCGGTCGCAATCGAGGTGTTCAACTTGTTGATGTAGACATCCTCGTCCCCGGTCGTTGTCCACAGGTAATTCACCTTGATGCCGAGCTTGTCCTCGAACAGCCGGTTCAGTATGTTGTTCTGCAGATCCTCGCCGTTTTTGAACTCGATGTCCGGGTACAGATGCCCAACGGTCGTCAGGACGGCGGGAGGCTCGTATTTTCCCCCGACGAACAATGGGGGCTGTATGGACGGGGACCCCGCTTTTGGCAGGCCGGGGCGTCCCGTCTGATCCTCCCAATAGATAAAGGAAAATGTCATGACGACGACGAAAAAGACGACCGCGAGGCCGAACAGCCCCGTCTGCTTTAGCCATTTCCAGCCTTTCATGGCTCCGTTCCCCCCTGTTCGCGCACGATTTTCCACCGCATCGTCACCTTGAGTCCGCCCAGTTCTCCGTTCGCCAGATCCATATGGGCGCTTGGGCCGAAGAGCGCGCACATCCGCTCGTACACATTTTGCAGCGCCCACGCGGTATTTGCGTCCGCGCCATAGCGGATCGCGCCCTGGAGCGCGGCGAGCCGGCCGGGCTCGACGCCGCGGCCGTTGTCCGCCACGCTCAGCACGCAGTATTCTCCGTCGGCATGGCCGGCGATCCGAATGTCCCCGACCTTGCGCAGCGGCTCGATGCCGTGCAGGATGGCGTTTTCCGCGAGCGGCTGCAGCAGCAGCCGCGGCACCTGCAGATCGAGCAGCCGCTCCTCGACGTCGATGGCGAAGACGAAGCGGTCCATCTGCAGGCTCTGGATCGTCAGGTACAACCGGACAAGCTCGAGTTCCTCCCGCAGCGTCGTGAACGTATTCTCAAACTTGACGGACTGCCGGAAATAGCGGCTCAAGTTCATGGACATATCAATGACGGCCTGCTTTTCGTCGAGCTCGGCCATGCTCTTGATGAACGCGAGCGAGTTGTACAGGAAGTGCGGCTGGATCTGGGAGTGAAGCTGCCGCAGCTTCGCCTCCTTGGAGCGGATTTGCTCCATGTACACTTTTTCGATCAATTCCTTGATTTCTTGGGACATCTCATTGAAGCGCTCGAACAAATAGGCGAATTCGTCGTTGCTCTCCTGGCGCAGCGTGATCGTGTACTGGCCGGATGTGATCTTCCTGACGCCCCAGATCAGCTTGCGGATCGGGATCTGCACGTCCCGGTAAAGCAGCAGGGCGAGCAGGATGCTGAACAGCAGCAGGAAGACGCTGGAGAAATAGTAGAGGCGCTGGTTGGCGTAGATCGGACCCAGCACCTCGCCTATCGGCGTATAGTCCGCGACATACCAATCCTTAAAGTTGCCCAGCGCGGAGAAATTGACGAGGTACTGTTCACCGTTCATTTTGATAAGCCGGTTGCCGCTCGCCTCCTTTCCGGCTTGAAGCCGCCGGATCAGCTCGCGGATGAACGGGAGCTGATCCGTATCGCTGGCCAGCACGTCCCCGGCCGCCGAGAACAAGATAGGGCCGTTGTCGTTCGTCCCCTTGGCGCGGTCCAAGTAGTCGAGCACGTTTTTGGTGTCGATCCTGGCCCTGACGACATAGGACACCTCGTCCGGATCGAAGCGGAACGTATACGGATGCGCCAGATAATACGTCAAATACGCACCGCTGTCCGTCTGCTCATATTGCCAGAATGGGCGGAAGTGTGTCTCCAGGTACAGGCCGCTCAGCGTAGGCGGCGAGGACAGCGAGGAGAAAGCGGAGCTGTCCTCCGCGTAGATCACGGTGAATTCGGCGTTCCAGTTGTTCAGGGCGTGCAACAGGTTCAGTTTGTCCGACACCCGCAGCTTCAGTTTGTTCAGCTCGAAGTCCCCTTCCAGAAAGGAAGGAGTCGCGAGCAGCCGAACATCCTTGTCGAGCACGAGAAAATCGCTGAAGGACGATATTTTGGACAGATTGTTGTCGATGTCGCCGGCCAGGAAGGTGAGCTCGTTCAGCTTCACGCGTTGAATTTCCTGCTTGATGAGCCGCACGCTGGAGCGGTTGGTCAGATAGTATAGCAACAGGGTCGAGACGAGCAGCAGGAAGATGACGAGCACAATTTTCGTAAAAATCGTAAGCCTCATGTCAGCGTCTCCGTTCGGTCAGGTGGATTTATGGCGGAAGTCTTGCGGCGTCAGTCCGTAATGTTCCTTGAACAGCTTGATAAAGTATTGCGGCTTGTGGTAGCCGATCGCCTCCGCGATGTCGCCCACCTTGAGCACGGGTTGCTCGATAAGCATTTCTCGTGCTCGCTGCATGCGCACCCTGTATAAATATTCGCTGAAATTCTCGGTTGTTTTGCTCTTGAACAGGGCCGACAGGTATGCCGGATGCAGGCCAACGTGATCCGCCGCCGTCTGCAGCGTGGCATCCGCCAGCCGGTCTTGGATGTATTGCTGAACCTTGCGGATGAGCGCCGCCTGCTCGTTGTCCCATTCGCTTTTGGTCATATCCTGGAACCGCTTAAGCGTGTGGGCGATCCAGTCCTGCAGCTGGCGCATATGGCGAAAGCGGCTCGCGTCGCCGGCCTTGTCCGGCTCGGGCGGGATGATATCATGCAGGCTGAGCCCGTTTTTGTGGGCAAAAAAGCTGAAGGCGCCCATCGCGTGATAATAAAGCTCAAGCAGCGTCTCCCACGACTCCATCCGCTTGTCCGTCACCTCCTGGAAGATAACGTCCCACTTGGCGGAAATCGCCTCCCACTGGCTGATCTCGAACAGTTGGATGAGCGTGGGCGACTCGTACAGGCTGTAGACGCGGTAGGGCATCTCGGGCACGGCGGCGTCCTGCAGGCGGATGTACAGATCCGTTTCGCCGCCGAGATGACGGGCGAATACAGCCAGCGAGGCCTGGTACGTCCCGCGCAGGCCGTCCGTCATCATCTGCCAATGGCTCACGACGATCGAGATGCTGATTTTGAGAAAGTGCCTGACGCGGTGCTGCAGCCTGGACGCCAAATGCTCCAGCGACTGTTGTCGGGCCCGCTCCGGATGCGTCTCTCGCTTAAACCAGGACTCATCCCGGGCCTTGAGGATGAAGACTTCATGCTCGAACGGATCACGCCCGTGCCAGACGTGGAACAAATCCGAGAACGTCTCCTCTGCGATATTGACGACGGCCGAGGCGAGCAGCGATTGGTCCTGCCATTTCAGTTCTTCCGCGGACGATTCGATGCGGAGGAGGCACATCGCCGTCTCGTCGTTTGGGCGGAACGGTAGCTGATAATAAGCCAGCTTCTCCTCAAGCAGCTCGGGGAGGAGCCTCCGCCCTTGCAGCAGATCCATGAGCAGCTTCTCTCGGAACAACGGCATATGCTGGCGCAGCATGTTTACGGCCTTCTCCTGCTTGCCCCGCTCGTCCCATTCGAGGCGAAGGGCTTCCGTCAGCCGGCGCAGCATGCCGGCCAGCTCCCCATGGTCGACCGGCTTGAGCAGGTAGCCGTCCACCTGATGTCTGATCGCCTCCTGCGCGTAGTCCCATTCACCGTAGCCGGACAGCAGGATGCTTTTGAAGTGCTTGTCGTATTTTTTGATATGCCCGATCAGCTCGAGTCCGGAGATGCCGGGCATGCGAATGTCGGTAATGATAATATCGACGGGATAGCTTTTGCAAAATTCAAGTGCTTCCTCGCCGGAGAAAGCCTTGTGAACCTTGCCGATGCCGAGCGCTTCCCAAGGCATGTTGCGTTCGAGACTATCCACAAGGTGAGTATGATCATCGACGATTAGCAGCTCATACATGGTTGACTCCCCCGATCGGTTGACAATCTATTGAATTTTGCGATACCAGGGCAAACGCGAGAGGGGAGCCGCGACTTCCAGCTCGGCCGGGCCGCTGACGACGCTCCCGTCATCCCCCTGCCATCGGCCCTCGGGGAAGACGACGCGCCGCGACGTTTGTCCTTTTGCGACGACCGGTGCGACCAGCAAGTTCGAGCCGAGCAGAAACTGATCCTGTACAAGCGCGTAGCCGCGGCCGGGATATTCGAACTCCAGGCTGCGCAGCATCGGCAGACCGTCTTTCGCGGCCTGGCGGGCGAGCGCGAGCAGCTCGGAGCCAAGCTCGGATCTAAGCCGCACGGCGTTCAGGCACCAGGTTAGTTCGTCGCCGCGCAGTACGCGCCAGGGCGCCATGGAAAACTGCATGACGGGGAACAGCGCGGCGCACTGGGTGTACCGGACGAACAGCTCGCTGTCGAAGCGGAAGTCCGGGGAGTTGATGTCGCCGTCCATGCCGCCGCCGATCATGTCCGGGCAGTTGAAGGCATAGCCAAGCAGCCCCTGTGCGATCGCGTTCGGGATGAGGCCGCCGAGCCCGTCGTCGTCCCACGTATGTTTCTTGTCCCGCTGACGCTGGATCAGTCCCTGCCCGCCGAGCTTCCAGCACATGCGCAGTTCGATGAGCGGGTAGCCGACCCCGAGGGCGGCATAGGCTTCGCAATCCTCGAGCAGGCGCAGCGGGCGTGTCCAGGCGACAAGCTGCGTCGTATCCTTCCCCCCCGGCAGGATCGGCTCGCCGGCGTCGAGCTTGAAGCCGTCGACGCCGTAATCCGCGATCAGCCGGTCCATCTGCCGCCTGAACCAAGCCGCGCCCTCCTCCTTCGTATAGTCCACGACGGCGCTGTAGCCGTTCCACCAATGCCGGAGCACGGGCGCGCCGTCCGCGCCCTTCATGAGCAGATCGCCGCCGTGCAATTCCTTGAACAGCGTGCAGTCCGCGCTCACGTACGGGCACATCCAGAGCATCACCTTGAAGCCCATGCCGTGCAGCGTATCGATCATCGCCCGGGGATCGGGGAAGCGGTGCTTGTCAAAGTCCCACATACCATAGTCCTTCATCCAGTTGTCGTCGATGATGAGGATGCCGGGCGGCAGTCCGTTCGCTAGGATCGCCTCGGCGTAGCGGAGGATCTTGTCCTGTGCGGGCGCATAGAACATCTCGATCCAGGTGCAGTACTGCGGGGCCGTAAACGCGAGCGCGTCGGGGAGCAGCCCGGACGGCGGGAAGTGCCTGCGGGCGGCATGGCGATAGGCCCCCTGCAGTGAGTTATGCCCTTCTTCGACGACGACTTCGCCGGCGCTGTCAAAGACGGACAGCCCGTTCTCATCCACGCGGAAAGCGAACGGCTCCTCGCTCCAAATGTACCGGCCCTTGCTGGAGAGCAGCAACGGCGAGGCCTGGTTGTCGTCCGTCACACGCAAATCCCGCGTATGGGCCGTCCGTCCGAACGGCATGGCGCTGCCTTCGTTAATCGCGCCGCCCCACCAGTATTCGCCGGGCAGCCGGGCGATTGAGATATTGGTCATGGCAGAGTTCTCCTTTTCGATAGCGGGTCCAACCTTGCGGAGTGTACACCCAAAATCGTCTGATTTTGATTCTGATTTTATTATGCAGACAACGTTCTCGACTGGGAAGGGGATCTTAAGAATGGGGCTTGAATCTTAAAATCGGGGCATTCAAACTCGGATCTGGCGTGACTTATAATGAGAGCGTCAAAAAATAGCCGAGGGGGTATCACGATGAATATGAGAAAAAAATTGGCGGCCGCGGTCGCCGGTGCGCTGCTTGTCTCATCGCTGGCGCTGGCCGGCTGCGGCAATTCGAACGATGGAGACAAGGCTGCAGGCAGCGCGTCTGCCGGCGGCGGCGCCCAAAAGAACGTGACGATCTCCTACACGATCTGGGACAAAAACCAGCAGCCGGCGATGGAGGCGATCGCCAGGGCGTTCACCGAGCAGCACCCGAACATTGAGGTCAAGGTCGACGCCATTCCATGGGGCGAGTATTGGACGAAGATGTCCGCTGCCGCGCAGGCGGGCACGCTGCCCGATGTGTTCTGGATGCACGCCGGCCAGTTCAACAAGTACGCGGCCGGCCGGTTCCTCGAGCCGATCACGGACAAGGTGCAGGCCGGCGAGATCGATCTGAACAACTACGCGTCGGGACTAGGTTCGATCTATACGCTGGACGGGGAAAACTACGGCGTTCCGAAGGACTTTGACACGATCGGCCTCGCCTACAACAAGGAACTGTTCGACCAGGCGGGCATTCCGTATCCGGACGATACGTGGGACTACGCCAAGCTGGCGGAGGTCGCGGGGCAGCTCAGCCAGCCGGACAAGGGCATTTACGGCTTCGGCGCCAAGATGGACACTCAGGCCGGCTACTGGAACGACATGCTGGCGAACGGCGGCCGCATTTTAAATGAAGACATGACCAAGTCCGGCTACGATGAGCCGGCCTCGATCGAGGCGCTGAAGGCCCGCTACCGGATGATTCTCGACAAGGCTTCACCGACGCACCAGCAGATGACCGACACGGATTCGGTCGAGATGTTCAAATCGGGCAAGCTTGCGATGATTTTCGACGGTTCCTGGGATAACGGCAACCTGGCCAGCAGCGACATCATCAAGGACAAGTACGATTGGGCGCCGCTGCCGAAGGGCAAGGCGGGGCGCGGCAACATCATCAACGGACTCGGCAACGTGATGTCCGCGAAAGGCAAGCACAAAGAGGAGTCGTGGCAGTTCCTGAAGTTCCTCGGCTCGAAGGAGGCGGCCGAAATCACGGCCCGAATGGGCGCGGCGATCCCGGCGTTCAAGGACACGCAGGACGCCTGGGTGAAGAGCAAACCGGACCTGAACCTGCAGGTGTTCATCGACCAGGCGGCGGACGCGACGCCGTACCCGAGCGGCTCGAAGTCGTATCCGGTCTGGTTTGCAAAAGAGTCGGAGATCATGTCCCAGGCATGGGGCGGTGCGATCTCGATCGAGGAAGGCGCCAAGAAAGTGGCGGACATGATGAACCAGGCGATCGCGGACGCCAAGTAAGCGCCGCAGGCCGGGCAAAATCGCCAAAGGCGTTCCGGTATCCGGGACGCCTTTGGCAAATATGAGGTGAGGGCAATGAATTCGAAAAGCAGGTACGCATGGGCTTATACGATGATCGCTCCGACGTTGATCGGGACGTTGGTGTTCTGGTTCTGGCCGGCCGTCTACTCCATCTACCTGGGCTTCCTGAAGTCCGAAAACTTCGGCCTCGTAAACCATTGGGTCGGCTGGGCCAACTACGAGAGATTGTTTAATGACGGAGAGTTCTGGCAAAATCTCCGCAATACGATGGTTTATGCCGCGTTGTTCGTGCCTGCGACGATTGTGCTTTCCACGTTTTTCGCCGTGTTGCTGAACGCCAAGATTAAGGGCCGGTCCGCCTATCGGGTCATTTATTTTCTGCCGCAAGTCACGATGGCGGCCGCATCCGCCATGGTGTGGGTCATTATATTCGCGCAGGATTACGGACTGCTGAATTCCGTGCTCGGCACCCATATCGCGTGGATCTCGGACAAGCGGTTCGCCATGTATGCCCTTGTTATGGTCGGCGTATGGGGTTCGATCGGCTTCAACATGCTGCTGATCCTTGCCGGGCTTCAAGGGATTCCGCGTCCTCTGTACGAGGCGGCCGAGATCGACGGGGCCGTCGGCTTCCGCAAGTTCCGCTCCATCACGCTGCCGCTGCTTACTCCGACGCTGTTTTTCACGTCCATCGTGCTCGTGATCGGCGCCACGCAAATCTTCGACAGCATCTATCTGATCATCGGCAAGACGAACGTTGCGCTTCCCGCCGTGCGCTCACTCGTATACGCTTATTACCAGAATACGTTCATCTACTACGACCAGAACTATGGAGCGGCCATCGTCAACATCCTGCTGCTGATTAACCTGATTTTGACGGGTATTCAATTCCTGCTGCAAAAAAAATGGGTGATTTATGACTAGCCAATGCTTCCGAAGCAAGTTTTGTACATGTCATACCAAGGAAACCTTGCTCACAAAACTTTAAGGAGGTGCAAAAATGAGTAGAGATGTCTCTGCCAAGCGTAGAAGCAACCTTGTCATTCATCTGATTCTAATCGCGGGGTCCGTCGTCATGGTGCTCCCGTTCCTGTGGATGATCCTTACGTCGCTTAAAACGACGACGGAAGCAACTCAGATTCCGATCACCCTATTCCCTGCCGAACCGAGCCTGCGAGGCTATACGGACGCGCTTAGACAGTCGCCTTTCATGCATTACTATGCGAACACGCTGATCTCGGCGTTTATGAAGACGGTGTTCCCTGTCATCTTCAGCGCGATGGCGGCCTTCGCGTTTGCGCGCATTCGCTTTCCGGGCAGTGGGCTGTGTTTTTTTCTGATTATCTCGGTCATGATGATTCCGAACCCAGTGTTCTATACGCCGCAATACTTGATGATGAGCAAGCTCGGACTGGTGAATACGGTGACCGCGCTCTGGATCGCTTCACTCGTCAGCCCGTTCGCCACCTTTTTGCTGCGGCAATTTTTCCTGGGCATCCCCAAGGAGTTGGAGGAAGCGGCGGTGTTGGACGGGTGCAATCCGTTCCAGATCTTCAGCCGTATCATGCTGCCGCTCGTCAAGTCGGCGCTTGTCGCGGTCGTCATCATCCAACTGCTCTGGTCGTGGAATGAGTTGCAGTGGCCGCTCATCATCAACAGCTCGCCGGAGAAGCTGACGCTGTCGGCAGGCCTCGCCACGCTTGTCTCCATGTTCGGCACAGATTATCCGGTATTGATGGCCGGCGCGTTCATGGCCGTGATTCCGATGCTCGTCCTGTTTTTCATGTTCCAGCGGCGGTTCATCGAGGGCGTCGCCTTCAGCGCTAGCAAGGGCTGACCGAGACGCGCCGGAGAGGAGGTGAGGAGCAAGGGCGGCGAGCGGTCTCGCCGCTAGCTTCAACAGTCAATCCCATGTGGACAGGAGTGAACGATGTAATGTTGAATGCAAGACTCGCAAGGCTAGGAGTAATGATGCTCGTCTTTGTTCTGCTCGGCTCGATGCTGTTCATGAACTTCAAGCTCCCGCATGCCGCCGCCTCCGGCGAGTGGCAGGCCCAGACGTACGACCCGAACAAGCCGGGGCTGGAGCTGAACCCGCTGAAGGGCTTTTTGCCTTTCGCCAAGCAGCCCACGGACAGCACCGATCCGAACAACAGCTTTCCGCACAGCATGGAATGGTTCTACGTCTCGCTGCGCGACGTGATGACCGACTGGAATACGTACAACTGGGCGCCGCTGGACGCCTATCTGAACGATATCGCGAGCCGGGGCAACCAGGCAGCCTTCCGCGTCTATGTCGACTATCCGGGACGTACGACCGGCATACCGCAGTTTCTGCTCGACGGCGGGCTGCAGACCCGCGATTACGATCAGAACGGCAACCACGACACGGCGACGCACAGCCTGGCCCCCGACTGGAACGACGCAAATCTTAATCTGGCGTTACGCCAATTCGTTGCCGCGCTCGGAGCCCGTTACGACGGCGATCCTCGGATAGGCTTCGTAACGGCGGGACTGTACGGCTTTTGGGGAGAGTGGCATACATGGCCCTACAATACCGACCCGACGAACTGGGAAATGAACCAGAGCAACCGGGACGCGTTGCTGTCCGCGTTCAAGAACGCGTTCCACACGACCCATGTGCTGGCACGGTATCCTTATTCCGCGAGTACGGCTGAGTTAAAAAGCGCTTTCGGCTATCATGACGATTCCTTCTCGTACGAGACGCTGTTCCAGCATGACTGGGACTTCTGGAATCTCATCACCCAGAACGGCCTGCAGGACATTTGGCGGACGCATCCGATCGGGGGCGAGTTCTATCCGCCGCTCCAGCAGGATACGAGCTTCTGGCAATACTGGCCGAACCGGAATGGCCAAGACTTTCAGACCTCCGTCGAGACGACGCACGCCTCCTGGCTCATGTACGACCGGCTGTACAAATCTTCTCTCCCGGGCGAGACCGCCTCGGCTAACGCGCTGCGGGCGCACAAGATGTTGGGCTACACCTTATACAACTCCGCCGTGCAATTGGTTGATTCGCCGGCATCCTCGCTACAGGTGGGCGTCAAGCTGCAGAACAAGGGCGTGGCCCCGTTTTACTACAATTGGCCAGTCGAATTCGGCGTGCTTGACGCCGCCGGCGCCTGGATCAAGTCGCTCGGTACAGCCGACTGGAATCTGAGAAGCGTGCTGCCTGACGGCACGGACTACACCTTCTCGTTCAGCGCGAATCACAACCTGGACCCGGGCCAATACAAGCTGGTCATGCGGGTGGTCAATCCGCTAGCCGGCGGCAAGACGCTTCGCTTCGCGAACACGCGGCAGGATGCGGATCAGAGCGGCTGGCTGACGCTGTCGGGCTTCCGCGTGTCCGCGAGCGCCACCACTTCTACGGTACTGTCAGACCCGCCCGTGACGCCGGGCACGCCGCCGCAGTCCGGCTCCGGCGCAACTGCCTATGAGGCGGAGGCAACAGGCAACACGCTTGGGGGCTCCGCGGTCATTGCGAGCTGCGATGCCTGCTCCGGCGGGAGCAAGGTCGGCTACCTGGGCAACGGCAGCGGCACGCTGCAGTTCAACGGAATTACGGTCTCGTCCGCCGGTGACTATACGTTGACGATCCACTATTTGAACGGCGAGGCGAGCCGCCCGGCTGTGTTAAGCGTGAACGGCGGTACGGGCATGCCGCTCAGCTTCCCGAGCTCCGGCGGCTGGGACACGGTCTCCTTGCTGGAAACGACCGTGCATCTGCAGGCTGGTTCCAATACGCTGCTGCTTTCCCAGCCGACAGGCTACGCGCCGGATATCGACCGTATCCTCGTGAGCGCAAGTCCATTGCCCCGGTGATACATGGTTGACCACATGCCGCAGGATGTCGTAGAAATCTAGAATACGCCGTAAAATAAGATGCCGACTATCGCGTGCCGGCCCTTAAGGGAGGGCTTCTGCTTGCGGAAAGCAAAAGCCCTCCGCTCATTTTATTCCTCGACGGCGATGCCGGCCGCTTTCCAATGCCCGTAGGCGACGATTCTGCTAAACTGGGATGAAACTTCACCCGCAGGAAGAGGCTGCTCGTTTTTAAGCCACCAAATGACAATCCCCATGAAAGACGATACGAGGAATTCGAGCAGCAATTCCTTGGATATCGCTAAAGGCGAATTTCCCTGAGCGGGATTCCACCCCTCATTCAGTTTATCTTTAATAATTTTTTCCATTTTATCTCGAAACTGATAAATTCTATTTTCATCAACCAACATGGCATAGTAAAAAGAAGTGTTGCGCGAAATATGTTCCAATACGGCTTGCATGACTGTCTCGAGTTTGGAGGTGCTGAAAGGACTCGCGCTGATTGGACATTGAACGGCTACATCTTTTAATTCGCTCAGCAGTTCATTCATACATATATCCAATAAATCAGGTTTATTTTGATAGTGGAGATAAAAAGTGTTTCGATTGATCATAGCCCGATCGGCAATATCCTGGATCGTTATCGCTTCATACCCTTTTTCCTGAATAAGCTCATAAAACGCCTTTCGAATCGATTTGTTCGTACGCAGTATTCTTAGATCGGTTTTTTTGTTCACTTTTTCGTTCCCCCAGCATTAAATTTTAACCGTTAAGCGACAAAGGTCTTATGAATTGTCTGTTATCCTTCAAAATTAAAAATATTAAATATTGAGCGCTGTATTAACCTTCATTATAATGAGCAGCAGGTAAATAAACAACGTAGTGTTCATTATTTATCTAAATGACTATAGACTCAAGGAGGATATTCTAATGACATTCAACCATCAAAATGAGCTTGTCCGTAAGGCCATCGCTGTGCTGGAAAGTTTTGAGAGCGGCAATCCCGAGGCGATTACGGCTTACGTAAATCCCGATAAATATATTCAGCACAACCAGGCCTTGCCCGATGGCCGCGGGGCCATGCTTGGCGCGCTTGATCATTTGAAGGAAATAGGTACAAAGGTAAGCGTTAAACGCGCTTTAGTCGACGGAGATTATGTGGCTCTTCATTCTGTATATGATTTTCATGGCCCTAAAATCGCCTTTGATATTTTCCGTTTTGAGAATGGACTAATCGTTGAGCATTGGGACAACTTGCAAGAGATGGAGGACAAGACGCCAAGCCATCATACGATGATTGACGGGCCGGTTGAGATTAAGGATATCGACAAGACGGATGTCAACAAAGCATTTGTCAAAAGCTATGTTGAAAACATTTTGCTTGGGAAGAATCCCGGCCTGCTCGCCTCTTATTTTGATGGGGATAACTACATTCAGCATAGTCCGCATATTGCGGACGGCCTTTCCGGTCTTCATGCCGCTTTGCAGGCGCTGGAGGAGAAAAACATTGAATTTCAATATACTCATGTCCATCAAGTCATCGGACAAGGCGATTTTGTGCTCGCGGTGAGTGAAGGGCTCTTCAATGGTCAGCCTACCGCTTTCTACGATTTGTTCCGCGTGGAGGATGGGAAGATCGCCGAACATTGGGACGTTATCGAGTCCATATTGCCGGCGGAAAAACGAAAAAATTCGAACAGCAGATTTTAAGGCTGGTGCAGCTTAATCGCAAGGAAAGACAGAGGAAAACGTATGGGCTTATTTAAAAATAGATTAATTGCGGCCTTACCCCTTATCGTCATTGCTGTCATCTTCATCTTTAGCCTTGCCATGATTCCCAGCATTAATCCTGCTCCTCATAACCTGCCCATTGCCATTGTGAATAAGGATCAAGGCTTGACGGCCTCAAACGCCAATATGGGTGAGACGGTTGTGTCTGAGATTCAGTCGGCAACCTTCGCGAATTCGGATGGAGAGCCGGCGATGAAATGGAGCGAAGTTGATAGTGAACAGGAAGTAAAAGCAGGACTTGATAACCAAGAATACTATGCCGCATTGGTGATTCCCCGGGATTTTAGCGAGAAGCAGGCATCGCTGATGACGCCGGATCCGTCTGCACCCCGGGTGCGGATTTATGTCAACCAAGGCATGAATGCATCGGCATCGAGTATGGCTGGGGAAATGCTAAGTCAAGCGATTAGTGGGATAAATGAGGAAATGCGTACTGAGCTATTAACGGCTTTCGAACGGCAAGGCGCTGCGATTTCAACGAAACAAGCCGCCGCATTAGCTTCGCCAATCGTTAGCGAAGTCACCCGTGTGAATGCAGTCGGTACGCATAGTGCGAACGGGAATTCACCGGTTTTGATGTTCCAACCTTTGTGGATGGCCAGTCTGATCGGAAACGTGATTTTCTTGCTTGTAAGAAACAAAACAAATTACGCGAATCGCAATGAACGGTTTCGGGCGAATATAGTCCAAGTCTTATGGGGAGCGGTCATGGCTTTGGCGAGCGGATTTAGCCTCGCCTGGTTCGCCGAGCGTTGGGGGTTGCACATTCCTCATTTCACGGATACGGCTTTATTCTTGGCCATTGCTTATTTAGTATTTTTTCTCATGATAGCTGCTGTTTTCTCTTGGGTTGGATTTAAAGGCATGATTATTTTTGTATTGTTCTTATTTATCGGTGCGCCGCTCCTTAGTTTCGCTCCCGAGTTGTTATCTTCGTTTTACCGGGATTGGATATTATCATGGCTGCCGATGCGTTTCATGATTGATGGGCTGCGTGAGCTGTTCTTCTTTGGGCAAGGCCTGCGCATGAATCATTCCACATTCGCTTTAATTTGGATCGGCGCCTGTGGCCTTTTGGTCTTGCTTGCATCGGCCTTTAAACGTTCCCGTAAGCCAGAACAGAAAAAAGAGGTTGAAATTGCGCATAACCCCTAATAGAATCATCTCATTAGGCACCCTAACGGGTGCCTCTGCGTATCTGGCTAAAAGTGCTTTTCTGAAATGTGAATTTGTGCAGTACTCTGATCAGTTTCATTTTCACGGGGAAAAGAGGAGGGCTAGGGTGGCGAAATGGGATAACATGCTGTCCATGCTGTGGATGCTGCGCTCCGGAAGGAAGCTCACCGCCGCGCAGATCGCGGACAGTTTGGAGATCAGCGTCCGCACCGTGTACCGGTATATCGACGCATTATGCGCCAGCGGCGTGCCGGTCGTCGCGGAATCGGGCCATGACGGCGGCATTCGCATACTGGAAAGCTTCAAGGAGACGCCGTTGTTCTTCAACTCCATAGAGCTGAAGGCGCTTGTGGACGCGTATAAATTTGCGCAAGGCGCCGGCTATCCGTACACGGAGGAGCTGGAAAGCGCGCTTGCGAAGGTGGAGAACGGGTTGCACGAAGAGCAGCGCGACGATCTGTCCCGTCAGACGAGCGGCTTGGATGTGATCTCTCCGGCGCGCCCGCCTTCCGTCGTTGCGTTGCTCAGGGACCTGGAGCAGGCGGTGATGGACGGGCGAACGGTCCGCATCGCCTATCGCAAAGCGCAAGCGGAGCGGGCTGATGAACGTGAAGTCGATCCGTACGGGCTCGCTTACGACCGCAACGAATGGTACGCTGTCGCGTTCTGCCATCGGTCGCGGGCGGTGCGGACGTTCCGCGTGGACCGCATCGCGCGGCTCGAGCCGACCGAAGCGCGGTTCGAAAAGCCGGAGCACTTTTCCGCGTCCGCCTATTTCCGCGACCAGTCCGAGCAGGAGCGGGAGGCGGACGGACCGCTGACGGTCATCCGCATTGAGGGAGAACCCGATACGCTGAACGCGGTTTGCGGCCACTGGCATATGCGCCACTATTTGACGGAACGGACCGATCGGGAGGCGCGTTTTTTGCTCGATGTCCCGACGATGGACAAGTACCTTCCGAGGTATCTGATCACATTCGGCACGGCCATTCGCATTCGGGAGCCGCTGGAACTTAAGCGCCGGATCCGGGAAATGGCCTGCGAAATCGCCAAACATTACGAAGATGATCCCGGTTGAACTTCGCTGACAGCAGTTGTCAGCGAACCCGGTATACGATAGAGACAAGGCTGCGGCGGCCAAACGACGACGAATAAAGGAAAGGTGAATCCATCCATGTCCATGCGAGAGCACTCACATCAATTGTACGAATATCATGTTTGGGCGAACGAGCGGCTGTTCGCCCACCTGGAGCAGCTTCCGAAGGAAGTGTTCGATGCGGAAGTGACAAGCGTGTTCCCGTCCGTATCGCAAACGCTCGGACACATGTACTTGTTTGAACAGCTTTATATGTCCGTACTCGCGGAAGTTCCAAACGAGGAGATTTTTCCGAAGATCCCGGACTGGACGAAGGAAGCGCAGGGCAAAACCGTGGAAGAGATGCGGCGGCTGTTCGCCGAAGTCGCCGAACAGTTCCGCGATTTGCTGCGGCGTACGCCCGACCCGGACAAGGCGATGACGATCGAGCATCCAAAGTACGGCCGTCTTGATACGCATTTCTCCGACATCCTGCGGCATGTGGTCAACCACGGGACGTATCACCGGGGCAATGTGACCGCGATGCTGAGACAGCAAGGGTATGCCGGCGTCCCGACCGACTACATGTTTTATTTGCTGGAACGGCAGGCGGAAGAATAGAAGCCGCTCGCAGAGAAAGGGATTTTTAAACTTCTAACCGCTGCTAAAAATGGCACCCCAAATGGGTGCCATTTGATTTAGCTTCATGCTCATACGGTGAACCGTGTTGCAAGTAGCGGAATGGTGTAGTTATTCAATAAACTTTTTCGTAGCTTGATACAGTTTTTCTGTGTATACGTCTATTTCGTCTCGGGACATGCGCAAGCGGGCCACAGAAGAACCATACCCGATCTCCGTTTTACCCTCCGCCAAATCGTTGAAAATTCCATCCGCAAAGGCATCTAACGGTTCCCCTTGCGTATGCAGTCCTGCTCCTCCCAAATCCGTATTCACCGCTGGCGGGGCAATCTCAATAACTTCCACAGACGTATCGGAGAGCTGGTGTCTTAAGCTTATGGAGAAGGAATGAAGCGCCGCTTTGCTTGCTGAATAAATGGGGGCAATCGCGAACGGTGTAAAAGCCAGCCCGGATGTGACGTTAATGATCGCCGCCGTTTCTTTTGCCGCAAAAAAAGACGCGAACAGCATGGACAGATGGAAAGGAGCCTCGATATTCGTTGTGATTTCCTTCCTGAAATCATTCCAATGGTCTCTCGCATCCGCCTTTAGCACATTATAGCGCAACTGAATGCCGGCATTATTCACCAATACGTTCACTTCCGGATAGTTTGCGGTTACCCAATCAAACAACGCTAAACGTTCCGATTCCATATCCAAATCACATACACGGGTGATCAGACCGGGAACTTTTTCTTCCGCGTCTTGAAGTGCACTTTCACGCCGGCCGCAAACAATGACTGTATTCCCGGCTTTCATAAATCGCTCAGCAAATGCCAACCCTATTCCGGTGCTTCCGCCTGTAATCAGTATTGTATTTCCTGAAAGCTTCATGAACGTTCCTCCTCGATCTTTTTTATATAGCGTTCAATCTTTTCATCAATTCCCGGTAAGTACTGGGTCAGCAATGCAATCTCATCCAGCACTCTTTGCTTATGCTTCTTCATCATGTCAAGCCGGCGTTCGAGGGTAGTGTCTCCTTCTACGATCCATGCCATATACTCTCTAATGCTGTTTATTGGCATATGCGTGTTTTTTAAGCAAATGACGGCTTCAAGGAGCGCCATTTGATGTTCTGAAAATAAGCGCCGGCCCGCTTCATCACGCTCGATTAGCGGCAGCAGTCCCCTTTTTTCATAATACCGCAAGGTTGATTCCGGAATATTGAATTTGGTTGAAGCTTCGCCGATGGAATAATATTTCATTTGGAGGCCTCCGATTTCTTGCATTTCATTGTCGACATGAAAATGATACGACTTAAACCATAGTTTAAGTCAATAGTGGGTTTAAAGAAATGTTGCTCTCCAAAATCGATAAAATGCAAGAACCCTCCGCGTCTGGAGGGTTCATTTTTAAGATTATAGAATTTATAACTCAACTTTCGGTGCGACCAGGGCGAAAACCAACTTAAAAGCGGATAGAGTATGGCTTTGACAGGCTGGAATGCGGGGCTTGAAAAAAGGAAGGGGGAAATCCCATGAAATGCAAAAGTGCATGCGATATTCGTCGAAACGCCTCGAAACGGGGGGTTCAACTGCAAATATGCAGTTCATTTCCGATCATAAGCTACTTTTTTATCCAATCACCGCAAATGAGATGTATTTTTGCACTTCAACCGCTCAAACGCAGAAATTTACCGAAATTCAAATGTACTTTTGCATTTGATCCCATCAAACCGTCCTACTTCCCATAAAATAACGAACAACTGCTGAAACTGATTCATGAAGTCGCTCCCAAAGTCAGGAAGCTTTTCGCTCTGATTCAGCGTCTACTCTACCGGTAGATAGACGTTTTTCTTATGAGTACCGATCATCTTATCTGCTTCATGAACAACATCAAAAACGCGGTCAAGGCGCAGGGGTTTAACAAGACGCTGAAGGTCCCGATTTTGTACTTTGCGCCAGCTTAGCAATCAACTCAATGTCTTGATCGGTTAATCGATCAAGGAAATGTTTGCGTATTGACTTTGCGACTATAGGCCGGGCATCATCGAGCGCTGACTGTCCGGCGGAAGTGATGATGACTTGAACACCGCGATTCGTATCTAATGATTTCCTCATCACAAGTCCGCGTTTTTCCATCCGCGTCAGATGGTGTGACAATCGGCTCTTATCCCAGTTCATCGAGTCGGCCAATTCCTGTTGGCGAAGGCTGCCGTTCCCCAGAAGGGCTAACCGGTCCAATACCCCGTAATCACCCTCCGATAGTCCTGTGTGCTCGGACATCTCTTTGACAACGCGGCCGAAGATGCTCTGAAAGGTGCCTTTCCACATATGCCATATTCGCATTTCCTCTTCATTCAGCTCGTTTTTATCCATAAGAACATAATATCATGGTTGACACATCAACCACAACATGATACAGTAAGTCCGGGTTGACGTATCAACCAATATTAATAATGCAAAGCACGCTTGACCGCTTCCTCCATAAACGGTTTAGCCAATCTCCCGTAAAGAAAGGAACATTTATTATGGATATTAAAGTTAGTGCACCCGCTCCAGTCGTCTCGGTGAAACCGGTAGTGCTATCCGCTCCGGGCCGCGGTGAGAATTTGCAAGTGCAAGTGTCTGCGCCTGCGATTGGAAGCGAATTGCCTATTATTGTTTTCTCGCACGGTTATGGCTGGTCGTTGGACGGCTACAGCCCGTTGGCCGACTTCTGGGCTGCTCACGGCTTCGTGGTCGTTCAGCCCACCCATCTCGACTCGAGGACGCTGAACCTTCCTCCTGACGATCCGCGTACACCGCTGATCTGGCGGTTCCGGGTGGAGGACATGAAACGCATCCTCGACCAGTTTGATCTCATTGAAGCTTCCGTTCCCGGTCTCAGCGGGCGCCTTGACCGAAGCCGCATCGCTGTTGCCGGACACTCCTGGGGCGGCCAGACGGCGAGCATGTTGCTCGGCGCGCGAGTCCTCGACGCCCGCGGCGAACCGGGAGAGGACATGTCCGACTCACGGATCAAGGCAGGCGTATTGCTTGCCACAACCGGCAAGGGTGGAGCTGATTTGACTCCGTTCGCGGCCGAGCACTTTCCCTTCATGAGTCCGAGCTTCGCGAATATGAGCACGCCAGCCCTTGTGGTTGCAGGGGACCATGACCAGTCCCATCTGTCCACTCGGGGGCCGGATTGGTTCACTGACCCGTATTTCCTAAGCCCGGGCAGTAAGAGCTTGCTTACCCTCTTCGGGGCCGAACACTCGCTTGGCGGAATTCCCGGATACAACGTTACGGAAACAACGGATGAGAACCCCGAACGAGTCGCCCTAATCCAGCGGCTGACGCGGGCTTACCTCCTCACCGCGCTCGATCTCGACGATTCCAGCTGGCCGGCAGCCCGCGCGGCTCTGGAAGCGAGCGCCCACCCGCTGGGGCGCATCGAGTCCAAATAAGGGACTAGGGGAGTATCGAACTACAGTCGCGGGCAGGAATGGTATCAGATTATAATTGACATCATCGTTTTGCTGATATAACATTATCTCTAATATTTGAAATACGTTGAGAAGGAATAGTACGGTTTTCCGAGCGAACAGAGAGCTGTTGGGCGGTGTGAAACAGCCGCGGGGGAAATCGGAACTCGCCTTGGAGTTGCCCGCTGAACCCCAAAGACGGTTTTTGCACAACCTCTTTAAGTAGGCGGAGCCGGAGCCTGACCGTTATCATCAGGAGGATGCCAGGTTTGTCCGTTTTGGCAAACCCGTATCCGTAGAGGGCATGCCAAAGGGTGGCGTGAATTCGGAGTGGTACCGCGTAAGATGTCAAAGTCTTTCGTCTCTGTTAATGGAGATGGAAGGCTTTTTTTCGCATCCGATCTTTGTTAGATAAGTACGGAAAATTGATGAAGGGAAGGATCGCCATGAAAAATGTTGAAAAATACGCCAGAGGATATTTTATGCCGCCGGAGACGAGCTTGAATTGGACCAAGAAGGAATACATTACAGAGGCGCCGATTTGGTGCAGCGTCGATCTTCGCGACGGGAATCAGGCCTTAATCGTTCCGATGAATTTGGAGGAAAAGCTGGAGTACTTCAAAATGCTTGTGAAGATCGGGTTCAAGGAGATCGAGGTTGGATTTCCCGCAGCGTCCGAAACGGAGTTTACCTTCCTGCGCACATTGATCGAGCAGAATTTGATCCCGGACGACGTTACGATCCAAGTGTTGACCCAGTCGAGAGAGCACATCATCCGCAAAACGTTCGAATCGCTGAAAGGCGCGAAAAAAGCCGTAGTCCATTTGTACAACTCGACCTCCGTGGCGCAGCGGGAACAGGTATTCCGCAAATCCAAACAAGAAATTATCGACATCGCTTTAAGCGGCGCCAAGCTGCTCAAGCAGTGCGCGGAGGAAACGGAGGGGAATTTTCAGTTCCAGTATTCGCCGGAAAGCTTTACGGGTACAGAGATTGATTTTGCCCTGGACATCTGCAACAGCGTGCTGGGTGTATGGCGGCCGACTGCGGAGAACCCGGTCATCATCAACCTGCCGGCAACGGTGTCCATGTCGATGCCTCACGTTTACGCCAGCCAGATCGAGTATATGAGCAATCACCTGAACTTCCGGGAGCATGTGATTTTGTCGGTGCATCCTCATAACGACAGGGGAACGGGGGTAGCGGACGCGGAGCTGGGGATGCTGGCCGGCGCCCAGCGCGTCGAAGGCACTTTGTTCGGCAACGGGGAAAGAACGGGAAACGTAGACATTGTGACGCTGGCTCTCAACATGTATTCCCACGGGGTGGACCCGAGGCTGAATTTTGAGAACATCCCTGCCATCGCCTCCGTTTATGAACGGCTGACCAAAATGAAAGTCAGCGAAAGACATCCTTACGGAGGCGAGCTGGTATTCACCGCTTTCTCCGGCTCGCATCAGGATGCGATTGCCAAAGGCATGAAATGGCGCGAGGAACAAGAACCCCGGCATTGGTCGGTCCCTTATCTGCTGATTGATCCCAAGGACATCGGCAGGGAGTACGAAGGCGATATTATCCGCATCAACAGCCAGTCCGGCAAAGGCGGGATCGGATACGTGCTGCAGTTGAAGTACGGACTCGATCTTCCGGCAAAAATGCGCGAAAACTTCGGATATTTCGTTAAAAACGTATCGGATCAGCAGCAAAAAGAACTGCTGCCCGAGGAAATCTACGATATTTTCTTGAAGGAATATGTGAACATTAAAACGCCTGTCGAGTTTATCAAATACCGTATTACGGACAATGAAGATTTTCAAACCATCGTCACGATCCGGACCGGCGATGAAGTCAAGGAAATCGAAGGCACCGGAAACGGCAGACTCGATGCGATCAGCAATGCGCTGCAAGCCTATCTGGGGTTGGCATACAGCGATCTGGTCTATACGGAGCACGCTCTGGAAACCGGCTCTAAATCGCAAGCCGTCTCTTATATCGGCATCACGGCATCCGACGGCAGCGTATATTGGGGTTGCGGCGTTGACGTTGATATTATGACCTCCTCCGTGAAAGCCCTGTTTAGCGCCGTGAACCGGTTTAGCCGCAATACCGCAAACTGGGGGAATATATGATTCAATAACTAAGGAGCTGCTTGGCAGCTCCTTTTATGTTTTTGTCTTCTTATTTTAATGTCAGATTGGTTATAAAGGACCTGTTATCCCCTGTTGGCCCGGCATTTACGAACATGGATGGACGGAAAAGATCGAGAGGTGTTTCAGGAGGAAGTAGCGATGTTATTCTCATCGTAAAAAAATGAACTCTATCGGGGGGGTATTTCGTATAACATCTCGTATACCCATTGCTGTACAAGTCAATATTATTTACGTGCGGCATTGTCGGGTTGATACAACTTACTTTACAAAGGGAGATGGAGCAAATGTGGTTGGAGTATGCCTGGGCACTACTCATTCTTATCGGTTTGGAAGGATTGTTATCGGCCGACAATGCGCTCGTTCTTGCGGTTATCGCGAAACATTTGCCGGACGAACAGAAGAAACGAGCGATTAACTATGGAATCATGATGGCCTTTGTCTTTCGTTTTGCCGCGTTATTTGCGATTTCCTTTATTGCTAACGTCTGGCAGGTGCAGGCGATTGGTGCGGCGTATCTCCTATACTTGGGCTTGAAGCACATCATCCAAGCGCGGTTCGGCAAGAAGAATGAGGATGTGCACAAGGACACGAAACAAGAGTCGGCAGGGAAAAGTTTTTGGCCTACAGTAGGAAAAATTGCGCTGGCAGACCTTGCCTTTGCGATCGATTCCATCCTGGCTGCGGTGGCGCTTGCGCTAGGGCTGCCGGACTCGCCGCTTGGCGAATTCGGGGGGATGGACGCAGGCCAGTTTATGGTCGTATTGCTCGGCGGAATTGCGGGCCTGATCTTAATTAAATTTGCGGCGACTTGGTTTGTAAAACTTTTAGCCCAACGTCCGGCGCTTGAGACGACGGCTTATGCGATCGTTGCATGGGTTGGAGTAAAGCTCGCCGTCATCACCCTTGCCCATGAGGATATTGGGGTTTTGGATCCTCATTTTCCCCATAGCACGGTCTGGACGATTGTCTTCTACGCTGTCCTGGTGGCGATCGCCCTAATCGGGTGGTTTGCACCCAGCAACAAACCATCCAAGGCGGGTAATGCCTAACGGACATTCGCCGTAGGATTTTAAGTCCTACGGCTTTTCTCATGTCTTAAACCCTACCCACAAAGTTGAAATATACATCACATAAATACACGGGCTTATTTCGTCCAGCTCTCAATCACTTTCACGCTGTCGCCGTCCTCCGCGAAGTGCAGGAACTGCATCACGTCACCGGCAGTCTTTTCGCCGGTCGTTGCGTCCTGATTGGTGATTCTGTAATGAATGGCCGCCCAATCTCCGCTGATTAGCATATTATCGAAGCTAATACGCTTTACATCGGTCGATTCAGCAGCGTTCTTTACGGAAGCCTTGTATTCCTCAAGGGTCATGGTTTCATCATTCGTATGGTACTGCAGGTTGCTGTCATAAAAGGTATCTGCCCCTACCGACCAAGCATCAAAGCCCTGATTCCAATTTTCAAAATCGTTCAATATGGCATTTTGAATCTTCTTAGCCATATCGTTTTCGATCGGCGTGGGATAGGTAACAGGATACTTGGCTTCAAGATCCGTTGTATCAGGGATCTTCGCATTGACGATGGCATCCAATGCAGCCTGCTGTGCCGCTTTCGCCTGGTCGGTCTGGAAACTTGTCAAACCGTCAAAATCTGCGCCCTTTGTTCCGGCCCAGCCTTCCACAACCCGAGTGCCCAGTTCATCTCCATAGTCCTTGAAGTGGACAAACTCCATCACGCTTCCGTCCGAAGTTTTTTTGGTCTGTCTGTTGGTCGTTGAAATGTCGTATCGAATCGCAGCCCAGTCACCGGAGATGATCATATTATTGAAGTTGCCCATCTGAATATCGCTGGACTGCAGCGTCGCATTCATGGAATCCTGATATTCCTTCAAGGTGAGCTTCACACCGTGTACGTTATAAAGGGAATCCTCAGTATACAGAATATCGCCCCAGGTTTCCCAGGCATCATAGCCTCTGTTCCAGTTTTCAAACCCGTTCAGCAGTCTATTCTGAATGTTCTTCCCCATTTCCGTGTCGATGGGGGTGGGATTGATGATTGGGAAAACAGCCGCAAGTTCTTCCGTGTTATCGTAGGAATCAGAAATACTGACTACGGGTTCAACCGAGCTGGAATTTGCTGTATCTTCAGCATGGCCTGAATCCGTAGTGGCTCCACACCCCGCAGCAATCATCCCGATGGCCAAGGCTGTCATGCTCGCCATCAACATCTTTTTCATATTCTTTTTCATGTTCTCAATCTCCTTCTGTGTTATCGTTGTTAGGATTACTGTGTGTATGAGCATATCTTAATGGGCGAAGGTTGAGCGAAAGTAAAAAGAAGTCATAATTCATATGAAAGCAAAAAAGAAGCGCAAACCGCACCGGAGTCCGATTTGCGCTTTTTATTGTATTTCATACGTTAGACGGGTAACGTGATAATAAAGGTGCTACCTTCTTGAGGTTTACTTTCCACGCAAATTTCACCGCCACACAGGGAAATGATGCGGAAAACAATGGAAAGGCCGATGCCGTTGCCCCGTACAGCGGAGGTCGTGTCGTGCTGATAATATTTCTCAAAGATATGCGCGGCGGTTTCTTCGTCCATGCCCACACCGCTGTCGGAAAATTTAAGCGTAAGCTGATCTGAGGTGCATTTGGCGGAAATTTTGATTTCTCCGTGTTCAGGGGTGAATTTGATGGCGTTGCTAAGCAGATTGATCCATACCTGTTCCATCAGTTCCGCATTGCCCACATAAGATATATCGTCAACATCCAGCTCCAGCTCAATCTTCTTCTGTTCGATTTTCGGAAGCAGCAGGATTGCACACCGTTTTATTTGCTCGGATAAATCGTATGCTTCTTTTTCGGTGATGATTTCACAGGCTTCGACCTTGGAAAGCAGAAGCGTGTTCTGCGATAGTGTGGACAAACGAAGGGATTCATCGGCAATGACCCGAAGATACTGAATCCGTTCCGGGCTCTCAATGCCGTCTCCTGTGTCAATAAGGTATTGGGCAAACCCGGAGATTGAAGTAATCGGCGTTTTGAATTCATGGGAAAACTCGTTGACAAAGTTTTGCATCTCTGCCTTCGTGTTTTTCAGTTCTGCCGTCATGCGATTAAATCCATCATAGATGGGTGCATATTCTTCCGCCTTTCTGCTGTCTAACCGCACCTCCAGATTGCCGTCGGATACTTCTTTTATTCCAATCAACAGATCACCCATTTTCCGGCGGACGGATCGTAGCGTAAAAAGTGTTCCCAAACCGACAACAATAATCATAAGCGGAATGATAGCCAGCATGGAAAGAGCGTTCTCCCTGTTCATGCCCAGCCAGTATGTAGCGATAAGCCCATAGGCCATCACTGCGCCGATAACTACGATTGCGTCTGCAATGAAAACCCACCGGAATTGAACCAGCTTAAAGATCGCGTCTTGATTATATCGTTTCATGGCCGCCTCCCATCTTATGGATGACCGCTTTATATCCAAGTCCCCGAATGGATATCAGGTCGAATTCTTTGCACATCGAAAACTTGTTGCGCAGACGGCTGATGTAGGTTTTGATGGTATCGTACTCTGTCTCGGAGTCGTAACCCCAAATCTCGTCCATCAACTGCTGCTTGGTGAATACGACATTGGGATAGGAGAGAAACTTGTACAGCAGGTCAAATTCCTTGTTTGTCAGCGGAATTGTTTCTTCGTTATATTGGGCGGAAAAGGTGTTCTGCTCCATGGAGAAGCCGCCGATCACAATGCGCTTTTCGTTGGCAATCTGTGCTCGCCGCAGCAGTGCCTCAATACGCCAAATCAGTTCCTCATAGTCGATGGGCTTTGTCATGTAATCATCCACGCCCGAGGCAAATCCCTCCTTTTTGTGGGAAAAGGCGTTCATGGCCGTCAGCATGATGACAGGCGTCATATCGTCGCTATCCCGCAGGGTGCGCACCAGTTCATAACCGTTCATGTTCGGCATTTGAATATCCACCACGAGCAGATCCATATGTTCGCGATCGAGAACTTCCAACGCTTCTTGGCCATCAGCAGCTTCTTTGATTTTATATAGTGGGCTGAGTTTCGCTTTCGTCAAAAGACGCAACATCTGGTCATCTTCAACGATAAGAATGGTGACCATACATTCCCTCCTTTCAGAGTTATTTTAAAGTATATCTGCGAAGGGTTGAACGGAAGTAAATAGAGTAAATCATCAATGAGTGTGATGATTTGTGAGCTATGGTTTTAAACGTTTGAGGTATATTTGTCCGCATTTTATTATACCGTATTTTGCACTATCTAAACTGATAAGGCCCTCGTATGATTTGTGTTCGGGATAACCCTTCGCTCGGTTAAATGAATAAAGTTATCCGTTACGTTTACCGTTACAGACAGCCCGGGGAAACACTGCCGTAATCAAACCTGGGCGAATGGGAATTATCTCGTTGACAAAATTTTTCACTGCGAGTAATATTGAAAAATATTTAAATGGGTTGTTACAATAAAAATTAAATAGTTGGCAAGCTATGATTGCTATGGATCGTACTATAGCAGGAGCAGCTTCTGGAGAGACCGCGGGATTCCGCGGCGCCGAAGGGTTCACAATCTCAGGCAAAAGGACAGAAGAGTACTGAATATCTATTTGTTATTTCGAAAATAGTTAATAACAAGTCTATTTAGTTATTCTTATGACCGGGAGATTGGAGCGCATCCAGTCTCTTTTTTTATTGGATTTAATCCATTGTTCAACTTTTCACGTTAAGGAGGAGTTTGGTTTGGCACAACAAGAATTAAAGAGGGATTTAGAAAATCGGCATGTTCAACTGATTGCCATTGGCGGCACCATTGGTACCGGATTGTTTCTCGGATCGGGCAAAGCCATTCAACTGGCGGGTCCGTCCATTATCTTTGCTTATTTCATCGTGGGGATCGCCGTGTTTTTTGTGATGAGGGCGCTGGGAGAACTCCTGTTGTCCAAAGCCGGATATCAATCTTTTACGGACATTGCCGAAGACTATCTTGGACCGCGGGCCGCGTTTATAACCGGATGGACCTATTGGTTTTGCTGGATCATGACGGCTATGGCCGATGTGATCGCGGTTGGGGTGTATGTACAATATTGGTTTGATATCCCGCAATGGGTGCCTGAAATTATCTGCTTAGTTGTTTTATTAGGACTTAATCTGTTAACCGTAAAAAATTTTGGCGAATTGGAGTTTTGGTTTGCCTTAATTAAGGTAGTGACGATTCTCGCATTAATTGCCATTGGGGTCGTCTTGCTGGTGATTGGATTCAAAACGGATACGGGAATGGTTACGGTCAAAAATATTTGGGGACATGGCGGCATATTTCCAAACGGAGTTCCCGGGTTCTTGCTTTCCTTCCAAATGGTTGTGTTTGCCTTTGTTGGTGTGGAGTTGGTGGGGGTATCGGCCGCGGAAACATCCAACCCGGAAAAAAATATCCCCTCGGCGATTAATAAAATTCCGCTTAGAATTTTATTCTTCTACGTCGGCGCGATTATTGCCCTATTGTGCATCAATCCCTGGACGGAGCTAAGCCCGTCAGAAAGCCCTTTTGTTAAAACGTTTAGTTTGGTCGGGATTCCGATTGCCGCGGGAATTATTAACTTTGTCGTATTAACTTCAGCCGCTTCCGCTTGTAATAGCGGGATGTTTTCAACCAGCCGAATTTTATACAATTTGAGTAAGAATAACCAGGCTTCATCCCATTTTGCCAAGCTGAATAAAAACCATGTGCCCAGAAACGGGTTATTGATCTCCACGCTTGTCCTATCCGGGGGAGCTCTTTTGAGCAAGCTTATTCCGGAGCAAGCGTTTGGCGTCGTCACCACCATTAGCGCCATTTGTTTTATTTGGGTCTGGGGTGTGGTTCTTGTTTGTCACATCAAGTATAAAAAGACGCAGCCAGAGTTGCAGGCAAAATCGAAATTTAAAGCTCCGTTTACCCCCTTTGTTAATTATGCAGTTCTGACGTTGTTTGCTATAATTCTTATAATTATGCTGGTTGCCAAAGAAACACGCATGGCCTTATTATTGACGCCGCTGTGGTTTATTCTGCTGTTTGCTTTGTATTATTCGAATCGAAGAAAAGCGGGTAAATAATCTTAAACAGTGTCATTCCAGAATCATTAATCATTGGGGAGAACAACATGAAGACGATCACGGTGCAAAGTCTTGCGAATATGTTTCATATGGAAGTGCTTGCCGGGGCGGGCCGTATGGACCGTGTGATTACCCGTCCGCGGGCGCACAGACCCGGGCTGGAGTTTGTGGGGTATTTTGATTTTTTCCCCATGGAGCGGGTGCAAGTGCTTGGCCGTAAGGAAGTTAACTATCTACTGACATTATCTATTGAGGAACGCAAGCTGCATATCGGCAACATCGTCAAATATCATCCGCCCTGCTTTATTGTGACGTCAGGACAGCAGGAGATCCCGTATCTGACCTTGTTCTGCGATCAGGAGGGGATTCCGCTGCTAAGGACGGAGGAGACGACAACGGAGTTTATCGCCAAGCTGGACAGCTATTTGGTCAAAGCGCTTGCGCCGGAGATATCGATCCATGGGGTATGCGTGAATGTATCGGGCATTGGCGTCTTGCTCCGCGGCAAATCCGGGATCGGCAAAAGCGAAACCGCCCACACGCTCATCAGAAGGGGCCACCGGTTCGTTGCGGACGATATTGTGGTGCTGAAGAAGCTGGGGCCAACGACTTTGCTCGGAACGCATAACGAAACCACGCGCGAATTCCTTGCGCTGCGCAGCATCGGCCTGATTAATGTCGTACGCCAATACGGGCGTAGGGCTTTTCAGGACGAGACGCGGATTGTACTCGACATTGAATTGGCTTCATGGCGGGAGAATGCTCTGAACAATGAGCTGGAACGGGAACCTCAATTCACGGAATATCTCGGCGTCAAGATTCCGCATATCGAGGTCCAGCTCCAGCCGGGACGAGATGTGGCCGGTCTGATTGAGGCGGCGGCCAACAATTGGTATCTCAAGCAGCTCGGCTATAGTGCCGCCGAAGAGTTCATGCAGCGGATCGAAAACAAAATGCAGTAAGTGCGGTTGGATTACAAATAGATACTTCTTGTGCTCAGTATCGTCCCCATAAAATAGAGAAACTTTAGGGTCCTATTTTCCGAATTTGAGCCTATTCATCACGATAGGGGAACTATTGGGTCTTATTTTTCGATGAACACGTCGAAAGGCGGCCTTTCGCTACTAAATCGTGGGAATAGCGCCATAAAATTCCTTTATTATACGCAACATGGGGGATATCGGCTGAAATAACGCCTTTTTTTTTCCTTTATGTTGTCACCCGAGATCGGCCGTCTCTATTCATTACCATGATACCGCCCTTTGGGCACTACCAACGGAGAGCCCGAAATGGGATCTTGTATCACCGTGCAATCGAGCCCAAAAATGTCTTTTACCAATGTGGTTGTAATCACCTGAGACGGCTCGCCCTCCGCCACAAGCTTTCCTTGCTGAAGCGCAAAAATATGGTCCGCATAACGCGCGGATAAGTTGATATCGTGAAGAACCATGACAATCGTAGTTCCGTGTTTACGGTTAAGGTCCGTGAGCAGGTCAAGAATTTCGACTTGATAGGTGATATCCAAAAAGGTTGTCGGTTCATCGAGAAATAAAATGTCGGTTTGTTGCGCCAGAGCCATGGCAATCCAGACGCGCTGCCGTTGACCGCCGGAAAGCTCGTCAATATTGTGATTGGCAAACTCCGTTATATCCATAATTCGCATCGCTTCGGCAACGGCTTCATAATCTTTTTTAGTCCATCCGCCGAACAACGATTGGTGCGGAAACCTTCCCCGTCCAACCAAATCCGCTACCGAAATGCCTTCCGGAACAATAGGGGATTGCGGCAGCAGTCCAACCACGCGCGCCAGCTGTCTTGGCGGCATTTTGCCGATGGGCTTTCCGTCAATCGAGATTTTGCCGGATTTAGGCTTTATCAGCCTTGCCAGTGTTTTCAGCAGCGTGGACTTTCCGCAGCCGTTGGCTCCAATAATAACGCTTATTTTATGACTGGGGATAACAAGGTCTACACCTTGGATAATCGTTTTATGATCATAGCCGGCCACGAGCTGTTCGGCTTGAAATAGATGCGTTGGTTTCATTATAACTCGCCCTTTCGATTCATTCGGATGAGCAGGAAGATCAGATACGGCGCTCCGAGTATTCCGGTCATGATGCCCACAGGGAATCTGTACTCGAAAGCAAATTGTCCGATTAAATCTGCCGCCAACACTAAATTTACGCCAACAAGACCAGCCGGGATTATGTTCGAGAAGCCGGCTCCGGCCAGTCTTTTCGCGATCGGCCCCGAAAGGAAGGAGACAAAAGCGATTGGCCCGGTGGTAGCGGTAGCCAGAGCAATCATGCACACAGAACTCAAAATAAGCGCTATTCTTGTCTTGTCCGTGTTCACTCCAAGCGAAGTGGCCGATTGTTCTCCAAGTTCCAATAGACTTAGATGTTTTCCCAGCACGATAGCAATAGGCGTAAAGATCAATACCGTTAGGACAAGAGGCGGAAGTTCGTGCATTTGCGAGCCATTCAGACTGCCGCTGAGCCATCTGATCGCTGCGGGAATATCTTGTTGAGCGCCAACCAGCAGCAGGTAGGAAATCAGGGCGTCAAGCATGGCCTGTATGCCGATTCCGACGAGGATCAACCGCCCGACCGAAAATGTCTTCCCCCTGGACAGTACATAAATAATGATAACCGTAACAAGACCGGCAATCACCGAAGCAACGGAAACAACCGCCCGGTTTGAATGAAGTAGGGTGATGCAAAAAACAGCCGCCGCGCTTGAGCCGGAGGTAATCCCGATGACATTCGGGTTCGCAAGGGGGTTGCGCAGCATAGTCTGGAAGATGTATCCGGCAACACCAAAAGCAAATCCGGCGAAAAGACCTGCCAGCATTCTCGGTAGACGTATCGAATTCACCGCAAAAGACACGCCTTTGAGCTGCTCTCCCGAAAGCGCCCGGATGACATCTTGAACCGGATAAATGGTGTTTCCCAGTAACAGCATAGCGCAGCAAAGCAAGCATGCAAGTACTGCAAGGAAGCCGGTGATCAGTATCCACCGGCGGCGTCTTTGACGCCGGCCCGCCATGATAAATTCAACAGAATGATTTTTCATAATGAACGCACTTTCGATCTCATCGCTAATATGATTAGGATTGGAGCTCCTATAAACGCTGTAACCACACCGACTTCAAGTTCTCCCGGGCTGCCGATGAGCCTGCCGCACACATCCGCTATTGTCAAAATGATGGCTCCCGCAATAGCTGACATGGGGATTACCAAACGCAGATCGGGCCCAAGCATGAGACGGATGACGTGCGTGGCCAAAAGCCCGATAAAACCAATCGGGCCTGCGAGGGCCGTAGTCGCCCCGCATAGAACAACACCTGCAAAAGCCGCGACAAACCGCAGTAATCCTGTGCGAACGCCGAGTCCGGTCGCGGCATCATCCCCCAATGCCAGCGCATTTAGCGCCGGTGCAGTCATTACGGCGATCAGTATGCCAACGATCAGAAACGGGGTGAATGTGGCTATAGCGCTCCAGGTTGCCGAGCCGACGCTGCCCACTTGCCAGAACCGGAATTGATCCATGACATAGGAGCGTGGAATCATGATGGCGGTGACCAGAGAAGAAAGCGCGGCGCTTGTGGCGGCTCCGGCCAAAACAAGCTTAATGGGCGTGGCGCCGCCACGCCCCATAGAGCCGATTCCAAATACGAACACCGCAGTAATCGCGGCTCCGGCTAAAGCTAGCCATATATATTCATTTGCGGTGCTTATATTCAAAAATGCAATTCCGCAAACCACAAACAAGGACGCGCCTGTGTTCACTCCCAGTATACTCGGGTCCGCAATCGGGTTGCGCGTGACCGATTGCATAAGCGCTCCAGAGACTCCAAGCGCCGCACCGCAAAATAAACTGAACACGGTTCGGGCAATTCTTTTGCGAACCACGTTAGCCCCGAAGGATTGGACATCTTGATGAAATAAACCTTCTATCAGTTCAGGAAACCTTACCATCCGAGACCCTAAGACCAGAGATGCAATTACGCACACGCCGAGCAAGACTGCACAAATCACCAGAACTGTCGGAAAATGCTTCGGCATATGTAAGCTTGGTTGTTTGTCTTTTGACACCGAAGAACTATTCATTGATCTTGTCAATAGCTCCTCCTATTAATGCTAGATATTCATCAATGGTATAAGCTATCGAAAGCGGGTTAGGAGTTCCGGCAGCTACTAAAGGTGTATCGCTGTCGATAAAGGCGACAGAACCTCTTTGGATCGCAGGAATTTTACCAAGTAGTGAATCGGCTTGGAGCGTCTTCAGCAATTCGTCATTCCCATATCCGACGATGAGATCGGCATCGTAAAGGGCCTCGACATTCTCAGCGCTTAAATTCAAGGAGTAGCTGTTAGGGTCCGTAATCTGTTTCGTAACACTTTCAGGATAAACCATTCCCAGCTCATACAAGAAAGCAACGCGAGAGTCTACAGGCGTATAAATATGCAATTGCGACAAATCTTCAGCCGAGAAGTTAACCCAAACCACTTTTTTGCCTTTCATTTGCGGATATTGGCTTAGTTTTTCGTTTACCATGTCCTCGGTGTCCTTGATGAGTTGTTCCCCTTCCGCTTTCATGCCCATGCCTTCTGCATTCAGCAGGACTTGCTCTCGCCATGTGGTGGACCAAGGAGCGGTCGGATAGGCCACAACCGGAGCGATTTGGCTAAGAAGATCGTAGTCCTCCTGAGTTATCCCGGAGTAAGCGGCAAGAATGACATCCGGGTCCGCATCGGAAATCGCCTCAAAATCAAGGCCGTCCGTATCCTGAAAAACGTTAGGATCGCTTACGCCAAGTTCTTTGAGTTTTTCCGCTGTCCAAGGCAAAAGCCCGCTGCCATCCTGAACGCCGAAGTTCGCCGCCGAGAAGCCTACGGGAACAACTCCGAGAGCGAGAGCAACATCATGATTCGCCCATTGAACGGTAACTACCCGTTCAGGCTTGCTTTCAATGACAGTTTCACCGAAAGCGTGTTTGATCACGATCGGATATGCGGAATTCGTATCTGGCGAAGCGGGCGCTTCAGTTTTAGACGTTTCGGCCGAAGTTGGTGCGGATGTTGAACTTGATTGCTGGGCTGAGCAACCAACTAGCGAGAATAAAAGCACAATCGAAACAAGTAATGTTCCTAATGAGGCATTTCGTTTTGCATTCATTGGCAGACCCTTTCGTATCAAGAACTGTATTTTTAAATAGTGCTTTTAATTGATAATGATTATCAAAGTCAATATACAGTCCCCTTGCCGGGTTGTCAATGAAAAATTTGTAAGAGCGTTTTTCAAATTAAACCTGAGTTTATGTCCAGCAAAATTCTTCCGCGTCCATGTCTTGCCTCGCTTTTCTCCAGTGCTTTGTCAGCTTGGTTTAGCGGGAATATGGAATCGATCTCTGCTTTAATCGTACCATCGGCAATCGACGACCAGATCCACTTCTTTGACGACGTCTTCGAAAGCCGCCCGGGTATAATCGATGACTTGGTCAGCACCCAAAGACTTAACGAAGTCCAGGTTAGGGGTTGATGCCGTAGCGATCACGGTTGCTCCCTTCCACTTGGCCAGCTGAACGGCGAATTGTCCAACACCGCCTGCCGCCGCATGAATTAGCACGGTTTGGCCAGGCTGGAGTTCGCCTTCGGTGAACAGCGCTTTCCAGGCCGTTTCAACTCTGCCTTAATCGTTGCCGCATCTTCAAAGGTAAGATTACCTGGCATCTTGACTAATTCTTGGGCTTTCGCAATGCCATATTCTGCATAGGCCCCTTTGACACTACCAAAAATGCGATCACCTGGCTTGAACTCCGTTACACCTTGCCCCACCTCCTCGACAACTCCGGAAGCATAGAATCCCGGGATGTAGGGGAACATTACGGGAAAAACTTCTTGAACGAATTTTATAGTCAAGTGGAATGACTGCAGCATACACGATGCGAACGAGCACTTCATCCGTTTGCGGCTGAGGGCATTCAACTTTTTCTATTTTTATCTCTCTTTCTTTATTTATGTGGTCGTCAACATAAAATATAATAGGTCTTTTTCCCAAATAAATATTTTGGTTGAACCTTACGCAACGTTATCTTTTATACTTAAGCTACCGGTAAACAAGTTAGCGCTAACGAAGGGGTTCCTATGAAACGACATTGGAAGGTCGGGGATCTTGCCAAACTGGCGGGACTCACCGTGCGAACTTTGCGATATTACGATCAAATCGGCTTGTTCTCACCATCCGGCCAGACGGAGTCCGGTCACAGGCTGTACAATGAATCCGATCTGTCGCGCCTGCAGCAGATTTTATCACTTAAGGAATTGGGCTTGTCTCTGGAGGAGGTCAGGTCCGTCTTAAACGGCGGGCAGATCAGCCCGCTGGAAATCGTCAACCTGCAAATGGCGCGAATCAAGGAACAAATCAAACAGCAGCAAACGCTCCTTGACCAGCTTCAGCATGTATCCAAAGCGATGCAGGGGAAGGCGCCCTTAGCGGTTGAAGACTTCACGGAACTCTTGCGAGCGATGAAAAAGAGCCATGAGAAGCTGGTCGTCGAGCGCCGGGCAAGCTGGGAGCGCCGTCTGGATTTACTGGGCGATTTTCTTGCCGAAACAGAGGAACAATCGAAATCTAAGGAGGACTGACCGTGACCGAACGATTTGTCAAACACGCCACCTTCGTCGTGGAGCGGACTTATGCCGCACCGCCTGCGAGGGTCTACCGGGCCTGGGCCGATCCGGCCGCCAAAGCAAAGTGGTTTTCAAAAGCCGATATTTTCGAATTCCGCGTCGGAGGACGCGAATACAGCAGCGGAGGTCCGCCGGAGGGGCCCGTCTTTACCTTTGATGCTTGCTACCAGGAGATTGTACCGGAACAGCGCATCGTCTATAGCTACACTTTGGATTCGGGCGACGATCGAATCTCCGTTTCGCTCACCACGGTCGAGCTTATCCCGATCGAAGGCGGCACGAAGCTGGTCTTCACCGAGCAAGGAGCCTTTTTCGATGGACACGATACGCCGGAAGTACGTGAGCAGGGCACAAATGAGATGCTTGATACCCTTGGCAACACGCTCGAACAGGAGGTATAACCATGGCCGCTATCATTGGTGATAATGAAATTATCTCCTCGCGCGAATTCCATTTGCCGCGTGAGCGGGTTTTTGAAGCGTGGACGAACCCCGATCAATTGGCACGTTGGTGGGGACCGAACGGTTTCACCAATACGTTCCATGAATTCGATTTACGCCCGGGCGGAGCGTGGCGTTATGTCATGCACGGGCCGGATGGCGTGGACTATCCCAACATTTGCGTTTTTGAGGAAATCGTGGCTTTGGAACGAATCGTACTCAGACATTTGTCCGGCCATGAATTTCTGGTAACGGCTACTTTCGAGGAGCTTGACGGCGGAACAAAGGTCGTTTTTCGCCAGCTATTTATGAAAACGGAGGAGTTCGAAGAAGCCAAGAGCTACTGCGCCGAGGGCAATGAACAAAACTTGGACCGGCTGGAAGCTTTGTTGGAGCAAATCAAGGGGCGTCCTTCGGAATAAAGGCATTTGTTGTCTTCAAAATAGAGGCACTTTATGTGCTTATTATCCGAATCCAGGTCAGTTCATCCCCATTAGCGGCATTTTTTGTGCTTATATTCCTATGAAAGGCCCAGAACGTGGGCACTTCCTTGCGACGAGGGGGAATAGCGGCATAAATTGCCGCTATTTCTCTCAAATGGACGGAAACCGCCGGATTAACGACATATTTTGTCCTTATGTGTTGCGCTGGAGTTTCTTTCTGCCGCGGGGAAACCGGCAATTAAAGCAAGTTTTCGTCTGGGATGGGCATAATGGTGTCATTGCGTGCTAAGGGAAAGAAGAAAGGAGCCGCATGACACGGAAATGGATCATCCCTTTGTAATTCTGCCTGAAGAACAAGCGCCAGCAGGTATTCAGCATTGTGTATGCTGCGAACTGTCCAAGCAGCGGAATCGCGTTGTCTGGGGGGAAGGAAATCCGCAAGCCCCGCTGATGATGATCCTGGATAATCCGGGAGCCCGGGAGGACCGGGAAGGAAATCCGTTTTTGTGCGGTACCCGGGAGACCCTCCAACTCGGCATGAGGGAAGCGGGGATCGATATGAGTTCGGTTTATGTCACTTATTTGCTGAAATGCCGGCCGCTGCGCGCTTACAATAAGCCCGAGGCCAGAGCGGCATGTTTGCCTCATCTGCAGTTGCAGCTGCTTCAGAAGCAGCCGTTGGTATTGTTCGGTTTTGGCAATGCCGTGGCGGAAGCTCTATTCCCGCAAAAGGAGAACGCCAGTGTCAAGGAATTGCGGGGGAGCTGGCACGATTTTCAAGGCTTGCCTATCGGCTTTACCTATCACCCGCTTGCCGTAAGAAGAAGGCCCAATTTGCTAAAGTTCTTCATAGGGGACTTGAAAGCTTTGAAAGAGAAGTGGAAGGAAAGATCAACCTCATCATAGCAACAGGAAAAACGAGAGGGAAGTCATCTATCTTCCCTCTCGCCTTGTTTGAGGCAACATTCTATTTTTTCCAGTTCAACAGGTTACCCGGTTTACTCCGGAGTTCCTTGCGTTACCCCATGGACATAAGTTTGCCAAGGGGTATCCAGCGCTCCTTGCCCGGGGTTATAGGTAAAGAAGTACTCGACGGTATCCCCCTGTTTGAGATTATTGACCGCATAGGTATAGTTGCCGTTCCCCGCCCCGGTCATGGCCACGTTCAGCTGTACGCCGTTATTGACCTTGTAGTGCAAGTCGGCGAAGGTTGCGCCGTTTACATAGAACAATAAGTCATCGCCTGTTTTCTTCAGGCCCTTCACCTCATCGCCGATGACGATCGTGGAAGGGGGCGCCGGTTCTTCAGGATTCTGCTGGCCGCCGCCGTTGTCTTTGTAAACACGCACATAATCTACTTGCAACGTTGCAGGGATATCGCCGGGATTCGGAGTTACACCGCCGTCAAAGTTCCCGCCGATCGCCAGATTCATAATCAGGTAGAAAGGCTGGTCGAAAGGGGCGTTCGGATTGTTCGGCGCAGCTGTGGAATACCATTGATCCCTGTTAGCTTTAAAGAAGAACTTGCCATCCACATACCATTTAATGTTGTCTTCTTCCCAGACTACGGAATATACGTGAAAGTCATTGGCGATGGTTTGCCCTTCCGGGAAATGATATTCGCCGGAGACATGGGTATTCGCCGGCCATTGTCCGCCAAAGTGGATAGCGCCGCTGGACGTGCCGGGCAACCGTCCTCTCGCTTCCATCACATCAATTTCGCCGGATGCGGCCCACGAACCGTAGACATTATCTTGCGGAAGCATCCAGAAGGCCGGCCAGATGCCATTTCCTGTAGGCAGCTTGGCGCGAAAATCCACTCTGCCGTATTTGAGCGAAAAATGATCTTTGGTATTGATTTTCCCGGAGGAGTATTGTGCATACCGGCTTGGATCCTGCGGGAAGGATTTGGGCTCGTTTAAGGCCCGGATGTTTAACTTTCCGTCCTGGATAAATACATTTTGCGTACTGTTTGTATAGTGCTGCAGTTCCGCATTGCCCCAACCCCAGGTACCGGGATCGTCATTGAGATAGTAACCCAGTTCATAGTTCCATTTGCCCGTGTCCAGCCCGGTTCCGTTAAATTCATCCTGCCAGATCAGCTCCATGCCCTCAATGGCCGGGTTGCTTGGCGTTCCGACAGGAATATCCTCGCCATCGGTTACATCCGGACGGGGAGCGTTCGGGTTTCCGATAAAGGTGTAGTAGACGAAATTATCACCGACATTTCCGCCCGCCTGCCCGTTTAATGGATAGCCGATGCGGATCTGCAGATCTTCCTGGATGGGCTGGAACCATAGCCCGTAGATGTGGTCGACCCAATACCCCCACTGATTGGCGGCGGACATGTTATTGTAGCCGTTGGCGGAGTATGCAAATCCGCTCTGGCCGGAATCGCCCAAATTTACCCATTGCCCACCGATGTTGATCTGGTATACGAAATTTCCAAGCTCATCGGCTACTGGCGCGCTTCCGTCAATCTTAGGCAGCGGCAACCCTATCGCACCGCTCTCATTGGCCGTGAAGGTCGTTCCATCATAGGGAGCAATGACATATGAGTTTCTTACGGGTTCATTAAAGATGATGGTATAAACAACGTTAACCAAAGAGGTTTTCGATTCCAGTTTGACGTTGATCGACTCCGTGACGTTAAACCAGTAGCCGCCGCCTCCATCGGTGAAATGGCCGAAGTTTTTATCATAGATCCAGCCGCTGGCCGCATTATTGTCAATATCGATCCATTCGCTGCTGTTGACGGGTTTAACGTACACTTTCAAATCATCGGCCACAGCTGCAAAGGGGATCGCCGGATCATTGTTGAAAACCGGATAGGTAAAGCCGGCGCCGCCCGTAGTATCCGCCGTAATTTGCGGCCCTTGTGTAGGCGTCATCGCCGTAATGGTGGTTTTGTTGATGTTTTGAAACACAAGAGTGTAATCCAGCGTAACCCCATTCGCTTTGGAGTACAGTTGAATTTCGGTTGTCGCGGAAAGCGTGAACCAATAACCGTTAAAGCCGCTGTCGCTCCAGTGGCCCCAGTTTTGGTTGTAGACAAAGCTGCCGGCACTGTCAATATCGACCCAACTGCCGCCCACCTTCACATTGACGCCCAAGTCTTGGACCACATCATTCCAGGTGGCGGAGCCTCCATTGAATTTAGGCATCACAAATCCGTAACTGGCTTGTCCAACCCCTGATTTTGTGATGACAGGTCCGTCCGACGCTGAAAAATAATCCATAGAGGTGATAGTGGTCGTTCCCGCTCCTTCAGCGGCCCGAACCGGCGAAGTTGATAGCAGGCCGACGCTGGCCATCATAACTAGCGCCAGGAACAAACTGAAAACTTTTTGCTTCATAAATACCCTCCCTTAATTAATAGTGGATTCTCCTATCCCATGCACGGTTAGGAAAATACTAACATTATAGTACATTTTTATTCTATCGAATGTGATCACCGGATGAATAGGTGCTATTTTTTTGGTGGGGTCCTATTTTTTCGGGTGAGTTCGAGTGAGTTCGGGGGAAGAATGATAGTTCGACAAAATTCCAAATTTTCTCTTGATGGTATTCCATATATTTGATATGATAGATTCACAAAAGTTGATCACGATAACGGCAAACTTGTCGAAAGACAAGGACGCAAAGCTACAGGGCCTTCTTGACGGACGTCAATGGCAGCCAGCTACCGAACGAAGATGCTTTTTTGTTTTTTTGGAGAAGATGTATCAGTATCTGTGAAACTCTATTACGAAAATAGCAAACTTGTCGAAAGACAGGGACGCAAAGCCACAGGGCCTTCTTGACGAAACGTCAATGGCAGCCTGGCCGCCGAAGGGAGTTTGCAGTATGCGCAACATTGTGTTCGCTATTGTAGGGCTTTTTGCGTTATTGATGTGGGCTCCGGATGTACAAGCTGCCCCGTCCGAAGATTGGTTGGGTTTGGAGCAGTTGGACCGTGGCGCCGTCGTCATTCGTTATGATGCGGAAGCCGGGGCCAAAACGAAGCTCATGATCGCAAAAGGTAGTGACAAATATACCTATGTCCTTTCGCCGGACAAGCGGCAGGAAGTATTTCCGCTCCAGATGGGCAATGGTGAATATAAGGTTACCGTTCTGGAACAAGTCAGCGGTACCAAATACAAAATCGTTCAGGAAGCGGCCGTTACACTTCAACTGGCGGATGACAGCAAAGTGTTTTTGAACTCTGTGCAAAATGTCGATTGGAGCGAAAGGGATCAGGCAGCCCAGCTTGCGAAGAAGCTTGCCCAATCCGCTCCGTCCGACGAGAAGAAAGTGCACGCTATTTATGAATATATTGTCGGGACGATCCGGTACGATCATACTCTGGCAGCCAGCGAATTGACGGACTACCTTCCCGATAGCAACCGTACGTTGGCAGGGCGGAAAGGGATGTGTTACGACTATGCCTCCTTGTTCGCTTCCATGTTGCGGAGTATCGGAATTCCGGCCAAGCTTGTTATGGGAACTTCGGAATACGTTGATGTTTACCACGCTTGGAATGAAGTTTATTTGAATGGACAATGGGTAACCATTGATACAACTGTCGATGCGGGCTGGAAGAGCAGTGAGACCGGGGTCAACATGATTAAAGACGCCTCGCGTTATTCCCCGGCTAAATACTATTGATTTTTACGAAATAAACATAGGCTTTGGACGATATGTCCAAGGCTTATTTGGCGTTGTTGAGAAATTGTATAGTATTGGCATATATAATGGCGGAAGCCCATTTGGTTCTGAAGAAAATACAGGCACAATTAATCGTGCGCCAATAAAGATCAGCGGAGGTGATGGACTGAAAATTACCCTATCGACATGTTGTCCGATGGATGCATGGCCCGAATTGCGCACGGAAGGCGGATCGGAACCGAATATAATGAGGGTGATGTAGAGACAGAGGGAGAGATTATGAGGAAAAAGGTTTGTGGAATCGTTGTGGCATTGCTGTTGCTGATGCAGACGCTGTACGGCGCATCCGTTTGGACGGCGAACGCAGCGGCCGGCGTGCAGGAATCGACGGGCAGCGCGCAAGAATCCGTGACGGATAGCGTATATGACCGGCCGGCGCCAGTCGCCAGGCCAGTCGCCAGTGCGGAGAGTATTTTAACCAAAGTCGTGTTAACCGATTTAAACGGTACCGTGATTGATGCGGTGTATAATCCCGACAGCAGTTTGGACGTCGGCGCGGCCGTCAACCTCAGCTATGAGTGGGAGCTTCCAAACGGACACGGCTACAAGAATGGGGATACATTCAGCTTCGAGCTGCCGCGGCAGTTTGAAATTTTTACGGATATTGATGCCCCGCTTCTTGCCGATCAAGGGAAAGTTGGCCGGTTTACGGTCGATTTGAACGGGAAAGTTGTGATGACCTTCAATGATTACGTGGAGAGTCATTCCAACATCGCCGGCAAGCTGGAAATTCGTACGGAATTTAAGAAAGAAGTCCTTAAAGGCAGTACGGAAGTCGTTATTGCCATTCCAGTAAAAAGCGGAGTGCAGACCGCTATCGTGAATCTGAAGCCGAAGGGCGGAAAGCTGATCGAAAAGCAAGGGAAAGCGATTGGCAAAGATCGGATCGATTGGACGGTTCAAGTTAACAAGTCGCTGGAAAAAATCAAGCACGCGGTGCTCACCGACGCACTGCCTGAAGGTTTGGAGCTTATTGCCGACTCTGTGGAGGTTTACCGTTTGCAAGTTAACGGTGACGGATCGGCGGCCCTTGGCGACAAGGTAGATGCCGGCAAATATAAGGTCGAAACGAACGGCGGGGCGAAACTGGAGCTTGCGTTCCAGGATGAGACGATCAGCAAGGCTTATGAGATTCGCTTTTCGACGAAGCTTACCGGCGAGCAGTCGCGCTTTGAAAACACCGCTGTCCTGTCCGGCGACGGAACGGAAGATGCCAAATCGACCGCTACGGTAACGGTAAACCGCGGCCAATTTTTGGATAAATCGTTTAGCGTGGATAACAGCACCGGAATCATCACTTGGACTGTGAAGTACAATTTCAATGAAAAGAAGATTCCAAAAGAGAAAGCGGTCATCACGGACGAATTCAGTGAAATTCATACATGGATTGCCGATTCGCTGAAGGTGTACAACGGGGATTCGAAGGCTGATAAAGATCTGGTTGCAAAGGGCGAATACACCGCCGAACCGGCGGGAAAGAACGGATTCAGCCTTCAATTCAATAAGGATATCGATTCGCCTTATACGATCGTTTATCAGACGAAGCCGGTCGACCGGACGATCGCCGAGGGGAAGCAGGTGAAGAACGAAGTCGTGTCGGGTGATGCGTCCAAGGAAGTGACCACCCCGGCCCAAGGAAGCCGCGCTCTGGTGAAAGGCGTACAGAACATCGATTTTGCCGGGAAAACGGCGAAATGGCTGATTACGGTCAACGGCGATAAAAGGCCGGACGGCGGCAAGTACAGCATGCAGGATGTAGTCATTACGGATACGTTCCCGCAGGGCGGTCTTGAATTCGTTCCGGATTCCATGATCGTAAAAGCGGATGGGAAGCTCGTTCCTAAAAGCGATTATAAGGTCGAGTACGACAATGTACGCAGCGGCTTTGTCATCAAGTTCCTGAAGACCATTGACACCACGTATACGATCGAGTATGAAACGAAGTTTAACATCGGCTGGCTGAAGGAGCGAAAGTTCGATTTTAAGAACAGAGCTGTCATGACGTGGACCGAGGACGGCGAGAAGAAAGGGCCGATCCAACGGGAAGCCGCCTTCTCCTCCGACGATTATACGAAAAACAATGGCGGTAAAGACGGCAGCTACGATCCTGTCAACAAAGAGATCACGTGGAACATCAAGATGAACTACAATCTCGATCCGCTTGACAAAGCCATCGTAACGGATGTTCTGAAGCAGGAGCAGAAGTTTGTTCCGAATTCGGTAAAGGTGTATGCGATGGAGCTGACGGGGGGACGCAATGGCGTTAAGAAGGGCGCTGAAGTTCCGGCTGCTCAATACGAGGTAACGGAACCGTCCGAAGCAAACGGAAACAAACTGACCGTTCAATTTAAGAACAAGATCGTATCCGCCTACTGGATCGAGTTCAAAACATCGCTGCAGGGCACGTTGATTGTCAAGACGATGGATAATACCGCTGAGCTGTGGAACGGCAGCGATAAAGCGGCGATATGGAACGCCAGCGTGACGATTCCGCACGGCGGCGAGTACGTGACGAAGAAAGGCGCCCAAAATGGAAATAAAATCGATTGGACGATTCGCATCAATGAAGGCCAGTCACATATTTCCAACGCCAAAATTATTGACTATCCAAGCGCGAATCAGGTTTTGATCGAGGATTCGTTCCGCCTCTACAAAGCCAAGGTCAATGCAAACGGTGAAGCGGTCAAAGCGGAAGAATTGACCAAAGGGAAAGACTACACGTTAACCATCACAAGGCTTGACGGGGATCAAGAGACGTTTGAATTAAAGTTCACGGACGCCATCTCCACGGCTTATATTTTGGAATACCAGTCGTTCATTGCCGCTGGAGATAAAGAAGCTGTGCAAAATAAGGTGGCCCTCGAAGGAGATCAGCTGAAGACCGAGCTTAGGGAAACGACGGAAGAGGTCATTGTCCGCACTTCCTCCGGTTCAGGTTCGGGCGGCGGCGTGACGGGCAGCCTGGAAGTGACGAAGGTGGACCGCGACGACAACACGAAGCCGCTGGCGGGAGCGAAGTTCGCGCTTTACGATGCAGCGGGCAAACGGACGCCGATTGTAATAACTACGGATGCGGAAGGCAAAGCCCTGTTTACGAAACTGTTGTATGACGATTATATTTTGGAGGAGTTAGCCGCTCCGGAAGGATATAAGATCGATCAGGCAACTTGGAACGTAACGATCGACTCCAGTATTACGAGCCAAGGCAATGTGCTGAAAATGACCGTAACGAACAGCAAGGTACCCGTTAAACCTGGCGAGCCGTCGAATCCGTCCGATCCGTCCGATCCATCCGATCCATCCGATCCGTCCGATCCGGGGAATCCCGGGAACCCAACGAGACCGGACCGTCCATCGACTCCGGTAACGCCGGGCGATCCTTCGACTCCGTCAAATCCGGAGACGCCGCCGACCGGCGAAGTAGAAGTGCCGGATGAAGATATCCCGAGAGGCGAACCGGCAACACCTCAAACGCCTTCGACGGATGATTCGGAAACGCCTACCGTTGATATCGGAGAAGAGGATATTCCACGCGGCGAGCCGAAACCGGAGAAGCCGAAGCCGCAAACTCCGGCATCGGAGAAGCCGGTGTCCATGCTTCCGAAGACCGGTGAAGGAAGCCGTTATCCGTACTATTTGACGGGTCTCGGACTGATCGTTCTCGGTGTATGGTTAAGCCGCAGACGACTAACCAAGTAGCAATATTTCCGGGTGCTTCGGCTCCCCTTGTCCTGGTAGCAGGCAGGGGGAGCCGTTGTTTTTGCTGAAACCCAGGAAGAGGTTAAGATTTCTAAAATTGAAGTTGGCATCGAAAATTGGGGGGAGTTGGCTTTCGGGGGTTATGAGCCTGATTTATAGATTCACATGCCACCCAATGATAACGCATACTTCCTGTGTTACCGCCCCGCGTACATAGCGGACATTAAATTTCCGTAAATGTTGGTGAATTCTGTGCCATTCGTCAAATGAAATGGTGATTTGATCAAAATATCGGCGCTAACTTCTTTCGGTATGAACGTCATTTCATGATGCGCTTATCAGATAATCTGACTATTCTTAGTTTTATAGATATCGGTACAAACTATCCGCTGAATTTTTCATATTCTATACTAGATTAAGCAGAAGGGAGGCGCTGTATATTATGGCTAAATATTACATCCTTTCGCCTGCAAGCAAAGCTAAAGGAATTTCTAAAAACAGAAATAAGAACAAATCCAAAAACATTGCCGCTAACAAAGCGAAAATCATTCAACGTACAACAGTTAAAGTAAATGTGCCCGGCCATGAAAAAAACATTGAGAAACACAATTATTATTAGAACAAACAGAAGGGAGTAATGTTTTTATGCCTAGATCGAGATCAAGATATTACGTTCTTTCGCCCGCAAGCAAAGCTAAGGGAGTTTCTAAAAACAAAAATAAGAACAAATCAAGAAACATTGCCGCTAACAAAGTAAAGGCGATTCAACGCACAACCGTTAAAGTGGTTTTGCCTGAAAATGAAAGAAAGCATAGATGCTGGTATTAAAATTAGCTATTATCCCGCAGTTATTGCGGGATTTTTTTAATTATTATAATCAGGAAATAAGTGCCCATAATCATCTATGTTCCGAGGACTGAGAACGCCGATTCCGGAATATTATCCATTAAAAAAAGCCCTTTCCGCTGTTCATTCAGCAGAAGGGGCTTTACTTAAGGTGCTACTGATCCTCAGAAATATAGAAATTGTTTTTCCCGATTTGGATATTCTTGAGCGAATCTTTGCCGCCGGGAGCGTGATCGAAGAAAAGGCTGCGGACGACGGTCCCGTCCGCATAGGTAAGGACGAGCGTATTGCCCGAGATTTTATAGGTGCCTTTGCCGCTCTTCGATTCGCTCGAATCGGTCGTAGAGACCGTTGCGTCGAGTGAGGCCAAGATCAGGTCCGTGCTCTTGAACGTGCCGTCGCTTGATACTCCGCTGGTTTTATCCCACTTCACTTCCAGTCTCATCGCTTCAAAAAGCGGACGGACCTGCACAAGGGTCGTACCCTCGACCATAATCGGCTGTACCTGATTCCCCCTGATCTTATCTTGGATAAACTAAGCATAGACTACCCACTTTTCCTGTGTCCTCCAAGGTGCAAAAGTCGCCTTTTTGACACAATTATCCTGCGGAATTAGTAATATCGAACAGTTATTGATGATGAAATTCCTTGCCTTACAACAATATTACTGGTAAAGAAGTAGTATTCGCAGGTTCCAAGAAAAATGGCGATGCGAGGATAACCGATACTAACTTGCTGGCAGCTATTGCAACGACAATCCGGCGGCTGAACCTTCAAAATAGCGGCATTTTCTGTCCTTATGTTTTGCTGATCGTGCCATTGACTTTGACGTCGCGGCGTCCTATAGACTTCATGTTGAAGGGGAGGAGGGTTTTTATGGAACTTGCAACCATTAGCGAAGTATCGAGGTTTTTTTAAGTAACGACTCGAACGCTTCGGTACTATGAAGAGCTCGGGCTGATCGCCAGTACGAAAAAGGAAGGCTATGCATACCGGACATATGACAAAGCCTCTCTTAGGCGTCTCGAACAAATCATGATTTTAAGGAAATTAAGTATTCCCTTAAAACAGATCGCGATTATCCTTGAACATGAAGACGCGGCAGCGGCTGTGGACATTTTTAAAGAACGAGTGAAGGAGCTGACGAGCACTATAGAGTCGTTGGCCACGATCAAAGAAATCATAACGAGGCTGATCGAAGAGTTGGAAAGAAACCATGCGCTTGAAATAAACCGCGATCTTTTGTGTGATGAAAGCATGCTTCATGAAATTGACTCTTTATCCTATCTCATTTCGATCCAAGGGAGGAAAAGTAAATGAATGATCTAAACGCGGCAGCGGCGAAACTGCAAAAGCTTGAAAATGTGAGAATGATCCACGTCCCCCCCTGTACAGTCGCGGCGAGTCACTATGTGGGGGAGAACCCTGAGGAGAATGCCGGAGAGCAGCTCGCGGAATTCCTAAAGAAGAGCCGACTTTATAACGTGAAACCAGACGCTCGCGTATTTGGGTTTAATCATCCGAACCCTTCCGATGAGAAACCGTATTACGGGTACGAGTTTTGGGTGACGATCCCTGCCGAAATGGAAGTTCCGGCGCCGCTGGTGAAGAAGCGGTTTGCCGGCGGTATGTATGCGGCGCATACCATAACATTGGGGAACTTCCATGAATGGAAGTGGCTGTCCGATTGGGTTCATAATCATCCGAAATATGAAGCCAATATGTTGAATGACCATGGAGAGTTTATGGGCGGATTGTTGGAGGAACATTTGAATTACGTTTATCATTGCCATCTCAATTGGCCGGAGAGCGATGAGCATCAATTGGATTTGCTGTTCCCGGTCAAGTTGAAAAACTCCTAATAAAGTGACGACAGGTTGCCGGAACGAACCGGCAGCCAGCTTCCGCTGCCAGCATGTCTATTTATTGTTCAGATGCAGTTGTTAAACTGGTATATTAGGGTGCGCTGCTTTATTTAACAGTGAGAGGTGGACACAAATGATGAACAAACCGGCGGTAACGGACGAATTGGTCTTCAGAGCGATGGAGAAGAATTTGGCCATGATCCGTTTTGACATCGATCGTAAGGTGACCTATGTCAATGAGGTATTCGCTAAGACGATGGGATATCAAATTGAGGATATAATGAAAATGCAGCATCGGGACTTCTGCTTTGAATCATTTGCTAATTCACCGGTTTATGAGCAGTTCTGGACGGCGCTGTTGTCCGGGCAAAGCTTTCAGGATAAGATTGAACGGAAAAATGCCCGTGGTGAAACGGTGTGGCTGGAGGCCACTTATATGCCGATCTATGATGAACAGGAAGCCGAGGTTATCGGCGTCTCCAAAATTGCAACGGATATTACCCAACGCCAATTCAGCCTGTCCATGGTGGTTAAAGAATTGGAGGCGGCCTCTCAAGACTTAAATCAGCATGCGGAAGCGGGAATCGGAAGGAGCCGGGAGCTGCTGCTCAGCGTGGACCGGATTGCTGAGTTTTCGGAAGATAACACCCTTACCCTTGAGGGGCTGCAGGAGCAAGCCAAGTCAATCCAGGGGATTGTGCAGACGATCCGTGATATTGCCTCTCAGACCAACCTGCTCGCCCTAAATGCAGCCATCGAGGCGGCCCATGCGGGGCCGTACGGCAGAGGGTTTGATGTAGTGGCTTCGGAGGTGCGCAAGCTGTCGGGCGAGGTGTCGGAATCCATCGTCAAGGTGCAAAATGCCATTAGCGGCATTACAAAGGAGATCACCGAGATATCGGACGGTATCAACCGCGTCCAATCTTCCATCGAGGAGAGCCAGCAACAGATACGCGTAACCATGGAAGACTTCAACAATATCGCCGCCTCCGCCCAAAAATTGGACGAGCAGGCACGGAACGTTGCGGCAAATATTTAAAATACGGCCTAGACATTCGGTCATAAGAAGGCAGAACAATGACATCCTCCTTTGCGGCCTCTGCCCATACCCAGTGCTTTCCCTTAACCCCGTATTTCAACGAAGCATCTTCTTCCGGGTCGGGATTGGCGCTGACATAATCAAGAATCTGCAGGATCGTCTCCAGCTTGCCCGGCTCTTTGGCGGCGTCCCGCGCCGATCGCGGTGAAGCTCATCAGCATGTCATAGGCTTTGGAACCCCGTTTGCCGCCCGGTCCGCTAAAGGGCTGACCGAACACAATCCGGGCCTGCGGATTTTTGGCGGTTAATTCCTTCGCATTATAGGCGGCTTCTACCGGAGTCTCTTTGCCCTCGAATGGTCGTCGTAAGTCCATGCCGAGTAATCGCCGTCTTGAATCCAGTGATAGTAGTTGCCCATTGAGGTTATGCCGATTCTTCCATTAATAAAAGCATGGGACAGATGTTTGTAGCCCCCTTTATTCTCCCCGGTAATAAATTCCTGATCGATGATGCCGTCAAGGTACCATTTGCGAAGGTACTGCAAGGCCTCCTTCATTTCCGGCTCCAAAGCGCCCACCAGATTCCCGTCTTTCCTTCCGAAGTAGATCTGGTCCGCGAAAACGATCTGCCCGAAGGCGCCGAACACCTGAAGCAGAGCGGTACGGCCGAAAAGAGCGGAATTTACCGCCATGATCGTCCGTGCTTTCGGGCTGACCTCAAGTGCTGATGCGGCGGTATTCAAGGATACGGGCTCGCATTGGGCTGCCGGTTACATCGGCGCATTGGCGGAGAAGGGGATCGTGAACGGTTATGCGGACGGCAGCTTTAAGCCGAATGCAACCATTACCCATGCCGAGATGGTGACGATGATTTCGCGTGTTATGAATCTTAGCGTGCTTTCCACAGGCGTGCGGGCCAGCTATAGTGATGTAAGCAGCGGACACTGGGCGGCGGATGCGATTGAGCAGGCCTCGTACGCTGACGTGTCACCGGGAGAGCAAATTAATGGTTACCGATTAATTGCATACCGCAGTTGAACCACGCCGCCGCCGAGGGGCTTGCAGTCCAGCAATTCCACATGTTTGCAGCGGTAGTGGTCTTTGTCGATTAAAAGATTCAATCCTTTACCCTCCAACACAGGCGCCACATTGAAAATCACTTCGTCTATCAGTTCTTGGCCGAGAAACGAATTGTGGATATCCGCACCGCCGCTGATGAGCGCGGTTTGATGGCCTTTTTGCTGTAAGTAGTCCAAGGCTTCTTGCGGAGATCCTACAACCGTGACCCCCGGGATGCTAGGGATGCTGTTGGAAATGACAACGATATCGAGATCGGCAAAGGGACCTCCGCCACCACCGTTTTCGGCCATGCTTTCGAAAGTGCGGCGTCCAACGATGAAATTTCCCGCAGCTTTAGCTTGTGCCGCGAAGTCGGCCAGAGCTTCTGTTGTCGGCGGGTTATCGGGACCTGATTGCGCATAATTGCCGTTGGCGGCTAACGTTGCCCATAAAATAGTTTTCATAGTAATATTCCTCCTTAGGATTTGTTCCTGCCTTCGATTCACATCGTAATTCATCTATGGTACATTTGAAAAGTAGTTACATTTAAGTGCAATAGTTTCAAAAAATGAACTATGGAGTGATAATTCATGATGGATCAATCCTGTCCCGGCACTGTTGAACCTATCTTGGAGATTTTGGATAGCAAATGGATGCTTCTTCTTTTGTTTGAACTATTTAACGGGACCCGCCGGTTTGGGGAATTACGCCGCAAGCTGCAGCCGATTAGTCCGAAAACGTTGACAGATCGCTTGCGGCTGTTAGAGGAGAAGGGGATTGTTACGCGGACGATTTTCCCCGGTGTACCGCTGCATGTCGAATACGAACTCACCGCGGCCGGGCAAGGTCTGCAGCCGATTTTTGCAGCTATGTGGACGTGGACTCAAGAGTATGGCGGATATCTAAAGAAAGGGACGAACGAGATGAATGAAGAAGGAGAAAAGGTTAGCCGGTAAATCAAAAAAAGAGGGCAACTCCTAAGTCATCTTCAGTGACTTTGGGGCAGCCCCTCAAGTTAGCCATTTTTACGCTTGCTTCCCCCTGCGGCTGCTGTTCAGCCACTGATATACGGCAACGGCCAGTACCGAGCCGGCAAGCGGTGCGATAAGAAACACCCAAACTTGGGATAAAGCCGTTCCGCCAACCAGCAGCGCCGGCGCCAGGCTTCTTGCAGGATTGACGGACGTTCCCGTTAAGGCGATGCCTAAAATATGTACGAAAGCAAGCGTGAGTCCGATGACCAGGCCGGTTACGTTCCCGTTGCTTTCAGTGGAGGTCACGCCAAGAATGGTATAGATAAAAACGAAAGTTAACACGATTTCGACAATGACCGCCATCTGGGCTGAAATCCCGATCCCATAGCCGGGGCCGAAGCCATTTTGGCCAAGCCCTGTTGTTGGCATGCCCGCGGAGACGAGGATGGCGTACAGAATGGCAGATCCTGCAATAGCACCGGCGATTTGCGCCACAACGTATCCGATGAAATCGGTACCGGTTAGCTTACGTTTAAGAAGCATGGCGAGAGAAACCGCCGGATTAATATGACACCCCGAAATCGGACCGATAACGTAGGCCATCGCCACAATTGACAGCCCGAATGCCAAGGCGATTCCCAAATTTCCGAGCTCTCCTCCCGCCGTAGCGGCACTGCCGCAGCCGAACAGAACAAGCACTAATGTTCCAATGAATTCGGCCGCATACTTTTTGAATGAAGCGTTCATAACTACCTCCTAAAAATATAAGTGAATCCCATTGTAAATCAGGCAGATTGACAAAAACTGAACATACAGTGGGATTGGCGCTTCAGGAGGTTTACGGAGCGTGGTTACGAACTTGATCTTACCGTTAGCATGAACGTACGGCCTTTGAATCGTTGTCATAATATAGTCCTAGATGATAAGCTCGCATCAGGAGACTTTCGAAAATTTCCGGCCTTGAATCCAGGGTGTCATAAAGGATCTCAACCTTGCTGTTAGAAATTCCGCAGTATTCGGCAATTGCGGTGTTTAGAAGCTGGGAGAGCATTTTATCGTACTGTCTCTTCTCAAAGTCTTCTTGCGGAGCTCCTCCCAGGCCGAGCCATAGCACTCGTTTATGATGCAATTTATTGGAGCCGTACGCAAAACCATCGTTCCATACCCGGTCGATGTATCCTTTCAGCATAGCGGGCAGATTGTACCACCATATCGGGAAAATAAAGGCGAGCGCGTCGTGATTTTTCATTCGTTCCATCTCGGCTTCCACCTCTGGTGAATAGATCTTGCGATTCGATGACCAATCCGGTTCGTCCGCTTCCCACATGACAGGATTGAAGCCGCTGCGGTGCAGATCCAGCAATTCTGTCTCATGTCCCGCATCAGTAAGCCCCTGTATGAATCTGTCCGCGACGGCAAACGTTAGGGAATTCACTCTTGGGTGCGACACAACGGTCAAAATTTTCATAAATGTCACCTTCCAGATCTAAAATTTTTACCTCGAATAAGCTACGATAAAATTATCTAATAAGCAGTAAGAAATAGGAAGTACTTACTTTAATGTGATATAATCACTCGAAAGTGATATAGTCACTTATTAGTAACTGTTCACCCTGATTGGCGAGAGGATGGTTATCCCATGGAAAAGCAGACCACAAGGACGTATAACATCCCTGCGGAAGCGACGCTGGAGGTCATAGGCGGGAAGTGGAAATTATTGATTTTATGCCATTTGAACTGCGGACCCGGCCCCATGAGAACGAGCGAATTAAAAAAGGCTATTCCCGAAATTACGCAAAAAATGTTAGTTCAGCAGCTTCGGGAGCTGGAGGAAGACGGCATCATCACGAGAACGGTATATAATCAGGTGCCGCCGAAGGTCGTCTATGAAATCAGTGAACTTGGATTGTCGCTGAAATCGATATTGGACCAATTGGACGAGTGGGGCGAGCAATATATCCGTCAGCGGCAATGCAAATCCTCCTGCTCCGGATGACGGTAAAATACTGCTTGCTCCTTCAATTCGCATAAATCATCGCCTTCTATGGAATGCTATGGCATAAAATGCTGTTGCTTAATATAGGAGGTGGTTAAGTGAAATCGCTGAGAATGTTGGCTGTCTGTCTGCTTGTAGTGACGATGTGCCAAGGATGCGCGCAGAACCCGGGAAAAGGCAACAACCAACCCGAGGCCAAAACGCAAAAGATTTCACAGGCAGGCCCGATACAGCGGGATCGACTGCCCAACGGCACGCCTGAACTCCAAGGCGGCCCGGAGGGCCATGTCCGTAAGCCTCATCCGATGTCGCTTGCCGATTTGCACCATAAGTATCCAACCTATTACGTGCTGAACGGGCCTCAAAGCAAACGGCAGGTTGCGCTTACGTTCGACGATGCGCCGGATGCCGTATTCACGCCGCAAGTGCTCGATGCGTTAAAGCAGGCCGGGGTAAAGGCCACCTTTTTTGTGGTCGGCAACCGGGCCGAGGCACACCCCGACATCATGGCCAGGATCGTTAGAGAAGGGCACGTAGTCGGAAACCATTCCTACAGCCATTCGAACTTGCCGAAGCTTAGCGATCTTAAGTTCCGCAGCGAGGTGACCCGGACGGACGAGATCATCCGCAATTACACCGGTTACTTGCCTACCCTATTTCGGCCGCCCTACGGCAATACGGATGAGAATCAGATTCTCTGGCTTGCGAGCAGAGATAAAAGAATCGTCGGATGGAACGTTGATTCACTTGACTGGAAAGGGCTTAATGCGGATCAGGTGAGTACCAATGTGCTTGGCCATATTCTGCCGGGCGCGATTATTCTGCAGCATGCCGCCGGTGGACAAGGCGAGGATTTGAGCGGTACTGTCGCTGCGATCCCCCGGATCGTAAAATCTCTGAAAAGCGATGGCGTTGAGTTCGTTACGGTTGAAGACCTGCTGAACCTGAACAAGAATGCGAAAGAAAATATTCGGGCCGGGTCAAAACAGTGATCCGGTCTAGGGTACGAAAAAATACCCCTACAGGAGGATTGGTGTCCTGCAGGGGCATACAGGCGAAAATTAATTGGCGATGCTGACGCTGCCGGGGCGGGATTTACAAATTTTTTTATCCGGGCAGCCTCTTCGAATCAAAACGGGATTCGTTTTGAATGTATCACATACCCATGCTTGGCCCCCCAATTCACGAGTCCGCTCCAGAAGTTTTCACAAGCAGAAACGATTTTTGCGGGTTCCGCCAACGTCCCGGACATCACCATGCCCGCAACACGGTCGAATCCTTGCGGACGATCCGGCAGTTTCAGGGCTTCCGGCAAAACCATTGCTCCGGTCGAGTAAAGTTTCCGGTTGTGCAGCCCGGCCAACATAGCTCCGTATTGCGCGAACTGCACCGCCAAGTACGGCAAGTAGGTGCGTGGGCCGTTTAGACTGGCATTTCTGAGCTTGCCAACAAATTCGTCCATTTCCCCGACAAGCACCTCGTTGATTGCACGCGTGAAGTCCTCCTTTGTTGGCGACTCGGCCGCTTCCTTTAATCTAGGAAAAAATGCTTCAAGTGCAACGAATTCAATGAAACTTCTACTATATATAAGAATATATAAAATAAACATACAGGGATGATTGGTAGAAGGAGAATAACGAATGGAAGACCAAGGAATAGTCCGCCTATACTTACAGCGCTCACAGCAAGCTATTTTAGAGACAAAGAATAAATATTGGGAGTTGCAATAGTAACATGCTCTAATAAAAGTGAATTCGTTGAAATCATTAATGTTGAAGAGAGAAGGTCAAGCCCGGAGTTAGTGGAATCAGCAAGAGTCAAATATGGTGTACAAAAAAAATTAGATACATGGGTCCGCGTAGATCATGAGAATTATAGCTATGCAAATAACATAGTGTGGAAAGACAATGATACGTTAGAGTTTGAAGGTTCCTTTTCATACCAGGATAATGAGATTGTAGAGGATGTTGCTGTAGCGTATCAGTTTAGTAAAAAGGTAATAGAAGTCAAAGAAAACGGTTCCTCTAAGTGAGGAACCGAAGTGTGACGAAGAACTGTCCTATCTCATTATAGCGGTGAGGTAACGCCTAATCTAATTGTTTACCGCTTCGTCGGGCCTCTAAAGGCAAACGGCCTCCGCTTTGAATGGAGTCGCGGCTATCTTTGCCAATCGCGGGCCGCTGCTCTTTGACTTGCTTCAATGCGGCGACGATCAGAAAGCTGATGATGACGAGGAGAAGCCAGGAACTGATCTTGCCGACATGGACAAGATGCCAGGCGTCGGATTGATTCGGGTATTTCCACGCGCTAAAGAAGGTGGCGACATTCTCCGCAATCCAAATAAAGAAGCCGATCAGCACGAAGGCGAGGGCTAGCGGCATCCGGTAGCGATGGCGCCCAACCTCATAGGTCACCCAGGTTCGCCAAAATACGATCAGCACCAACGCGGACAACCACCAGCGAACGTCGATCCAATAATGGTGGGTGAAGAAATTCAAATAGATGGAAGCGGCGAGCGGGATGACCAGCCAGAGCGGCGGAAAGCGAACCAGTTCAACCTTCAGACGCCGCCAGGCCTGACACAAGTAGCTGGCCACGCTGGCATACATAAATCCGCTGTAGAGGGGGACCCCGTTCACCTTCGTCCAGCCTTCTTCCGGGTAAGACCAGGACCCCATGTGAACCTTGAACATTTCCAGAGCCAAACCGATCAGGTGGAAGACGGTGATCACCTTCAGTTCGTCGCGGGTTTCAAGTCCGGAACGCAGCATCCATACTTGCATGGTTAGGCAGATGATCAGCAGCCAATCGTAACGGTGCAGCCAGGGAAGAGGGATGAACCGGGTCAGAGCCAGCGAAGCAAAGATGGCCACGGGAAATACGCAGGACAAAGCTTGCTGCCAGCCGAAGCGAACCAACTGCTGCAGGGCATGCCATAAGCGGTTTTTCATAAGTGTCTCCCCCATCTATCCATTTGATCCCTGAGTCTCTTCATCGTTTCTGTATTCCAAAATATCTCCAGGCTGACAATCCAAAGCCTTGCAAATCGCCTCTAACGTGGAAAATCGAATCGCTTTGGCTTTCCCATTTTTCAATACGGAAAGATTCGCCATCGTGATGCCGACCTTCTCCGAAAGTTCCGTGACGCTCATTTTCCTTTTCGCCAGCATCACGTCAATATTGATGATCACGGCCACGTTATTCACCTCAGATCGTTAAGTCGTTCTCGGATTTTATGTCGATGGCATTTCTTAATAGCTTTTGAAGCACAGCCGCAAAGACGGCGATCACGATGGACGCAAAAGCAATGACCAATCCGAGCGCGGCGAGCCCCGGGGCGTCGTCTTTCTCCGCGATGATATAAAGAACCGGCAGAATTGCCGCATACAAGATGCTGATGGCGATTGCACAATTTTTAATATTTTTTAAAGCCGTCACCGACGATTCCGAGAAAGCGGTGTTCTTGTCGATATAACTTAAAAGCTTCAACGTCTGATGCAACGCAAAGAAAAACGGGATCGCCGCTCCATACATACCAATTAGAATAGGCAAGTAAATCATCGCGGGGTAATTTTCAATCAATTCATTGACGATCCCGGGCACCCCAAACAGACACAAAGCCAATACCACAATGCCCATCAGGAAAACAACACCCTTTAAGAACAGCGTTGAACCTTGTTCACGTTTCATCAAAAACACCTCACGTAGTTAATGTCGACTTAAACTTAACATGTAATTTATCGTTTTACAATAAATTTTTATCAATTTTTATGATATAAATATCGTTTTGCGCTGGCTGAATGACCGTGCTTTATATTGTCTTGGTGGCTATAGCTCTAAAGGGGATTGGATTAGTTGATTTTAATCTAAGTTTAATAACAATACGCGATCATAGGCAGCCCAAGGGTTTGCTCTCCTCTTGGCAAGTGTTGGGTTCAAAAATATATGTTATGGTTTTCGTGGGGCCCCAATCCCACTCATAAGGAGGACATTATGAACTTCCATAACGAACTCAAGACAAGTCGGATTGGCAAAAAATTGTTGGGTGCCGGTCTTTGCCTTTCGATCATTTTTTCCGGGAGCGTGGCGTTTACGAGCCAACCTGCCCAAGCCGCGGCGGCTTCGTCCAACACATCCATTGCGGATCATATTGCCGCCACCGGCGAACAATTTATGGGCGTTCCTTATCGCTTTGGTGCCAAATCGGGAAGAACCGATGCGTTTGATTGTTCCTCTTTTGTTCAATATGTGTACAAGCAAAACGGCATCAATCTTCCGCGTTCGTCGCGGCAACAGGCGACGGTAGGCACCCCGGTGTCCAAAGATCAATTGCAGCCGGGCGATTTGGTCTTCTCGGATACGAATCGGGACGGCGTTATTAATCACGTAAGTATTTACATCGGGAACGGCCAATTGCTGCACACGTATCGGGTTGGCATCGGCGTCACGATTTCCGACTTTGCGGGCAGCGCCTGGGATCGGACGTTTGTGACGGCTCGCCGTGTACTTTAAGGCAATGGATAAGAACACTAAAAACTAAACAAAGCAAAACAGAGCAGAGCCTCTTGGACTCTGCTTTGTTTTGCTTGACAGAATAAATCATTTTATGCAATGTTACTGATGTCGAATAGACTAAAAGAACGCGAAAAGCGAGAAAAGGTGAACCCTCTGAAAGCGAACCGGATGGAAGCGTTTAGCGATGGCGTGCTGGCGATTATCATTACAATTATGGTGCTGGAATTCAAAGTTCCTGAAGGCCATGATTGGTATGCGCTAATCGGTCTTGGCCCGAAACTTCTTAGTTATATCTTCAGCTTTGTCTATGTCGGCATCTATTGGAACAATCATCATCATCTGCTGCACATGGTGCGAACGATGAACGGCCGGTTGATGTGGCTTAATTTGCTGCTTCTCTTTTGGTTATCCCTTGTGCCGTTCACGACAGCTTGGATGGGAGAAAGCCATTTCGCGGCTACGCCAACGGCGTTGTACGGGATTATTCTGCTGTTAGCGGCGTTCTCGTACCGGCTGCTTCAGCGTGCGATTATTAGCCAGCATTCCGGTGATTCTTCCTTCGTCTTAGCGATGGGAAAAGACTGGAAGGTGAAGTTATCTCCTTTGCTCTACTTGGCCGCAGTTTTGACTGCATATGTGAGTACTTGGATATCCGGCTTCTTTTTCGTGCTCGTTGCCGTGATCTGGTTCTTGCCGGATAAGCGAATCGAACATGCCCTGAGAAGCCGCTAAGAAAAGCTCTTCGATTGTCGTGTGCAGGCAGGTTCGAAGAGCTTTTTTGGCTATAGGAAATTATAGGAAATCCTCTAAGATCGCTCTTAACCCGTCCGGGTCCTTTATCATGGGTAGATGTCCGGTTTCCAGGCTGCGAACCGATTGCGGGGAAAGGTTTGAGATCATTTGCTCCTGCAAGGACGGACTGAGTTCTTTATCCTGGGTTAGTTTTACATATAGTTTTGGTACATCCGGAACGGACACGTGGATTCGATCAGTATATACGCGTACGGCCTCGGGGGTAAATCCTCGGGCGATTTCCGCGGCTTGATCCGGCGTGAGATCGTTGCATAACCCCGTCCGGATGGCGGACTCCGGCGGTTTCGTACCTATGGTTCGCAGGATCGCGGGCATGATTATTTTTTGGGGAAATGGCATTACGGACAAAAATGAACCGCCATTTTTGGGAATTACCGCCCCAACAGCGATAAAGCCCGCCAAACGATCGTTCAGTTCGGAAGCAAGTTTGAGAGCAAGAACTCCCCCAAGTGAATGCGCCACGATCACGAATTTGCGAACCCCCCATTCATCCACTTGTTTTTTCATATACGTCACATAATCTTCCATCGAAAGCCGGCGCCTTGAATCAAACGAACTATCCCGGAAAGGGTACTCGACGAGTAAGTAAGGATGTTCCATCCCTTTCACAACTCTACTCCAAATTCGGCTGCCCAAGCCTGCTCCATGGACGAATACCACGCCGATCTTTTCCTGCGGATTGTTTTGCATTTTATTTATGCTCCCCTCGTAAGGTTGTCAGTTCGGATAACTTATGGGATGATAATATCATTTAAACAAGACAAGTCATGTCTTATTTACGGAATTGAGGGGGAGCCAATGCAAAAGTCACAGCGTCTCATTCAATTGATTATGCGGATCAACGCCAAACGATCCTTTACCGTCAGGGAGCTGGCCGATGAATTCGGGCTGTCCACGCGAACGATTACGCGGGATTTGCAAGAACTCAGCGAACTCGGCATTCCCATTTATTCCGTTCAAGGAAGGGGAGGAGGGTACAAGCTTCTTCAAGAAAGACTTTTGCCGCCCATCAGCTTTACCGAAGGTGAAGCGCTCGCCATGTTTTTTGCCGCTCAAACTTTGGATTATTTCGGTTCCGTTCCTTTTGGCGAGGGGGCCGATTCTGCGCTCCATAAGTTTTATCATTACTTGCCTGCCGATATTAGAGAACAGATCGACCGGCTCAAGAACCGGATCATGTTCTGGAGCCCTTATCGCCCGATGTCTGCGGAGATTCTTCAAACTCTGCTGCAAGCCATTATGATTCGTAGTGTAGTTACCGTAAAATATAAATCCAGCGGCGGAGTATCAGAGCGGAATATTCAGCCCATCGGCCTCTATGCCAGTTCCGGCTATTGGTATTGTCCCGCGTATTGTTTCCATAGAGAAGACATCAGGCAGTTCAGAGCCGACCGGATTCTCTCCGCTGCGCTGAACGAAACGATTCCTTGCCGAGAAGATATAAGCCCCATGATTTTATTGGATAAGCCCAATAAAGACCATCTGGAACAGACGACCCTTCAACTGGAGATGACGAAAAAAGGAGTGTGGCTGCTGGAATCCAATCCCCGGTTTGCTCCTTTTATACAGCAGAACGAAGACGGCAGCGGAATGGCAACCGTTAAAATTGCGGCGGAGGACTTGAATTTTTACGTGGACTTGATCTGGCAGCTGGGGGGAGAAGTCAAAATCGCAGCGCCTGCGGAGGGAATTGCCTACATGAACCAAAAAATCGAATCCATGCGATTACTTTATCAAACGGGCCCAGCAGAAAAATTACTGTCCGGCGCATTAGCAAAGTAATTACTCTTTGCGTATATACTTACAACTCAGAATTAACACTTTGTAAATCACTTGCATTGAGCGTTGTCGTATCCGACGGTTTTGATATCTCTAAGCTCATTGTCATTTTTATCCCATTAACATTGATAGTAATCATCAAAACCCTTGAGCCATCTGCTTTAACTACTACTTTAGAGTCAGTAGTTGACTCAGTTTTAGTTGCCTGCTGCTCACTGTCCTTATCTAATATCTGAAATATTCCTTGCCAAAATTGTTCTTTTTCCAATTCTTTAGAGTTTCCGTTCTTTAATATGTTTTTACAGGCATCCTCATTGACTTCTCTATTATCCACTCCGCTATTATCCATTCCGTATAATTTCTCTTCAGGTATGTATGTATCAAACTTCGGGGCATTTTTTATTACAGTATCTAAATTGTCTTTAAAATTAGACATTTCCCTCTTTTTATATTTTCCCCCAATTGCATTGCCTACTGTATTGCTAATACTATTGATATTCATAGTGTCTCCTCCTAAAGAAACAAAAATATTTACAAAAATAAAAAAGAGAATGGTGGAGATATACCCTATAAAAATTACTTAAAAATTTCAAATAATGATACAAAATTTCCTTATTTACCCTTTTTTCATTCAAAACTAGCACTTAATCATACTTCTTGCAAGCACATATTTAACAATTAGTTTAAAGCAAAAAAACCACGTCTCCGTTGTGATTCGTGCTTAACACAACGGAGACGCGGTTCATTTCAAGCCTCTAAAATTCTCTCTTATGCGGATTAATCCTCTTTCGAGTGCTTACTCCGCCAACTCCAGATTATAGAACTGCCCTTTGGTATTGTACTGACCTTTTATGGAAGGGGCGTTCTTTTTGCTAAAGACGGCAGTTCCCGGATTTTTCTCGTCTTTGGCTGCGGTATAGCCGGTCAGATCGATATTCAGGAAATGCTGGGCCGAAGATTTCGCATTTTCGCTCAATTGCTTAACGGTATAGTTTTTCAGTTGGCTGTAGCCCTGCGTATATTCGGTTACCGAATCTTCAAGGGGGGAGATATACGCTTTGGAGATCCGGCCGGTCGCTTCTTTGACATTTATGAATATAGGCGATTTAGGATCCTGGCTGGCAAACATCAATTCATATGTTTTTTCCCCTTTTCCATCGATGGCGGCCGACGCTTTCGTCAATTCGCCCTTTTGTACGTTTCCTAAACCTTCTTTGATCGCGTTCGCCGCTTGCATGACCGCTTCAGGGACATCCTCCGGATTGAGAGAGGTCATGATCCGCTCTATTTTTCCATCCAAAAGAGTCAGCAATTGATCATCGACTTGCGTAAACAATTCCAGCTTGCCTGCATTCATATATACGTCGGGATAACCGATCGTAAGGGTCACGGTCTCAGGAACCGAGGTTGAACCCGGAGCGGATTTTTGCAAGGCGTCCTTAATCTGCCGCTTGTATTCTTCCTTCAGATCGGACCATTTCTGATCCAGCATGATCCGGTCCACTTGACCGTTTACGCCGATGCTGACATAACTGTGGGCCGCTTCTTTGATTTGCAGATCCCACCCGGTGTTATTGTCCGCGCTCCATTTCTCCGCTTTATTGAAGGTGTAGGTTTTTCCCGTAACTTCCTGCAGTTTCTTTTGCGCCGCAGTAATGAGTTTGGCGTCTACTCCTTTTAAAGAAGCCTGCGTGCTCGTGCTGGCTTTCGTTGCAGCTGCGGCAGCATGACCCGCCAGAGGGGACGCTGTGCCTAACAGAACGCCGGCGACCGTCAATAGAGCGATTGCTTTTTGGTAGTTCTTCATCAAAATAACCTCCTAAAAAATGGGGATCGTCATTTCCAACTCTTTAATATACTCCTTGATCCAATGGCCCTGGCTGTCTATTTTCGGAATCCGGTTGGCGGGCGGGTCCTCGTATACATACAAAAAGGGTTTGATCGTCACCGTCTTGGCATCCGCAGGCAATGGCTCGAAGAAGTAATCGCGCTGACTGCTGCCATCCGGTAATCCTTGTATGTTTGAAACGAGCCGTCCTGCAGTATTCCCTTGGGCGTCCGCCACATCGAAAAGCAGTTCCCGCCCGTCCGCAGCCTTATATTCGGACAGCAAAGACATTCGGGTAGAAATGGGGGACAATTCCAGCTCCTGCAGTTTCCAGCTCAGATTCCCAAGCGACTTGCCGGCATCCGGGGAAAGCAGGAGATTCCGGGTGTTTTTGCGAATCGGGATATTAAACCTGAACGGTTCGCGAACGCCTGTCAAGGTGACTTCCAGAGATAAGTCGAACTGTTCGGGCAAAACGGCACGGCGGGTTTGATCATCGGAAACAGCGATAATGGTGATGATGGCGGACGACGTATCCACCCCTGGGCCGATGTCCCAGGTAACCATTGCTTCGGCCCCGTCAATACGCGCCTTTAAGAGTTTAAAGTAGCCCTGACTCTGTTGAAGCTGCTTGAGGGCGCGGCTATTTCCCCAAAGTACAGCCGGCTCCCCTGCTTTATCCAGCTGCAAGGCGATGTTCACACGCGTACCGTCATATACGACTTGCAGCGCTGTTAAAGTAAAGTCGTCATGTGAATCGCTGAAATGAACCTCATTCACCAAGTCCTGCTGCGCTGCGTTTTGTAACCCCATATCCCCGGCAAGTTTAAAGATGTTTTGAACCCATGGGATGCGTTTGAGCGCCTCGGCCATTGCGGGGGATACGAATCCGGAGGCAAGCACGCCGGCTGTCAGAACAACGGCTGCCGCGCAGGCCATGACGGCCTTCCGGGCGAAATTCCGCCGGTCGGGAACGGTCCGTGAACGTTTGGACGAAGTCCCTTCGATATAGCGTTTGTTGGATTTCCATACGCGCTCGTAAAGGTCGTCCGGACAGCTCATCTCCCCGGCGGCGCGCTGAATTCGCTCCCTAAGCTGATCTTCAATGGACAAAGCAATCACCGCCTTTATCTTCGCTGAGCAATAAGGAATATTTACGCAATTCTTTAAGCGCCAGATGGTGCCGGGATTTCACGGTCCCCTCCGGAAGGTTAAGCAGTTGGGCAATTTCAGCGATACTGTACTCATGATAGTACCTGAGCACAATCACGATTCGTAACTTGTAAGACAGTCGTTGAAGGATTTTCCTCATTTCCTCGCCGGTTTCGTTCATCAAGGCGTAGCGATCGGTCCCGGGAGCCTCCTCCTTGACTTCCAGCAAGGTGTGCCGTTCAAATAAACGGAACTTGCGCCACATTTTCCGCTTCCAATCCTGCACCTGCCGGACAACGATGCCGTGCAGCCAATATCTAAAAGGACGCTCGGGGTCGTAATTGGCTATGGAGGTCCACAATTGGATATACACTTCATTCATAATGTCTTCGATGTCCTGCCCGCGGGGGATCAGCAGCGCGACAATGCGGTACACATCCTGGACCGTGGCGTCGTACACATACCGGAACGCTTCCTCGTCACCCTCTCTTAATTTTTGCAGCCATGGTATAAGGTCTATGCCCTGCAAGTCCGTTCCTCCTTCAGTGTGACCTCACCCGTATATTCGCTCCGAGTTTAAAAAAGGTTCAGTAAAATATCTGCTTCTCCTGAATTTATCTTCTTCTCTGCTTCCTGATCGAATGGGATAATCGTGCAAAGCGTCCGACAACGGATGTTGATCCTGCCGACCAACCCACTGGCCTTGCCTGTCCTCAAGCTTTCAACTCCCTTGCGGCATTTCTTGCCACGATCGGTTGCCGGCTTGACGGTCAAGCACCGATTAATCCCTTGTACAGTTTTTGTTCAGAAATAAATGATACAATGCGCGGGGGGGGGGAGGGATCAGCAGAATGGGGGTCAACAGCTTGGAATGGAGAAACAGGCGTAGAACATTGCGGGCGGCGATCGTTATCCTTTTGGTTGCATCCATGGGGATCGGGGGATGCCGTTCCCTTGCTGCAGGAAAAGAATCGACGAAACGGTTTGTTCAAATGAATCTGACCAACCCAAACGGCACACTGGCCACCTATTTGCAGGGGGCGGAACCGGTCAGTCCTGAATTGGCGGCAGGGCGGGAGACTCTCTCCGAGTCACTTGGGTTTTGGATGCAGGCGGCGTTGGAAAGCCGTGATCTTGCCGCATTTGAAAAAAGTTATGAAACGTTAACCCGCTATTTCATAGCGGATCGAAATTATATTGCGTGGAAGTTAAACCCCGAAGGCGGTACGGAAGTCAGCACGAACGCGCTTGGCGACGATTTGCGGATTATCGGGGCTCTGTTGAAGGGGGCTCGAACTTGGAAAAGTCACCCCGAGTGGAAGACGACGGCCAAGACTTTAACGGAAACGTTATTAAGCGGGTCGCAAAAAAACGGGTTCCTGACGGATTTCTACGATTTCTCCAGGCAGGAAGCTCCCGATACTTTGTCTCTCGCCTATGTGGATCTGCCGGCACTGAAAGAGCTTGAGCAAGAAGGGATGCTGGACGAGGAAACGTACGGCCGGTATTATGGCCTGCTGCAGGATATGCCGGATGACGGCGTGTTTTACCCCAAGTCTTTTAACGTGGCAACCGGGGACTATACGTATGAGACAACCGTCAATTTAATCGACCAGCTGCTGGTGGCGATTCATGCCGGGGAAACGGAAAGGAATCAAGATCCGCTGCTTCAATTCCTGAAACGAAAATTCAAGCAAACGGGGAAACTGTCCGGACAGTACGTGCGCGCCGACCGAACGGCCGCGGTAAATTATGAGTCCCCTGCGGTTTACGGCCTTGCCATTAAGTTTGCTGTCAAACGTGGGGACAGGCCGTTCGCGAAGGCCTTGTACAAGCATATGCTGACCCTCAAAGGGCGCGATGCAAGGTATCCCGGCGGATACGTGTTTGCCGGCAATACTCATATTTTTGATAACCTGCTTCCATTGTTAGGGGAATATGCTTTAGAAAACAAATGAGAAACATCAATGAGGTAAACATGAGGAATAAAAGATTGGTCCAGCGCATGGTCTGGGGGTACGTGCTGCTGATCGGGTTGGCGATCTTGCAGGAACTGCTGGTGTATATTCATGTCTTTAGAGAACAATCGTTAGCCATCGTCGATCTGGGGTTCAGTATCGGCTGCCTGGCCGCGCTGCTGCTGGGCTTTCTGGCCCCGGCCGGGGCCTCGGCCGTTTTTATTTTTGTTTATATGGTTGCATATTTCGTATGGTTTTCGGCTTATGCCGAAGCGGGAGTGCTGTCGTTTTCCTGGTGGTGGCTGCTTCCGGCCAATGCGGCCGCAGCGTCGTTTATCAAGGCCGGGTTGATCCGCAATAAGCGGTTTATGGAGCGGCTTGAGGAACTGCAGCGCAGAAATCCGGAAGTGGATCCGGATACCTCTCTCGGCAATAAGGAGGCCTTTGCGGAAACGCTGGTGAAGCAGTCCAACCTGGCTCATCGTTATTCGGACGTATACAACTTTTGCCTGGCCATGTTTAAAATCGATTTTCTGCCGATGGTGCAGGAATCCCTCGGTTCGCCAGGGTATGCCCGGCTGCTCGCTTCTTTGTCGGAAGCCATCCAGCAACAAATCCGTTACGAGGATTACAAGTTTGCGTTAGACCGGGGAAGGTTTATCGTTCTGCTCCCGATGACCAACCAGGCGTATTTAAAGGCGCTGACGGAACGGATGAAAAATACGCTGACGGACATTCCGCTTGAGGACCGGAAAGGCCGCAAGCTGAATCTGGTAATCCGGGCCGGGGCGCTTGTTTTTAACAAGGAGCAGTTCAGCAAGTATGAAAATGCGGACGCGGTCATTGCCGCGCTCGAACGCAATACCGAAACGGATTTGATCGGGGAATACATTTGAACCCATCGCGAGTTCGTTTTGGATGATTGGCAGCAGGAGGAGAAGGAGATGTCTTATACCGCATGGTTCATCCCGTTATGCACTGCGGTCAGCCTGATTTTCGCCCTCGCGGTTCTGGGACTGTTTATCGCGACACTGGTCTTTCGGTCCCGCGTAACTCGAAAATACGACCGGAGGAAAGTCAGTGGCTGATCTATTATTGGTGTTTTCCATTATAAGCATTTGGGCGGCCGTCTTTGAGGCGATTTTGATTATGTGCGGGGCGGTCCGGTTTATTTTCAGGCAGAGCCGTCAGGAATGGACCGTTCCCGATCCGGAGGGAATGAAGCACTTTCCCAGGGTCACCGTCATGGTGCCCGCGCATAATGAAGAGTTGGTGATCGCCGCCACGGCAGAAAATATCTTGCGGTTGAATTATCCCCAGGACAAAGTCCAGCTTATCGTCATTGCCGATAACTGCAGCGACGATACCGCGGGCAAACTGCAGGCGCTCAAGCATAAGGAAGCGTTCCGGAACCGGGATTTTATGATCTTCGAACGGACGGGAACGGGCGGCAAATCGGGAGCGCTTAATGATGCGCTGCAGTATGTCAAAAACGAGTGGATCTGTATTTTTGACGCCGACGCGGCGCCTGAACGGAATGCGTTATACTTTTTGGTCGAAAAAGCGCTGGAAGACCCCGAGACCTACGGAGCGGTCTTCGGGCGGAATAAGGCGAGGAACCGCGGGCAAAATTTTTTGACCAAATGCATCAATCTCGAGTTGGTGACGGCCCAGCGGATTTATCATACCGGATTGTGGGAGCTGTTCAAGCTGGGGACGATCCCGGGGACGAATTTCATCATCAAAACGGAGCTGATCCGCGAAATCGGCGGCTGGGATACGGAGGCGATAACGGAGGATACAGCTATTTCGTTCGAGATTATGGCGAGGGGACAGCTTATTGCGCTGGCGCCCCAGGCGGAAGCCTATCAGCAGGAACCGGAGCAGCTCGGCGTGTATCTGAAGCAGCGGACACGGTGGGCGAAGGGGAATTTCTCCGTGGTGATGGAGAATGTCCATCATTTGTTTCACCGGTCAAGCTGGCGCATTAAGCTGCATGTGCTCTATTTTGCGGCAAGTTATTTCTGGTTTTTGCTTGCCTTGATCGTCGCCGATATCATCTTCCTTGTCAATCTGGCTTACGGGGCGATCGCTTTGTTCAACCCGGGGGTGGTTTCGCCGTTTCAATTTGCGGGGGATGTGTATGTGCACCTGGTGATTGCGTCCGGGTTGATGTACTACCTTTTTGTGCTGCAGATCAACCTGGCGCTGTCCACCGATATTGGACAAAGCACGAAAGAGAACTTTATTTTATCCTGCGTATCCTATTTCACTTATTCCCAGCTGTTTCTGGTGATTTCCCTGCGCGCTTGCTATTCCATGATCATCGACAAAATAACGGGCAGAAAAACCAAATGGTACAAAACGCAGCGGTTTGGGTGAGCGGGACGGCTTTAATATCCAACGAGGCAGCCAAACCAAAAGCGTACAGTAAAAAAGAGGGGAAGCCCCCTCTTTTTTGTGCCTTCTGTACCTCTGTTTTATTTAATTATCTTTCGAGTGCCGCTCGCCAACCTGGAATTCATCGGCATGTTCGAACATATATTTCACGGTCACTGGCGCTTGGCCCGTCAGTTTCCGGAAGTCGTCCGTGAATGCATCCATTTTTCCCAGGCGGATCGCTTGTCCGAAAGTAACCATGCCATCGGAGGAGTATGGCGCTTCGGAATCTTTTTTAAATTCGCCGTCCGTTGTTCTCGGAACGCCCATGGCATCAAAGACAGCGTAATTTTCTTCATCCGTGATCTGTTTGTAGGTGACGTGATTCCCCGTTACTTCATTTCCGATTTCGATAAAGTCGGAAATCGTCATTAACTCGGGACCGTTGATATTTAGAATCGCTTCATGATAATCGCCCGAGGCCAGTGCGTAAGCGACCGCTTTTGCGCAATCTTTGCGTGAGATATAGGCCATCTTGCCGTCGCCTTGGTTGTTTTTTAACACCCCGTCTCCCTTCACATAAGTGAAGTAATTGGTAATCATGGCCTCGGCATATTGCGAATTACGAAGGAAAATATAGTCCAACCCGACACTTTTAATATAGTTTTCGGTATAAACATGGTCCAGTTTCTCAACGCTTGGATTGGAATCATCGGCGGCATTGACCAGCGAAGTATAGATGATTTGTTGCACGCCGGCTGCTTTTGCGGCATCGACCACGTTTTTGTGGGCGTTTTGACGTTTCGCACCGACAAAAGGCATGGAGATCAAAGCAAGTTTGTCGGCGTGAGCAAAAGCTTCCGCAAGGCCGTCCGGTTGATTAAAATTGGTCATATGCGTTTCAATCCCTCGTTCCGCGTACTCTTGTAAAGATACCGGATCATAGGCGCAAAAAATAATTTGATCTTTATCCACCAGTTCCAATAAATATTTGGCCGCTTGTTTCCCCAGATTTCCGTCCACGCCGGTCAACAACAATTTACCCATGATCGTCGTCACTCCTTGCTGAAATGATTTTTACACTTATATAGTATGTGAAAAAAATAACAATATCTAACACAAAAAACTTATGGGCTATTGGGAAAACGAATGCCGGATCTGCTGCAGAAAGGCTTGTAATGCCGGGTTCGTATTGTTTTTCAGATAACCGGCTTCGATCTTAAAGGTATGGTGTGAATCTTCGAGCGGGATTAACCGGACTTCTTCCTTCAGGTAAGCGAGATGGTAGTTATCCGGGAAAAAGCCGATTAAATTCTCCGTGATAATATAAAACAGCTCTGTTTCGACATCGTCGGCGGTACGTTGGATGTTGGGATGATAGCCGTCTGCAATCGCATGCCGGATCATCAAATAATAGGAGTTTCCAATAGCCGTGGGACTCAGCATGACAAGCGGATATTCATATATCTTATCTTTCGAGATCGATTCATAATGGAAAAGGGGATGCTGTTTACTAACGGCCGCGCAATACCGGCCGCTGTACAGGGGATAGGTGCGAATATCCTTTTTTCCTTCAAACTCCGAGTCGAAGGCAACCGCCACGTCATATACTCCTTTTTGCAGAAGTTCGGCGATATCCTTAAGCAACACTTTATGGAGTTCAAGTTTGATATTCGGATGCTTTTCTTTGAACGAGGGAATCAACTTCAACAAACTTTGGACATCCGTAATCGCGGCGTATTCAATGCTCAACAACTGGATGTTGTATTTTTGAAAGTTTTCCATATTCATTTTCATACGGTTATATTGCTTCCAGAGCACAACGGCCTCGCCATAAAAAAGCCATCCCGCTTTCGTCGGCTCAATCGGAATTTGCTTTCTATCGATTAATTGGGTGTTGAACTCGTCTTCAAGCGCGGCAATTTGCTGGCTGACCGTCGTCTGCGACACAAAATTTTTCTTGGCCGTTTCCGTAAAATTTCGGCATTCCACGAGATCGATGAAATATTTGATCCTTTTGATATTCATTTTATCCTCCGGCAGTCGTTTCTTTTTAATTTAAATGATATTGAAAATTTTTAACAGGTAAATGACTCAGTTGATTTACTTTAACAAACCAATGTTGTGATCTTATGACGATCCTTTGCGATTGCTGTTGCTTCTAACTGGCTCCGGAAATTTCCGGGTATAATGACAGGGAGGGCATAGAGGAGGGAGTCTCGCGTCATGGCTGAAACGATCTTGCTGGTGGACGATGAAGAGAAAGTGCTTGAATTCATGAGTTCATTTTTGAAAATCGAAGGTTACCATATTGTCATGGCTCGTACGGGAACGGAGGCGCTGGCCAAAGCGGAGGAAGCGAATCCGGCGGTCGTCGTGCTGGACTGGATGATGCCGCAGATGAGCGGGCTCGATAATTGCCGTGAATTGCGCAAGACTCCGGCGCAGTGCCGCGTTTGGAAAAGAGGTGTTGAGGTCAGCATGACGCCTACTGAATTTCCCGGGTTGGGCCTGGCGATTAGGTGTCCAGAGGTCCGTTAGCCTTGCCTTCCTTACGGCAAGAGGAGGATGAGCAGGAACGCAGTGACCGGAATGGCGATTCCAACCAGTATGGCAACATACGGATAAGGAGTTTTTAGGTAATCTTTGAATTCGCGAGTCTCGGATTTCTTGATATAATGGAAATTCACTTTCTCAGCAAATTCATTAACCAATCTTTTGGCCTCACTTACTTCACAATGCAAAATATTGTTCCAAATTTGGTCGTACTTTAATTTGAGTTCATCCATGGCTTCACTTTCCTTCAACAGGGCCATGTTCTTCACCTCATGAAAAAAGATATTTGGGCAACTAGAAGATCCACCTCATTTTACCATATTCATGTTCTCATGTTCTATGGAATCTTCATTATATTTTCGATAATTGAAATAATTTGCTTGCCTTACGAACCGGGAAACATTTATATTTTAAGAAATATTGTTGTCGCAATAAGAAAGTTTGGAGAGTAACTGAGGATTGAAGCCAAAAACGGCGTTTGACGAATCGGTAAGGTGCAGCCCTTAAAGCGAGCTGTTATTCTAACGGTTGTCAGCCTCGTTATTTCGGCAAAATGTAGGGGAAAACTAATTTAACGATTGCGGTAGAGCTTATTTTGCTTTTTTCCTGCGGTATCCTTTTTCACCACAATAAGCGCGGCTGCATTCGTTGAACTCCGTCTTTTCGGTTAAATAAGCGTGTGTACAACCGTTAGCGAAAGATTGGGAACCCGGAAACTTCCGCGTTAACCAAACGAATGGTTTGGCTAACTGACCTTGAAGTCAGGCGCCGATTTCGAGATTGAGCTTAACAAAAATACATCCTTTATGAATGGAATCGAAAGGAGCAAGCGCATGAAACTGAGAGTATCCGCCATTCAGTATCATCTTCATACGATAAACTCGTTCGCGGAATTCGCCCGGCAGGTCGAGCATTATATCAAAACCGCCGAGGAGTTCGGCGCGGATTTTGTGTTGTTTCCGGAGTTTTTTACGACCCAGCTGATGTCCATCGGGAACAGTGAAGGCAGGGCGCTAACGATTCAGGAGCTGCCTGGCTTTACGGAGCAGTACCGGTCTTTGTTTTCCGGATTGGCCAAGCAGACCAAGATGCATATTATCGGCGGCACGCATGTAACCCGGGATGGAGACCGGCTGTATAACGTGGCCCACCTGTTTTATCCGGACGGAAAAATCGCCGAGCAGCCCAAGCTGCACATTACGCCGACCGAGGTGAACGAATGGAAAATGACCCCCGGCGACGGCCTTCAGGTGTTCGAAACCGAGAAGGGGACGGTCGCGATGCTGACCTGTTATGACATCGAATTTCCGGAGATTGTCCGGATGGCCAAGGCCAAAGGGGCGGATGTGATTTTCTGCCCTTCGTGCACGGATGACCGACACGGATTTCACCGGGTCCGTTATACCAGCCACGCCAGAGCGGTCGAAAACCAGGTTTACGTCGTCACGACCGGTACGGTCGGCTCGCTGCCGACGGTGGACTTCATGCGGGCCAATTTCGGGCAGGCGGCGGTGATTACGCCGAACGATATTCCGTTCCCGCCGCGCGGCATCCTGGCGGAAGGCGAGATCAACGACGACATGATCGTCACTGCGGATCTGGACTTGGAGCTGTTGTACCAGGTCCGGGAAAAAGGCTCTGTCACCACTTGGCGCGACCGGCGGACGGATCTTTACACCGACTGGAAATAAGCGGAGGACCACTTCAGCGTATGGAGGCGCAAGCGATGTATCGGAAAGAGCTGTTTGTGTTTGACGGGGACCGGCCGGTTCCGGCGGTTATCCGAAATTACGAGGAGAAGGATTTCCCGGGCTTGATCCGCATCCAGCAGGAAAGTTTTCCGCCGCCGTTTCCTGCGGAATTATGGTGGAACACCGAGCAGCTAAGCAAACATGTTGAGCTGTTTCCGGAGGGGGCTTTATGCGTCGAGGTGGACGGGGAAATCGCCGGGTCGATGACCGGCCTGCTGGTCGATTTCGATCCGGCCGCACCGTACCATTCCTGGGCGGAGATTACCGACAACGGCTACATCCGCAATCATAATCCCAAAGGGAACACGCTGTACGTCGTCGATATCAGCGTACGGCCGTCCTACCGCAAGCTGGGACTTGGCAAATGGCTGATGTTGTCCATGTATGACCTCGTCGTGCATAAAGGGCTGGAACGCTTGCTGGGCGGGGGAAGAGTGCCCGGCTACCATAAAAAAGCGGGGGAAATGACGGCGGAGCAGTATCTGGAGACGGTGCTCAAAGGCGAGTTAAAGGACCCCGTCATTACCTTCCTCCTTCGCTGCGGCCGGACTCCCGTCACCGTGGTGGCGGATTATTTGGAAGATGAGGAATCGTGCAACTACGCCGCGCTGATGGAATGGAAAAATCCTTTTTATCCCGCAACACCCGAATAGGAGGAGGCCTAAACTTATGGAATATATGCGAATTACGAACATTCAGGACCCTTTATTTAAGCAAATGCATCAGCTGATGCAAAACATATTTCCGCCGGAAGAAGTACTGGAATTCGATCTTTGGAAAGAACCGCTGGAAGACCCGGGCATCCGTGTGTTTGTCGCGGTGCATGAAGGTCAAGTGGTCGGCGCTACGGAATACCGGTATTACGAAGACTTCAACGTCGCGATGACGGATTTTACCATCATCGGCCAAGCGGGGCTGGGAATCGGGCGGTTTTTGGCGGACAAAAGATTAAAGGACTTGCACGCCTTGGCCGAAGCGAACGGGAAACAACTGCTCGGCATGTTTGCGGAAATTTACGATCCGTATCGGGTGGAGGACCATGGATTCGGCGGCGTTAAGCCGATGGACCCTTATGTGCGCCGCGAGGTTTTGTCGCATCTCGGATATAAGCGCCTCGATTTCCCTTATGTGCATCCGTCCTGGAATAACGACGGGGAGGCGGTTACCGGGCTTGACCTTTGTTTCCTGCCGATGGGGGAGAACGAGGAGAATCTGCAAACGGATCTGGTCGTGAAGTTTCTGCAGCGCTACTATACCGTATTGCCGAACAAACCGCAGTCCTGGTTCGACATGATTGAAAGCTTAAAAGCGAAAGAAACCGTAAAGCTGCTGCCGATCTAACGGAATATAAAGGCGTTTAAACTCGGGTAGTCCCTCGTCTGTTCATCAACAGGAGGGACTTTTCCCTGTTTTCGGGCACAGTTGCAAAAGGTCAGGACGGAATGTTCAGAGCGGTTTGGATGTTCTGCAGGTCCCGCCCGATTTGCTCGTCCATCGCGTAAGGCTTGTAAAATCCGCGTCTCATCATGTAGTCGACGATCATCTCATGCGTGTTGACCGCTTCCTCCAGCTGTTTGGTCAAAATGGCTTTGATTTCCGGAGTGGCGCATTCCGTCACGGCCATGGCATAGTTTCTGACCCCGGTCTTGGCGCTGAGGAGAAAATCCATGGCGACGATTTCGTCGGTTAACGCGTCCATCCCCATCATCCGTTCCAGGATCGGGATCATTGGCTCACCTCCCCTAAACCCGAATTGGTTAAAATTCCGCTGAGTTCCTGAAGCTGCTGCGTGGATACCAAAACGTCTTGCTGCAAAATTTGCTTTAGTTCCGGATCGGAGACCAGAATTTGCATCGTTTTGGATTTGGTCATGCAGAGCGTTTTGAACGCGGCCAGTTCATGGACCTCCAAGGTTTCGTGCAGGCCGTATGTCGTGTGCAGGCCGTATGCCGCCGGATTCATTTGGCTTTTTCCTCCTATGATTGATTTTTGGTCTAAGGCTTCAGGATGACTTTGATGCAATCGTCCGTTTTCGTATCGAACACTTCATATCCGTGTTTTGCTTCGCTGAGTGGAAGAACGTGCGTGACGATATCGCCGGGATTGACTTTGCCCGTGGTGATCAATTCGTACATATACGGCATATAATGAATCACCGGGGCTTGTCCCGAACGGAGATTGATATTGCGCTGCATAATGTCGCCGAGCGGAAAGCCGTTATAACGTCCGCCGTATACCCCGGTGACTTGGATCGTTCCGCCCTTGCGGACCGCCTGGACGGCCATGACCAAAGCGCTCATCGTTCCGCCTTGCAGCTTCAGCCCGCTGGCCAAAAACTCCAGATCGCTCATTTTCCCGTCCATGCCGACCGCATCGATGACGACGTCCGCGCCGCCTTTGGTCAGTTCTTTGAGATAGTTTCCAACGTTCTCATGCTGCTCAAAATTGACGATTTCCACGTTGTTCGTGCGTTTGGCATGCTGCAGACGGTAGTCGACGTAATCGACGGCGATCACCCGCCCGGCCCCTTTCAACCAGGCGAACTTCTGCGCCAGCAGCCCAATCGGACCGCAGCCGAATACGACCACGGTATCTCCGTCTTTAACTCCGGCATTATCGACGCTCCAGAACGCTGTCGGCATTGCGTCGGCGATCAGACACAGCTTTTCATCCGGTTCTTCGCAGTTTTCCGGGATTTTGAAATGGGTAAAATTCGCGAAGGGAACGCGCAAATATTCGGCTTGTCCGCCGGGGTAGCCGCCCGTGTTTTCGGAGTAGCCGAAGTAACCTCCCATATCCCCGTGTTCATTGGCATTGTCGCATTGGCTTTCCAGATGGTTTTTGCAATAGAAACATTCTCCGCAGGCGATCGTAAAGGGGATGATGACCCGGTCGCCTTTCCTCAGCTTCGTCACCGCGGGTCCGGCCTCTTCCACAATCCCCATCGGTTCGTGTCCGATGATATAATTCTCCCGAAGATTGGGGATCATCCCGTGAAGCAGGTGGAGGTCGGAGCCGCAGATGGCCGAACTGCTGATTTTGATGATCATATCGTCGGGTTTCTCGATTTTGGGGGCGGGCACCTCTTTGACGGCAATATTTTTGATTCCTTGATAGGTGACGGCTTTCATGCTTGATGCCCTCCCAGGTGTTCGTCCGGCGTCCGATCGAACATGCCCTTGCGGCGCGTATCCGCAGGGAATAAATTCATCTGCCCGATCATGACCGTGTTTTTGGCCGAAAGCTGATCCAACTGATATTGTTCTTGCAGCTCGTAAGGGTGAAACCATTTTTTCCGCATCATCAGTTCGGAGATTTCCTGGTGCAGCGCGATTCCTTGCCGGAGTTGATGGCGGAGCAGGACGCGGGCTTCCGGGGACGCCGTTTCCGTGAGCGCGATCGCCGTATTTCTTACCCCTTCCTTCGCCCGCATCAGAAAGTCCATAGCCAAGGTCATGTCCGCCATTTCCGGCATATTCAGCGCGTTGATCGGATCCAAATAATCGTTGTTCATCGCTGGTTCCCCTCTAGTGTAAGATCGGCTCGGGGCGGCTTTCGGGGACAGGCGCCCGGAAAGGAGCTCTGGCGTAGATGGCCTGCAGATCTTGGATCGCTTGCATGGACTGGACGACGTCTTTTTGCATCAAGTCCTTGAGCTCCTGATCAAACACGAGACCTTGCATCAGTTTGGATTTGGCCAGACAGAGCGTCTTGAAGTTAAGCATTTCATGAAGGTCCATGGATTCATGGGGCGCCAAAGTTTGCGTATTCATGGGACAGCATACCTCCCGATTTTTTAGGGTTAGCATTCCCTTGGGCTTGAGAGTTATGCTTTGGGCTATCCGCTATTAAACGAGGCGAAGGGGTTTGAAATGAAGGCTGGGCGAATGACTTAGGTGGAAAGAGCGATATGACCTGGTATGGCGATTGGAGGGGCAGCGGGATGTAATCTTGAAGATTCCCGCTGCCGCGCTCCGCAAGAATGGCTACGGAGTTCTACACAACGCTTGACTTCGACGTATTGGAATCGAGCAGATCGGCGTCCATAATGTTCGTAAAGGTCAGATAAAACGGGGATAAGTCGCCCATAGACTCCACGCCTTGGCTTCGCTTCGTTGACACGAGCACATCCTCCATCAGAGTGGATCCAAGGCTAAGGGACGATGCTCTGTCTAGCGTGTTCACCTTAAAAGCGAATACATTCACAAACATCGGGCTAAAATTTCTATTCATGCCATTTCCTCCTTAGCTGCAGCAATTTAATTCCTTACCCTTATTGAAGAAGGACGGGGCATCGATCAAATCCCGATCGTCGATAGCCGATCGCAAGCCGAAGAAACCGCTGTCGTCACCGTAATTATTGCCGAAGCCATGGGTATGTTTGGACGAATTGTTCCAATCGATCAAATAATTCTCGCCTATATTCACGGCAGACGTGTTTTCAATGGAATTAATTTTAAGGATGTAGATATTGTTGGTGATGATGGAAGGCCTCCCGTACATTCCCGATCCCTCCTTTTCGACATGTATATGAGGATATTTTCTGAATATGTATTTTAGTAAGGGGGGAGCATCAATGGACATGGATAGGCTCAAAAAATGGTTCGAAATCGCCCAGCAGTTTCATGGCAAGGAATTTTGGGATGATGTCTTCCGCGAACAAATGCAGCCCTTTAAAACTTCCTCCGAAGCCTATACTTCAAATTTAAATGAGAACTTTTCCGGTATGGAGCAGCAGCCCGATTCTCACCAAACGGAATATCCTCCGATCGATGTTCTGAAAAGCGATCATGAGATGCTGATCGTTGTTGATGTGCCCGGTTATAACAAGGAGCAAATCGAGGTGTATATCGAGGGCAGGCAATTAAGGATACAAGGAGAACCGGACATGAATTACAACGGATATACATTCATTAAATCAGAAAGGCACAACGGTGCTTTCCAGCGAGTTATCGGCTTGCCCGGCCGCGTCGACACGAAGGAGGTTACTTCCTTCATGGATAAGGGACTGCTGCTTATCCGGTTTCCGATTAAACCCGTACAAGGGAGGAAGGTCATCATTGATTAGCTTTCGTCTGACATGCGGGTCGGACTATCGAATAGATCCCGGTCATCGATATTCATGACGGAATGGAAGGCCGCCGATCGGTCCGCCTGTTGGCGAATCAACTGACTGATCTTCATGGCGTTATGGAAGCTTTGCTTTTGATTGACGCCGCCTATGGAGAGCTGGGAAACATAATCGATGGAATTGACTTTGATTAAGCCCAAATTGATTTTCCTTACTTTCTTCATGGCAATCCCTCTTTCATCGCTGGATTTACTAAAAAAGTATGCAACCGGATCTAGCCACATACATAACCGGATAAGAAAAAGGTGATCGCACAAATGGCGGGGCAATTTTGGAGAAAGTGGTTTGGCGCAAACGATCAAGTAAATGACCAAGTAAACGGTCAAGTAAATGTTCAAGTAAATGCTCAAGTAGATGATCGGGCAAATAACCAAGTAAATGATCGAGTAAACGAAGTGGACGATCGGCTGAGGAAGCTGGAATTAGAGCTGGAAAAGCTGAAAGTTCAGGATATCGGCCGCAGCATTATCGAAGAGCTCCAAAAGCTTCGCCGCACGATGGATAAACTGGCGGAGGCGGAGGAGCAAAGGCAAAAACAGCCCCCCATTCACATCGAAACGCTGGATATCGAGAAGGTGTTGATCGACCGGGTGGTGACCAACAACAATATCGGGGCCTTGGGCGTTAAAGAGCTGGCCGGAAGACTGAACATCGGCGCCAATTATGGACAAGGAGCGGAAACGGCGGCAATGCCGAATAAAGAAAAGGTTGCCGCCCTTTTGCAGAGCTATGGGGAGAAGCCCCTGACAAACGGCAAATCAAACGAACCGCCCGCCGTTAATATAAAGGGGCGGTCAAAGAGGGCCTGAAATTTTCCCTGTCAACGAAATGCAATGAACTCCGGCCTAAGTGGATGAACTAAAACGAACTGACGCCAATATGCGACGTCAGTTCAATCTGAAGTGATTTCCTAATCAACAGATAAAGGAAGGGAGGTGTACTCGTTACTTAAATCCAGGATACACTAATAATTACCAAGAGAATAAACAGTACCAGGATTACTCCTGTACTAGTCCCGAGTCCGCCAAATCCTGCGCAGCTAAGTCCTGCGCCCGCTCCTAATCCGAATCCCATATTTTTTCACTCCATTCGTCATTTTTTCAACCCGCATTTTTCCGTCATAAAGGCAAGCTAAATCCCCTAAGAGCTATTTTTCTTTATCTCCCCTCGCTTCAATCTAGTCTAGTGTATGGTCTTTCCGGATTAACGGTTTGGACTAGTGCCTTATTTTAAATAAGGAATTTTCCGGGCGGGTTCACCAGGTTCAAATTCTTCAATATAATATCCATGGCCAAGGCGGTTTCCTTTTTTGCCTTAATCAGACATAATGGAGGAAAAGTGGCTTGGCAAGGCTGCCCATCATGAACAGTTGGAGGGGAACGATGAGAAAGCGGAGGTTTTGGACCGGGGGGGTTATACTCCTGTCATTGCTGGCCGGATGCGGCAGCACGGACGTTGAGAGCTTGGCCAAGCCGTCATCGGCGGTTGAAAAAAATACGATGGTGGAGTTTGCTCGTCTCGAAAGTGTGTTTGGGTTTGCGGATGAGTCGGGGGAGAAGCTGATCACCCTTCCGGACGACAGCGGTGCCGGCTTGGAAAATCCTGAACAATTTAACGCCGCCATAGGAAATAACGGGGACTGGGTTGAGATTGAATTTGTCCGCCGGCAGGAGGCCAACGAACAGGATAACAACAGGCAAACGATGTATAATTTCAACAATATGGCCGGGTACGTATATAAGGCGAAGAACGGGAAGTTCATCCAAAACAAATCCTATTTGCTGACGAGAGACGGCGCTATCGGCAAAGACTCGTTAATGGCTTTGAACAGCACCGTGGACGGCCAGTCGCCATCGGGAGACTATCTGCCGGCGGATGCCGAAACGATTGCGCAAATCGAAGCGATCAAAAAAAGAAAAGTTACGGCAAGCAGCTTGCTGTCCGCATCGGCGGAAAATGAGAAAATAGCCCTGTTTGTGTTTGAGCGCAAAGGGGACGATATGCTGGCCAGCATCGCGTACATCAAAGGGGACGAAGTGCTGTTCAAAGATTATCCCGCAACATATAATGAGTACGGCACCTGGAGGGTCGAGGACGGAGGAGATCACCCCGGACGGTTTGAGGTGCTGTTTCTGGCCCGTTCGGATGAAGGCCTGCTGCTGGGACTTTCATGGGGAGCGCCTGAAGGCGAAAACCTGGTTGTTTTAAAAGAAACGAACGGCGCCCTTCAGGAAACCGGTTTGCATGGCGGAAGATACTGGGCCCCTATATAATAAAATTAACCAAAAACGCCAGTGCCCGAGGGTTGCCCCTGAGCTCCTGGCGTTTTTGCATCCTTATGAACGGGGATTTCAAATTTATTGCGGGTTGGTTGTCCAGATACCGGCGGATTTGATGAACACGCGCTGCGGCAGCTTCAGGGTGGCGGTAATCAATTCGGCCACGTCTTCCGGCTGCATCATCCGGTCTTCGTCGCCGATTTTCAGGCCGGCTTTGACAGCCAATTCCGTATTGACGGTGCTCGGAGTCAAGGCGGTGACGCGGATGTTGAATTTCCGCACTTCCTGCAGCAGGGACTCCGTCAATCCAAGCACCCCGAATTTGGAAGCGCAGTAGGCGGAGCCGGTGGCAAAGCCTTTTTCCCCTGCGGTGGAGGCCACATTGATAATGGTTCCCTGGTTTTGCTTCATCATCGCCGGAAGTACGGCGCGGGAAACATAATACGTCCCCATAAGATTTACTTGAATGATCCGTTCCCACTCGGCGGGGTCCATCTCGAGCAAGGTGCCGAACTGGGCGATCCCCGCGTTATTGATGAGAATATCGGCCGAACCCAGCTGTTCAATCAACTGACCAACCGCCGAGTTAACTTCCTCTTGATTGGAGACGTCGGCCACGGCGTAGTAAGAGTCCACGCCATATGTGCGCTTTAACTCGCCTTGCAGGGCTTCGAGATCGGCGCCGGTTCTGGCGAGCAGGCCGAGCTTAACCCCTTCCTTCGCCAAGTCCAACGCGGCCGCTTTTCCGATTCCTTTGCCCGCTCCGGTAATAATTGCCGTTTTGTTTTGTAAATCCATCGTCTATCATCCTCCTTAAAATGGCTATCATCCATTATATTACAGCGTCGATCTTCATTTCAAAGCATTATGCAACACTGCCTCCATAAAAATCGCTTGACCTTTGGTTCCTCTTCTGCTATTTTTGATATTAACAAAATGTTATTATCAAAAATATACTAACAATTGCGAAAGCCGAGGGGATGCAACGTGAAAAAAGGGTTGGGCGGTTGGAGCTTATTCGAATTAACCTGGTTGGTATTATTCACCGGAATCGCGATCGCGCTCACGGTGCTGATGAAGGACTCTTTGTTTGGTTTTACGGTGTTTATTACAGGAGTACTGTGCGTGGTTTTTGCGGCCAAAGGCAACCTGACGACCTACGCGTTCGGGATGTACAACACGTTCGGCTACGCTTATCTGGCGTATGTGAATGGTTTGTTTGGCGAAGTAATGCTGAATTTGCTGTTTTTTGTGCCGATGAACGTCATCGGTTTCCTGATGTGGAAGAATCACCGCGATGGGGGTAAATTATCGATGCGGCAGATGGATGCCAGAGGCCTGCTGCTCGTAGCCGTCGTCTGCGTCCTGGGCAGCGTACTGCTCGGGTTCGGTTTATCGTTCATTCCGGGACAGAACTCCCCGTATATCGATGCCGTTACGACCGTGCTGTCGGTTGTGGCGACGATGTTAATGGTCAAGCGGTTCAAAGAGCAATGGCTCGTTTATATTGTGCTGAACATGTTTACGGTACTGCTGTGGGCGATCAGAACGCTGGAGGGGAGCCCGGACGGCGTACTGATGATCGTGATGTGGAGCGCCTATCTGATCAACGCGGTATACGGCTACTATAATTGGAACAAAGGGGCAAAGGAGAGTCTGGCATGAAGACGCTGGGATTAACGTTGGGGAAATTTGCGCCCCTGCACAAAGGGCATCAGTTTATGATCGAAACGGCGCTGCAAGAGGTGGATGAACTGATCGTCGTCATTTATGAGACGGATGTGACGCCGATTCCGCTGCATATTCGGGCCGGCTGGATCCGCAAGCTCTATCCGGCGGTCAGGGTGATTGAAGCCTGGGACGGCCCGGACGGCTATTCGAACGACCGCGAACATGAAATCCGCGAAGAGCAATATATTCTAGGCTTGCTAGATGGGGAGCAGGTGACGCATTTTTATTCCAGCGAGTTTTACGGGGAGCATATGAGCGTGGCGTTGGGCGCGGTGGACAGAAGGGTGGATGAAGCGCGCAGGGAAGTCCCGATTTCGGCGACGATGATCCGTTCCGATCCTTATAAATACCGGGAGTTTATCAGCGACGTCGTATACCGGGATTTAATCACGAAGGTGGTGTTCGTAGGAGCGATGTCGACCGGCAAATCGACGATCACCGAGGCGCTCGCGGCGCGGCATGGGACGACGTTCGCCAGCGAGTACGGGCGCGACTACTGGACCGAGCACCAGGTAAACCGCCGGATCGGCCTGGAGGCGTTCGACGAGATCGCCCTCGGGCATATCGAGCGGGAGGAGCAGGCTTTGCTTCGGGCGAACCGGTATCTTTTTGTCGATACCAATGCGATTACCACGTATATGTTCGCCTTGGACTATCATGGACGGGCGCCGGAGCTGCTGACTCGGATTGCCCTGGAAAACGCGCAGAGATACGACCTGTTTTTCCTGTGCGATGACGATATCCCGTACGACGATACGTGGGACCGCAGCGGCGACCAGAAGCGGCATGTTTTTCATAAACAGATTATTGCCGACTTGAAGGAACGCCGGATTCCCTTCATTATACTGCGGGGAAGCCTGGAGCAGCGGATGCGCAAAGTAGACGAAGTGCTGGCCGGCTTTAAGCCCTACAGCAATTATTTTGGCGAGCTCTTATAGAAGTTGAACTAAAGAAAAGAGCGGAGAGAGGCAAAAGCGGGAAATGATTCTGAAGAAACGGCCGCAAAATTATTAGTTCAACTTATATTAGAACAAAAAAAGGCGGGGGGAGTTAGTGGATATGTTGGATCGCAACGGACTGACGGAAAGCGAATTTTTGCGGCGGTATTCGCCGGGGGATTACGAACGGCCCTCGGTGGCCGCGGACACGGTAATTTTCACCGTGACGGACGCGGATGCGGACAGTTACCGCAAGCTTCCGGAGAAGGAACTTAGAGTACTGCTCATTCGGCGGGGCGGACATCCCTTTCTGGGCCAATGGGCGCTGCCGGGCGGTTTTGTCCGGCCGGATGAAACGACGGAGCAAGCCGCGGCGCGGGAGCTGCGGGAGGAGACCGGCGTAGAGGACGTTTACCTGGAGCAGCTGTACACGTTCAGCGACGTGGGGCGCGATCCCCGCACCTGGGTGATGAGCTGCAGTTATATGGCGTTGGTGGACAGCGGCCAATTGCAGCTGCAGGCGGGGGACGACGCTGACGCTGCCGCCTGGTTCAAGGTATCCTACCGGCTGCTGCGGGAGCGGAAGGAACTGATCGACGGCGGTTTCATCAAGGCGCTGCAGTATGAGCTTCGGCTCAGCTCCGGCGAGATTGAACTGGCCGCGGTTGTGGAACGGACGGTGACCGCGAAGCCGGCTTCGACGGCTACATCATATTCCATCGTGTCCAGCGACGGACTGGCTTTTGATCATGCGAAGATTATCGCCTATGCTATTGAACGCTTGCGGGGAAAGGTGAATTACACCGATATCGCGCTTCATTTGATGCCGAAGCTGTTTACTCTAACGGAGCTGCAGCAGGTGTACGAGGTAATTTTGGATAAAGAGCTGCTGAAGGCGGCCTTCCGGCGCAAAGTGGCCGACCTTGTCGCGGAAACCGATCATTACACGGAAAATGCGGGCCACCGGCCATCGCGTTTATATCGAAGAAACATGGAGGATTACCGATGATTTACGTAGAATCCGACGAAATGGCGGGGCAAAAACCTGCTGGGGTTCGCACTGACCGAAGCGCGGGACGAAATGCTGAGAGAAGAAGGGGATAAACTATGAATCGAAAAGAAATTGCCACGGATACCTTGCGGATTCAACGGCAAGGCTTCTATGAATTTGAAGGGCGCCGGGTTGATTTTGCCGCGGCGCAGAAGCGCTCGGAAGAAGGAAGCGAGTTGATTACTCCCGACCAGGGGGCGGAACTAGTAAAAACTTATCGTATGCAGCCACGATCACAGCAAGCTGCGAAGTACTCCGTCGCGAACGAGGCCACCGTAAAAGCGGTCCTCGATTTTGCGGCAGCGGGCCAAGACCGGGTCGGCGTGCTGAACTTCGCCAGCGCGAAAAATCCGGGCGGCGGATTTTTGAACGGCGCGATGGCCCAGGAGGAAAGTTTGGCGGCCTCCAGCGGACTGTACGAAACGCAGCTGCGCAACGAAGGCTACTATGCCGCGAATCGCGCTTGCCGTTCCATGATGTACACCGACCATGCCATATACTCGCCGAATGTAGTCTTTTTCCGCGACGAACGGTTTAGCTTGTTGGAACGGCCGGTTACGGCTTCGGTCTTGACGCTGCCCGCCGTCAACTACGGGCAGGTTCTGCTTAAGGGAGAGGATACGGTAGAAGCAAAGCGAGTGATGAAAGACCGCATGCGGCTATCCTTGGCGCTGTTCGCCAACAAGGGTGACACGCATCTCATCCTGGGCGCGTACGGTTGCGGCGTGTTCCGGAATGATCCGGTGCAGGTGGCCCGCTGGTGGCTGGAGCTGCTGGATGATGAGGGCTGGGGATCGTTGTTCACGGAAATCCGGTTCGCGGTATTGGACAGCTCGAAAGACGGCAAATGCATCCGCGCTTTCGAGCATGCGTTTCATGACTACATCGGGTAACGGTTGCAATCGGCTCGTCCCGATTAGATTACGCTGAGCCGTTCGCCGGTGCAGGCGGATTGCCGAATTGTTTCCAGCAGACGGTGCAGGCGGGCGGCCTCATGAAAGCCGGGGGCCTGAAACGTCCCCTGGCGGATATCCTCTGCCAGCAACCGGTGAGCCTTCAGAACCTGATTCACGGTCACTGAACCATCTTCGGTCTCATCGTACACCCTTTGGAGAGTCTCGTGATCTCCGTAACTCCCAAGGTGTCCTGACGGATACAGAGCCTGCTCGACCACCAATCCCCCGAACTGAACATGACCTTGGGACTGGGGCTGGGAAATGCGAATGACCCCTTTCTCCCCTTGAATCTCCAATTCAAATTTGGGATAGGTGCCGCCCTGAATATGGACCGATACTGATGCCCCGCTTTCGAGCATGCCGTGAACCATGATTTGATCGGCCGTATCTTTCGGCACGGTTTCTCCGGTTCCCAGCACCTTAGCCTCCGAATAATTGCTGTTCATGGTTGCATAAACTTCTTTCAAATCTCCCAGCATAAAGCTAAGCGCGTCCAGCGAGTGTCCCCCGTTAATCGCTAGCAGGGTAGCCCCATACTTTTCCTGGAGCAGATAGATGGCGTTCTGTTCCGTAAACCCTCCCTTGCCCGGGGTGGATACCGCCATGGAGGCGGATAACACCCGGCCGATGTCTCCGCGCGAAATGCGGTTCTTCGCATCCAGCAGCGCAGGCGACTGTCTAGCTTGCAAGCCGACCGCATGATGAATCCCTTTTTGGGAAGCCAGCTCCGCCAGTTCCTCCGCCTCTTCCGATGTGACGGTAAGCGGCCATTCGCTGTACACATGTTTTCCTGCGGCGATGGCCTCCTTGATCATTTCGTAATGATGGGGAACCTTGACGCTGACGACCACCAAATCGACATTTCCGGACCGCACCAGTTCCCGATAGTCGTCGAAAGCCTGGGAGATACCCAGTGCAGCGGCACTCTCTTTGGCGGATGCTATATTCGAGGTGGCAATGGCGGTAATTTCATGGCACGTGCTTTGGATAAGGGCCGGAATATGAGTCAGGCTGGCCCATTGATTGTTTAACGAACCTCCGATGATCCCTGTGCGTATTTTTGCTGAATCTGCTGAACCCATCGTTTTCATGTCTAACTTATATCTCCTTCCGTCTTTATGATCCTTTGCCGTTTCAGTATACTGGGATTAATCCATCACGAATAATGCATGTTTTTTATGGAGTCATCATCTTTTTTGATATCTTGGAGGTCCGTATGGATATTGACAATATGAAAGCTTACGTTACCGTCGCCGAATTAAAAAGCCTGTCTGCCGCAGCCATCAAAATGAACCATCTGCAGTCCAACATGACGGCCAAGATCAAAAAAATCGAAGCCCATTACGGGCAGCAACTGTTTATTCGGAGTGCCAAAGGCATGGAGCTGACATCGGAGGGAAGGAAGCTGTACCGCCAATACAAAAAAATGCTCGTTTTATGGGAGGAAACCGAGCTGGATATGAGCCGGAGGGAGATGAAGCTTAGGCTGGGCACTATGCAATCCGTCTTCGGCAAAGATCTCACGGACGCCCTGACCCGCTTATATGAGAGCCACACCGATCTGTCGGTAACGTTAAAGACCGGGACCACGCTGTCGATGGAGCACGAATTGATCCAAGGCAACATCGATTTGGCCTTCACCATTGGCAAGGCCGATTCGCCGCAGCTGAGTTACAAAAAGCTGGGGACGGAGGAGATGGTGCTCATCGGCAAAAGGTTCGCCAGCGGGCTGAGCCTGGAGAGCTGTCTGCACGGGGAGAACTGGATCATTTTGACCCGGGACTGCTTGTACGCAGCGATTCTGGAACGGCTGTATGCCGAGCTTGAACTTGAAAAAGGGGAAGTCACGGAAGTTGGGATCCTGGATACCCTGCTTCAGCTGACCTCCCTTGGTATGGGCATCTCCTTGATGTCCAAGAATATCGTGATGCAGCACGGATTTTCGGCATATACCCAGCTTCCCGAACCGTTCCGCTATGTGGACAAGTATTTGGTTACCCGCGCGGGGTATGAGCTGTCTCCCCTGGAAAAAAGCTTCGTGGAAACGAGCCACTTCCTATAAAAGCAAGGATTGATTTTCTGGACGATGGGATTTCCCGCCGCCTATCCCCGGTTTTTCCGCAGCTGCAGCTGTTTGTGAATGCGCTGGGCTTCCAGGAAACCCGAGGTGGCCGCACCCTGGAAACCCCCGCCGGGCTGGGTCCAGGCCCCGACCAGAGACAGGCCGGCAAAAGGGGTTTTCCGCGGGGTGCGCTTGATGCCGGATTGGTTGATGGTTTGCGCAAAACCGTAAACGGCGCCGCGCGGATTTTTCGTGTAACGCTCCATGGTGCGCGGCGTGCCGAGTTCCAGCAAGGCGATGCGTTCCTTTATGCCGGGATAGCAGCTTTCCAGACGCTGCAGGAGAATATCGGTGACCTCTTGCTTTTTCCGCGTGTAGGCTTCGCCCCGCTCCGGCCAGTTGCCGATGTCATCGATCAAGGTAACGGCCAGCACGCCGCGGTCGCTGCGGTTTAAGGCGGGATCCATTTTGTTGTAGTTGGTTAATCCCAAATTGGCGGCGGCATATTTTCCTTGGATCGCGTTATCGTAATCGGCCTGATGATCCGTTTCCTCCGCCAAAAGAAGGTCTTCTTCCACGATGCCGAGTTCTTCCGGAGGGCAGGAAAGCCCGATATAAAGCTGCGTCAGCGATGGGCCGATTTCGTGCTCTACAAGGCGCTTTCTATATTTCTCGGCCCGTGGATGGTGATGGATCAACGGCCCCAGCGTATGCTCGGGGCTGGCGTTGGAAACGACCCAGTCCGCCGTGAATTCCAGCCCTTTTTGGGTGCGGATTCCGCGGGCTTTTTTTTCGTGAATCAGGATTTCGGTCACTTCCTGCCGCAGATGCACCTTGCCTCCGTTTTGTTCGATCACATAGACGAGCGCATCGGATAATGCCTGGGCGCCGCCTTGAATGTAGTAAGTGCCTTCGAGATGGTACCCCAGCCAGGGAATGAAAAAATAAAGCGCGGAAAGCCGCTGCGGCGGCAGCCCGTAATAAGGCCAGAGGACGGTAAAAAAGCTCATGAACTCCTCGGATTTCACATGCCGCTTGATCACTTGCGCGGCGGTTAACTTGGACCATTGGACCAGCGTCGGACATTTGGCCAAAAAGCCCAAGGCTTTTTTCCAGCCGGCAATGCCGGGATCGTTCAGGAACTTCATTTCTGCGGAAAGCCGGCGGATCGCATCAAACAAGCGGGCAATCCCCTCCCTCTCCTCCGGAAAACGCCGCTGAAGCAGCGCCAGATACGCGCCGGCGTCTTGGGGGATGTCGAATTTTTCGCCTTTCCAACGGATCGAATAAGGATGTTCTTTGGGCAGAGGTTGAATGTATCGCATCACCCCGCTCGCCTGCAAAATTTGATAAAAACCCTGCCCCTGGCCCAGCGCGCCGACCCCGTGCAAAGCGGCGTCAAAGGTGTATCCCTTGCGCTGGAAATTGGTGGCATATCCTCCGGGCAAATAATGCTGATCGAACACGCCGACTTTATAACCCAGGGCGGACAATCTCGCCCCGCAGGTTAATCCCCCGATCCCCGCGCCTACGATAACCACGTCGTAATTATTCATGGTTCCATCCCCTTTGATATGATTGATCACTCCAGTTAGATTATTTAAAAACAAACCATCGGTTTGTTTTTAAGGTAACTTATTTCTTCGATAAGTGTCAAGTGAAAATATGTATAATCGCGAAACGCCAAAACCAAACTAATTAGTAAAGGAAAGCAGCGGCACTGCACTCGTGGGGAGGCGTAAGAAGTGGTAGACGTATTTACGGAAATCATCATCCAATCTCCTCGTGACAAAGTTTCATACTATGCCGCTAATCCCAACCATGCACCGGAATGGTATGAAAATATCGAGTCGGCCGAATGGAGAACCGAACCTCCGTTAAGGGTCGGCTCTCAAGTGGCCTTTAAAGCCTGGTTTCTGGGACGAGAACTCGCGTATGTTTATCAAGTCACGGAATTTATCCCGGGTGAAAAGCTTGTCATGAAAACGGCGGAGGGACCTTTTCCGATGGAGACCATCTATACTTGGGAATCCATCGGCGGTCATTCCACCCGAATGACGCTTCGCAACCGGGGGAATCCGCACGGATTTTCAAAGGTGTTCGCTCCGTTTATGTCAGCTATGATGAAAAAAGCAAATCGTAAAGATTTGCAAAAAATAAAGAGCATATTAGAGGATGCTTGAGGCGAGGTTTTTTAAGATTATAGAAGGCTGCCTGAGAAACTCCAGCGTAAAAAATAAAGGAAAAAAATGTCGTTATTTCCGCAATGTCAGTCCATTTAAGAGAAATAGAGGGAATTTATGCCGCTATTCTCTCCGATCGTAAGGAAATGCCCGCGTTCTGAACCATTCATAGGAAAATAAGTACATAAAATGCCGCTAATGGAGATGAACATGCAAGGGTCCAGGAAATAAGTACATAAAGTGCCGCTATTTTGAGGGCCGGCGCAACCCGGAGCTGCCCGACGCAACCCGATGCAACCCGATGCAACCCCACGCAACCCCACGCAACCCGATGCAACCCGGAGCTGCCCGGCCGTTCCCGTTCCGTTCGGGTAACCGGCTGTCATACATCGATTTCCAGGTTGAACCCCAAAAAATCCCCTCCAATAAATTTGAAGGGGATCATCGCTTCTTTATGCCAATCTCATCTTAAAATCCTCATACCCGAACTCATGCAGAATCTCGCAATCGCCGTCCTTATGCTGGACCACGAGGGCGGGAAGCGGCATGCCGTTGAACGTGGTGTTCTTCACCATCGAATAAATCGCCATGTCGCCGAACACCAGCCGGTCGCCGCTCTTCAAAGGCTGATCGAACGAATAGTCGCCGATCGTATCGCCGGACAGGCAGGTCGGCCCGCCAAGCCGGTACGTGTACGGCTTCTCTCCCGGTTCCCCGGAACCAAGCAGCGGCGGACGATACGGCATTTCGAGCACATCGGGCATATGGCACGAGGCCGACGTGTCGAGGATGGCGATATCCATGCCGTTTTGCATGGTGTCGAGCACGGTCGTAATCAGGTAACCGGCATTCAAGGCCACGGCTTCTCCGGGCTCCAGGTACACCTGCAAGCCGTATTTGTCCTGCATCCGTTTGATGCATTGTTCCAGCAGGGGGATATCATAATCCTCCCGGGTAATATGGTGGCCGCCGCCGAAGTTGATCCACTCCAGCTGCGACAGCCACGGTCCGAACTTCTCTTCGATCGCATCGAGCGTGGTGGCCAAATCATCCGAATTCTGCTGGCAAAGCGTGTGAAAATGCAGACCGGAAATCCCGCCCAGTTGCTCGGGCCGGAAATGCTCGATCGTCACGCCGAACCGGGAACCTACCGCACACGGATTGTAGATATCGTGCCCGACCTGAGTGGAGCATTCGGGATTGATGCGGAGGCCGATTTTTTTGCCGGCGGCGAGCACTTTATCGCGATATTTTTCCACTTGGGAAAACGAATTGAAAATAATATGATCGCACAGCTCGATAATTTCATCGATCTGATCTTCGCGGTAGGCCGGGGAGAAGACATGGTTCTCTTTCCCCATCTCCTCGTGCCCCAGCCGCGCTTCATACAATCCGCTGGCCGCCGTACCGCTCAAATACTCTCCGATCAGCGGATACAGGGCGTACATCGAGAACGCTTTTTGCGCCAAAATGATCTTGGCTCCAGTGCGTTCCATCACCCCGCTGAGGATGCGGAGGTTTTTTTCAAAAAGGGCTTCATCCACTACGTAGCAAGGGGTAGGCAGTTCCTCAAAACGCATCGGATTAAACGAGCTCCGTTTCCAGCACTTTTTTCGTGTCTTCTTCCGAAGGATACTCGTCTACAGGAACCGGATTAAAGTTTTCTTGCCACGGGAGACCCCATTTGTTCAGCGCGTCCATGAACGGATCCGGATCGAACTCTTCAATGTTGTACACGCCCGGTTTGTTCCAGTGTCCTTGAAGGATCATCATGGCCCCGATCATGGCCGGAACGCCGGTAGTGTAAGAAACGGCCTGGGAGCCCACTTCCTTATAGCACGCTTCATGGTCGCAAACGTTGTATACGTAGTAAGTTTTATCTTTGCCGTCTTTTTTGCCTTTAAAGATACAGCCGATGTTCGTTTTGCCTTTCGTGCGCGGTCCCAGGGAAGCCGGGTCCGGCAGCACGGCTTTCAGGAACTGCAGCGGAATGATCTGCTTGCCTTCGAATTCGATCGGCTCGATCGAGGTCATGCCGACATTTTCGAGCGCCTTCAGGTGCGTCAGATAGCTTTGACCGAAGGTCATGAAGAAGCGGATCCGTTTCAGCCCGGGGATGTTAACCGCAAGGGATTCCAATTCCTCGTGGTACAGCAGGTACATATCTTTTTCGCCGACCTCAGGGAAGTTGTAGACTCGTTTGATCTCCATCGGTTTGGTTTCGACCCACTCGCCTTTTTCCCAGTATCTTCCGTTGGCCGAGACTTCGCGGATGTTGATTTCCGGGTTGAAGTTGGTAGCGAAAGGATAGCCGTGATCGCCGGCGTTGCAGTCGAGAATGTCGATATATTCGATTTCGTCAAAATGATGCTTCAAGGCATAGGCGGAAAATACGCCGGTCACGCCAGGGTCGAAGCCGCTGCCCAGCAGAGCGGTAATGCCGGCTTTCTCAAAGCGCTCACGGTATTCCCACTGCCATTTGTATTCGAATTTCGCCGTGTCTTCCGGTTCATAGTTCGCTGTATCCATGTAGTGCGTTTTCGTCGCCAGGCAGGCGTCCATGATCGTCAAATCTTGATAAGGCAGCGCCAGGTTCATGACGATGTCCGGTTTCACCTCGTTGATCAGGGCGATCAGTTCTTCAACATTGTTGGCGTCTACTTGAGCCGTCGTAATTTTTGTTTTGCCGCCGTCCAGCTTGGCTTTGAGCTCGTCGCATTTGGATTTCGTGCGGCTGGCGATGCAGATTTCCTCAAACACTTCGCTGTTTTGAACACATTTGTGAATGGCCACGGAAGCAACTCCGCCGGCTCCGATAATAAGCGCTTTTCCCATTGTTCCATTTCTCCTAACCCAGTGAATTTTTGTGCTGCTTTGTTGGTTCCGCGAAATTTGCAAATAAAAAAACAAGTAATGAACGCATAGGTGCGCACCACTTGTCTTCGATATAGTCAAATATTAAGATAACTCCGGTCATGACGGGACGAACGACATAAGCGTCCGTAAAACGCTCGCCAACCAGCCATAAAACGCGCGCTTTTTATGGAAAAGTTCTTAATATTCAAATATATCATGTTAGGATCAGAGTCTATTTAGCAAATAATCGCCTTTACCACTCTTATTGACCGTTTCACAAGTTGATGTGCGATATGCACCGGTTGTAAAGTAACCAACTTATAAAATTTGAGCTTTTAACTCAATCAATAAGGCAACAAAAGTTGCCAATCGGCATTTGACCCGGCTGTCCGTATGGCCTTAACTCTCCGAGGAAAGTGGTCAAAAATTATCTGCTTGGAAAGACCCGAAAATATACTTGAATATTAGCTTTCCAAATTAACGCTGTCCTTATATTAGCAGGACATATGGGAAAGGGCAAGAGAAAAATAAAAAATTGTTATGAATAATTTTGGATATTTAATATATGGGTTTGCTGGTAAAATTTGATTGACAAATCCTGTACAAGCCTTATAGGATAAATATAGAAATGGAAGCGTTTTATGTGATGGTTGGCCGGATGACGGTTTACGGTAGCCGAGGCGGGGGCCCGTCTTGTCTATAACGATGAAACCGGAGGGAAGGTGATGTTTCATTAGCAGGACTCTTTTTGTTTCCTGTTCATGCTGAACGAGGCTGGAAATCGATTTTTTCTGTGAATGGAGGAGAATGACGATGAGAAAACGGTTGTTGCGCAAAGTGTTTAGCTTGTTTTGGATTTTAAGTTTAGTCGGGGCGTACTTCTCTGCACAGCCGGACGCCCAGGCGGCGAACACCGTTCTGGTGCAAAGCGATTTTGAGGACGGTACGGCCCAGGGGTGGACCGGACGCAGTTCGGAGGAGACGCTGACGGCGGCGGCCGAAGCGGCGCGCAGCGGTGCTTACGGATTGAAGGTGGCGGACCGCAGCAAGGGGTGGCACGGGGCGACGCTGGACGTGACGGCGCAGATGGAATTAGGGAAAACGTACGTGTTTTCGGGCTGGATCAAGCTGCCGGCCGGTTCTCCGGACAGCCGGGTGTACATGACGATGCAGCGAACGGCGGGGAGCGATGCGCACTACGAGCAAATCGCGAACGGCACCGCTTCGGCCAGCCGCTGGTTAGAGCTGCGGGCGGAGTACAAATACCGCGAACCGGGGGATCAACTGTCCATATACTTTGAAATCCCGGATCAGCCGACGCTGTCGTTTTATCTGGACGATTTTGCGCTGGAGCGGCTGCCGGACTCCGACCCGATCGTCATCGAAGACGGGATTCCTTCGCTGAAGGACGTATTCGCCGGCGATTTCTTGTTCGGGGCCGCTTTTGAAAATTCCGAGCTTTACCAGGAGCCGGACAGACAGCTTTTGGCCAAGCATTTTAATAGCGTAACGCCGGGCAATGTGCTGAAGTGGGACAGCACCGAGCCGGAGGAAGGCCAGTTCCGCTTCGCTGGGTCGGACGCGGCCGTTCAGTTCGCGTTGGACAACGGCCAGCAGGTGCGGGGCCATGCGCTCGTGTGGCACAATCAGACCCCGGATTGGGTTTTCCGGGACGAGAACGGTAATCTGGTCAGCAAGGATGTGCTGTTCCAGCGGATGGAGAACCACATCAAGACAGTCATGGGGCGGTATAAGGATGCTATCTACGCCTGGGACGTTGTCAATGAGGTGATTGATCCGAGCCAGCCGGACGGACTGCGCCGCAGCCTGTGGTACCAGATCGCCGGCGAAGAATACATCGAGAAGGCCTTCATTTATGCACATGAAGCCGATCCCGACGCCGTGCTGTTCATCAACGACTACAACACGCACGAGCCGGCCAAGAGCCAGGCTTTGTACAACCTGGTCAAGCGGCTGCAGGAGAAAGGCATTCCCGTTCACGGGGTAGGGCATCAAACGCATATCAACATCGACTGGCCGCAGATGAGCGAGATCGAAAATTCAATTCTTAAATTTGCCGAGCTCGGGCTTAAGACGGAAATCACCGAATTGGACATCGATGTGTACACGAACACCAATCAGCGTTACGACACATTGCCGGACAGCATCGCGCAAAAGCAAGTGACCCGTTATCAACAGCTGTTCGACATTTTCAGAAAACATAGCGACCTGATCGACAACGTGACGGTCTGGGGCAAAGACGACGGAAACTCCTGGCTCCGCAAATACCCGGTGAACCGCAACAATTGGCCGCTGCTGTTCGATGAGCGGCTGCAGTCCAAACCGGCGTATTGGGCGATTGTCGATGCTGCGCAGCCGCAGGTTCCGGCGGTGCCGGCAAACGTCAAGGCGGCGGCCGGCGATCAGCGGGTGACGCTGAGCTGGGATGCGGCCAACGGGGCGTCCGGGTACCATGTGAAGCGGGCGGAGCAAAGCGGCGGGCCGTATGTGACGGTGGCCCAAGGGGTCACGGCCGCCGTGTATAGCGATGCCGGCTTGGTCAACGGCAAGACGTATTATTACGTGATCAGCGCCGTCAACAATGTGGGCGAAAGCCGGAATTCGGCGGAAGTTAACGCGACGCCGCGGGAGACGCCGGCGCCGGAGCCCGGCGAGCTGGCGGTGCAGTACCGTTCCGCCGATTCCAATGCGGGCGACAACCATCTGAAGCCGCATTTCCGCATCGTCAACCGGGGCGATGAAGCGGTGCCGCTGAGCGAGCTGACGCTCCGGTACTGGTACACGATCGACGGGGACAAGCCGCAGCAGTTCCACTGCGATTATGCGCAGGTCGGCGGCTCGAACATTAGCGGCAGGCTGGTGAAGCTGGACGAGGCCCGTTCGGGAGCCGACTATTATCTGGAGCTGTCGTTCTCACCGGCGGCCGGCAGCATCGCGGCGGGCGGCAACAGCGGCGAGATCCAGACGCGGATCAACAAAACCGACTGGACCAACTATAACGAGCGCGATGATTACTCTTATGATGGGTCAAAGACGTCGTTCACCGATTGGGATCGCGTGACCCTGTACCGGAACGGCACGCTCGTTTGGGGGACGGAGCCGGGGATGTGATGTAGCGCGTATGGGGCGGAAGCTTCCGGTGCGCTTAGGCAGTCTAAGGGAATTAGTAAGCGTGGGTAAAAGAGTGTTAAAGAGCGTTAAAGAGCAGGATCGTAAAAGATCGTAAAAGAGCATAAAAGAGCATAAAAGAGCATAAAAGAGCGTAAAAGAGTGTTAAAGAGTGTTAAAGTGGATTAAAGCGGTAAAGTGCATTAATTCGCTAAAGTGCATTGAAGCACGTTGAAGGGTTAAAGCACAAGCACAAAAAAATCTAGCGGTTGTAACAGCGGCTATTTTGCGAAAAAAGGCCTTTTCAAAATTCTAACGGTTGTCAGCGTTCTTATTTGCCTGAATCTAAGCGAAATTAGCCGGTTTTAAGTGAAATAAGCGCTATGGCAACCGTTAGAATTTGAAATCAACGTTTTTGGAACAAATAGCGATTGTGGCAACCGTTAGCTTCAAGTTAAAGGCAGAGCACCAAAGCCGTCATGCGTTAATTGGCGGCTTTGGTGCTTTGTGTTTTGGTTCAGGGGAGCTGCCCGTTTCCCGGGCAGGCCTTTACCGGGGGCAAAATATGGGCGGGAATCGGACAGACGTATCCCTCCAGGCCGCCCCGGCTGCGCAGCTCCCGTTTCGCCTCTTCGAGGCTGCCCGGGTCTTTCAGCAGCTCCGCCGCGGTCGCCGCGAGCACTTTGGCGGCATGCAGCATGCCTTTATGGGCGGCCGCCGCCTTCCCTTGCGCGACCATCTGCCACGAGTGAAACGGCGTATCGGCGGCGAAGCAGACCGTTTCGAGCTGGGCCGTCGGGACGACCCAACTGACATCGGCGACATCGGTGGAACCGAGCATCCGGCCGGTCACGGGGCGGTACGGATCGAGCGTCTCCGGCAGGGCGGCTTGATCCGGAGCGCACTTTGGCCCCGGTTCCACGATCGACCCGGTCTCCGGGCCCGTTGCCGGTCCGACCTCCGGCCCCTCCTGCGGCAAATCCGTTCTTGGTCCGGCCTCCGGCCTTGGGTCACCTATCTGAGCGGTCTCCTGCGGCAAATCCGTTCTTGGTCCGGCCTCCGGCCTTAGGTCACCTTTCGGCGAGGCCTCCCGCCCCGAATCCACCTGCAGTCCGCCGTCCGTGCCCGGCTTCGCCTCCGGCCGCAGCGTCTCCAGTATGGCGCGGGCATAACGCCGCTCCTCCTCCGTAAACGCCGGCACGCCGAGCGCCTCAAAGCATCGCTGCATGATTCGCTCCACGGTCACGTTCGGGATCAGATTGGAGCAGGCTTTTTCGAAGCCGATCTGCACCTTCGTTCCGGTCATCAGCGCCGCTCCCTTGGCGATATCGTTGATCCGCGCGTAAATTTCCTCCACTTGGCGAACCTCGGGCGCGCGGATCAAATACACCACTTCCGCGGCCGCCTGCACGACGTTCGGAGAGAATCCGCCCGTATCCGTGACCGCGTAATGGAACTGGGCCTCCCGCGGGACATGCTCCCGCAAATAGTTGGCCCCGACGTTCATCAGCTCTACCGCATCCAGGGCGCTCCTTCCCGTATGGGGACTGGCGGCCGCGTGCGAGCTGCGTCCTTGAAACCGGTAGCGCACCTGGTAATTGGCTGAGGACGTCTGGGAAACGACCGCGTTGCCGTAGCCGGGATGCCAGGTCAGCGCTGCGTCAACGTCGGCAAATGCGCCTTCCCGCACCAGGAACGTTTTGCCGGAACCGCCTTCCTCGGCCGGGCAGCCGTAATAGCGGATCGTGCCAGGCAGCCCTGCTTCAGCCATATATTCCTTCAGGGCCACCGCTGCGGCGAGCGAACCCGTGCCCAGCAAATGATGGCCGCAGCCGTGCCCGCTGCCTCCGGGCTTAAGCGGTTCCCGGAAAGCGGCGCCCGCGGTCTGACTCATCCCCGGCAGCGCATCGTATTCGCCCAGGATGGCGATAACCGGCCAGCCGCTGCCGTACGAAGCCGTAAATGCCGTCGGCAGCCCGCCGGTGCCAAACGCTACCGTGAACCCTTGCTGCTTCAGCCGCTCCGCAAGCAGCCCGGCCGATTCGAACTCTTCGAATTTCGTTTCGGCCAGCTCCCATAACCGGTCGCTCAGCTCCGTCATCGCTTCCCGCCGCTGCTCGACCAGCTCGGCAATCCGCCTCCAAGCGGCCGTTTTTGCGCCTCTTTCCTGTACCATGGCCGATTAGCGGGTGAGCGCCAGCACATCTTCTGTCGTGATGTTGGCCCCGGTTTGCAAATATTCCATGTTGAGCAGGGCCATATCATGGGCTTGCCGGGTCGTTCCGACGACGGCGTCGGACACGACATGGAAATGGTAGTCGTGCTGATGGGCGTCCACGGCCGTAAAGCGGACGCAGATGTCGGTCATGCCGCCGATCAGGTACAGGCGCTTAATGCCAAGGCAGCGCAGCAGCAGATCAAGGTCGGTCGCGAAAAAAGCGCTGTAGCGGCGCTTGGTAATGATGTATTCGCCTTCGATCGGGGCGGTGGATGGGTGAAACTCCTCGGCCGGCGTCCCCTCGAGGCAGTGGACCTTCTCCACGCCGTCGAGCTCGCGGCCGAAGTCGCTGTGGTCGGCGCGGTGCAGCTCGCGAATCTGGATGACCGGCACCTGCAGCTTGCGGAAATGCTGGATGACCTTCGGCGCGTTCAGCAGGCAGGTGCCGCCCTCCATCACGGGAATGGCGTCGCTTTCCGTGTCGTTTTGAATGTCGATGACGAGCAATGCGCTATGTTCGGGGATTTTTGCCATAATCGGCTCTCCTCCTCATTATTGGATTTTAGTTGAACAAGTCTTCCACGGAAATGACCGAGCCCGTTTGAAAATATTCGATATTGTCGAGCGCCGCCTGGGCAACCTCGTCGCTGCTCGGCGTCCCGCAGGCTTCCTTGAACACGTGGACGTGATAGTTGTATTGATGGGCGTCCACGGCCGTATAGTGAACACAGATGTCGGTCATGCCGCCAACGAGGAACAGATGCTCAGCCTTAAGCCCGCGCAGCAGAATTTCCAAATCGGTTCCGAAAAAGGCGCTATACCGGCGTTTGTCCACCGTATATTCACCCTCGATCGGCGCGGTCGGCTCGTAATACGTCGCTTCGGGCGTGCCCTCTACGCAGTGAATGTTCTCCGCGCCGTCGAGCTCGCGGCCGAAATCGACCAGATCCTTGCGGTGGATTTCGCGGATGTGCACGATCGGCACGCCGCCGCGCTGACGGAAATATTCGGTGACCCGCTCGACGTTTTTCAAATACGCCAGCCTTTTTTCCGGAATGCCGCGCGGATGCTTGGCAGGGTCGGAATTTTGCACGTCAACCAAAATAAGCACGCTGTGTTCGGGAATCGCAATCATGTGATCGCCTCCTAATTAAAATGGGGTGGCGGGGCGCTGACGCCCCGGCCAAGTTTTTCGGATTACCAGAGGAAATCGGTGGATACCAGTTGCTTCACATCAAAATTATTCTTGATGACGCCAATGGAATGATAGAAATAAACGACATCCTTCATCGTGTTGTACAACCAGCCGCCTTCGTCCATCCCTTCATGGTTGTCGGCCAACGTGTACAGGTGGACGGTCGGGAACATTTCCTTGACTTCCGCGGCGCTGACCTGCAGATCATCAGCTGTCACTTCGGCGGCGTCGTCCAGATCGCTGTTGACGTATTGCGTGGCGTCTTCCACGGCTTTCAGCGTGTTTTGCAGCCATTCCGGTTTTTCTGCGGCGTTTTTGGCGGAGACGACGATCACGTCCAGGATCGTGTTCTCCAAGTCGGCGGTGGAGATGATCACATTGCCGCCCCGGGAGCTTACGCCTTGAGACAGGTATGGCTCAAACGTCGTGGCAGCGTCGACGCTGCCGGCGACGAAGGCGGCCCCGCCTTTGCCCGGCCCCATGTCGACGAGCTTGACGTCATCCACGGTCAGTCCGGCCGTGGCTAATGCTTTTGCCAGCATGTAGTGGGTGACTTCGCCGTATTGGGCCGTGACCGACTTCCCCTTCAGATCAGAGACCGTTTTGATGCTTTTATCGGCCACGATGCCGTCCGCTCCCTTTGATGCGTTGTGCAGGTACACGATTTTCGGCAGATCGGCAATGTCGGTGCCCTCTTCAATGAGGGCGTTTATCGAAATGAGATAGGATTGCAGCGTCGTAAAAGCGATATCGACGTCCCCGGTCATTACGCTCATGAGCGGGGAAGTGGCACCGAAAGCGCCAATTTGCACATCCACGCCGTGGGCCAGGTCAAACTCCTTGTCATCAAGCGCGTAGACCCCGATACCTCCGATAAACGGCGCATACGCCGTTTTGACGGTCACAGGTGCTCCGTTCTGTGCGGAGGAGCCTGCTGCACCGTTCGAGCCTTGCGCCGAACCGGCGGCGTTGGCCGGGCTTTTGCCTCCGCCGCCGGTCGTCCCGCCGGCGGAATTGCCGTTTCCGCATGCGATCACACCGAACATCATGGCCGTTAGCAGCAGCAGCGTTGCCCCCGTTTTCATCAAGCCGCGTTTCTTTTGTCTCGTCATGATTTCTCGCCTCCAACTATTTTTTTATTTGATTACATCCGGTGAATCAGCCGTTAGCCCGCTAACCCACCAGATTGTGAATCCATTTGTTGCTCCGGATGCGAAGCCGGACAAGCACGTATTTGCAAACATCGTCAATGATGACGAAGAGATAAACGGCTTCAATGCCGAGATTCAGCGTGTAGCCGGCGAGAAACGTCAGCGGAAGCGAGACGCACCACAGGGCGGCATTGTCGATGATGAAACACATCTTTGTGTCCCCGCCGGCGCGCAGCGTCCCCATGATGTGCACGAAATTCATTCCTTTGACCGGCATGATGACGGCGAGGTAAACGACGATCAGCATGACGTTGTCCCGCACCGTATCCGAGATGCCTTGGTAAAACTGGAGCATCAGCGGCGTTCCCAAAACCATAACCGCTCCGGTCAAAATGCCGAACAACGCGGTATAAGCTTCCATACGCTTGACGAAATAGGGTGCTTTTTCCGGTCGGCCTTCGCCGATCGTCTGTCCCAGCATGATCGCGGCCGCCTGTCCGGTGCCGATGAAGAAAGCGATGAGCAGCTGTTCCAGCACCTTGGCGATCCCGACGGCCGCGCCAACGGTGTAGCTCATATGGTAAAAGACGACGCTGTACAGGGCGTAGCCGATGCTCCAAACCGTTTCATTGATGATGACGGGAAAAGAGGTTTTGAAAAAAACAGCCAGGAAATCCCGCTTGGCCGCGAACAAATCGCCGGCCGCCGGCGCGAAGTCGCGGAATTTGCCGTACAGCACCGCCGTCATAATGAGCATTTCGACGCATCTCGCGGCGACGATTGCGTAAGCGGCCCCTTGGATGCCCAGTGCCGGCATCCCGAATTTCCCAAAGATCAGCCCATAGCTCAGCACGATGTCGATCAGGATGGTCAGGACGGTGATGCGCAGCGGGAAGCCGGGCCGGCCGATATTCCGGAAAATCATCGTGCAGGCAAGCGATAGTCCTGTCGGCAAATAGCTGAGACAGACCGCTTGCAGATAACGTCCCGCCGCCGCGACCACTTCGCTTTCGTTGGAGAACACCCGCAGCGCCTGCTCCGGCCAGAACAGCCCGATCGCCGTAAACAATCCGCTGACACCCAGGATGAGGACGAAGGCGAGCGCCGAGGCGATTTTTAGCTGCCGCCGATCTCCTTTGCCGTAAAATTGCGACAGGAAGATGGTGGCTCCGCTGACGATGCCGACGATGACCAGATTGAGAATGAAAAAGACTTGGCCGGCCAGGCTGGTGGCGGACACCTGCAGGTCGCCAAGCTGGCCCACCATCACTGAGCTGAGCGTGTTCGTAATGCTCGTAACCATGCTTTGCAGGCCGATCGGCAGCGACAGAAGCAGGAAGCTTTTCAGAAACGGAACATCCTCGCGAAAGGTCGAAAAGAGACTAGGTTGCCGCATGCAGGTCATTCCTGAAATCACCGGAGTGCAGCAGGCCGTGAATTTTTTTGCGTATTTGGATGAATTCGGGCGTGTCCTTCAGCTCCAGATCGCGCCGGGCCGGCAGGTCGATCGGGATATCGGCGATAATCCGCCCCGGACGGGCGCTCATGACGTATACGCGCTGGGAGAGAAACACCGCTTCCTCAATATCGTGGGTGATGAAAATGACGGTGTGCTTCTCTTGTTCCCACAGCTCGCGCAGCTGCAGCTGCATATTGCCTTTCGTGTCCGGATCCAGCGCCCCAAACGGCTCGTCCATCAGCAGCACCTCGGGGCTGTTCGCCAGCGCCCGGGCGATGGCCACGCGCTGCTTCATCCCGCCGGACAGCTCTTTCGGCAGCCGGCCCCGGAAATCCGTCAATCCGACCAGGCTCAAATATTTCTCCGTGATCCGGTCGGCTTCGTCCTTCGGCATTTTTTTCAGCTTGAGACCGAAACGGATGTTTTGCTCGACCGACAGCCAGGGAAACAGCGTGTAGGCCTGGAACACCATGCCGCGGTCGGCGCCAGGCCCCGTCATGACGCGGTCCCCCAGCATCACATCGCCGGAGGTGGCCTCGTCGAGTCCGGCAAAGATGCGGAGCAGGGTTGATTTGCCGCAGCCGGACGGGCCGACGACGCAAATGAATTCATTGTCCTCAATGTCCATGTTGATGTCTTTCAGTGCGTACGTTTCCGATCTTTTAGAGCGGTAGATTTTGTTGAGATTTTTACAGGAGATTTTTGGGCTGGACGCGGGTTGCAACATGATTATTTCCCCCTTTCATGGATCGCAGTAAAGGTTTAGAGGTCTTCGGCCCAGTGAAACAGCAGCTTGTTGATGTAAGCGAAAATGCGGTCGAACAGCAGGCCCAACAGGCCGATGACGAAGATGCCGCCGAAAATGATGTAGGTTTTCATGAAGCGTTCCGCGATCATGATGCTGTAGCCCAGGCCGGAGCTGGAGGCGAGCATTTCCGCCATAATCAAATAGGTCCAGGCCCAGCCCATAACCATCCGCATCGTGTCCATCACGCTTGGCATCATCGCGGGAATGATCACGCTGCGAATAACCTGCCCTTGTGTGGCACCGAGCGTATAGGCCGTATTGATGAGGTCGATTTGGATGTTTTTTACGATGTCGGCGATCATGGCTGTCATGGAAAAAACGGCTCCGACGACGATAATCGTGATTTTGGCGGTTTCGCCGACGCCGGTCCAGACCATAATAAGCGGGATCAGGGCGGAAACCGGGAGGTAGCGGAAAAACTCGATCAGCGGTTTCATCACTGCATTTACGACTTTGTAGGCGCCCGAGAGCAAGCCCAGCGGAACGCCGATCAGCACGGAGATCAGGAAGCCCATCAACACCCGGTAGCAGCTGACGCCGATGTCTCCCCAGAGGCTTCCGTCTTGAAGAACGGAGAACAAGTAAGCGAAGGTCGCCTCCGGCGTCGGCAAAAAAATCGGATTGATGCCGGAAAAATGGCTCCCGGCATACCACAGCGCAATCAGCAGCAGAAACGTGACCGCCATGATCGTATTGAACAGGCGCGGAGGGATGTCCCGGCGAATTCGAAACAGGGTGCGCGGCTGGCTTCGGTGGTTCATTTTAAATTCCCCCTTTGTGGTTTGAATGCTCTACTCTCCCATTTCATAAATTTTCAAGCCCAGCTGCAGTTGAAGCCGCGCTTCCGGATCGTCGAACGAGATGCCCAGCAAGGACTTGATTTTATCGAGGCGGTACACAACGGTATTGTAGTGCGTGTACATATTTTGAGCGGTAAGCTTGATGTTGCCGCCCATTTGAAAATAGACCTTCAGCGTTTGGATCAGACTGGAGTGATGCGCTTCATCGTATACAACCAGCGGCTTTACGTAACGGCCCAAATATTTGTCCACATTGACGTGTTTGGGCAAAAGGCTGAGGACGGCGTAGATGCCGAGCCGTTCCCACGTAATCAGCCTGGCGTTCTCTTTGCTGATGCAGGAGGCGGTGTATAGATTTTCCGCGTCGATATAGCTGTCTTTCACCGCGAGCGGCTCGCTTGCTTCGCCGACGCACAGGGAGAAGGCGTCCGTTCCGCATACGTCCGCGATGTGGCGAAATAACGGTTCGGTATCCTCCGGCGTGAGTCCGGCCCCGTTATTGGCCGTTTGCGGCAGGAGCCCGATGATTTTGCCGCCGATGCTCGTAAACAGGCAATCGTTTGGCGCGGAGCGGGCAAGCTCGGCGATCAAGCCGCTATCCAAAGCGGGCGGCGAGCCGGCATGAAATTTGACGATCGCTGCCCGGTAGGTTTTGGAGGAGAGACCCTCGTATCCGTAGAGCCGGCCTTTAATATCGAGATGCTCCGCGCTAGGAACGACCCCGGTCAGCCAGTCCTTGATAAAATCGTCGAAGTATTTGGCTTTTACCAGGTTGTACGTGTTTTCGCCGCTCAGCCTGATGTTGATCAGCGGCAAAATCCTGGATACGGTGGACAGGTCCAGTTCGCTGCAGGCGCCGTTTTTCTCGGCCAGCAGCACGAGAATCGGGTCCTTTTCCGCCTCCCAAAGATTGAATACATGCAGGCGGACGTCGCTGCCCTTGGGCGGCTTGCCCGGGACCGTGATGACGCTGCGGCTTTGGGGGTAGCTGGAATTCAGGGCCGTCAGACGCTCGCGGAACGGGGAGAAGTAGGCGGCGTGCCGCGGCGAGGCGATCATCCGGCCTTCGGCGCCTAAGATGCAGAGCGGATTGCCGACCATCGCTTCAACCGCCTCCACGATCCGCGGCATTTCGCGGCCGTGCAGCATCAGCTCGGCCACTTGCTCCAGCCGCTGCTGCAGCAGCAGGACGTTTTTCGTTTCCAGCGAGATCACCTTCTCCATCACCTCGCGTACGACGTTGGAGAAGATCGTCGACTCCGGCAGCTCGAAGAGCGGCAGTTCATACGCCTCGGCGCAGTCGATAATCTGCCGGGGGATGTCCGTAATGAACCGCTTGGGCTTGATGCCGAGCGCGGCCACGCCGCGCTCGACCAGCCGCGGAATGATCTCCAGGAAGGCGTCCATATTATGGTGGTGCGAGTACCCGGTGGTCACCAAAAACTCGTTGGCCTGGGCCCAATTCTGAATATCGGGCACCTCCATAATGTTGACCCGGCTGATGGCGTTGTCCAGCCGGCATTCGCCCGCCAACAGCTTCAGGTTGGGGAGAGAGTTCATATGAAACAGATCTGCGCAGCGGAATTCGCGGGCCGGAGGCTCCGTTAAACGACGGGTCATGTTCATAATTGTTCACTCCCTTCTCTCATACTTGCTTTTATCCCGTTGCCGGCTCACCGCTTTGGCTCCTGCTCCGCTCCGCGGCCGCCCAGCCGCCGTAACGGGTGATGTCTTCTCCGCCCGGCTCGGCGTAAGGCTCGCAAAGGAAGCCGGTGACTTCGCTTCCGTTGTGCAGCTCGATCTTGCCCAGTCCGAGCGGCGCGGGCACCTTGCGGATGAACTCGCCAAGCCGGTGCAGTGGAATCCGCCATACCTCCAGCTCGATCGAGCTGCCTGGCGCGGAGCGGATCAGGCCCGGCTTCGGAGGGTTCGATTGCAGCCGGATCAGGCGGTAGCAGGGGGCCGTCCGGTCCGGCCGCAGGAAGGAGGCGCCGCATTCCAGCAGCTGTTTTTCAAGCGGGAACCCCCGCATATGCAAGCCGCAGACGGCCAGTTCGATCGAATCGGTCTGCATAAACTCGGCGGCGGCACCCTTCAGGATGTGGTCCTGGCCGCGCAAGGCAAACATCGTGATGCCGAAAGGCAGCCGCTCGCCGGCGTAATCGGACGGCAGCGCAATGGCCGTCAGATCGAGCAGGTTGCAGTGGTTGGTGTAGTAGCCCATGTCGCTGTTGGCGGCAACCGGCGAAGCGGCGACCTGCTCCCGCGTATACGTTCCGCCGCAGGTCGGCATGACGAGAATAGCGTCCTGCATCAGCGCGCCGGTCTGCTCTTTATAGCCGCGAAGCTGGTGCAGCGCCGTAAACACGGAGGCGGCGTCGTACCCCCGATCGTGCGAGGAGCGAAGGACTTGTTCCGTCACCGGGAAGATGCCGCCGGGATGCGATTCGACGAATTCCCCCAAATCGGACCAGCGCTCCGCGATCCACGGGCCGTCGTACAGGATGCTGGACACCTGGCGGAAAATGCCGGAATCGATGTATTCGATGGGGATTCCGCATTGCTCCAGCCGTTTTACCGCTTTGTCCCAAGCGGAGCGGTAAGCGTCTTTGAAGTCGCCGTAAAAGAACAGCGGCTCCTTCGGCAGCAGCAGCTTCCGCGGCTTGCCCGAAGCGATGGGCGGATTGAAGCGGAATCCTCCGCCGTTGTGGGCATCCTGGTCCCGTTTCCCCCGGGCGACGGCATCGACGAGATAAGCGTCCTCCAGCGCGGCCGTGAACACCGTGACACAATCGAGACTGGCGCAGGCCGGAACGACGCCTTTGATTGGCCAGTCGCCAATCGCGGCTTTGTAGCCGATCAGATCGTTCAGCGCGGCGGGCACGCGTCCCGACCCGGCCGTGTCGGTGCCAAGCGCGAAGACGGCCTGCCCGCGGGCGACGGCCACCGCCGACCCGGCGCTGGAGCCGCCGCTGATCAGTTCGGGCAGCAGGGCGTTGTGCGTTTCCCCATAAGGGCTGCGGGTGCCGACAAGCCCGGTCGCGAACTGGTCGAGATTGGTTTTGCCGAGCGGGATGGCCCCGGCTTCGATGAGTCTTTCCACCACCTCAGCGCTTTGCTCGGGCGTATAAGCGTAGGCCGGGCAAGCCGCCGTGGTTGGGACGCCCGCCAAGTCGATATTATCTTTAATGGCGAAGGGGACGCCCCACAGCGGATATTGCTCCGGGCTTTTGTCCTTCAAGCCATCCAAATAAGGCTGGATAAACGACAGGGACGGAGGAACGATCCAGATGTTTAGGGACTTGTCGCGTTCGGCCTTTTCAATAATCGCTTTGATCAGTGCCTGCGGCGTCGTCTTCTGGCTCCTGTACATGGCCTTCAACGTGGCGATGGTCAGCTTTTCCAAGGTGTGAACCCCTCTCTCTCAAAATTTGCAAACATAATGGAAAATTTTTAAAATAATTTCGTGTAATATAATATTACTTAAAATGTTAATAAATTGCCTTTAAACTCTTTGATTTGCAAATTTGTGTAATGTAATTTGACATAACGTTATGGCTTATATTATTGTCGCTGTTGTCGAAGACTGTCAAGATACCACGAATCGGACTCGATATTTTCATGATTCGTCCACAGAAATGGTGCTTTCCTCCCTAATAAATTTGTGTACGATCCACAAGAAAATGCCCGTAGAATTATGGGCGGATTCAATGAGGGGCGGGGAAACCTGCTGGTAGCGCGGGTTCTGAAGATGTCCTCGGTTAGGTGAGCGGGTGCTTTTTTTCAGAAATATTTACATTTATTTGATTTGACAAGGTGATGATTCTGTTGTTATGTTATCTAACATAAAAATAAAATAGTTTAACAGTTTACTAGGGTTCCGTCTGGAAACAGAGTCTGGTCCGAGAGTAAACGGTCCCGTGCATGGGGGACTACACGGAAGGATAAAAACCTGGGAGATATCGTAAGGACGAGCGTCTGGCTGCGTTTAAAGATGTCTTCCTTTTGTTTTACCTTCCGAAAGTTCGGCGCGAACCGCCAGGAAAAAGGAGTGGATGGCCATGAACGTGATTTGGAGCGAAACGATGCACCCGGGAGGCAAATGGTCCGGAGTGATCGGCAGGGGCAAACTGATTCGTCTGACGGCACTGGAAGAAGGGGCGAATGTGGCAATGCTGATGTACCACGCCCGCGATTTGACGGAACGGTACAATATGCCGGACACGCTTAAAGCCCAACACACCGCGCATTTAACGAAGGGAAACGTGCTCATGAGCGACAACGGCCGGGTGCTGGCAAGCATCGTTCAAGACGATTTGGGTTGGCATGACCCGTTAGGGGGCTATACGACGCGGGAATCCACCGACGCGAAATACGGCCTAAGCCGGTATCAGGAGAAGCGCAACGAATGGCTGCGCAGCGGCCAGGAAAATTTGGCGGTAGAGCTTACCCGCAGCGGGCTCGGCAACCGGGATTTGTCGCCGGTGGTCAACTGGTTCTCCAAGGTGTTCTGCGACGAGGAAGGCAATATGAATTTCGTCCAAACCCACTGCGCCGCGGGACAGACAGTCACACTGCGTACGGAAATGGATGTCCTCGTCATCTTTTCGAATACGCCCCATCCGTTGGACCCGCGAGAGCCGTACCCGTCGGTGCCGGTCAAGATCGAAGTGCTGCCCGGGCTGCCGGCCGATTCGCAGGACCCCTGCGTCAACTACCGTCCGGAGAACCGCCGGGCTTTTGATAACACGTGGAATTATTATGCGCTGCAAAGCTGACTGACTTAAAAGAAAAGGGAGGTTTAAAAATAATGAAGGCATTTTATCGGGTGGAAAGTCCACGGATGGCCGAGACGGCGATTTATGACGAGGTGATCCCGGCGGGCCAGGGCTGGATGCATGAGCTTGGGCCGGGGCAGGTGCTGCGCATCGTGGATCTGGAGGGAAACCAGGCGGCGGACACGCTGTTTTACGATGCCGACAATCCGGAAGACCATTACAGTGCCGTGCGGACGATTCATGCGCAGAATAACATTTACCTGACAACGGGCTCCGCCCTGCTTGCCGAATCGGGCAAGGAACTGGCCCGGATCGTCGCCGATACGTGCGGACGTCACGATACGCTGGGCGGGGCGTGCTCGTCCCAGAGCAACACGGTCCGCTACGCCCATGAGAAAGGCTACATGCACAACTGCCGCGATACGTTTATGCTGGAGCTGTCGAAGCATCCGGAAGGCCACTTATACGGAAAACGCGATTTGTCGCCGAACATCAACTTTTTTATGAACGTACCGGTTACGCCGGAAGGCGGGCTGACCTTCGAAGACGGCGTATCGGGGCCTGGCTGTTATGTGGAAGTTCAGTCGAGCTGCCGCTCCATGGTGCTGATCAGCAATTGCCCGCAGCTCAACAATCCGTGCAACGCCTATAATCCGACGCCGATCCGCGTGCTGATCTGGAACGAATAATAGCCGGGTATTCAAAAGAATCGGGAGAACTTTGCGACATGCAGTCGAGCAAATGCCTGCCTCTATCAACTATGGGGGCGGGCATTTTTTGTCAAAACGGGGCGGGGGAACGTATCAATTGTAAAATGAATGTAAAATAATGGGGTAAAACCAGTATATAAGATTCGATGGAAAATAGAGTAATTTTCTTAATTGACAAATTATTCCTCTTATGTATACGATAGAAATAGTTTGCAAGCGTTTAAATGACGCCCAAAAACTACTAATCTAACAATGGGAGGGGATGTTTAAAAGTTGGAGCTCGGATGGCTGAACGATGCGGAAAACGCGGGAGGCGAGTCGGCCAAGGGAGAGAAGGGATTCAGGCTGCAGGGCGGCCGTAATTCTCTTTTTCTATCGTTTCCCGTCCAAAATGCTAGAGAGAGGGAGTGAATGATGACGCGGTAAGGACTGTTCACTGCTGCTGCTTTGTATGAGGAAATTGTCGAAACAACGAAGGGAGTAAACGAGATGAAGAAAAAGCTTTTGGGCAAAATGAAGACCCTCTTCATGGCCTGTATGATTTCAACATTAACCGTTCCGTTGGCTTTGCCGGCTTCGGCGGCGGACTCCGCTCATGTGGACAACCCGTTTGTCGGCGCTACGGCGTATATTAACCCGGATTATGCGAACTTTGTCGACACGTCGATCGCGCAGGTGACCGACGATGTATTGGCCGCCAAGATGGAGACGGTCAAGTCGTACCCGACGGCCGTCTGGCTCGATCGGATTTCGGCGATTCAAGGCGGTGACGGACGCCTCAGCCTGGAAGAACACCTGGACAACGCGCTGGCGCAAAAAGAAGGCGACACGCCGATCACGGCCAGCTTCGTTATCTACGATATGCCGGGACGCGACTGTCACGCTTTGGCTTCCAACGGCGAACTGCCGCTCACGCAAGATGCGCTGGAAAGATACAAGAAGGAATATATCGATGTAATCGCGGATATTTTCTCCAATCCGAAGTATAAAGATATCCGCATCGTCACCGTGATCGAACCTGACTCGCTGCCTAACCTGGTGACGAACTTGAGCACCCCGGCTTGTGCGGCAGCAAATTCCAGCAATATTTACCGGGATGGGATCACTTATGCGCTGGACCAATTGCATGACATCCCGAACGTCTACAAATATCTGGACATCGGGCACTCCGGCTGGCTCGGATGGGATTCCAACCTGCAGCCTGCAGTCAATCTGTATACTTCCGTAGTTCAAGGTACCAAAGGCGGTTTCTCCAGCGTTGACGGTTTCGTCACCAATACGGCCAACACCACGCCTTTGGAAGAACCGAACTTGCCGAACGCGAATTTGCAGATTAACGGGCAGCCGATTCGCGCGGCGAAATACTATGAATGGAATCCGTACTTCGATGAGGCCGACTTTACGGCGGCGCTGTACTCCGGCTTTGTGGCCAAGGGCTGGCCGTCCGACATCGGTTTCCTGATCGATACCTCGCGTAACGGATGGGGCGGACCTAACCGTCCGACCGGGGCATCCGGCTCGGATATCAATACTTATGTAGATTCCGGACGTATCGATAAGCGCCTGCATCGCGGCAACTGGTGTAATGCGGCGGGCGCGGGGATGGGCATGCCGCCGCAAGCCGCTCCGCAAGCTTATCCGCATGTCGATGCGTTGGTATGGGTGAAGCCGCCGGGAGATTCGGACGGTTCGAGTACCCTAATTCCGAATGATGAAGGCAAGGGTTTTGACCGGATGTGCGATCCGACTTACACGACAGCCGACGGTACATTGACCGGAGCTCTGCCGAACGCTCCGCTGTCGGGTCACTGGTTCCATGAACAGTTTGTAGAGCTTATACAAAACGCTTATCCGGCGATTCCGCTGTCCGACAACGGCGGTAATCAAGATACGCCTCCTGTAGCTCCGGATACGCTGACGGCCGCAGTAACGCTGAACTGGTCGAAGGCGGAAGGCGCGAAAAGTTACAACGTTAAACGCGCGACCAGCGCGGAAGGTCCGTTCACCGTCATCGCCTCCAATGTGAAAGGCTTGACCTACACGGACGCAAGCGTGAAGAGCGACACTACTTACTACTATGTCGTCAGCGCCGTCAACAAAGCCGGGGAAAGCGTGGATTCCGCCGTGCAGGTCATCGTAACGACGAGCTACGGCAATTCCGTTCCTACCGTGCCGGCCGCTCCTGCAAAGGTGACCGCTAAAGCGGGGGACATGCAGGTGAAGCTCAACTGGAATGCCGTGGGCGGAGCCGAGGGCTACACCGTGAAGCGCGCGGTTGACGCGGCAGGGCCGTTTGAGCCTATCGCCGAAACCGTGACGGGGACCGTGTATACGGATACGAATGTGATTAACGGCACTACTTATTACTATGTAATCAGCGCTGTAAACGGCGCCGGGGTGAGCCCTGAATCTACCGTGGTCAGCGCGACTCCTGCCGCGGAACCGGCCCCGGATGCGCCCGCGGGACTGAAAGCGACGGCCGGCAACGCCGAGGTCAAGCTGAGCTGGAACGCGGTAAAAGGCGCGGAGAGCTATAATGTGAAGCGTGCGGATAGCGCGCAAGGTCCGTTTGAGACGATCGCGGATTCCGTAACGAGAACTTCCTTTACGGATACTGATGTGAAGAATGGCAGCACGTACTACTATGTGGTGAGCGCCAACAATAAATCGGGCGAGAGCTCTGATTCCAATACGGTCAGCGCAGCTCCCCGGGAATTGCCTAAAGGCGACTTGGTCGCGCAATACCGCAACGGCGATTCCAGCGCGACCGACAACCAAATCCGTCCTCAGTTCAACATCAAGAACAACGGTTCGACAGCCGTTAAGCTGAGCGATGTGAAGCTTCGCTACTACTTCACCAAAGAGGGCAGCGATGCGATGCAAGCCTGGGTTGACTGGGCGCAAGTCGGCTCTTCTAACGTAGTGGTAACCTTCACGGACAGTTATATGGAGGTTGGTTTCACCAGCGGTGCGGGCTCGCTTGCTCCGGGAGGACAAACCGGAGATATCCAGATTCGCGCGGCCAAATCAAGCTGGACCAACTTTGACGAAACCGATGATTACTCTTACAATGCAACCCAAACATCGTTCACCGACTGGGAAAAAGTGACGCTGTACCAAAACGGAGAACTGGTGTGGGGGATCGAACCGGGGGTATGATGGCAAACGGCAAGCACTAAACAGCCGGAGCGAGTTGAAAACTTTCCAAAGAGCTCTGTGATCAAAGTTTTGGTGCTTTACGCAGCATTGTACCCGCGGCAAAGGATTTGAGGCAGCATTGCTTGTTGCTTTGGAATAAAACGGCCCGGGCCTTAAAGGCCCGGGTCTTTCCGTTGATTCATACGATTCATAATTAACCTAATTTTTGCAGGAATACGCCCGGAAATGGCGAATGAACTGGAAGAAATGAGTTTTTAATCCTGAGTTGGTGAGTAAAAAGGAGGAGAAACGAGTGTCTGTCGGAATTTTAGCGCATTTGCTGGGAAAGCGGCCTTTTAGGGAGTTGGCGTCGAAGGTGGCCGAATTTCATTTTCCTTACGTGCAGTTGGCGTTGTCCAAGGCGATTTCGGACGTTGATTTTTCGCTGGGAAAAATAAGTCCGGGGTTGGCCAACGAAGTAGGAGGGGCGTTCGAGGACAACCGCGTACGGATCGCCGTGCTCGGCTGCTACGCCAGCTTGATCGAGCTTGACGACGAGAGCTTCCGCCACAATGTGGAGCGGTTTAAGGAACATCTGCGGAATGCGCGGCATTTTGGGGCGCCGATCGTTGCGACCGAGGTAGGCGTGCCTGCGGACCGGAGCCATTTGTCCAAGCATTGGGAACGGCTTAACCAGGCGCTGGAGGAACTGGTGGAAGAAGCGGAACGCTGGGGCGTTACGATCGGATTGGAAGCCGCGCAGGGCCACCTCATCGATTCCCCCGAAACGATGGCCGAGACCATCGAGCGGTTCCCGTCCTCGTGTGTGGGCGTGCTGATTGATCCGTGCAATATGTTAAACGCTTCCAACTTTGACCGGCACGATGAAATTATCCGTACGGCCTTCGATCTGTTCGGCTCGCGGATCGTCAGCGCCCATGCCAAGGATGCCAAGCGTGAAGCGGACGGCGGCGGGTTAACGGTCACGGCCGCCGGCCTGGGCGAGCTTGACTATCCCCTCTTCTGGCGGCTGCTCGAGCAGCACAAGCCGCACGGGTTTGTCACGCTGGAGCAGGTGACGGAGGAGGAATGCTCCGCTGCCGCGCGGTTTGTGCGGGAAGGGCGGGCGAAGGCGAGAGTGTGATGTAGGCGGACAGTCGGATTCTCTATTTCGGACTCTCTATTTCGTGCTCTCTATTTCGTCTCCCTATCTGGTGCTCTCTATTATAGAAGGCCTCATTGGTCGGCCAACTGCAAAAGTGCATCTCATTTCGGCGATTTTCCCCTTCCGAGGCGATTGGCCTGCAAAAGTGCAGTTGGTTAGGGAGTTTTTGGAAAAATATGGGCGAATGGCTGAATCTGAACTGCACTTTTACATTTGAGCTGCCTGTTATAGAGGGTTTCGACAAAAATCGCCTGCACTTTTGCATTTCGTGGAATGTTACTGACTCTCCTGTTATCGGAGAGAGATGATCGGAAAGAGATGACAGGAGAGAGATGGCACGAAAGAGATGATCAGTAAGAGGTGCCGCGCTGGTGAACGCTCCTCTCGGAATGGTATAATTTGAAAAAGGCATTCGCGTAGGAGGAATTCGTGTTGAGAGAAGATCTTTTGGCGCAATTGGAGACGTGGCATGAGGAAGATGAGTTTGAGAATATCGTAAATGTGATTACGGAGATTCCCGCCGAGGACAGGGGTTATGAGCTGGTCAGCCATTTGGGGCGGGCGTTAAACAATCTGGAGCGGTATGAAGAAGCGGTTGAACAGTTTATGACGGTTGCGGACGAGGGGCGGGAGGACCCGCTTTGGCATTACCGGGTGGGACTTGCCTATTACTATCTGGAGCAGTATGACGAAGCTTTGAAAGCGTTCGAAGCCGCCGACCGGTTGGACCCCGGGGATGAAGACACGATGGAATTCCTGGGCTGGATCCGTGAAAAACTTGCGGAGGAGCCTGGCCAGTCGGGAGACGGCGATCGGAGTGAAGCTGAGGCTTCAACTGGGGCGGATGCCGATGCGGACGGTGACAATAAAGGCGGAAGCCGTGTCGATGGCGACATAGATGGCGACGTTGATGGCGACGCTAATATTCGTGATGGCCGTACTGAAGGCGGTCCCGGTGGTACCCGCGTTTACGCCCATGCCGGCGCGAACGGGGAGTTGGATTTGGCGGGTTTTTGGGACGACAGCGCCCCGGACGCGGAGAAGTACGTATCCGGACCGCCCAGCGACGAACTGATTGCTTCCGTGGAAGAAGAACTGGTTTTCAAGCTGCCTGCTTTTTATGTTCAGATGATGAAAATACATAACGGCGGTATTCCGCGAAGCCGGTTTTTTCCTATAGGGGAAACTGGTGATCGGACTAAAGGCCCTATCGAGATTACGGGCATTTTGGGCATCGGCAGAGAGAAAAAACATTCCCTATGCGGGGCAGCGGGCAGCCGATTCCGCATCGACAACGAGGGTTATCCCGAATTTGGCGTTATCATCGGCGACTGTCCGGCGGAGTCCGGGGCGATCATGCTGGACTACCGCGAGTCCGGAAACGACGGCGAACCCGAGGTTGTACATGTCGATAAGGCGAACAACTTCAAAGTAACCAAACTCGCTCCCCGTTTTGAGGCCTTTATTCGCGGGCTGGTTAGTGAGGTTTAAGCGTAAACCATTTCTTACCCCGGGAAAAGGAATGAACGCCAGAGCCGCCTTTTATAGGCTGCCTTGTGCTTTATGGGGCGGAAGGCCTTTCCCCGTGAACTGCCCGCTCATTTGAATAACACCGCCGCTCGCAGGAGCGGCTTTTTTTTTGCGCCTTGTCACGAATCGCCTGTCCTTATTTGTTATATAAGTGAACAGATTAAGGATCAGGGAGGATAACACCAATGAACAAAATTCACAAAATAATCGGCTCCGTTGCACTGGCCGCCATGCTGGTGAGCGGTTTGCCGGACACTTCTGCCCATGCCGCCTCGGCTGTGACTATCCAGAACGTGGATCAAGCTTTAATCGAAGCTGCGCAGAACAAGCTGAAAGAAATCACGGGGAATACCTACTCGTTCTCGAAAGCCGAAGCATTCGGAAATGATGTGTCACTTGAGATCGAGGGAAATTCATACAGTCAAGTGATCGTAGATGCTGAGGGAACCGTTAAAATCATCTCGGTCCAATTTGAATACAAGGACCTGCAAAACGCAAAGTTTAAGAACGAACTGAAAGCTGCATGGAAAAAGGCCTTCCCGAAAAACAACGAAGAGCTTGACATAGTTATCGTTAATTACACGGATACAGAGGGGCTGAAGGTGAATACAGGAAACGATGCCGGGACTGTTTATCTTACAAACGGAAAGCTGGAGTACAGCACTGTAGACGTTAAAGAGAAGGATGTCCCTCAGCCGGTCAAGGCGGCGGCGGACGCGGCCCTTACCAAAATCGGCGGACTAAAAAAGAAAGCCCGCAGCGTGAGCGGAATGACGATAAAACCGAATCAAAAGCCGGTTTATAATTTGGCCTACACGACAGACAAGGGGAACGTATGGATTGACGTCGAGCAAGGAACCAACCGAATCATGACCGTCAATGCGATGGCTCTGTCCGATCAACTTCATAAAAAAGACACCAAAGATAGGGAGGCTATCGAAAACAAGATCAAAAGCTATACTGTGGATCAACTGCTGAAAACAGCCGCCAAGCAGGCCAAATCGATCATGAATCTGGATCTTTCGGGATATGCCGCCGAAAAGGTCAAAGGCAATGAAGATACCGTGATGTTCACCAAAAAGGGCGCTCCAAAGGTACAAGGCAAGTTTAATTCCAAAGGTCAATTTTATTATTTTGAAGTGATGTAAAAAACCATAAACAAGCCTTCTCTGTCGGCCAAGAGGACCGCCGGGGAAGGCTTGTTTTATCGGAAAAGCGAGTCAGTGACAAGCAGGCGCTCGCTCTACTTCATGTTGCTGAAAGGTTCGACTTCAATTTGATCGGCAACAAATTCGTCTTTGGCAGGGTCGAACTTATAGGTGATGTGGACATCACATACGTACACCGCCACTCCGATGCTTGCACTCAAGTTGGAGGTGAGCCTTTGATTCTTCACGTTATAATAAACTACGCCGCCGAACCCAAGCTGATCTTGATCTAAATCCGGATAAGGGGACTCGTAACGGAATTCGTGTTCTTTTCCCATAGCTTTCACTTTAATGTCTAGAATATCATCATGGTTCGTAATATGCGTTTCGATATGGTTGGCAACGGTTTCCTCGTAACTCGGTACTTTGATTTCCGAAAAATCGCCGCTGTCCAGCACATGGATTTCATCAAGGCTTAAACCTGTACCTTTTCCTATACTATAGATGATAACCGCTTCTTGCTTGCCATCTCCCGTCACATCCGCATAAAAAACCTGAGGCTCATAGAGCGTAGGAAAGCTCCAGTCGAACTCTTTTTTCACGCCATTGATTTCCACAGTCAGGCCCTCATAGGAAGTATCGGTGACCTTCACAGGCTTAAGCTTCACTTCTTTGTTTTCCGAAGACCAGGCTGGACCTTCTTCAGCCTCTTGTGTCGGCTCCGCTGCCGCTGTACCTTGCTCGGGATTGGTTGTACCCTGGTTCGTCTCTTGTCCCGGCTGCGTGAATGCTTGATTGCCGGTAGGCTCGTTTGGTGCCTGTGAAGCTGCTTCCGGCATATCCGAACTACATCCCGCAAGCAAAATGGCCCCCAACAACAGCCATGCGCCAAGTTCTTTTTTCAACGTTATGTACTCCTTTCAGCTTGTCTAGCAGAAATGATACCAGAGAAAACAAGCAGATTATTTACATAAAAACAACAAAACTTTACAAAATAGTTAAGTTCATGTGAACCAGCCTCTTGGGTCTGTTTATTTTCCGGCTTTCCTGTTTAACCTAACGGGGAAGCAACATTCAGTCCAAAACCCTAATGGAGGGAACCAAAATGACGAATGATCAGGCGGCGCATCAAGCGGCCGTTGAGACGGTCCGGGAATTGATCAAAGGGATCGAGATAGCGATGCTTACCACCGTAACGAAGGAAGGATTAGTGTCACGTCCGATGAAAACGCAGGAAGTCGAGTTTGACGGGGATCTCTGGTTCCTGACCAAAGAGGATACGGACAAGTATCGCCAGCTCCGGGACAATCCGAATGTGAATGTAGCCTATGCGGGGAAATCGTATGTGTCCATTCGCGGAAAAGGCGAACTTGTTGAAGACCGGGCGAAAATCAAGGAGCTCTGGAACCCGGCCTATGCGAAGCTGTTGAATACGACCAGCGACGATCCGCAGCTTGCTTTGATCAAGGTGAGGGCCGAAGCGGCCGAATATTGGGAGACCGGCAACTGGACCAAAATGATGAAGCGGATGTTCTCGCAGTTCACCGGGGCCGCTTCCGAAGCGGAAGTGAACAAGACGGTGACTTTGGTCTAAACCGGGTAAAGTTTGGGAAGTACTAAGTCATCCTGACAAAATAAAACACAAGGCGCAGCCATGATGGCCGCGCCTTTGGTTGTTCTATCGAAACAGGTTACTTCGCCGGAATCACAATTTTCTGCCCGATATGGATCAGATGCGGATTCGCCAGCTTGTTGTACTTGGCCAAAGCTTGCCAGGTCGTGCCGTGTTCGATGGCGATGCGGTACAGGTTGTCGCCTTTTTCCACCGTATAGACGGTATCTTTGGCGGCTGCCGGTTGGGAAATTGTCTGCTTAGACGGCGTCTTAACAGGTTTGGCTTCCGCCTGCGGCTCTTCTGCCGGAGCGGGCTGCTCCGGCGTCGTTGCCGGCGTTTCCGCCGGATTGGCTTGCGGCGCCGATGGCGATGCCGGCTGCGCAACCGGTTCGGAAGCAGGGCTGGCGGAGGCCTTTTCGGCATTCACGCTCAGCTTGAACTTGGCATAGCCGTCTTCCGTATTTTTCAGGTACGTCAGAACGTTTTGCTTCGCGGCCAATGCGGCGCTGGCGGCCAGGGCGTCTTTGGCGGCCGGCGAAGTGGCGAACGTTACGTTGGCGCTGCCGAACGGAGCGAGCGACCAGTTGCCGTCCGCGCTTGGATTGATCGTTTCGTTTTTGCGGATGTAATCGATGACGACCTGCCGGTTTTCGTCCGGCGAAGCCAGGATAATCCGCTTTCCGTCCGGGTTGGCGAACTTGTTCGACGAGGCGCGGTAGTTGTTGCTGGCCACGACGAATTTTTGCTGCGGATCGATCGGTTTGCCTTGGTAGCTGAGATTGACGATACGGCTGGATTTTTCGTTCAGAAGTCCGCCTTTGGCGTCGTATTTGGTCGGCTGCGTGACGTCGATTTGGTAAGTCACTCCGTCAATCACGTCGAAGTTATACGTCGGGAAATCGTAGTTGACCAGTTCTTGCTCCTCCGTTTTGGACGGATCGATCTGGTTGAATTGTCCCGCCGACCATTCCAGCCATTCCTTCAGCTCGGCGCCCGTCACCAGCACGGCGTTAACCGTGTTCGAATACAGGTACAGATCGGCGACGTTTTTGATGGCGATGCTGCCGGCCGGAATGTCCGTGTAGTAGTTGGCGCCCTGGCGTCCGCCCGCTTTGAAAGGAGCCGCCGCCGAAATGATCGGAAGACCTTCGTATTCCGTTCCTTGCAGATGCTGTTCCACGTACCATTTTTGCGCGTTGTTCACGATTTGAATGGACGGATCGTCCTGAATCAGCGCGAACCAGCTGTTGATCGGCGCCGTCGTCGTGCCGACCGGACCGCGCACGTAGTTCAGCGTGTTCTCATGATCCTTGGCGACCGCGTCCCAGATTTTCTGGTCGGCTTCGACGAGAGGCTTCTTGTTGGCGGTGTCGTAAATCGGCTTCACGGAAGCGGTGGAATCCTTGACCGTCCATTTGCCGTCCGTTTGCTCCAGCGTCAGGTCGATGATTCCCAAATGGTTGCCCCAGTAGCCCGGCTCGACGGCGGGAACGCCGTTGATCGTGCCTTTTTTCAGGTCAACGCCGGTTTTGCCTTCGAAGGAAGCGTCCGGGAACACTTTATGCGCATGGCCGAACAGGATCGCGTCGATCCCTTTGACCTTGCTGAGGTACAGCACGGAGTTTTCCATCAGCGGCGTTTGCGGAATGTCCTCGAAGCCGGAGTGCGGTACCGCGATGATGATGTCGGCGCCTTCCGCTTTCATTTGCGGCACGAACTTCTCGGCCGTTTCCACGATATCTTTGGTGATGACTTTGCCTTCCAGATTGGCTTTGTCCCAGGACATAATTTGCGGAGGCACGAAACCGATCACCCCAACCTTTAGCGTGTGCTTCGCTCCGTTGTTGTCGATTACTTCCTTGTCCAAAATGATGTATGGCTTAAACGCATTTTTGTCGTTTGCGGGATCCCCGTCTTTGTCGTCTATGTAAATATTCGCGTTCACATAGGGGAAGTTGGAGCCTTTCAGCGCAGTTTTGAGGAAATCCAGCCCATAGTTGAACTCGTGGTTGCCCAGGTTGCCGGCATCGTAATTCAGCAGATTCATCGCTTTATAGACCGGATGCGTTTGGCCTTCCTGCAGCTTCTCCACCGTGGCCACGTAATCGCCCAGCGGGTTCCCTTGGATCAGGTCGCCGTTGTCGATGAGCACGCTGTTTTTGGCTTCTTCACGGGCTTGCTTGATGAGCGTCGCCGTTTTCGCCAGACCGTACTCGTCGGTTGGTTTGTCCGCAAAATAATCGTAGTTGACGATGTTGACGTGCAAATCGGTGGTCTCCAGGATGCGGAGCTCCACGGTAGTCCCGGCGCTGTCGGCCGCAAAGGCCGAGAAAGGCATGGCCGCGAGACTGGCGGTCAGGATCGCTGACATCAGGATAAGCTTTGGACTTCGGTGCTTGATCAATTTTATTCCTCCCTCTTTTTTTGGTACTGCCGAGCAAACGTAAAAACTAAGTAAACTTATGAAATTGATTTTATTTTAAGGGATGGACTAGGAAATGTCATGGGTTTTTTGGACCGATGGCAGGGGGATGTCAACTATATTCTCCTTGTCCCGCCGATTCATGCAAACCGTATATTACTCAGCATGACCAGGAAAAATAAAGCGGATAAACTGGCCAGCTAAGGGGGCAAACATCATGAACAATAAATCGATTTGGAAAAATCCCGTGTTCTCCGTATCCGCCGCGATCATTTTTGCTTTGGTCCTGCTGGGGGCGACCATGCCGGGGAGATTTGGCGCGGTTTCGAGCCGCTTGTTTGAATTCACCACAAGGGATTTCGGATGGTTGTACCTGCTGGGAGTATTTGCGATCATCCTGTTTCTGATTTGGCTGGCGATCAGCAAATATGGGGCGATCCGGTTGGGCGGGGAAAAGGAGAAGCCGGAGTTTCCTTTTTTCACCTGGATCGGCATGCTGTTTTCGGCAGGTTTTGGCGTCGGATTGGTGTTTTGGGGAGTCGCCGAGCCGATGAGCCACTTCTTTGCGCCGCCGTTTGCAGGAGTACAGGGCGAATCGGTCGAGGCGGCCAGAATTGCCATGGGGTATGCCTTTTTTCACTGGGGCGTCAGCCAATGGTCGGTGTTGGCGCTCGCGGGGCTGTTGATCGGATTTCTGCAGTTCCGCAAACAAAAAAACGGTCTGATGTCCACAGCGCTTGAACCCGTACTTGGGAGTAAAACCGCCGTAAAAAATACGGTGGATACGCTCGCGGTGATAGCCACAGTGATGGGCGTGGCCACATCCCTCGGTTTAGGGGCTCTGCAGATGAACGGCGGACTTAAAGCGGTGTTTGGCCTGGATCAATCCATCGCGATTCAATTGGGGGTGATCGCCATTATTTTCGTGGGTTATATGCTGTCGTCGACCACCGGCCTCGACAAAGGGATCCGCTATTTGAGCAACTTAAACCTGGGGTTGGCCCTGGCCCTGTTGTTATTCGTGTTTGCTACCGGGCCCACGGTGTTCATTTTGGACACTTTTACGCTGGCGTTGGGGGATTATTTTTCGAACTTTATCGGGTACAGCTTGCGGATGCAACCCTATCGGGGCGGCACCTGGGTGCGCGACTGGACGATTTTTTATTGGGCCTGGGCGATTGCCTGGTCGCCCTTTGTCGGCGCTTTTATCGCGCGCGTCTCGAAAGGGCGTACGATTCGCGAATACATCGTGGGGGTTATGGTTATTCCTCCGGCGATCGCCTGCCTCTGGATTGCGGTATTCGGCGGTACGGCGTTATGGAGCGACCTGCATAATCGCACCGGAATTGCTTCGGCCGTGAATGAGGACGTTACCGTTGCTTTATTCCAAACGTTGGGCCAACTTCCTTTTTCCACGGTTATGTCGGTGTTGTCGATTCTGCTGATCTTCGTGTTTCTGGTGACCTCCGCGGATTCTGCGACTTATATTTTATCCAGCATGACCACGTTTGGCAGCCTGAATCCGCCGCAATTTGCGAAGTTTGTCTGGGGAGGGCTGATGGCGGTAATCGCCGGCGTCCTTCTCTATGCGGGCGGGCTTGAAGCCCTGCAAACCGCTTCCCTTATCGCGGCCTTGCCGTTTACGATCCTGCTGCTGCTGTTGATGGTGGCGGTCGTCCGGCTGGTTAGACAAGAACCGCTGCCGATCCGGAAAGCGGATCTGAAACGTTTCAGCCGCCTGGAAAAAGCGGCCAACGAGGAAAAAAGAAATAAGAACAAGGTGAAATGAAGGGATATTAGGAAGGAGGATAGGAGATAATGATTCTAGTTAATTTCTCATTTTAAGATTTTCGCAGGGATACGGGAGGAACGGAAATGAAGTTGGCGGAGTTAATCATTGAAAACTTCCGGGGGATCGGTCCGCAGGGCGTAAAGGTGAAAATCGATAATATTATCGTACTGATAGGTAAAAATAACGTCGGCAAAACCACTGTCCTATCCGCCTATGAGGCTTTTGCGTCGACGGGTGCGCCCTTGAAACTGAAAGATTTTTATAATGAAAATATCAATAATAAACCCGTCATTACCGGGATTTTTGTGGATGTTGAAGAAGGGGAACTGGCCCAAAAGTGGATCCATGACGACAAGGAATCCGGGTACAAAAATTGCATCAAAGCGCAATACCGCTGGTCCTCGCCTGATGCGGGCGGTGAGAAGTTCTCTTTTAATCCCGCGACTGGGGAGTTCGAAAAAGGGGGTATGGGCGGTTTTGACAGTATTCTGACGAGCAAGATCCCAACTCCTTTAAAAATATCCCCGCTCGATGATCCCACAGAATTGGAGAAAAAAATCCTCGAAATCCTCATCGATGCCATCAAACAAAACACCAAAAGGGATAATACGAAGGTTCAGCAGCTTTTGGCCGACATTAAGAAGTTAGCCGAAGACGTCCAAACGGAAATTTCGGAAGAGTTGAATCGTTCATGCACTATGGTTTCCGCAGAAATCACGAAGGTATTTCCGGAAGCAAGCATCATCCAGATTGATCCCCAGGCCGGCAAAATCGAACCGGACAAGCTAATCGGCAGCGGCAGCTTTATCCGGCTGGGAAGCAGTGAACAGCATTTAGCACCGCTTTCCAATCATGGTACGGGTCTGCAGAGAACTTTTCTGTGGTCGGCCTTAAAGATGCTTGCGGAAACCGGCAGACACCAAGTCAAAAAAAAGCCGGTCGGCGTAGGCACGAAAAAAATTCTACTATTGGAAGAACCGGAGGCTTTTCTGCATCCGTCAGCGATTCGAAGCGCCATGGAATCACTCTACACGATTGCTGAGCATTCCGATTGGCAAGTGATGATCTCCACGCATTCACCTATTTTTATCGATCTAACGAAAGACCATACAACCATTATTAGAATTGAAAAAGATCCTGGCGCTAACCATACGGTGAATAATTTTTCTACAGGTGATGCCAAGTTTACACCCGATGATAAAGAAAACTTAAAAATGCTGAATTTCTGCAACCCGTATTTCAACGAATTTTTCTTTGCAAATCATAATTTACTGGTCGAAGGAGAAACCGAAGTCACGGTTGTAAAATCACTCATGCAAACCGGGAAAATTGTACAGGACTCGGTTCACGTCATCAATTGTTTGGGCAAGGCGAATATCGTGACCGTGTCAAAAATACTCAATCATTTTAAAGTAAACTACAGTATTCTTCATGATGCGGATAGCCCGAAAATCAAAAGAAACGGCAAATACATCATAAATTCCATGTGGACGATGAACCAAAAAATGATGAGAGAAGTTGAGGCAGGGCGGGCGAAGGGCCTTAACATCAAATCCTTTGTATCCATACCGAATTTTGAAGCCGAGTACCTAGAGGGAAAGGCCGACGGTTTAAAACCGTATAATGCATGGAAAGTTTTCGCTGAGGAAGAAAATGAGGCTGCCCAAAAATTTATTACCATCATAAACAGAATCATTGGAAAAGAGCACAATTGCAGTTTAGAATACGCAAGTCTATATGAATTAACGAAGAAAGTGAGCGGATTTATTGCACAGAAAGGGTTAATTCATGATCCGCTTTGGAAAATTAGGGATGAGGATATTACGGTGGTGAATGAGTAAGTTATCGTTCAATATCCTCTTTGCATATTTACAAACCGACGGTCTGTATTTATAATAAACATATAAAATTTAAATGGTTACATGGAGGGGCGGCTTTGAAACAGGAGGAACGCAGACAACAGACAACAAGACGGCTGATTGACGCAACCAAGGCATTGATTGAGGAAAAGGGCTGCTATTCGATTACGATGCAGGACATCATGGACAGATCCGGCCTGTCCAAAGGGGCGATTTTCCATTATGTCAAAAGCAAAGACGAAATCTTTGTTTTGCTTTTGCAAGAAGTTCTCGAAGAAACCAATAGACGTTTCATGAATGAGGTTGAGCATGGCCGCCGGAATTTCGACGACCCGATGCAGAAAATCAAGGAGAGTATTATCGAGTATGAAAGCCCATATAGCATTACCAACAAAGTGCTGCTGTATTTACTCGGCAAGGAAGAAGACCCCTTAGTCGCGGAAGCGTTGAAGGAGTATTACGATCGGTCTGTATATTTATCCAAGGTATGGATTGAAACGGGCCAGAAGCACGGAGTCATTCCAGAGACGGTGGATGCGGAAAAAACAGCGGAAATGTTCACCCTGATGACGCTCGGTTTCCGCATCCGCTCAAGCATTCCGAATGTACGGGCGATTCTTAAAGCGCAGGACTTAACGGCGTTGATGACGGATATTCTAAATCCCCGCAGAGAACAGGAATAGAAAGGGGAGGGGAAAATGGGACTTTGGTTAACCTTGCATCTGATCGGCGTCTTATTGATGGTTGGAAATATCGTGACGGCGGCATTTTGGAAAATTCGGGCCGACCTGACCGGGAACCCGCAAGTCATTCACCATGCTGTCAAAAATGTCATGTTTGCGGACTATGTTTTTACCATTCCCGGGTTCGTCCTGATCGTCCTCTCAGGCGGTACTATGGCCGGATTATCGGGATTCTCGTTGTCGGGTCTAAACTGGCTTACCCTTTCCCTAGGCTTGTTTGCCGTTACCGGACTCGTTTGGCTGGCCGTTCTGATTCCAATGCAGCGCAAAATGATCCGGTATAGCGCCGAATGCATAGAGAGCGGCACAATCTCTGCGGAATACCGCCGCGCTTCCCGGATATGGGCCATATGCGGCACAGCCGCTACACTGCTGCCGCTCGTTATTCTTTACCTGATGGTGATGAAAGGATTCTGAACTGCGGGTACTCTCGAAACCGAAAATAACGGAGGTCATACGATGGAACCCCTTATTGTTCTTGTTGTCGTCACGCTTGTCATTCTCGCTCTGGGAGCCGCGGGAGTAAAACGTCTGCGCTCATGGCCTGTTGCGCTTCGGGGCGGAGTCGCCGCCATGTTTGTGTTGACCGGCACGGTTCATTTTGTATGGATGCGGGAAGAACTTATTAGCATGGTACCGCCCATCTTGCCCTATCCCGATCTAATTCCATCATGATATTCTACCTCCATACGGCGAACATAAAAGAAGACTCGGGAGGCTATAGTTTACGCCCGTAAAAATATTTTTCCCCGGCCTCCCAATTTTCTCTGAAGGATTCTCTGACATAATCGATGAAATCCTTGTAATTGTGTTCGGTGACAACGGTGCGGAACTCCCCGGGCACCTTCCGTTCGGACCCAATCGACAATAGTATTCCCAGTAATAACGCCCGATCTCTTCAACCGAAGCGCCCGAGTCCAACGGCTCTTCATAATCAATAATCGCATTGATGGCCTCTCTTAGGATCGTGGAGGTCTCGTGCACTTCTTCCCAATCCTCCAGCAAGGCCAAAAGATAAGGAACAACCTCCAGCAAAAGCGAAGTAACCTCTGCAGACGCGAAGGTATGAACAATATCCGCCGGGACACTTGCCAGAAACCGTAGATGATCGGGATTCCTTAAATCTTCATGAGTGGCGATGGAGCAGAACAACCGAATGCAAAGGTTTAATAGAGCCCGATCTTCGGTGTGATTCATTAAATGAATCAGCAGAGGTTTTTGCGAATAATCAGGTCAGCGTGCAAAAATACGCTGATAAAAAGAAAAGGGAATCGGACGCGTCCGATTCCCTTAGGTGTAGTCCGAAGACATCCACCGCTATTCTCTATATATATTATACAATTAGGGCATAAGTGATGCAATAATTTTAAGTGCTAATAAATGATTTTAATAAATTTAGCTTATTTCTGGTATCAGTGTGAAAAATTTGATTGTAAATGCTTATTGGAACCAGTGTTCGAAAGTTGTTAATCAAGATCTCAAATTTATTTACAACTTTGTTTAATTCTGTTTTGGTAACATGAAAGTTCTTAAGGAGATAAATAACAAGTATAAGATAATCAATAATAGTATGGAAATTTATGTTGGTAATTTGAGTGTCCAGTCTTAGACAAGCTAACAAAGACCCATTTGGATTGCTACTCTTGAATCTTGTATCAAATACAACATCATTATGTGCAATTGAATTTCTTAAGTCCTTTATAATATAGATAATGCTTTCAGTTAGTTTTCCATTGGCATCACAAGACTGGTTCAAATTTAGTGATGTCGAGATATTCTTCTTAATATTAATATTCGAGCAAGAAACAAAATTCCCAAATTCCCCGAGACTAATAACCTCGAATATAGCCCAAATAGGAACTGATTCGTCTTTATGATAGAAATGTTGAACAACCTGTCTGTTGTTTGTGTAATCACGTGTTAAAGTATTATAAATTTTTTCTCGCAACCCTAGCCTTTTTTTCAATGCCTTCTTATATTCATCAGATCCAGTTGCGAAAGTTTTATAATAAGTTAAACATTTATCGAATATTTCATTAAAGTTTTCAGTATTTGAGTGCTGTAAGGTTACTTCAAGAACATAATTTTTTAGTGCCGTTTCAATGAACATTATGTGAGGGTAAAAAATTGACTTCAAGTCTAGGTCAAAAGAATTAATCGCTAAAACCTGGTTGAAATCTGTATATGCAATTTTACGTGAGGGTGTATTGATAAAGCGATAACCTTTGTAACCATGATAGTAGCCGATATTTCTTAGTCTTCTTTTTTGGTGACCACCAGAAATTGCAATGTTATGTCTGTCTCTAAGGTATTTCATTAGTGAATCTATATTTTTAATTTTCGACATAATTCAACTCCCCCTCACATCCAGATTATACCACAAAGTTCCAGTGAAAATGAGGGGGCGAGTTTCGTTTGCTTAGTATTATATGTGCTTGAGTCGTACCACAAGTGAAGCAACTTCACGTACAGAAGTTTCCAAAAGTATCGACAATTGAAAATTACATAATTCCTCCATTTCTCGCCTCAGTATAGACCTTAGGTGAGTAAAAGAGAAGCTTAGTTTTTCATCTCCATCCCCCAAATTACATCCCTAGTAATCTTCGTAATCAACGCGATCTCTTCCGCCTTTCTACCACTTACCAACTTCAAATGTTCATCAAGCAAACGCTGCTTGTCCAATGCTTCTTCCGACTGAACTAGCTCCCCTGCCGGTACGTCTAAAGCCAAAGCGATTTTTTCCAATGTTTCCAAAGAAATATTGCGATCTCCACGCTCCACGCTGCCTATGTAACTGTTATGAAGCGAAGCAGCTTCTGCTAGTTGCTCCTGGGTCCAATTCTTCTTTCTTCTACATTCGCGTATTCGTTTTCCAACAATTTTTGGTAAACTCATGGATTTCCACCTCTTCTTTTAGTTTTGGCAAGGCACATATATAATTATAATAGAAATATAAGCGATTTAATAGCACTTATAAGTACAAAAAATATGAACGATAAACCGAGTGCTTGCTGTTCATTATACTTAGCTTCTGCCAGCCCCTGTGGGGTATCTGGAGAGCAAGACGGTTTTGAGCAAACGTTTGAATGTAAATTTAATTAATAAACCAATTAATTTTCATTTATTTCAGAAAATTTAAGAAATATCTGTTTATTATTGGTATATTTTGTGATATTTTAATAGTATAAGTTATACCAAATAATAGGAGATGGTAGAGAGTGTTAAGAAAAGCTAAGAAGATACTGTCGGGTTTGGCGTTGATAGTCGTTTTTGTGCTAACGTTTGCGCAATCTGCATTTGCAAGCGACCAGCCGGTTCAACTGATTTCGGCCAATCTCTATATTTACAAGTATGGCTACGTGGGCTTCAGCGGTAACGTCGAAGTAAGCAACCTCAGCCCTGAAAAAAACGTAACCATTCACTATACTCCCGGAGATGGACGATGGTACGATACGGACGCTTCCTATGAAGGACCAACGGATTCCACGCACGAACAGTGGAAGTTCCTGGTGTCGACCAACAGCATGAACAATACTCATCCGGAACTTATTAATGCCCAGACGATTCAATTCGCAATCAAATATGAAGTTAACGGACAAACCTACTGGGACAACAACAATGGACAAAACTACTCGGTCAGCCGTTACACTGATAGCTCAACCATCCTTGGTAAACCAAACGTGCTTCGAGCATACGACTCCTTATATTTGAACAATTTCGAGGGGAGCGTATACGTCAAAAACTTAAACTACAGCAAAGAGGTCAAAATCGTCTATACAACCGACAACTGGAATACAACCCGGGAAGGACACGCCAGTTACTCCATACCCGCAAACTCTGACGACAGCGTAGAAAACTGGCATTACAGCTTTAACAATATCGACTCCAGCGTTTCACAAATTAAGTACGCTATTGCCTACACCGTCAATGGACAAATTTACTGGGATAATAATTACGGGAAAAACTACACCGTAAACCGCTAGGGAAAACCGACCCTAAAAATCGCCCTTCGTCTTGCCTTCTTGGCATGGGGAGGGCGGTTTTCACTTGAAAAAGCTACATAATCGAACCACACTATACACGGACGATCGGCAGACGGTCAACGAGGAAGGGAAATAAAGTTGAAGATCAGCTTCCGCCTCTTATGAATTGAATAACCCCTACTATTGTCAACAATAGAAAAATACCCAAAATAATCGCAACGAAAGTGAGTACGATCTTCATTATTTTACGTGAGGCATTCCGAGATTGGCTTAGTTGCTGTTCAACATCGTATAAACGCTTTTTAAGCTCATGGATATCTTCCTTAATATCGTCAGGCTTGATTTCGTTGGGTAGGTTTGAATTCATCGCAACCTCCTGAGGGGATATTTGGTATCAATACCTTATTTTAATCATAAAAATTTCTTGCTGGAAGTGCAATGAAGAATACTGTTACGAAATTTGACATTACACAGTAATGCCTGCCCCCTTAAAGTTGTTTTTTTCAAGAACTTGGCTAGGATGGAGGAGCAATGTTACTTCGGTTTGAACGTTTTATGAGGGGGAAAAGGCATTCGAATATGGATTTTAAGTCATAACTCGTAGAATCCTAAAGCACGGCAATCTTGAATTTTTTTATCGAACACCCAAACCATTAGCCTTCTGTTAATAAGAGGTTGATGGTTTTCTTTATTATTCGGGCCGAACTTTAAGAATCCGTGGATAGCTCCATAAGTCGGAAGATTGATTTGCTGCACAAACAAATTAATATGAGTCCGTTCCAAGGTTTGATTCACTAACTGCTGCATGGCTTCACTCACCTTAAGAAACTCACTTTCGGGGCAGCCATAAGGAGTTATATTAAGCAAGTTATAATCCATGGGCAGGGCTTCTCCGTAAAAATAAACCGTATTTGAATCATCCAAAGGCTCTACAGAAACGTTTAGATACTTCATTGATTTTCCCTTCTTCATACTTGGAAGTTCAAGGGATTCGTGAAAGAATCTAGCGACAATTTCATTTTAGTGTATATAAGCACTATTTACAATAATAAGATGCATATCATGTTCTGTTTATGGGCACAATGCTTCTCTAATCTGATAGAGAGGTGGTAAATGTGCTGCTGAAAATCATAGGTAGACGGATTAAGCAATTGAGGAAAGAACAAGGACTTACCCAAGAACAGCTTGCTGAAAAAGCTGGGGTTAATGCATCATACATAGGAACAGTTGAGCGTGGAGTGCGTAATATTTCCATCGAAACGCTGGAGAAAATCATTCAGGGATTGGACGTGCCTTTAGCGGTTATGTTTCAGTTCCATGAAATGACGAACGTGAATTCATGGAAGGATAAGTCTGAGGTAATAGAGGTAATAAATTCGCTGCTTTATGGCCGTTCCTTGGAAGAGAACAAGCTTATTTTTCGCGTGATCAAGGATGTTTTGGATACCATGGATGTGAAGGAGAAATAGACTGGGGCGAGTGAACTGATAATGATACGGAGTTAGATACATGGACTAATAAAACCACTCCACCTGTTTAGCGGAGTGGTTTTACCGTACTAAAAAATTATTGAATCCAGGACAGCAACTTGGAATTTGCAGATTGTTTTCATTCATGTCGTGTACGCTAGTAATTGTCTCTTACCTTCCGTTAATTAGTTCCCCCTCATCTCCATCCCCCAAATTACATCTCTAGTGATCTTCGTGATCAACGCGATCTCTTCCGCCTTTCTACCACTTACCAACTTCAAATGTTCATCAAGCAAACGCTGCTTGTCCAATGCTTCTTCCGACTGAACTAGCTCCCCTGCCGGTACGTCTAAAGCCAAAGCGATTTTTTTCAATGTTTCCAAAGAAATATTGCGATCTCCACGCTCTACGCTGCCTATGTAACTGTTATGAAGCGAAGCAGCCTCGGCTAGTTGCTCCTGGGTCCAATTCTTCTTTCTTCTGCATTCGCGTATTCGTTTTCCAACAATTTTTGGTAAACTCATGGATTTCCACCTCTTCTTTTAGTTTTGGCAAGGTCACATATATAATTATAGTAGGAATTTAATCGTTTGAATAGTGCTTATAAGTATAAAAATAAATGAGAATATTTTTCTTCGGCCTCCCAAGTTCCCTCTGTTGATACCTCTCGGAAACTTGACTACACTTCTACATAGAGAGGTGAATCTCGTGAAAGACAAAAAGGTATTAAAGCTCGTAGGAGCTAGAGTTCGTGTGCTGCGAAAAGAAAAGGGGTTGTCCCAGGAAGCTTTAGGAGAGAAGGGCGGCTTCCATTTTTCATATATCGGGCAAGTTGAACGTGGAGAGAAAAACGTATCACTTGTGAATTTGGCCAAAATTGCAGAGGCTTTGGAAGTTAATTTGATCCAGTTGTTTGCTTACGTTGAAGAGGAAATGCAAATAACTCCTATGGATCATTCTATACAAGAGGTTGTGGACATGCTTCGAGAAGCCAATGATGAGAAAATGAGGTTGGCTAAGAATGTTTTAAAGGAGATTTTAAAGACGGATACCTCATCCTAAAACAGGTTAAAGAATAAGTCCGATCAATTTGACGAATCTCCCATTCCGTAATAAGTTGGAGGTAGGAAAATTCAACCATGGGCCAAAGCATGGCCACACCAAGAACGACAAGAGGCGGGCCCTATACCAAGGGGGTGGACCGTCTCTTTTTTGCATGGGGACGGGTACGGCTCAAACTCTATTACAGAATGATAGGAGCACAAACATGAATGAAGAGCTGATCAAGATGCTGCTCGCTTTTCGGGAGGAGCGGAACTGGGGGCAATTCCACAATCCGAAGGATTTGGCGATCTCGCTAAGCTTGGAGGCTTCCGAGCTGTTGGAGAATTTTCAATGGAGATCGTCCGAAGACGCGGTGTCGTATAAAAAACAAGAAATCGTCGACGAACTGGCCGACGTGCTGATCTACGCCGTGTATTTGGCTGATGCGCTGGACCTTAAGATCGAGGACGTGATCCGGGACAAAATGCGGAGAAACGCCGCCAAATATCCGGTGGACAAGGCCTTTGGCAAAATGACCAAATATACCGAGCTATAGGAGTGCAGGCAGCATGATTATTTATAGCAGCAACGCGTTGAAATTTCGGGAGTCGGTGGACCGCAACCAAATCACCGTGGAGATCGAGCGAGCATTTCTCAACAAGATGGGGATGAAACCGAGCCCGGGCGAAAAAAGAGCCTGGAACAACTCCATGCAGTTCATGGAACGAGTCATCCGTAATTCCAACATTGCCGACGATTGTGGTGTCATGATCGAATACAATATCCCGGCGACCAGCAAGCGCATCGATTTCATCGTGGCGGGGCAGGACACGGAAGGCCGGGATAACTTCGTGATCGTGGAACTGAAGCAGTGGGATGCGGCCTTGGCGACCGACCGGGAGGATGTGGTCGTGGCTTACATCAACGGCCGACAGCGCGAGATTCCTCATCCGTCCTACCAAGCATGGTCTTACCTCCAGTTTCTGGACGATATGAATGAAGCGATTCACAGTAGTGAGCTTAAGGGTTATTCCTGTGCTTATTTGCATAACTACCGCGTGCAGGAGCCTGATCCGCTAAAGAGCGAACGCTACCAAAACATCATCCGGGAAGCCCCGTTATTTACGGCGGACGATACGGCGAAGCTTCAGGAGTTTTTACATCAATACGTCGGCAAAGGAAACGGCATTAATCTGCTTTACTTCATTGAGAACGGGAAAATCCGCCCCTCCAAAAAGCTGATTGACCATGTGGACGGGCTGTTCAAAGGGAACGCCGAGTTTATTTTGCTGGACGAACAGAAGGTCGCTTATGAGACGATCATCAGTTTGGCCAAAGACATGAGCCGGAAAAAAACGATCGTTATCAAAGGCGGGCCGGGTACCGGTAAATCCGTCATTTCCATGAACGCGCTGGGCGGCTTGCTGAAGCAAAAGCTGAACGCCAAGTTTGTCGCCCCCAACGCCTCCTTTAGAACGGTCATGGTGGAGACGCTGGCGAAGCAGCAGCCGAAGAACAAAGCGCGGGTTCGCAATTTGTTTGCGGGATCAGGTCAATTTGTCGATACCCCGGAAAATTTCTTTGACGTCCTCGTCGTCGATGAGGCCCACCGCCTGAAAGGAAAAGGGGCCTACCAGTACCGCGGCGTCAATCAGATTGAGGATATTATCAAGGCCTCGAAGGTCAACGTCTTTTTCATCGATGAGTTCCAGCGGATTCGGCCGGACGACATCGGCACTGTGTCCGAAATCGAACGAATCGCTAGTACTTATGGCTCCGAAATTCACGAATACACGCTGTCGGCCCAGTTCCGCTGTTCGGGAGCTGAGGGTTTCATTAACTGGATCGACCACGTGCTGCAAATCCGTCCGACGGCCAACTTTAACGGCTGGGACCGGGAAACTTTTGAGTTCAAACTGCTTGACACGCCTAATGCCGTATATGAAGAGATCAAAGCGAAGGTAGACGCTGGGTATAAAGCACGGATGCTTGCCGGATTCGCCTGGGATTGGACCAAAGACACCGAAGGCAACCGCAACGGCGAAGTCGCGGACGTGACCATCCCGGAGCACGGCTTCCAAATGCCTTGGAACGGCCGTTCCATCTCCAGCACCTGGGCCATCCACGAGGCCGGCGTCGAGCAAATCGGCTGCGTCCATACCTCGCAAGGCCTGGAATTCGACTACGTCGGCGTCATCATCGGCAACGATCTGAAATACGATCCGGCGACGATGGAGCTCTACGCCGATTACAACGAATACAAAGACACCATGGGCAAAAGAGGCCTGAAAAACAACAACGCCCAGCTCACCAAGCTGATTAAAAACATCTATAAAGTGCTGATTTCCCGAGGGATGAAGGGGTGTTATTTGTACTGTCGGAACCCGGAGTTGAGGGAGTATTTGGAGGGGCAGTTGGGGATTACAACATAGAAAATGAAGTATTACAGGTAGTGAGGATTATTCGATGTGAACCGTACAACGAGTTGACCAACACATTAGTTTTAAGTCATCCTACAAAGTGGCTTAAAACTAATGTGTTAACGTATGTGCCCATTATACGGTGAGGAATCAAATTTCCCCGGAAAAGACTATTTAAACGCCTTCACAACCTCCTGATTTACCCGCCGCAAAATCTCAATCTGCTCCTCCGATAATCCTTCGGTACTTGCAATAAAGTGATCAATGGCTTCCCAACGTGCTGTTTCGACTTTACCTTGTTCGACGCTTAAGTAAGCAACTTCATGGAGCGAAACGTTTAAGGCAACAAGCACCTTTTCCAAATTATCTATAGAGAAATTTCGTTCTCCACGTTCGATTGCTCCGATATATCTATAGTCCAAGCCGGATATATCCGCCAAATTTTGCTGGGTGAGGCCTTTTGCATTTCGGATTGCTCTGATTCGATTCCCTAGAAAATTGCGCAATTCTGCCATTTCGTCACCTCAGTATAAGCTTAGGTGACTGGGAAGATATTATGCAGGGCAGTAAATTTAGTTTTTTATATGCAATATACTACTTATATATAGTATAATTGAATCAAAAGTGGGCATATGTGGGTGAGTACGTAGTTTCTGCAATGATTCTTACCGTAGGTTTCTGCCATTAAAGGAGGTTTACCTATGAAACTGAAAGGTTGCGGCACTACTGTATGACTGCGTCGCCGAGTGCGAAAGGTATCAGCACTCCGAACGTTTGGCGCTTAGCCGCTATCGGCTGTTTACGATCAGCCTCGGCGACGATCAAGAGGAAAATATGCGTGCGGCCGTACAATTTGAGCCTTATGTTGAGCGGTTGGAAGAAGTGGCTCAGTTGGAGGCGCTAAAGGATTTGGCGGATGTGTACGCCTCTTTGCATCAGTGGGATCGTGTTAACGGCTTGGCGGTAAAGTTGGGGGAGAAAGCGGCACTAGCTCTTCGTACTAAGCGTTTTCGCAAGATAAAACCCCAAGGCAGGGAAGGCAAGAACACGTCTACGTCCAGGCCGCCGCTTTTTTACTTCCTTTATGCTTATTTGTTAAAGGCGAATGTTTGCGACGCTCGCCAAGAGTATGATCAGGCTTTGGAATATGTTAGACGGTATGTTAATTATGAGGCGCGTAATGGCGAGGGATTGAGCGAGCAAGAGCGGCAGATTGCCGAACAGTTTCGGGATTGGGGAAAAGCGAATACTTACTTATACCGTTTGATGTCCGGTGAGGTTGAGGTGCTGGCGCATTACGCGGAATGCGTTGCTGCCAAGGAGCACGAGATGATTCCGGCGATGTACCGGATTTTGCAGGCGGCTAACCGATACCAGTTGAATGTGGATGATCTTCTGGAGCGTTTCAGACCGCATTTTGCGCTAAAAGAACGGCTCTACCGTTTTGGCAAATACAATGCGCAGATTGTGGCCGATCATTATGTCCGTTTCTTAACGGAGCTCGCTTGTTACGATTTGCATAGGCAGCGGCATGATTTGGGGATCCGGAATTTATTAGATAGTTTGGAGCTTGCCATAAGACTTAACCATGAATCCATGCTTTTTCGTTGCGTACAGTTATTCGAGCAATTCAGACACGTGGCTTCCCAGGAAAGACAGAATCAATATAAAAATCTAATTTTGTGAGGTGAAAAGAAATGAGAAGAAGCGTGTTGCCGTTCCTTATGCTTAGCTTTCTTCTTGGCACTGTGGGGAGTTTGGACAGCGGGATGGTGCAGATTCTGATTCACGGGTTGGGGGGCTAGTTAGGAGGGAGATATGAAGAGTCCCATTTTTGGGGCTCTTCTTCTTCAATAAATAAAAAAACCGATGTAGTCCGCATCAGAGCAAGTAAATGTGACGAAGCGACAAAGGTTTCCGTGTCTTACTTAACGTCCCCACGGCGTGGAATCGAGGGTCGCCTCCCCGATGATCTAAAGGTCCCTGTTATTTCTATTCCCAGTGTACGTTTGAATATTCGTAAGTGCAAATATCAAACTAATAGGAGCACTTAAGAAAAGCTCATGAATTGAATAACCCCTACTATAATCAACAGTAGAAATATACCCAAAATAATCGCAACGAATATCAGGACTGCCTTCTGTATTTTACGTGAGGCATTCCGGGATTGACTTAGTTGCTGTTCAACATCATGTAATCGCTGTTTAAGCTCATGGATGTCTTCCTTTACATCCTCATGCTTGCTTTCGTCGGGTAGGTTTGAATTCATCACAACCTCCTGTGGGAATATTTAGTATTAGTTCCTTATTTGTATCATAAGAATTTCTCGCTGGAAGTGCAATGGTAAATAAACAACTCATATTGGTCCAAAAACTATTCTAGTACCCATATACTAAATTCCTTGACACAAGCCCTAATCCTATTAGACTGGTAATTAGTGGAAACTAACCTAAGTTTATGGGGGGCTCTTTGTTGAAAAGATTATCTATTATATCTATTGTATGTGTGTTGTTATTTAGTCTAAGTGCTGTATCCGCTTCAGCGGCCGCCAATGGATCAAATGTTTTTGTCGATGGGCAGCCACTTTCCACGAAATCCATTAACCGGAACGGGGAATCATTCGTACCTTTCCGGGAAGTATTTGAGAAGCTGAATATAAACATCGGGTACGATAAGAAATCCGGTCAAACCACAGGAACCGCAGATCAATTAAAAGTAACATTTAAAGTCGGCAGCAAAACCGCATATGTTAATGGAAAAAAGAAATCTCTGAAGGCAGCGCCCTTTACTCGGAACGGCACGACTTATATTCCGCTTCAATTTGTTGGGGCAATGACGGGGTACACCGTCAATTACTCGTCGAAAGTGAATGGTATTTTAATCACAAGCCCTTCTTTTGGAGGGGCCTCATACAGCGTTGAGGGGATTGATGTATTTTTCACTTCTTATGGAACCGTCGAGATTGGTCTCAAAGCCGAAGAGGAATTAAATATGATGAGAGAACTGGCCGAGATCAAGTTGGAAAACAATGTGGCTAAGAACTCTCCGAAATACCGTATTATCGGCGAACCTCCAACCGCTGAAGAATCGAAGGATCCTGGTTATAACGGGTACCCCGATTATTTTGATGCCAATTATGTTGCTGCGGTAGATAACAATGAGAAACTGCCGCCGCTGATGAGCGAAGGTTGGATCTCACTGGCTATGCTCTCGGAAATCGAAAAAATTATTAATTTGGGCAGCAGCGATAAAAGTAAGCTTTCGATCGGTAAATATGTGGGTACTGAGGTTGTCAGATACGATATCCCCTTAACCGACGAATACAAGAACGCCAAAGAAGGCGATTTTGTATTAGGAGATTTGCGCGTCAAAAAATATAAAAATATCATGTACTTGAATCTTGAAGATTTAAAAAAGGTAGGGCTTATTGGTTCGGAAATAGAGCAGGAAGAACGCTTTGAGTTGTCCTGATTTTCTGAATCAACGGTTCGTTCGATTACAGGCGCTCGCTTGGGCGCCCTGGTTTTTTAACAGTGCTATTTCAAATTTGGCTGTCTACTCATTATCGTACTGTGAAACAATCAGTTTTCAGAGCATCTTTTTTCTGTCCTCTTCCTGTCCTCCCACTTGTCCGCTCATTGTCCTTCCCTTGTCCGCTTTAGGGCCGATGATGGCCGCCAATCCGAGATAAAATGATAGTGTCGAAAGATAAAAACTTAATACCGAACGGGGCTGTGAATGAGACTTTCACGGCCCTATTTTTTTCTCGCCGGTTTCAGAGGCAGCAGCAGGCATCCCTTCTGGGCGGGCCCTCATTGCAGCGGGTGATGATACCAGGTAGGCGCTATAGAGGAAGGGCGTTCGAACAATTGTGCAATAGAAGGGACGCCGGATGGGGCCAGCCGTTAAGTGTTCTAGAAGCGTCGGCCGTTCGATGCCGGTTGATGCGGTCCGGAATGCTGAGCCTCTGAAAATCGGCGGGAAAAACAAGCCTAAGCGAAGGCAGGTGAGCATTTGTCACAGTCGATCATGAACGACGTGGTGCAGCGCGTGGCTGCGGCGGTAGCGGCCCGGTTTCCGGATCTGCCGGTTTATACCGAGCCGAGTCCGGAAGGATTCACGGGGCCGTGCTTTTTCGTGCGGCTGCTGAAATCGGAGCAGAATCAGGAGCTGGGGCGGCGCTTTAAGCGGACCTATTCGCTTGATGTCGGGTTTTTCCCCGCGGCGGAACGCAGCCGAGAGTCCGCCTACGACATGGCGGAGCAGCTCTGCGAGCTGTTTGCGGATTTTCCGGCGGATGACGGGCTGTCGCATGGGGCGGGCATAAACGCCGAAATCAAGGACGACGGGACGCTGCATCTGTACCTGACATTCCGCCAATGGGTCTGGTCGCCGGCCAGCGAAGAGATCAAGATGAGAAAACTTCGGCAGGAGGGGAAGGTCAAAGATGGTGTTTAAGAAGAAAGCGGACAAGCCTGTGGCACCGGCGGAACGGACTTTTTCCAAGGCCCAGCTGCTGGCGGCCAAACGCTTTAGCGGCGTGGAAAAGGACATTTTGCACGTGACGCTGGAGGACGGGGCGGCCTATACGGAAGCCCAGGCCGAGCAGGCGCTACAATCATTTATCCAAAGAGGAGTGAAGGAACATGGCTAACGGCACATGGACAACGCAAAATAAAGTATCTCCGGGGGTTTACATTAATTTTAAATCGGCGGCTCGCCCGCTAGGCACGGTCGGCGAGCGCGGGGTAGCGGCTTTTCCGGCATCGCTGCCTTGGGGGCCAAGCGGATTGATCAAGCTGGAGGCGGCGACTTTTCTGCAGAACGCCTTGAAGCTGCTGGGCTTTAATGCGGCTGACGCAAGAATCCGCCACATTGCAGCGGCGATGGCGCACGCCAGCCAGGTGCTGATCTATCGGCTGGGGGCCAAAAACGCCGTAAAGGCTACGGCCGCTATCGGCAATTTGACGGCTACCGCCAAATACGGCGGCTCGCGCGGCAATGACCTGCAAATCGTCGTGCAGGCCAGCGTGGATCAACCGGACGCTTACGAAGTCCGCACGTTGCTGGAAGGCGAGGAAGTCGACGCCCAGATCGTCGGTTCGGCCGAGGCGCTCGTAAGCAATGATTTCGTTACGTTCGCGGGCAGCGGTGAGTTGACCGAAACGGCGGGAACGGCGCTGGCGGGCGGCAAGGAAGGTACAGGCGGAAACGGCGACTGGACCGATGCTTTGACGGCTTTGGAAGCGGAGGAGTTCGACGTGCTTGGTTTGCCGACCGACGATTCCGCGCTGAAGCAATTGGCCGTGGCTTATACAAAACGTCTGCGGGACGATGAAGGCAAGAAGTTCGTCACCGTCCTCTACAATTACCCGCAAGCGGACTACGAAGGGGTCATCAGCTTGAAGAACAGCGTGATCACCGCCGAAGGATTGACGGTGGAGCCCCTTTCCCTGCTGTGGGAAATCGCCGCGATGGAAGCGGGAGCTGCCGTCAATGAATCGCTCACCTATGCGGAGATTCCGAATGCGGTTGACGTAACGCCGAAACTGACGTACAGCGAGACAATCAAGGCGCTGCAAAACGGCGAGCTGGTGCTGACGGCGGCGAATGGCAAGGTGCAGATCCAGCAGGATATCAACACCTTCAAGACATTTACGCCCGAAAAAGCCAAGCATTTCAGCAAAAACCGCGTCGTGCGGGTATTGGACACGATCGCGCGGGACATTCAGCGTACTTTTGGCGCAAGTTACATCGGGAAAGTCGGAAACAACGCGGACGGCCGCAATTTGTTGAAAGGCGAGGTGCTCAGCTATCTGGGAACCCTGCAGGGTATTGGAGCGATTCAGAATTTCAACGCGGAGACCGATCTGGAAGTGCTGCCGGGCATCGACGGGGACGCCGTTGTCATCAATCTGAGCGTGCAGCCGGTGGATAGTATCGAAAAAATCTACATGACCGTCACGGTCAACTAAGGAGGACGAAAACATGGCAGGTTCTTTTTTTAATGTGAAAGATGCGATAAGCGGCAAACAGGCCAAAGCCTTCGTAAAAATCGGCGACCGGACGGAGGAGCTGTTCTACGCTAAAACGTTGGAGTCGACGATCGAAAAATCGAAAGTGGACGTCCCGACGCTGGGCAGAACGGGTACGCCGCAGCGGTCGGCCGGCTGGAAAGGCACAGGCACGCTGACCATTTATTACGTATCCTCCTTTTTCCGCAAGCTGATGGAGGACTACGTGAAGAACGGGAACGACTTCTGGTTCGATCTGATGATTACGAACGAGCAGCCGGGAAGCAGCGCGGGCAAACAAACCGTGTTCCTGCGGAACTGCAACCTCGACAGCATCATTGCGGCCAAATTCGACGCGTCCAGCGAGGATATGCTTGAGGAAGAGATTCCGTTTACCTTCGAGGATTATGACGTGATGGAATCCTTTAACGCGATTCAGCCGACCAACTAACGATTCTTTAACGGAAAAATAAAACCATTCAGGAGGAGATTCACGAATGAGCTCTTTATCTGCTTTTTTTGCGCAAAATGCCGCCGCCGGACTGGTGGAGGAAGTTGTCGTGTCCGAACGTTTCAAGGATGAGCAGGGCCAGCCGGTCCCGTGGCGCCTGCGCAGCATGACCGAGGAAGAGAACGAGACGATCCGCAAATCCTGCCAGCGCAAGGTGAAGGACAAAGGGATGGTCAGCTACGAGACGAACACCGATGAATACCTGGCCAAGCTGGCGGTCGCCAGCGTCGTATTCCCGGATTTGAAGAATGCCGAGCTTCAGCAATCCTATCAGGTGATGGGCGCGGATCAATGCCTGCGGAAGATGCTGCTCCCGGGCGAATACGCCACACTTGTGCAGAAGGTCCAGGAGATCAACGGCTTCGACAAGAGCATCAACGAACTGGCGGATGAAGTAAAAAACTGATCGATGAGGGCGACGGCGAAACGGTCTGCGCCCTCTTCGCCCTGAACCGCTACCACTTGATGCCCTGGGAGTTCGCCGCGTTGGGCGCAAAGCAAAAGGCAGCGCTCATCGCGATGATCCAGGAGACCATCAAATCCGAGAAAAAAGCGGCGAAGAAAAAGTGAACATCCTGCCTGGAAAGAAGGTGAAGCCATGGCAAGTGCAGATTACATGTTAGAAATGTACAACAGAATGAGGAGCATTCTTCCTCAGATCATTCAGCCGGCCGAGCAGTCGATTACCGTCTGGGAAGCCTCCGAGCAAGCGATGAACCGTAACGTGGCAACGATGGCGGTATTCCTGGGGGCCCTCAAGCAAATTATATCCACGGAATTGCAGGCGCATCGTGAAGCGATGCAGGCCACGCAAGCGCAAGAGGAATTTAACCAGGAGCTGGACGAGTCCGCCAAGAAGGGGAACAAGCTTGTCGAAGCTTTTAAAAAGATGGACCTGAGTAAGATCGCGGAGACGGGCAAACAGTTCCTTGGCAAGATCTTAAGCGATGGTGCCCAGCAGCAAACCGCGATCGATCAACTTTCCTTCCGTGCCGGCAGCCCGGGGGCGGGGCAGCAGATTTTTGACCAGACAGCCTCGCAGGCGCTGCGGTACGGACAAGATGTGGACACCGCAATGGCCGGTACGCAGAAGTTTATGTCGATTACGACCGATCCCGCGCAACTCGCCGAGCTGAATATGCTGGCAATGCGGCTTGAGCAGCTTAACCCCGGGCAAGGGTTAGAAGGGGCTGCCGATGCGCTTTCGCAAGTACTGTCCGGAAGTACGGAAGGCTTAGGATCTTTCGATATTTCGGCCGGGGCGATCGATAACAGCGGAGTTCAAACGGCGGGGCAGCAGGGTAACGTGAACGGCGTCATCGCGGCGATGGATGAGCTGCTGAACAAACAGCGGATGACGCAGGCAACTTTTGAAACGATGATGGACTCCCCGGCGGTGAAATGGAAGCGGGTGGTAGACACCTTTAACTTCCAGCTCGGATCGATAGGCCGTCAGGGGCTAAACGCGCTTGGGCCAATGTTTGACTCCTTCCTGGAAGTGTTGAACAGCGATGCGTTCAAGAGCTTTATCGACGGCTTGGGGGCAGGCTTAAGCATCGTAGGGTCTTTTTTGGGCGAGGTGGCCGATGGGCTGGCGGCGTTCTTTGGAGCATTCACGTCCAACGGTTCTTCCTCTTATTTTATCGTTCTCGGAATTATAGCGGCCTTGGGGCTGATGACGATCATGCTCTGGGCGATGGTTGCGCCGCTTGTGACCCAAGCGATACTTTGGCTCGCCGCCTATTGGCCGATACTGCTCATCGCCGCCGGAATTGCCCTGCTTATCGGTGTGCTGATGAATTTCGGGGTTTCCGCCGAGCAAATCATCGGCTTTGTCGTCGGGCTATTTTACGGGTTGTATGCCTTTATATATAACGTATTCGCATTAGTTTACAATTTGATTGTCAGCTTTGCCGAATTTTGGATCAACGTATTCAGCAATCCAATCTATGCGATTCAAAAGCTGATTTACGACTTGGCGATGACGTTTGGCGGTTATCTGTATGATATGTTGCGTTCCGCCGAAGATTTTGCCGGCGGGTTTATGAGTGTTATTCTTCAGGCGATTAACGGTGCACTGAAAGGTATTAACAGGTTAATTGAAGGGTTTAACAAGCTGTTTGGCACCGACTACAAGACTATAGAAATGCTTGATGAGAAAAATATTCATGCGCTCAGCGATAAATTTAAGAATAAGTTGGATAGCCTGGTTCCCCCGGAGAAGGCGGATAATGCCGCTGAATTTGGAAGAATGCAATATAAAAATATCGCCGATTCTTCTAAACAAGGATATTCGGTTGGAGCACAGGGCTTTAACGATCTTGCCAATGGTGCAAACTCTCTCACATCCGGCTTTGGGAAGGAACCGGGGGCGGGCTTTACGGGTGCCGCGGGGCAGGGAGCAAACATCACCAACATCGGCAGCGTCGGGAACGTCGGCAGCGTGGACCGTGTTAATGAAACCGTGGATATTTCCTCGGAGGATTTAAAAATGATGCGTGAGCTGGCCGAACTGAAAAATATCCAGAATTACGTTACCTTGCAGCCGTCGATCAGTTTCGGGGATACCCATGTCCGTCAGCAGAGCGACATCAATACGATCATTGCGCATATCACAGAAAAATTAGAACAGGATATCGTCACCTCGGCGGATGCTGTCTATGGTTAGTAGGAGGGATGGATGGTGCGAGTATATGGCGTTGAGTTAAGTTTTAACAACAGGGCCGAGGTACTGAAGCTGCCGATCAACCCTTCCGAAATCAAAGTCAGTGAGTCCGGTCAAGGCAGCTCGTATGATGTGGCCGGGCTGGGCCAGATCAATGTGATTAAGGATCGGGGGTTGACGGAATACAGCTTTAGCGGCTTGTTCCCGGCCCAATGGTATAAGTTTGTGGCGACGGATGACCTGTTGCACCCGGTTGAATATATCAAGATGATCGAAAAATGGATGACCGCCAAGCGGCCGATCCGGTTTATTTTCACCAGTGACACTTACGACATCAATACACCGGCCAGCATCGAGTCTTTTACTTGGAAAGAGGTGGCTGGCAGCGGCGGAGACATTGAATACGACATCCAGCTTAAAAAATACGTTTTTTACGCCGCCCAGAAAATTACCCGGGAGACCACCAACGGGGGCGGCCAGGTACAAAAGAAAACGGCCAAAACCCGGCCCAATGATAAGCAGCAACCGAAGAACTATACGATGGTTGCCGGCGACAGTCTGTGGAAGGTGGCTCAGACGAAGCTCGGCAATGGGGCCCGTTGGAAGGAAATCCAGAAGCTAAACGGAATTAAGGACTCCGACCTGAAACGGCTGCCTGTAGGAAAGGTGCTGAAGCTGCCATGACCATGGCTGTGAAAATCATCAATCGGCAGGGGACCGGCAACGACGCCGAATGGGATGTTAGCGAAATCGTGAAAGGCCTGTCCTGGAAGACATCCCGGATCGGCAAGGCGGGGACTGTTTCTTTTACGCTGATTAAAGGTTCTCCTTTTCAAACCACTAATTTTACGTACAACAATGGGGATATCGTGTGGGTCCGGGTGAATGACACGAATGTGTTCCACGGCTATATTTTCAGCATTGACGAGGGCCGGGACGAAGCCGTCAAGATCACCGCGTACGATCAGATCAGGTATCTAATGAACACCGACACCTACGTATTTACGGGCGTCACGGCGACGGAGGTTGTGCAGCGGATCGCCAAGGATTTTAATCTGAAGCTCGGGACGGTGGCTGATACGAAGCACCGAATCCCGACGATGACCGAGGATGGTAAAAAGCTGCTGGATATCATCGACAAGGCGATCACCTTGACCCTTCACCATACAGGCCGCGACTACTGCCTCTACGACGATTTCGGTTCGCTCTGCCTGCGCGAGGTGAATGATGCCGGGTTGGATCTGATTATCGGCGACGGCAGTCTGATGTACGACTATGAGGTTAAACGCTCGATCGACAGTGATACGTACAACCAGATTAAGTTATATAAGGACAACAAGGAGACCGGTAAACGTGAAATTTACATGGCCAAGGACAGCGTCAATATTAAGCGCTGGGGCTTGCTGCAGCACTACCAGTCGGTAGATGAAGACTACAACACGGCGCAGATCAGCGAGCTTCTGGATAAACTGGCCAAGCTTAAGAACCGTGAGACCAAGTCGCTTAAGGTAAACGCCCTGGGGGATATCCGCGTCCGCGCCGGCATGCGCGTCCGGATTATCATATCGGAATACGGCGTCGATCAGGCGCTGCTGGTGGATGAGTGTTCTCACGACTTCGACGGGGCGGTGCATACAATGACACTGGATTTGAGGGTGGTGTGAATGGCGGATTTACTAGGTACATTGAAAAAAGCTGCAACAGACGCCGTCCATGCCGGCAACCCTGTCGCAGTGCTGTTCGGCGAAATAAGCAAGGTGAATCCGCTGGAGGTAATCGTTGATCAACGGTTTACACTCACTGCGGATTTTTTGTATGTGACAGAACGCTTAACCCGATATGAAATCGATCTAAAACACAACCATACGTTTGACGGAGGAGTTACCCGCGATGCGTTGCCGGAAAAGATCGATCTGCAGCATAACCACACATTTGATGGCGGAATGACCGGCGACGCGCTGCTGGACAAACTCGATTTAAAACACAACCACGCGTACAACGGTGGAATGACGGGGGACGCTTTGCCGGAAAAAATTGTGATCCGCGAAGGTCTGCAAGCCGGTGATGCGGTTCTGTTGCTGAGAGTACAAGGCGGTCAAAAATATGTCGTATGGGATAGGGTGGTGAGCGGATCATGATACCGGAAACAGACGAGAATCTGTTAAACGAGCCGTTAGTGGACCAGCCCATGCCGTCCCTGACTTGGCAAATTGATTTGGGCAAGGGACGCATCGCCGGGAAGACGGACGGCTTGGACGCCATCAAACAGGCGGTATTCAAGGTTTTCCAGACGGATCGCTTTTGGTATGACATCTATTCATTCGATTATGGCCACGAGCTAACGCTGCTGCTCGGCAGCAGCCCGGTATTTGCCCGGTCCGAGGCGAACCGGATGATTCGGGAGGCATTATTGCCTGATGACCGGATCGACTCGGTGGAAAATGTGGAGGTTGAAGTAGATGGCGATCGACTCATCATCCGTTTTACCGTGGTGACAGCGTACGGCAGTTTTGAGCAGGAGGTGAGACGTAGTGTATGAACACATGACTTTTGATTTTATACTGCAGCGGATGCTCTCCCGGGTACCGGATACGATCGACAAAAGGGAGGGCAGCGTTATTTATGACGCATGCGCACCGGCCGCGGCCGAGCTGGCCCAAATGTACATTGAATTGGACGTTAACTACACTCTTTCATTCGTGGACACGGCCAGCGGCGAATATCTGAGCCGGAAAACGGCTGAATTTGGGGTGAACCGCATACCGGCGACGCCGGCGGAGCGAAAAGGGATGTTTTACAACTCGGCCAATGACCTCATGGACGTACCTCTGGGTACACGGTTTGCGATTGCCGATTTGACCTTTACGATCAAAGAGAAGATCAGCACAGGCATATATAAAATGTCCTGTGAGACACCTGGCACGATCGGTAATACGCAGTTCGGTCCGCTTCTGCCGATCGACTATGTGGCCAACCTGACCCGGGCCGTGTTGGCTGAAGTGCTGGTGCCGGGGGAAGACGAGGAGCCGGACGATGTACTCCGGAAACGGTTTTATGAGACCGTCAATGAACCGGCTTTTGGCGGCAATGTCGCCGATTACAAGCAGCGGATCAATCGTATCCCGGGTGTCGGTGCGACCAAGGTTTATCCGGTCTGGCAGGGCGGAGGGACCGTTAAGTGCACCATCATTGCCGCGGACTGGACGCCTCCGTCGCCAGCGCTGGTCGATGAGGTGCAAACGATCATCGACCCCACGGTCAATAGCGGTCAAGGATTTGGTCAGGCGCCGATCGACCATAAAGTGACCATTGCCGGAGTGACGGGCCTCCCGATCAATGTCGAGACGACGCTGACTCTAGCGACAGGAGTGACGCCCGGTCAGGTGCAGGCAGATGTTGAAGCTGTGATTGCGTCTTACCTGCTGGAGCTCCGGAAAGATTGGACCAATCAGCAGCAGATCATCGTCCGGACCGCGCAGATCGATGCGCGAATCCTGACCGTGAACGGCGTCGATGATGTGACTGGGACGACCGTTAATGGATCGGCAGCCAACTTAACGCTGGAGGCCGACGTGGTGCCGCAGCCGGGGACGGTGACCCTCCGTGTCTGATGATCGCATTTTGATCCATCTGCCGGCCTTTTACGGCGACATTGAAGATTTTATCCGGCTGGCCGAAACGGAGACCATCGAGCTTGATTTGGCTCAGGGAGCCATCGGCCAGCTTTTTGATGACCAGTTTGTTGAAACGTCCACACTGCAGGCGATCAAACGGCGCGAGCAGATGCTTGGCATCCAGGCGGACCCCACGAGAGAGACGATGGAGTTCCGCCGGCGCCGCATTCTTAACCGCTACCAGACCAAACCTCCGTTTACCGTCAGATATTTGCAGCGGCAGCTCGACGCACTGGTCGGCAAAGGGATGACGATCGCGTCGGTGGACTATGCCAATCGGGTTTTAACCGTAACGGCCAATGTCGACAACGCGAGTGTGTTCAAAGAGGTTTTGTATACGATTGAAACAACCAAGCCAGCCAATATGGTCTACCAGCAAAATACGGCTCTTCAAGATGTGATCGGGCTTGAGGAACATATCGGCATGAGAGAAATGACATGGAATTATAGGTTGGACGGATTATGGAAACTCGGAGAAAAACCGTTTGTATCTTTCGGACCGGAGGTGCCGATTAAATGATAGCTTCAAATTTGCTACACGATATTGCCGATTATGTAAATGGCCGGGTAGCCAAAGTGGTCATCAACAATTCCTATACCATCACCGATTTTGAGGTTAAGACGGTGAACGAAAATGTCTTAATCCTCAATTATATTGTTCCGGTCTCTGAGGTATCCCTGATTACATTAGTGGAACTTAAGGATGCAGCGGATAATGTTATGAGTAGCAATGCTGTCAACGTGCCGATTACGGCGGACCATTTAATGCTGCAAACTATTGAGATTAAGGAGGGGAATTAAGCAATGGCCAAAACAGACTGGAAGAATTCGGATATTGTTAAGCCGGATGATATGAACCAAATCGGACAAGAAATCAATCATCTGCACACTGAATTTAACGATCGCCTTGATATAATCAAAACCTCCGGCATGACGCTGCAGCCCGGCTTGCAGGTGGTCAATGCGGCGAAGGATGCCCGGTTCCGTCTCGGCGAGGTACGGGGGAAAACGCTTGTATCGCCGTCACCCGACCTTTTAGGTGGGAAAGGGAATTTTGAGACGAATGACGACCTCGCTCCATTCTTCAACACTCCGAAGGTAAGAAGGGTGGAAACAGGGGGGGTTGACAACTCGAAATGCCTTGAAATCGAGCTGGAGGGGACGGCGGGATCAGGTGGTTTGAGCCGAGCTATACAGGTCGCATCGGGAAAGTATTATGTTGCTGTTGCCATGATCAGGAACGTCACGACAGCGCAATGCGCTATAGGAATCCAGGGGGTACAGGGGGCATTCGTCACAAGCAAGGAATACACACCGGCGTTTTTAAGGTTTACAAAGACTCAAGTAGTAACTGGAGAGAGTACGCGCGTCGGCCTGATGGCGCAAGGAGCCGCAGGAAACACGGCACGGATGGACAACCTGAGGGTATACGAGATTTCAAAGGCTGAGTACGATGCACTCGCTACGATGACAACGGAACAGGTTTCCGAGAAATATCCATTTGGCCTAATTGGTATTCGTGGTGTTGACGGTCCGTATGTGATCGGCACAGCGGATAATTTGCTGCCGCCGTTTTATGCGTGGGGTAATGAAGATTATGGCGGCGGTAAGTCCATAGTACACGGCCCTTATATGGTAGAACAGCGGTATAAGGACCCCTCTAACCGGGCGCGGATGTCAACGAAGATCCCCGTTATACCTGGGCAAACTTACACACTAAGTTACGAAATAGCTAAAGATCCACCGAATGTGCCGGACTCTCTATTTTTCTATTGGATGGATGCCGACCAAGTACGGTTGCCCGGGCAAGACGTGGGCGATCGCAACTATCAAGGAGAGCATACCGCACCTGCAAATGCTTTTTACATGGAAATGCTCATTATTGACGATGATTACGGCACTGGTTCGTTGTGGAAAACCCAGAAGGTAGCCAATCCAATGCTTACCGCCGGCCCCGAATCCCAATCGTTCAAGCCACAGCGAAAATCCATGCTTGCGTTCCAAACGGAGTTGCACGCAAACCCATCGGATAGCAGCGATCCAGACTTATTGTTTGAGCAAAACGGGCAGAATTTCAAGCTGGCGAAGTGGAAAAAGGTTGTGCTGGATGGATATTTGCCGTGGGTGTATAGCTCTAGCTTTAACGGATTTAAAGAAGTCAGGTTGCCAATAACAAATTTCGTAAGTGGCAGTGGCTACTGTACAAAATATAACGGTGAGGACCTATTAAATAGGAGCGGGGGAGTAGCTGACCCTACAGGGCCAGACCAATTCAACTTATACAGCAACGGCAATCTGTATTTAAGCATATCGAACATGGACAGCGGTTGGGGGCCAGACTATACGCCGACTCAAGACGAGATTAAGGCGTATTTTTTTGGCTGGGTTATGTACGACGGAACAACTAATAATGCAACGCCTGATAATCCTGCAAATAACTTTTACAATGGAACAGGCACAAAAGCTTGGACTCGTAGAACAGACGGAGTGACTAGATTGTGGTCGGATTGGACGGGCACACTTCCGACTAATCAAGCACCTAACTGGACGCCATACCAACTCTTATACCGCCTAGCAAAAGAAACCGTCGAACCCGTCGTATCCGAAGGAGAGCTGACGCTGGCCGAAGGTGACAACATAGTAGAAGTCGGTACGGGAATTGTGATGCGTGAGCGTGCTAATCCATTTCGTGGAACAAACGGAAACGTAGTTATAAATTCTACGTATACCGGAACCAATGAATCCGGTATAAGGGAGGATAGCTCCAAACTTAAATTCAAAGTTGATAGAATTTTGCACGCGTATAAAAATAGTCAATCCGATGATTTTTCATGGACTGTTCAAGAGTACGAATATTCGTACGGAAATCAGCGACTCTTTGATACGGAAGGTAAGCGTTATGATCCCTCCGCAGCCTACAGTGTAACCTACCTCAAGTTGGACAAATCACCGATCCAGCCGATTACCGGCACGCTGGCCGCGAACGAAAAGGCACAGATCAGCGACCTGACAGCAGGCGTGGCCGAGGCGTTGCAGCGGATTTCCGCGGTCGAAATGAAGAAGGCCGAAAAGGACGCGTCGGGGTGGATTATGCCGACATTGCTTAATGGGTGGGTTAATTATGACGGCCTTAGATATTCTGATGCCGGATTTATGAAGGATTCTATTGGATACGTTCATTTGCGTGGAATGATTTCTGGAGGGGCCATGAATCCGGGCGTTGTTATTTTCAAGCTACCAGAAGGGTACAGACCTAAAAAACACGTGATGATCGGAGCAGTCTGTTCTGACGGGGAAATTCCTTATCCGGCATTAGTTAATGTGTCCCCTAACGGCGACGTATCCCTGACTCGTATCGGGTATAATAGGTTCCTCTCGCTTTACCTGCCGCCATTTTCAGCCGAACAATAAAAGGAGGGATCAACTTGAAAGCTGCACCTAAAATTGGCCTTGACGGCCTCTATATCGATGACGCCATCGTGGACGATGCCTTTTCCGGCGTCGTCCCTTTTTATGCCGATCCACCCGGGGCGGATCAGTCGCTCTAAACCGATGCCGCGGCGGCGGAGCGGCCGGAAAAGCCAGAGTCTCAGCCTGCCGGGTTTATCGTCGGCGTGCCGGTTCCGGCCGGGCTCTATCTGCCGCGCTGCATCCGTCGGCGGAGCCGACCAAGATGGAGCGCCTGCAGGCTGAAAATTTGAGCTGAAACAGGTGATCGCTGAGTTGGCTGAAGCAAACGAAGCTGATAAAACGAAAATGCAGCTTATACTTGCGGAGCTGGCCGAAATGCTTGTTGTTGGATCGGGAAGTGAGGGAACAAATGGTTAAAATTTATTTTGATCTGATTAAGAAAAATCTAAAAATCGATTGACAATGTACCTCCGTGCTAGAAAGAGCAGGTGCAAGGAGTTGTTTGACGCTGACGTTGAATAGGTGTTTTTTATTTTGCCCTCGGAAACGATCCGAGGGCTATGTTTTGAAGGGACTTGATTATAACACCATATGCCTCTATTGACTATGTCACTCTTTTCTCAATCCTAACAACCATTTCTGTATATTATCGGCCTTTAACTTTATTGGTTCATCTTCTGTTCCAACAAAAATATATTGAGCAGATATTTCATCAATTCCTTTCGCATCTTTAAAGCTTGCTCCATAGAGAAGGGCCCCATCAAATATAGCACCTGTCAGGTCTACATTGTAAAAATTAGTGTAACTTAAACTCGCTCTTCGAAAAGAAGCCCGGCGCATATCTGATCCGGATAAGTCAGCAAAGCTAAGATTTGCGTCGTCAAAAGACGCCTTTATTCCAATACAATTCTTCAAAATTGAATTTTTCAAAGACGCATACAGTTTTACTCAACATACATTCCGACAAATTCGTTTCATCAAACGAAGAACCTAAAAAGTAGCAATCGCTCATATCATTATTTGTCAGGAATGAGTTGCTTACAATTGAATCAACAATTTCAGAACAACTTAGATTCAACTCCGTTAGATTTAGTTTACGTATCTCTTTTTTTACTATTTCTAACTTTTTTCCACTTTCCCCATCCGACTGTGCCCAGAGGTGATGGCTCAAAAACATATCCTTAATATCCATGCAATACTCCTTTTCGAGTATATCTCTGGACAACAATTTAAAATATACTTAGGATTTTGTTTTAAAAAACTACAGCATATTTTCCCGTCTTAAACTTTTCAAAAGTTTTTGGTCAATATATGAGTCTGTTATCACTGAAAAATCGTCTGAATTGTTGTGGAGGCCATGCGACAGTATAAATTTTTCTCCGTTATCCATAACTATCTCCACACCAACCTCATTTGGTAATTCGGCGAGCAAGGCATTTTGTGGGTCGCGCTTAATAATATTCACCATACTTATTTTCTGCCCTACTATTCGGCCCCAATAAGAATTACTGTATTGTTTATCCAGGGCACTAATAGCGTAGAGTTCTGGATCGTTTTCGAGGGGCTCATTAGTGGTGTAGCCTGTATCATCTTTTTCAACCCATATAATAACCGAATTTTGCGCTGGGTCGCTGTCAGCTCCAATGACTAACCCCGATTGAAAACACATTAACACCGGTCCTGCGGTTAGTGAAAATACTTCTTCTTCTGGAATTTCACATTGCTCTACGGCATTACTACTTTCCCACCAATCCATTGAGTTCCCCCATTTCAATGCGATTCTCTTTTAGCAGCTTCAATTAAGTAGATCTATCATTCTCAAGTTATTCTAAGTCTGCTTTGAGTCTCGGCCTGTATTAATGCTCTCAGAGGATGTTTCTGTTCAATAAGAATTTTTATTCTAGAGCTTGAAAAAAAGGCCAACTTCGGCACACTCTGACCAAAAGTCGACCTGTGAACATCTTTTATTTTGTTATATTATTTATCTGCTCATAAAATCCTACTGATTAAAACAACAGTAACATTAAATCAAACTGTTAGATAAGGCATAGTCTATCATATGATAAAACCCCTGAAACTCTTGTACTAGTGAGCCAGACGGTTTATCTAATTCGACATAAATATCTCTTTCTCTATCATAACAATACCAACTTATATTCCCGTCCCCAAAAAACATGTAGGCCTTTTGGTGCTCGTTTTCGTACCAAATTTCATTGGTCTCGATGTATCCAGTTACTTCCTGGTTAGTATTTTCATCATTAGTTATCGTATCATCAACGCCATACAAGACTAAACCGTTATATTCAATTCCATTAATATAGGACAAAAACTCAATGTATTCTTTGGGCAGTTTGTAGTTAAAAAGTTTAGTGACTTCTTCTTGAAAACGTTCCAAATGTGTCACTGAACAACCTGAATTTAGAAATCTATTTCTTTTTGCTCTTCGTGCTTTAATTTCTTCAATCTTATCTGTCCACATAATCTTTGTTATACCTTTCTATTCCCCCGCGGAAATTGAGTTAAGGATAATAGCTTCCCATATTTCATCAGGCTTTGTTATATTTTTTATCTGCTCTAATAATTCTACAGTTCCTTTAATATAAACTTTCGTGCTATTTTCAAAGTAGCAAATTTCATCATGAACTGAGCTTGTTAATAGCGCATGAGTATTTATACTCTTCATCAGGTTGAATATAATTTGAAGCGCATTACTATAGGTGAAGCGTAAATCTGATTCTTTATTAAAGTCGAACAAAATAACCTGATTGTACTCAAAGTCTCTCTCTAACAAGGTCATTTCATAAATATTATAAGGTGGTTTTTTATTCTTAATTAAGGCTATGGTAAAACCTAACAAATCATAGGTTGTATCAAATTCAATTATATTCTCATCAATAAGGCTAAATTCAACCTCGCTTGCCAACTTATTTATTTCATTTTTTATTATCAGTTCATTGACCTCGTATCCGCTTAACTTTAATGAAAACTGAATTGACATACTTATTCATAACTCCTTTAATCATTAAGGATAAATAGAAATAACCTTCTCTTCTTTTGTTATTACAATAACTTCTTTCAGGCCCTCTATAGGATAATTACGTAATTGTTCTACTATAGAGTCTGTATTTCCTTTCCAATCACTTAAGTTTAGTATAACTCTGTCAGCCTGCTTTTTCGTAATAACTTTTTCCTCTATAGTGCTTCCAATACTTCTTGCAGATGTTTTTTCAGCAGGTGAATAGCAATCAAACAATTCTCCTTCTAATCTATAATCTGGATTACGGGTTATTCCTTCTATTTTTGGGTTTTGTTCGATGTCATAACCGTGTTTAGCCAGAATTTCGGCTGCTTGATTTTCTCTGGCCAATGAACGCTTTGTAGCTTCATCGTCTTTAGGGCTAATTTTAGTTTTTGGCCCTTTTGGAGTTGCATGGGGATCAGGTTGTTTGCTAGGTTTTATTTTAGTTATACCTTTGCCAATCTCCCCATCTAGTCTCCGATTTTTTTCCTCATAAAATTGAATAAAATTCTTCTGCCGCTCATTTTTAGGGAGGGGCGGGATATCGTTAGGACCGGGCCCGGTGATAGGAAATGTACTCCCTTCGGGAGTGAAGGCCACAGGGGTTTGAGTAGGTTTAATCCTCGGCAACAACTCAGCCAGCTTCTTCGACGTCTTCGCCGAAAGCTTGGCCCCGGATTTGACTGCGCCGTTCACCAGCGTTAACGCCATGACGGCTTTGGTCAAGGCACGGCCATAGGTTACGCTATCGTCGTAGGTAGCCTGGCCGCTGAAGATTTTGTCGGACAGCTCATTGATTTGTTCAAAAGGAACGACGAATTCTTGGGCTAACCCTTCGCCGACTGTATTTTTAACGTCATCGTAGGTGATCTCGCCGCCGGCGATCGCTTTACCCAGATCGTAATATCCCGGGATGGTTTCTGTCCAGAACTGCAGGCTGGTTGGCTGAACGCTTATTGCGTACTCAATCAAATCTTTGGCATCTTCACCAATTTGCTTGACGATGCCCTCCCCAACGCCCACCGTCGTGAAGGCAGCGCTCATTCCGCGGGTGTCCAGGTCCGGATTATTGCGGATGCCTAGCCCTCTCTCGGCATAACCCAAATCCAACAGTTCTTTCGTAATTTTGCCGTCCACTTCAAATTGGTAGCCTTCAAGGCCGAACATGTCCCGGCGCACCGCGGCCACCGAGCTAACGGTATTCGCAATGTGCTGATATCCCGCGACCGCGATCAGAAATTCCTCATTGTACTGTCCGGTGACTTCGCCGTGATAGATGTTCATGTCTTTTAAATATTGCTGCATCTTGCGAATGTCTTCCTCGGGAACCTCCCGGTTATACGTATCGAGTTGTTCCTGGAGATTTCGTCTTTGCTCGGCGGCCTTAAGGACAGCGGCTTCGATTTGATCGTAGTGGCTACGCGCCCATTCCCGGTACACGGCGTTCAGCATTCCGGCTGCGATGACAAGCCGCAGTTCGCTTTCCTTCGGCATTGGGGATCTGTCCTGTTTGAGCGGATTGTATGCGCAGGCGTCCAAAGGCGAGCCTTTTTGGAACTCCGCCAAGCTGACTTCTTCCTTGAACCACTCCTGCGATACGCCCAAATCGGCCAACACCTTGCGACACTTCTCGGCCTCTTGATGGGCCTGCTCCATGTACATCCGGTTTCCATAGGCCATGTAAATACGGTAGGCCGCCTGGCTGCGGGCGATTTCTTCAAAACTTTTCGCGATAATCTCAAGTTCTCTTCTTGCGTTCAACTGCTCCTCTGCATTTCCGATGTCCAAGCTAGCCAAAAGAGCTGCGATCCGCGCATCATCTTTGACCGGGGCGAGCCGGCTTTCGAGCGACCATTCCTGAATCTTCATCAAAGATTCTTTGATCAACTGCAGGATGGAGGGATACGCTGTCGTAGCCGTTTGTGGGCCCGCTCTATCCCCTGCCGCAATGCCTGCAAACCGGTTCAACCCGCTCTGGAGCAGCCCCTTTAAAGTAAACACCGGCGGTTTCTTGGCCCGGGTTAACGCCAGCATCTCTTTTTCGGTTTGCCGATATTGGCCGGCGGCCATCGTCAGAGCTTTCGCCTTGCTCCTCATATGATCGTCCAATTGCATCGACAGCGACATGATCTTTTGCAGCCGATCCCTTGCCGCCCGCGCCGCCGAGCGCACGTTATTTTCATGATAAGCCGATTCTACACTGCCGATCAGCCGGTTCAGTTCCCGGTACATCCCGGTGTTCGTCTCTTCAAAAGTCTGCCTTAACCGGTCCAGTTGGCGAGACAACTGCTCGATTTGATCGGGATTTACCTTTTGCAACATGCTTGATCTCCGCCTTTAGGTGGACGTATGAACTCGGTAAAATTTACCACCACCCAGTATATTCACGGGTATTCTACCAATATGAACCAGGCTGAACAATAGATACATCGTACAAATTTCGTTATACGAAAGTCCCATTATTGCGGCTTAACACGGTGCGTTCCAATCACAGGCTATCCAGCCGACTAACAACGGACTAATAACCGACTAGCAACCGACAACCGCTCGCTAACAGATGACAGGCCCGCGAACATGACGTTCACGGGCCTGTCTTTTGCTCACCCGAATCTGCCTATCAGCGCTTTCCACCCAACAATTTTTCCGTAAGCCAAGGTTTGATCACGGGTAACACCACATCAGGCTGCATTGCCTTCGTATGATCCATGCCGCTCCCCGGTAAAATTTCAATATCCCAGCCGTTTTCGCTCAACAGACTCTGGTTCCTTTTCAAGCGCCCAACGATGTCGACAGAAACATTGCCGAAGTTTTCGCCGTAAACGATTGTGTCCTGCCCCCCGGCAAAAGCGAGCTTGGGAATCGGCAGCTTGTCCAGAACGCTTCTGTCGTCAAAGTCTATCAAGCTTCGGTACAACGTCATAAACTGCTTGGTTACGGACGGATCGATCGTGACGTTGATGTTATCCCAATCGAAATCCGCCGGATTTTCGGGGGCCGCTTGCTGGGGAACCGCATTTTGCTTTTGCTGCAGCGCTTGCTGATAGGTTTTTTCGGTGACGGCCAGCATTTCACGGTACGGCCCTTCGCAAGGCGGGAAGCCGCCCATGATCAAACTTTCCAAACGATCCGTCCTGACCGCCAGCTGCAATCCAGCAAGCGCCAGCCAGGAATATCCGTAGTAGCTAAACTGCCGGATGTTCATTTCATCCGCGATGTGCAGGAAATCGTTCACGATATGCTCCGGTGTGAGGTCGTCCGGAACGGGGTTTTGAAACAAGTGCCCTTCATAATCGAAAAATAAAACCTGAAACCGGTCGGCGAGCCCTTCCACAAAGCGCTTTCCTGACTCCGGGTCAACGCCCCACTGCTTTAAACTTTCGGCCTCTTGACCGTATACCGGTTTTTTGGCGACGGGCAGCATGATCGTTTTGGGGTTCGATTGTCCGGCAAGCAGCCCCACTTCGATGACTGAGTTATCGGGCAGAGTTATCGTTTTTTTCAACACAAATCACTCCTTAGGGCGGTTATATTATCATGGTATAACATTCATGCAATCTTTCGCTTTGCCGCTCATCATGGCTTGGTATTCGTGTTATATTAATGGTCAATATTAACGCAGCACTTTAGGGTTTAAATTTAACCTTCGAACTGGGGTGCAGGAATGAACGAAGTATATACACCGAAACAAATAGCAAAAATGTTAAACATCAGCACCACGACTTTGCGGAGATACGAGGAACAGGGGCTGATTCCGGATGTCCATAGAACGGCCAGCAACCGCAGATGCTACCTGCCTGTTCACTTACAGGCTTTTACCGTGATCCGAACGTTGCTTCAAGGATATGACATCCCGGTGGTTTATGAGGTGATGCGAAATATTAAAAAGGGGAACACGGTGGAGGCTTTCTGGCTAATCAACCGGCAGCTGCACGCCCTGCAGGAAGAAAAGCAGAGAGTGGCAGAAATTTTAACGATGATCAGAAATACGGATTTCTCCAAATACCGCAACATCAAGGTCGCGGAAGCAATGAAAATCGGGGAAGTCGCCGCGTTGGCCGGCGTTAATCCTTCGGCGATCCGGCACTGGGAGAAGGAAGGACTGATCAAATCGGAGAGAGATCGGGAGAACGGGTACAGAATGTACACCGTATCCGAACTGAAGAAGATCATTGTGATCAGCAGTCTGCGAAAAACGATCTATTACATCGAAAATATGAAACAGTTGCTAAATGAACTGGAAACACAGCATTACACGAAAGTGGAGCGGTCTTTTCAACTGGCTCTGCAAAAATTAAATCATCAACTTGCGACCCGATTCCAAGGCATTGCCGAATTGATGAAATATGTGACTCTTTATCGCGAACAAACTTCGTTCCGGCAAACTTGACCTCTCCCGTAATGACGTTTTCCCAAGCCCTTCCGGTTAGCTCAAGCCCGGCAACAAATCTCTCATCAGCCGCTAAAAAGAAGGAGGTACAAGTGTATGCTTGTTTTCTTTACCCTCATTTGCCTCGTGGTGCTCCTCGCCGTCGGCTTCGATTTGTTTATGAAGCTGTACCCGCCCTTTGGCGGCAAGCCGTCGCCCGCAGAGGTGGAGCGTTACCGGCAATCCCCCAACTACAACGGAAAAAAGTTCGAGTACCCCCTGCACACGCAGTTGATGGCGCCGTTGCCCGGCAGTTTAGTTACGGCGCTGAGCGAATACCTGCAACGCAAACCGCATCTGAGGCCGGACCGGCCCCTCCCGCAGGTCAAGCTGGATCGGCAGGCGATCGAAGGGATCAAGGAGGACACGGTGATCTGGTTTGGCCATTCGGCCCTGCTGATGCAAATTGGGGGGACGCGGATGCTGCTGGACCCGATGTTTGGTCCCTCTTCATTTCCGATCAAGGGAATGGGCGGAAAAAGATACAACCAAGAGCTGCCGTTCGGAGACCTGGACGAGCTTCCGGCGATCGATGCCATCGTTTTGTCACACGATCATTACGATCATCTCGACTACGGCACGATCAAGCGGCTGAAGGACCGGGTGAGCCGGTTTATCGTGCCGCTTGGCGTCCGCTGCCATCTGGAGCGGTGGGGCGTCGAGCCCGAGCGGATCAGCGAATACGACTGGTGGGACGAGCTGGAGTTTCGAGGCGTCCAGTTGGCCTGCACACCGGCCCGTCATTTTTCCGGCAGGGGGTTGTTTAGCCGCGACGGCGGATTATGGTGTTCATGGGTCATCACGACGCCGGAGACGAGGGTGTTCTACTGCGGGGACAGCGGGTACGGGCCCCATTTCAAGGAAATCGGCGAAAAATACGGCCCGTTTGATCTCACCTTGATGGAGTGCGGCCAGTATGATGACCGGTGGATTGACGTCCACCTGCTTCCTGAGCAGACAGTGCGGGCCCATCTGGACGTCAAGGGGAACGTGCTGCTTCCGGTCCATTGGGCCGCGTTTACGCTGGCGATGCACAGCTGGTACGATCCGGTCCGCCGCCTGACCGAAGAGGCGGGGCGGCGGGGCGTCCCGATCACAACGCCGAAAATCGGGGAGCCCGTCAAGCTGGGCGCGTCCGAATACCCGGCCGAGGCGTGGTGGAAGTAGAGGAGGGCGGACCAAGAGTACGGACGCAAAGGGGAGGGGGGCTTTTCCGGAAGGATGCGAACGGTTAAGATCGAGACCCACGATCCCTTGCGGAAAAGCTTTTTTTGTGCGGACAGAGTGCTCTAGCCCATTGCCGCCCAGCGCCTCCCGTTGCCGCCTAGTGCTGACCAGCGCCACCTAGCGCTGCCTAGTAGCCGCTTAGTGCTGCTCAGCGCCGCTCAGCACCGCTCAGCGCCGCTCAGCACCGCTCAGCACCGCTCAGCACCGCTTAGTGCCGACCAGTGCCGCCTAGTGCTGCTCAGTACCGCTTAGTGCCGCCGAGCGAAAATAACGCCCTTTTTCGTCGCTATTTTCGTCATTGAGCGAAAACCGGATCCAACAGAGGACTTTTGGGTCGTTATTTCAGTGGGAGGGCGGTCAAAAGCCGGTTTTTTCGTGGGCCCGAGGGAAATAGGTACATAAATGTCCGCTATTTGGAGAACAAGGGGAAAGTCCGGCTCAATAGCGGCGTAAATTACCTTTATTTCCAGGATAGCGGTATCGATGGCGTTACGGAGGGGCGCAAAATGCCGCAAAATGCCATGAACGGCCGCGCCTTAGTTATCCCAAGCCGCCGCGGCTTTCTCTCCAGCCCAAAAGGAACGGGCTGGCCAGCCTAAAGGGCCCGATTTATAAAACCAAAAGGACTGGAGCTATATTCGGCTCCGGTCCTTTTTACACGGCGGCGTACCGGTCTAGCTCACAGCTTAACCCAGGCCACCAGCCCGTCGGGCTGATCCGGGTTGATGCCGTGGCGTTCGGCGTTGGCCAGAGCGGCGATTTGCGGGATAAAAATAAACGGAATGCCCCGCACCGCAGCGTCCAGCGGCCGGTCCGTCGTGATCGCGAGGTCGACGATCTCATGAGGCACCGCCGCCGCTCGATCGGCAAACGCGATCACGGTGGCGCCGCGGTCTTTGATATCGCGCATCAGGTTGCGCTGATGGTCGATGCCGGTATCCGACAGGGCCGCGATCACTAGCGTATCCGGTCCAACCGTCACCATCGGGCCGTGGCGGACGTCGAGGAGATGGTAGGCGTGCGCTTGCGTCTTGGCGATTTCGGTCAAGGCGATCGCGCCCTCGGCGGCCAGTCCCTGCAGCTCGCCATCCGCCAGTACAACGGCGTTTGTCCAGGCGAAATCGCACGCCCGGCGGATGCCGTCCTCCACGCGCGCCATGTAGGCTTCGCCCTGGTGAATAGCCGCCTGCATATCGGCAATCAGCGCCTCGTCTCCGGCCAGGAAGGCGGCTAGTAGGAGGTTGGCCGCATACAAGTTGACGACTGTGCGGGTCTGGCAGACACTATGGTCAAAGGCCCACGGCAGTTCGAGAGAAAAATCGGCCGTTAAGGAAAGTGGAGAATCTTCCACGCAGGAAATTGCCAACACAGGAATGCGCTTTTCATCGGATTGGATCAACCGCAGCGCTTCAACCACCTCGCTGGTGCTGCCGGACCGTGACGGCGCGATCGCCAGGGTGCCTGCCAACATAGGGCGGTAGCGGTCGGTATGGAGCATCAGGTCGCCGGCGGCCAGGGAAACCGCAGGCAGGCCGGCGCGCAACCGGAAGGAGAAGGAGGCCGCTTCGCTCAAGCAGTAGCTGGAACCGGAGCCAACGAAGGTCACAGAGTTCCCCCCTTGCGCTCGAACAAATGCCGTAAACTCAGCACGCTTGGCCAGCATATAATCGTAAGTCTGCTGCAAGGCCGTATATTGGCCTTTTATTTCACTGTACGTCAAACTCATAAAAGGTACCTCCCGTAAATGAATTAAAATGACGCTTTATGTCAATTCTATAATCATTTCGATCAAAAATGCAATAAAAAAGATTGTTTTAATCAATAAAACAGAATGAAATTTGCGAAATGAGTAATAAATTTTTACAAAATGATTGATTTAATCAAAATAAACGATTATTATGATCACAAGCACAAGATTCATCCAAGCATCAATCATCCGATTTATCAACCCGCAGTTGCAATCATTTGTCTAGTGGACCGATTCAAAAATAACGTGAACGTTGGTGAAGTGACGGCAAATCGCACCGCATACCGCATGCTGTATACCGCACTACCACATACCGCGTGAAGGCTAACGGACATGAACGACCTTATTTGCCCGAAAAGACGCCGATTTTTATTCTAACGGACAGGAGAGCCGCTATTTGCCCAAAAAATTTCGGATACGTGCTCATCCATGCCAATAAGGTCTGTGGTGTCCGTTACGGCATCGAAAATGGTTGTCTCACCGAAATAACGGCGCTGGTGTCCGTTAGGATTTTGGATTGCGGTACCGTTGCGGTTACGATCACAGTTGCAGATACGGTTACGGTTGCAAGCTACAATCTACGGTTACGATCACAGTCACAGTCGCAATCACAATCAAAGCCGCGGTCGCACCAGCCGCACCTACACACGTTATTCCCGAATCGCTCCACTAATGAGGGGAGGGGGTTAAACTCGTTCAAACCGCCGCCAGCCGAGCCCAAATAGGGGTGCCAATGCCTTCTCATAAAGAGGGTTGCCAGGCCCGCGTATAAAAGGGCCACATGGCCTTCGTGTAAACGGGCTCTCAACGTCTCTTTCCAATAACGAGGCCCTGGTGCCCCCTTCACACCCGCTGCGCGGCGAAACCTTTTAAGGGGGAAAGGATATGCCACTTATCTCGTCTACTGAAATGCTGCAAGCGGCCCGCAGGGATAAATACGCTGTCGCCGCCTTTAATGTGCACACTCTGGAGATGCTTCAGGCGGTCGTGGAAGCGGCGGTGGAAATGGACTCCCCGCTGATTATTCAATCGACGGTGGGCACCGTCAAACATCTGGGTGCGGATTACCTCGCCCATGCGGCCAAAACCGCGGCGGACCGGACGGGTCTGCCCATGGCGCTGCATCTGGACCACTGCACGGACTTTCCGACGATTATCCAATGCATCCGCGCCGGTTACACCTCGGTTATGATCGACGCCTCCATGTTTCCATTTGAGGAAAACGTGGAGCGGACCAGCAAAGTGATGGAGATCGCCAAGGCCTCCGGCGTAAACGTGGAGGCGGAGCTCGGCAAGGTCGGCGGCGTCGAGGATGACATTGTCGTCGATGAGCGGCAAGCGTCGTTGGCCGATCCCGAAGAATGCGCGCTGTTCATCGAACGCACCGGCGTGCCTACGCTGGCGCCCGCGATCGGCACCGCCCACGGCATTTACAAAGGCCGTCCGAATATTGATTTTGCGCGGATTGCGCGGATCGCGGACCGCGTGTCCGTTCCTTTGGTGCTGCACGGCGGGTCGGGCATTCCGGCCGAGCAGATTCATCAGGCGGCCCTACTGGGGATGTCCAAGGTGAACATTGCCACCGAACTGCGCATCGCCTTCTCCGACGCGATCAAAGGCGTGTTTGCGGCCCATCCCGAAGAAAACGACCCGCGCAAATACATGGTTCCGGCGAAGGAAGCGGTCAAACGGCTGGCCATGGAAAAAATGCGGCTCTGCGGCTCCGTGGGAAAAGCGGGGAAAACCGGCACGACCGCAACAGCAGGAAAAACAACCGGAACAAGCGGCACGACCATAGCAGCCGGAATTGTTGAAACAACCGGAACAACCGACACGACCGCAACATCCGGGATTGTTGAAGCAACCGGAACAACCGGCAAGACCGGCGCAGCCCGATGATAACCACGGTCACACTTCATGCGGCCATCGACCGCACGTATTACGTCGATGAGTTCAGCCTGGGCCAGGTGCACCGGGTTGCCCGGCAAGTCGATGAGCCCGGCGGCAAAGGCAACAATGTCGCCAAGGTGATCCGACAGCTCGGCGGCCAGGTCACCGCCACCGGCATCATCGCCGGCGCGAGCGGCGCGTTCATTGAACGCGGCCTGGCCGAACGGGGCATAGAGACCGCTTTTGTCCACGCCCCGGGAGAGTCGCGGGTCTGCCTCAACATTCTGGATGAGTCCAGCGGAAGCTCCACCGAGCTGCTCGGGCAGGGACCGGCCATCACGGAACCCCAGATTGCCGCGATCAAGGAAACGCTGCACAGTCTGGCCCAAAAATCCAGCATAGTCGTGCTCTCCGGCAGCTTGCCCGCGGGCGCGCCGGAAAATATGTACGCGGAACTGATCAACATCGTCCGGTCCGCCGGCGCCAAGGCCTTTCTGGACACCGGCGGAGCGGCCTTCAGTGCCGGGCTGACCGCGTCGCCCCGCTTCGTGAAGCCCAACGAGCAGGAACTGGCCGGATGGCTGGGACGCGAACCGCGGGAGCTAAGCGAATGGGTCCGGGCTGCCCAACTGCTGGCCGATCAGGGAATCGCCGAGGTGTGCGTCACGCTGGGCAGCCGCGGAGCCGTGGCGGTTCTGGATGGAGCGGGGTATGTGGTGACGCCGCCGGCCATTCGTCCCGTGAATGCCGTGGGCTGCGGCGACGCTTTTGTGGCCGGCATGGCGTATGCGGAGGAACGCGGCGATTCGGCCGCAGACAGACTGCGTACCGCCGCTGCGGCGGCCGCGGCGAATGCGATGTCCGCCAAAGCGGGGGATATCGATTACCGTCTTTTCCGGGAGTACGAGAGTCAGGTACAAATCATAGCTTTGTGAAGGGGCCGGCAAAAGCGTGCGGAAGCACGTTTTTCTAACGGATTTTGTAGCAGGATGCGGGTTCATTTCGGCGTATTGCAATCTATCCTTTCATCCTCCACAATAGAGCTAACACGGGCTGTACGGCCCAGATATATCAAAGAGGATGTTCAAAAAGTCATCTTTTGATCACGAAGTAGAATCAAGGAGCTTACTCGACATCGAATCTTGAATCAGCCGGGTGGGGCGGATGCTTCCGAAGGAAAACCTGACTTTTTGAACTCGCATTTAAAGGAGAGAACTATGCAATATTCAAAGGGTGAGCTGCGCAGAGCGAAAACGCTGGAACTGATTAAGGCGCACGGAAAAATATCGCTGCAGGAAATTATTGAAGCCGTCGGCTGCTCGGAAGCGACCGCAAGACGCGATCTGGACGTGCTGGAGAAAGCGGGCGGAATCATCCGTACGACCGGCGGAGCCATTTACGAAGGGGCGTTAACGCCGTCGGCGGCGGAGCTGCCTTTTGCCGCCAAACGCGATTTCAAACGGCAGGATAAGGAGCGGATTGCCGAAGCCGCGGCCGCCCTCGTTCAGGAGGGAGACATTATCTGCCTGACCGGGGGAACGACGACGTTTTTTATTGCCAAAGCGTTGAAAAAACACCGCAATATTACGATTGTCACCAATGCGGTGAACATCGCTTTCGACCTGGCCGACGCCGAAAGCATTCAGGTTGTGGTAATCGGCGGCGTGATGCGGGCCAAAAGCTACGAGCTTAGCGGTCCGCTGGCGGAGAATGTGATCGATAAAATCAACATTACCAAAATGTTCCTCGGGGTGGACGGAGTATCGCTGAATCACGGCTTTACGATGCATTCCGAGCTTGAAGCCCGGATTGCCCAGTTAATGATGGAACGTTCCAGCGAAGTGTATGCTGTATTCGATCAAAGCAAGCTGGAGAAGAGCGCTTTGTTTACCATTACTCCCTTGAATCAAGTGACGGGGGTAATCACGAATAAGCAGCCGGAGGGATGGTTTGAGCAAGCGTGCCGGGAGCAGCAGATTGCCGTATATACACCCTTAGACCACACTGCTCCTATTTAAAGAGGTTGTTCAAAAAGTCATCTTTTGATCACGAAGCAGCAGGTCAGGAAGTGGTCTCGACGTCGAATCTTGAATTCAGCCGGGACTAAGCGGATGCTTCCGAAGCATGTTTCCTGCGGAAACATTTCAGGTGCTCACGTACCCAAAACGTACGCTCCTCTGTCCCTAGCTTCATCCGACCTAAAGCGTTTTGAAAAAACGCACATCGTAAGGCATAAGCTTCGGTGCTGAAAAGCCGACTTTTTGAACTCGCACTTAAAGGCGCCCCAATCCTCAAGCAACCTCCCCTTCAAATGCTGGCTAATTTGCAGGAGATAAGGGGGATATGCGAATGCGGTTTTCGAAGTTTATGCTGATCATTGCGGCGGTTTGCGTTGTATTCGCCGCAGCGGGCTGTGCAGGCCCCTCCGCTTCCGGCGGCGATACATCCTCAGGCACGGAAGGCAAGGTGAAACTGGTCTTTTGGAGCCATCAGGAAGACGCAATTGTAAATGCATACAAAAAACAGATCTCGAAGTATCAAGCCTTGCACCCCGATGTGACGATCGAATATCAGACTTTTCCTTATGACGTGTACAACCAAAAGCTGAAAGCTTCATTTTCCGCGAACACCCCGCCCGATATCGCCGAGCTGTTCGGCACTTGGGTTCCCGGATATTCCAAGAACGGTCTGCTCGTTGAAATCCCCGATAGCGAAACTGTAAAAAAAGCGTACTATGACGCTCCCCTCGGCGGGTATTTGCGCGATGGCAAGCTGTATGGTCTGCCGCTTGAATACAACATTGAAAACGGCGGCATGCTGATCCACCCGCAAATGCTGAAGGAACAGGGCTTCGACCAGCCGCCTTCCACCTGGGCGGAACTGGTCGATTACGCCAAAAAGCTGACCGTCCGCGAAGGCAATGTCATTAAAGTGAAGGGCTTCGACTTTGTATCGTCGGACAATATCACGTTTACTTTTCTGTCGCTGATTCTGCAGCAGGGCGCCGGTTTCTGGGGAGAGGACGGGCATGTGAACTTCCACACTCCTGAGGCGCAAAAGGCGATGTCCGCTTTGGTCTCGCTCGTAGCCGACGACAAGGTCGCCGATTTGACCACGTTTGGCGGGGAGCTGGACACCTCCGATTATTTTTTTCGCGGGAACTCGGCCATGACCTATCGCGGCCCTTGGACGATATCCGCCGGATTGAACAACTATAAGGTCAGCGATTTTGAATATGTGCCCGTACCGTCTTTTACGGAGAACCCGCCCGCCTTTGCCGCCGAATCCGGTTGGGGCCTTGCGGTGGCGAAGGAAAGCAAGCAGCCGGAGGCCGCGCTTGAGTTTATCCGCTTCATCACGGAGAAGGACAACCTTGAGGAGTGGAATACGGACACCTTCACCGTTCCGGCCAAAAAAGAAATCGCCGAAGACCCTGAATTCCTGAAAAAAAATCCGTATATGAAAACCTCGCTGGAAATCTTGCCGCTTGGCCAATGGATCGGCCCCGTGGCCGACCGCGATTACTTCTTCAAGCAGGTCAACGACCATTTTCAGCTGATGGCCAGCGGAAGCCTGAGTGTGGCGGACGGATTGGCGAAAATCGAAAAGGCCATCAACGATAACCAAGATCAACATAAGTGATAGGGGTGTTCGGGCATGAGTGCTGTTGTACCGACCAACAAGACGGATAGGATAAAAGTGACGGGAAAGGCGGCGGGGTACAGAGCCAAGCGGAGGTTCATCCTCATTTCATTGGTGCCGATCCTGCTCCTGTTCGGGGTGTTTGCGTTCCTTCCCATCGCCTGGAGCCTGGGCTTGTCCGTTTTTAAGTATGACCCGCTTAGCTCCAAGGCGCTGTTCGTGGGGGCGGACAACTATATCCGCATGGCCCGGGACGCCGTTTTTCTGAAGTCGCTATGGGTCACGTTCAAATTCGTAACGATCACCGTGCTGATCAATATCGTCATCACGCTGTTGATCGCCTCAGCCATTCAACGGGTCAGCATCCCCTGGCTGAAAAGTTTGTTCCGTACCGTGTTTTTTCTTCCGACGATCGCCCCGCTGGCGGGAACGGCCATCGTATGGAGCACGATGTTCAATTACAACAACGGCTTGTTCAACATCCTGCTGGCCAAGCTGCATATGGCCCCGATCCAGTGGCTCAGCGATCCGCATTATGCGCTTTATTCCGTCATTATGATGACCTTGTGGGCCGATATTGGCTATAATATCGTTCTTTTCATCGCCGGGCTGGATTCCATTCCCGACATGTATTATGAAGCGGCGATTCTGGAGGGCGCGGGCCGGTGGCATATCTTTTTCCACATCACGCTGCCGCTGCTGCGCAGAACGCTGCTGTTCGTCTCCGTGACCACGGTCGTTTCCTATTTCCAGGCCTTCCCCCAGTTCCAGATCATGACGAAAGGGGAGCCGTTCAACGAGACGCGGGTGCTGGCGCTGCACATTTACGATCAGGCGTTTGCCAATTCGAATATGGGATACGCCTCGGCGATGGCGACCGTGTTTCTTATGATCATTTTGCTCGTGACCTTGCTGCAGTTGAGATGGGGACGCACCCAGTGGGAGCATTGAGAGGGGGAGAAAAAGCCTATGCCGTATAAACGCAAGTATTGGGACGGGGTGCTTATCGCTGTCCTGGCCATTGCAGCCTGTATCATGCTGCTGCCTTACGCCTGGATGGTGCTGTCTTCGCTAAAAAGCAATATGGAAATCGTCTCGGGCTCCGGCGGGTTGTTCCCCCGGCAGCCCAGCCTGGAGGGATACCGGACGGTGTTCCGGGACGCGCCGTTTGTCACTTGGCTGTTCAACAGCTTGGCGACCTCCGTCATCATTACGGTCATGACCTTGTTCACCAGTTCCCTGGCCGGATATATTTTTGCCAAACATCGATTTAAGGGAAAAAGACTGTTGTTCATCCTGATCCTGGCGACGATGATGATTCCGTTCCAGGTGATTATGATCCCGACTTATCTCATTACGGCCGAGCTGGGGCTCATCAACCATCTGATGGCGATCGTTCTGCCTAATCTGGTTAGCTCCTACGGGGTGTTCCTGGCCAAGCAATTCATCGAGGAGATTCCGCAGGAGCTGCTGGAAGCGGCCAGAATGGACGGCGCCGGCGAGTTCAGGCTGATGCTCCGCATCGTTTCGCCGCTGATCCTGCCGATGCTGTCGGCTTTGGGCATATTCACGTTCATGAACTCCTGGAACAACTACCTGTGGCCGCTGATTGTATTAAATGATGAGAGCAAGATGACCGTTCCGCTTGCGTTGGTTTATTTTAACGGAACGCATATGGTCAATTACAACGTCGTCATGTCCGCGGCGGTTCTGATTACGTTGCCGGTTATTATTGTGTTCCTGATCTTCCAGAAGCAATTCATAAAAGGCCTGACCATGACAGGCATGAAATAAGGAGCGAGGAGAAGAGCTATGACGAAAATTTCAATTATCGGTGCAGGCAGCGCGTTTACCCGGGACATCGCCATGGATATCCTGTTGATCGAAGGTTTGGAGGGCGGCACGATCGCCCTGGTCGATATCGACGAGCGCCGGCTGGAGCTGGCACGCAGGCTGGTGCGCAAAATCGTGGAAATGACGGGGAAACGGTGGGAGGTGATCGCCTCCACGGACCGCAGGGAGGTCATCGGCGGCTCGCAGTTTGTGATCAACCAGATTGAGGTCGGCGGGCTGGAGACGGTTCGCTACGAATATGAAATTCCCTTGAAATACGGGGTTAATCAATGCATTGGCGATACGTTGGGACCAGGGGGGCTGTTTAAAACGCTGCGTACGCTTCCCAGCTGGATCGAGATTGTCCGGGACGTCGAAGAGCTGTGTCCGGACGGCATGATTTTGAACTATACCAATCCGATGTCCGCAGTTACGCTGCTGACTTCACGCATCACGGATTTGCCGGTGGTCGGCCTCTGCCACTCCATCCAGAACACGTCCGCACAGCTGGCGGAATATGCCGGGGTCCCATATGAGGAGATGTACTGGAGAGCCGGGGGCATCAACCACATGTCCTGGTTCGTGGAGCTGACCCACGGCGGGAAGGACCTGTACCCCGTGCTGCTGGAAAAAATCAAGGCCCCCGAGCTGCTGCGGCAGGACCCGGTGCGTTTTGACGCGATGAAATATTTGGGCGCCTTCGTCTCGGAATCGAGCGGCCATTTCTCGGAGTATATACCGTACTATCGGAAACGCCAGTCGCTTATCGATTTGCACTGCAATGCCGGCTATAACGGGGCCACGGGTTTCTATGCCGACAATTGGCCGATTTGGCGCAAAGAGAACGATGAAGAGATCGTTCGGCAGCTCGAAGGCACGCTGCCGCTCGAAATGCGGTCGAGCAATGAATACGCGGCGGTGATTATCGAAGCCGTATTAAAAAACGAGCCAAAGGTCATTTACGGCAACGTTCCGAACCGGGAGCTGATCGAAAATCTGCCGGCGGACGGCGTGGTCGAGGTGGCCTGCCTGGTCGACCGCAGAGGCGTGCAGCCTACCCGTTTCGGGAGACTGCCGGAGCATTTGGCCGCATTGTGCCGCTCGAACATGGCCTTTTTTGACCTGGCGGTGGAAGCCGTGCTCCGGAACGACAAGGACATGGCCCGCCACGCGCTGATGGTGGACCCGCTGACCGCGGCCGTTTGCTCCCTGGACGAAATCGGCAGCATGTTCGAAGAGTTGTATGAGGCGGAACAAGGTTTTGTTCCGGTGTTGAAATGATGCGATCGCAAGGGACTCAGGAGACAAGGCCCGTTGTGGTTGTCGCCGGCGAACTGAACGTGGACATCATTGTGTCCGGCGGGGATGTCATGCCGGAATGGAACCGGGAGAAGATGGTCGACGGCTTCGAGGTTGTGCTTGGTTCCTCCTCGGCGATCACGGCCTGCGCGCTGGCCAGCCTGGGGGCGGACGTGAGGTTCGTCAGCGTGGTGGGGGACGACGACTTCGGCGCCTTCTGTACGGGCGAGCTGCGGCGGATGGGCGTTAACACCGAGCATGTAACCCGGCTGCCGGGCGTCAAGACGGGGGTGACCTTGTCCTTCTCCACGCCCGCCGATCGCGGGCTGCTAACCTACGCCGGCAGCATCCCGCTGCTGTCCCCGGAGTATATCCCGGACACGCTGCTGCGGCAGGCCCGCCATCTGCATTTCGGCTCCTATTATTTGCAGGACGGCATGAGACCGCATTGGCTGGAGCTTTTTGGACGGCTGCGCGCGGACGGGACCAGCACGTCCTTTGATACGGGGTGGGATGTGGCCAACCGGTGGGATCGCGACGGCATCGGCGCGCTGCTGGCGGAAACGGATCTGTTCATTCCGAGTGAGGATGAACTGCTGCATATCTTCCCGGCCGACAGGGTCGCCAGTGTGCTTGAATCCATGCTTCCTCCCGTGGCGGGGCTGGTGGCGGTCAAGCAAGGCCCCAGAGGCGCGTCGTTGCGCCAGCCTGACGGAAGCGTGATCTCGGCCGGGCCGTACGCGGTGACCCCGGTGGATACGACGGGAGCGGGCGATTGCTTTAATGCGGGGATCATTTACGGCTATCTGCTCGGCCGCTGCGGTGAGGAGCTGCTGCGATTCGCCAATGCCTGCGGGGCGCTGTCGACGCTAGGCCTTGGCGGCACCGGAAGCCTGCCGACCGTGGAGGACGTCCTACGTATGCAGGCAGGACAGGCGTAGTGAATTTGTGGTATAATGACTATACCAAACAAAGGGAGATGAGGAATGATAATGAAATTCCGGAAAATATTACTGGCGAGTTTGAGTCTGGGGTTGGCTTTAGGACTTGGTTTGGCGGCCGGAAATGCGCAGTCCCCTTCCGCCTCCGCGGCCGGCACGGAATTCTATGTGGCGACGAGCGGCAGTGACTCCAACGCGGGAACGAGCGACGCGCCGTGGAAGACGCTGCAGCATGCGGCCGATGTGGTCCCTGCGGGCAGCACGGTCTACGTCCGGGGCGGTGTGTACAATCAGAAGCTGAAGATCACCCGTTCCGGCTCCGCTTCCCAGGGTCCCATTGTGTTCACCAACTATGGCAACGAGACCCCCATCATTGACGGCGCTGGACTTTCGGTCAACGGAAGCGAAGGGCTGATCGAGCTGGAGGATGTCAATTACGTTACCGTTCAGGGTTTTGAAGTCCGCGGGTTTACTACGGCTTCCAAAAATGCGGTGCCTGTAGGCATTTATGTCCATGGCGCTGGCGGTTTCATTAATCTGTCCAACAACAAAGTCCATGACATCAAAAACACGGCTACCCCGAGCGGCAGCGACCGGCTGGGCCGGGACGCCCACGGCATCGCGGTTTATGGTACAAAAGCTCCCGATTCGATCCACGACCTGACGATCAGCGGCAATGAGCTGTACAATCTTGTGCTGGGCTCCAGTGAAGCGCTCGTTTTAAACGGCAATGTGGACGGCTTTGAGGTGACCGGCAACCTCGTCCACGATAATGACAACATCGGGATCGATCTGATCGGCTTTGAGGGAACCGCCCCGAAGACCGCTTACGATCAGGCGCGGAACGGGCTCGTGAAAGGCAACCGGGTGTACAACAATTCCGTTAAAAATAACCCGTCTTACGGGAAAGACGACAACTCGGCCGGCGGCATTTATGTGGATGGCGGCAAGGACAGCATTATCGAGCAGAACTACAGCTACAGCAACGACATCGGCCTCGAAATCGCCTCCGAACACGCCGGCAAATCCACCAGCAATATTACGGTGCGCAGCAACGTGATTTATAACAACCGGCTGACCGGCATCGCCATGGGCGGTTACGACGATGAGCGCGGCTCTACCGTAAACTGCAAGATCGTCAACAACACAGTGTACAAAAACGATACTTTGAACGATTATAACGGCCAACTGCTCGTACAGTACGATACACAAAACAACGTGATCAAAAACAATATTTTCGTGGCCAACTCCACGGATGTTTTGATCTACAATGAATACACCAAAAACACCGGCAACGTTGTGGATTACAATTTGTATTTTGCTCCGGGCGGCACCTCGGAAGCGACTTGGACCTGGAAAAATAAAGAATATACGGGATTCTCCTCGTATCAAAAGGGAACCGGCAATGATGCGCATTCGCTGTTTGCCGATCCCAAATTCGTGAACGCCGCGAACGGCGACTTCCATCTGCAGTCATCGTCTCCGGCAATCGATGCCGGGAACACGGACACCGCCATCATCGGAACCGAGGATATTGACGGGGAGCCCCGCGTAAAAGGCAGCGCCGTGAATATCGGCGCCAACGAATAAAGTTTATTTTAGCACAACTACTTTGGTTACCTCAAAAGCCCTCTGACTCAAGAGGGCTTTTGTTTATTTAGTTTAAAGAATTTATTACTCAACATTCGCCGAACCAAAATCGGCTTAACCGCTGACTAATTATTTCCCCTGGTCGGATGGCGGGCAAAAGTGTGCTTGACCGGCTTGGCTCCCACCATTAATGCAAATCATACAACTAACTTTATATCCATTTATCTAATCATTCGTTTAATTGCATTTCATACAACTACATCCTCGTCTTTTTGCCTTTTCTTCGAAAGATAGTGGAGTAATTGCAGGGTTTACACTTAATCAATTGCTGTGGCAGGATCTCCGGATATGTAACTGTACATTTTGCAACTATTTAACGCGGTCTGGCTTCTTAGGGAGTACGTCGATAGACGTTTTTCTTATGTTAATCCATGTACCTCATTCAAAAAAAGTTATCTGCTGCTATGTGACAAATGTCCCGCTATAAACTTTAAGTTGCTACTCCAAAGGGATTATTTCTTGAGACTTCCATTGTTTGGGATATGCATTGTGAGTATAATATCAAGAGCCATAGAGGTAAATATTACCTTTTTATTTTGAAATAAAACCTAGTTTTCGGAAAGGAAAGCAAACGATGAGCATGAAGGTGGATACCGGGAAATTAGAAGAGCTCTCCGCGAAGCTGAAAACACTAGGCAATCAAGTAGAGAACAGCGAGCGCAGGGTTTATCAAGATTTATCCAGGTTAGTGCAAGATGTACGAAGCGAATACGATGAACGGTCTGTTCAACGAGCACTGGATGAAGTGAACAACAGACTGCGGAATATTACGAAATTGGCGAAATTAGTAACCGATGAACTTTACGAAAAAGCTGGCGGACTAAAACAAGCGGCACAGGCCTACCTGGATAGTGAGGAAGCAGCCAACAGAGCTACACAACAGAAATTTATCCCGCCTTCTTCTTACTACTCGAAGGATGGAGTTATCGCCGGTGAAGGCTCATCAGCCTACTTGAAGGATCCCTTGTTCGAAGACCCGGTGGTGCAAAAGCTGCACGCACAAACCCTCAACGGTACGGAAGAGGGGCAGGAAGAAGCCAAGCGGCAACTGGACAAGATTTTTAAAGCCAGATACGACATTGCCCGGGCGCAAGTAGCCTATTCCGTTTATCAAGCATTTAATAACAAGCCATTGATGGATGGGGCGCATAAAGAGGCGGAAAGGCTTAGAAAAGTGTTGAAGGACCTGGGAATTAGTGAAGGCTTTTACGAGGAAAACGTAAACTTAAGCGGACTTTATAAAGAATCGCCTATCTCGGCTTGCTCTTACGATCCTTCGTTTCGGATCACGAAAGACGATAAGTTTGTACCGGTTCTGATTCCGCAGGATAACCAGTATACATATTTGTTAGGCTTGGCCATGAAGGAGGGGCCCGAAGGTGCCTGGGCCAAGGCTCAGCTGAACGAAATACATAAACTGCTCACCGAAATCGGCCGGGCCCAAGCAGCTTGGCATGAATATAAAGCGAAAAACATGCAAAACGAAATGAACGGCGCGCATGCGTACGTGGAGAAACTTAGATTAACATTGAAGGAAAAGCATTCCATGTCTTCGGAAATGGTGGATGATGCCGATTATAAGATACTGTGGACGGGGACGGGGGTTGCGGGGAAGGCCTTAAAGGATGAATCCAGAGAGACAGAAGTTTTAGAAAAATTGGATCTGACCGCACTAAGTAAAATGAACCTAAATATTAAAAAAATAAAGAATAAAAAAGAAAAAGTTCAGGCGTTATACGAGCGTAATAAGTGGCTATTGCCTTATATAACAAAGGATCTTTCAAATAAGGATGTTATGAATTCCTTGAAGAAATTTCAGCAGCATTATTCAAAATACAAACAGAGATATGTGTCTGTTTCCCAAAAAACCGGCGTGCCCCCTGAATTAATAGCGGCCATCCACTGGCGGGAGGGCTCCGGTGACTTTAGTAAGTATCTACATAATGGAGATCCGCTCGGGAAAAAAACAGTAAACGTTCCAAAGGGAATATTTTTTACGGAATGGGAGGATGCGGCAATTCATGCTCTGAATTTAAAAAAATACGTCCGAGATACTGTCGGGATTGACGGTTCTTCTAAGGATATTGCTAAAATGATGACTTTTGCGGAGTATTACAATGGCCTAGGATATATCAATCACAAGGTAAATAGTGTATATGTGTTTAGCGGTACAAATATACCGTTAGAAGGGAAGTATTATAAAGATAGAGTTTTTACCTACGGTCCTGTAGTCGATAAAAATCCTGGTGTAGCAATCATGTTATTGTCCATTTTGGAAGTACCAAGCCAAACGGGTGCTCCATCCAGTCAGCCTCTGCCTTCGGAAACAAGTAAATCACTTCAAGCTGCCGTTAAAGGGATTGAAGCTGCAAGGGAGCAGGTACTGGAATTAGCCAAACAGTTCGAGGGAAAGGTTCCATACTATATGGACGGAAACAGACCCAAATATATGGATCCAAAGTCACCGCCAAAAGCAATGGATTGCTCGGACTTTACTTCGGCTATTTACCGGACGGTTCTGCGCGACCTGAAAGTTGGATCGAATATCGACATTGGGGCCAATACCGGCACTCAAATTAAATCCGGATTAGAAGTATGGACGAAAGGAAAAGAGGGTGCGGGAGCATTCGATGTCTCTGATTTGAAACAGGGTGACCTGGTTTTATTTAATTCGCCCAATTCGTCCCAGGTTGGTCATGTAGGGTTCTATCTGGGAGACGGGAAATTTATTCACGAGAGCGGAACAAACAAAAAGGGTGGAAATGTGAAGGTCTCTGAACTTAAAGGATATTGGCTGACGACCCAAAAGCCTATAGCCGTCCGTAGAATTATAGGCGATGATGGGATTGTTTATAGTCAAAACGGTAAAAAGGTGGGGAGCATCAAATGAAATTTAAATCAATGATATTAGTACTGATTACCCTGTGTTTATTTACCCTGACGGCTTGTGAGCCAAAGACTTCTCAATCCGGAGGGGAAAAGGCAGGTAGCAATACCAACATTCCTACTGACACGGAAACGTTCGGTAATACCGATTCCTCTTATGATCTTAACAATCCGGTTTTTTTAAAGAAATTCATAGCATATTTTGATATGGACAAAGACATGCTGATTGAAAAGTTAGCACAAGATTATGAGGAACTTCCTATAGAAGAAACGGATTCGGATACAGGCCTAACTTCACTCAAGCTTGAAAAGGCCGGTATGATATTTCATTTGACAGGTGATGATGGGGTGCCGGTAAGCCATGTTGATATTAACGGCGCCAGTCCTATTCATTACACTGAAGCTAGAAGTAATATGTCATTTTCGGATATTATGAAACGAGCCGGTGAAACCATGATCTTGGCCGAGCCATCTACAGAAAATGAAGATCGGAAACAGTTTAGCATCATTTATCCTTTACAAGGAGTAAGTGTTGTTTTTATTGCGGATAACGTATATGATAACTCCTCAAAAATGAAAGTTAGCTCCTGGGGGTACTATGATGTTGAGCCTACATTGCTTAGTCCGAGAGAGATCCATACGCTTTATGGTTTATTTACAATCCCCGAAACATGGGTAGGGAGAATATCCCTTGAGGATTTAGTAAATAAGCAAGTGATTTCATTTTTAAATGAGCGGGGATCGTTTCCATTAATTCAAATCGAATCATTAAATTTAACGGAATGGAATGATCTCAAACCAAATCAACGAGACAGCTATCAGATCGTTTCAAAAGGTGATGACTGGGTCGTCGTTGCCAAGATTTTATCTCAGGAACCAAGTAATAAAGAAGATGCTCAAGTTTACCAGTCCATGCAGAAAGAAGTTAAAGGAATGTTGGCTACTTTTAAACCGGATAATCAGGAAGATGAATCGAATGGTTCTAATAATATTGCTTCTTACTCATGCAACAATGAAAACATGGCCGAATTGACTCAAGTGGGGCAAGTTTCACAAATATTTGAACAGTTCTCTCTGGAAAAATGGGAAGATCAATCCGAAGCGGGTATGGATGAAGCCTATTCGGAGTTTGGAAAGTGCTTTACAACAAAAGTAAATGAAATGGTAGCAGATGATGGCACCCTGAATAACTTGGTGAACAAATTGAGAGCAAACATCTCAGATCTTAATTCGGATTGGTATGAATATCAATATTATTTGAATGGCGGAGGAACGATGTGGTCGCATATGTCAACAAGACAAGGAAGCATGATTGATGCGGCTATTTATGGGCACCTGGTACAACTGCAGTCAAATGAAGGCCAGAGGGCTAATAAAGAAAAATATAGCGAATTACTGCAACAACTGTCCGAATATCGGGAGCACTACAATCAAACTTCCGCCCAGGCCATGAACGACGAAGATCAAACGAGTTTGGAAGAGGTTTCAGAGAGATTGGTAAGCTCGTACGATAGACTTGCAACCGTTTTGAAAGGTATTGCTCCGAATCAAGCCGGCGTGGATTTGTTGCAGTTTTTGGTAGGGTATGATGAGGGAGAATAAGTCTGAACCTCGAAGGTGTTATTGTGAAAAAGTTGATTATACCTTTAGCAGTCGTCGTGTTTATCCTGCTATCGGGCTGCTTGGAGAATAATGGAGGTCTTGCTAGTGTGGCCACGGCATGTTTTAGAGCACTGGATGCAGAAGTCGCTAACGACCCTGTCCCGTATTTTCCCTACATCTCCCTAGAGGGAAGCAATCTGGATACTTGGGGAAATACCGTGGTTGCTCCGTACGAGTTTACAATGTATCGTTACTGGACCAATGAGCGGTTAAATTCCGCAGGGTTTAAGGGAACGGTGGCTTTTAGAACGAATCCGGTTTGGACTTCGGACACCTTGGATCTGGCCGCCATTATCCCTGTTTTTTCGGATGAAAGCAGAAGGCTTTTTTACAAAGATTCGGGATACATTGACGATCCCGTAGATTTAACCATCTTGGATGAAGGCAACTATTATTCCAACCGGGAATCTTTTTTTACGAAATTAGCCCCTGAACCGGAAGATGGAGGAGGCGGCCCGGCCGCGTCGAAAGAGCTGAGCAGCTCATGTCAACCGTTGCAGGACATGGATTCAGAGCGCCTGTATCCCGTTGCGATCAAGAGCGGGGATGAGGCGGATACGGAGTGGACTGAGGATACGTATCCATTCCGAAATGTGATGAGCCTTTTTAGCGGTTACCATGATGAATACTTGAAATTGTATGACACTTATGTACTAGCTTATGACACGGACCATTCCGGTTTGATGAATATTGCCGTGCACCTTTACAGTAAGAACCTTCAGGTTGTTCGAGTGTGGATGAAAACCAATGAACAAGAAATTGAACTGAAAAAATCAACATATCTAAATACCGAGGAAATGAATACCGAAAACTGGACTTTATATGATGCCGAGGTTTCCGCTGGCTGGTTTGGCCAGAATACTGCCGCTGCCCAAGTCTTTGTGGAACTGAAAGGCGGAGAGATTAAAGAGTTGCATAATATGTAAGAGTCATATCCAAAGCACAGGGAGCCCTCTTGAACGATGTTTCGAGGAAAGGCTCCTTGTGCTTTTCGGGTTTTGAAAGACAAAATAGCGGAACTTTATGTGCTTATTATCCGGAGCCAGGCAGGTTCATCACCATTAGCGGCATTTTTTGTCCTTATTTTTCGACTATTGGTCCAGAATGAAGAATGTGCCGTTATCGCCCTGTCTTCGGTTTGCTTTGTACAAATTTTTTGTAATTTTTCACGTTCGGGATCTTTTTATGATGGGCGAGCAGCTCTTTATCGCTGATAATCCACGTATGGTTGGAGGAATTTTTACGGCGGATCGCAACAAAATTCGTTTTTTCTCCGGAATAAACTTTGTATCCTTTCCGTTTGCAGCGCAGGCAAAAAAGATCGTCTTCCCCCACGCTTTGATTGGGGAACTGAACCCGGCTTAATACCTGCCGCTTAAAAACAAGGGTAGCGCCGGGAATTTCGCTGACGGGCCGGTTTTCATCCTGCGGAAAACGAAGGATCAGCGTCTTCGATCCGCGTAAATACATATAATGCGCCCGCTTTCCGATGACGTGGGCGCCGGTTCTTCGAAAGACCCGCAAACTGGCGGTCAAATAATAAGGAGCATAGTAGTCGTCATCGTCGAACTTGGCAATGTAGCGGTACTTTGCTTTCTTGACGGCATGGTTTAAACAAGCGCCGAGCGAGAAACGCCCCGGCAAGCGGTAGACGTAAACGTTTCGATATCGCCTTGCCATGTTTAAATAAGGTTCAAGCGGAATTTTATCGTTATTTACGACGATGATCAGCTCTTTTTTGGGATGGTGCTGCCTGGCAAAGTTGTTGAACAGGTTATTAATATAGCTTCGTCGGTTCGTGCAGGTGATAATGGAAACTCCCTGCGGGTAGATCGATTTTTTATGGCCGGCTCCCATTTCATCACTCCCCTTATCCGTAATTTCATTCACCAAGTCCATATCTCACTCTTACAATATGTACGAGGCATATAACGGTAACGGCATATCCACATCGCGGAGGACAACGGTCCGAATGCCCCTGGGGACGGATGAATGGCGTGCGCCCCAAATTGTGTATAATAGATCAAACCATCGTTTAGAGCAGGGAGATACTTATGATGACGAAAATAACCGTTCCTACCACAGGATGGAACCTCGATAACAGCTATGCCGAATTGCCGGACGTCTTTTATTCGCGGGTTGGCCTGAATCCTGTCCGTTCGCCGAAGCTGGCCGTTTTAAACGAGCCGCTGGCCGGGGAATTAGGGCTAAACGCTGAGGCGTTGCAAAGCGAGGAAAACGTGGCGGTGTTTGCCGGAAACCGGGTGCCCGAAGGGACCTTCCCCCTGGCGCAGGCGTATGCCGGACATCAATTTGGGCACTTCACGATGCTTGGGGATGGCCGGGCTTTACTGGTCGGCGAGCAGATCGCGCCTTCCGGGGGGCGCTGGGACGTCCAGCTGAAAGGCTCAGGCCGAACGCCTTATTCCCGGGGCGGGGATGGCCGGGCCGCGCTGGGCCCGATGCTGCGCGAATACATTATCAGCGAAGCGATGCACGCCTTGGGAATTCCGACTACCCGCTGCCTGGCGGTGGTGACGACCGGGGAGCCCGTGTACCGCGAAACGGAGCTGCCGGGCGCGGTGATGACCCGGATCGCCGCCAGCCATATTCGGGTCGGTACGTTCCAGTACGCCGCAAACTTCGGCAACGAAGAAGAGATCCGCGCTTTGGCGGACTATGCGATAAAACGCCATTATCCCCAAGCGCTCGAGGCGGAGAAACCCTATTTGGCGCTGCTTCAAGCGGTAATCGGAGCCCAGGCGTCCCTGATCGCCCGCTGGCAGCTGATCGGCTTTATTCACGGTGTCATGAATACCGATAACATGGCCGTCAGCGGGGAAACGATCGATTACGGCCCCTGCGCGTTCATGGATGTGTACGACCCGGCGACGGTGTTCAGCTCCATCGATACGGGCGGCCGGTACGCTTACGGCAATCAGCCTTACATCGGGCTCTGGAATTTGACGAGGTTTGCGGAAAGCCTGCTGCCGCTCCTCCATGAAAATGAGGATGAGGCGGTGAAGCTGGCGGAGGGAGCGTTGTCCGAGTATACGGATTTGTTCCAATCCCGTTGGCTTGCGGGAATGCGCGCCAAGCTGGGGCTGTTCGGCGAAGAAGCGCAGGACGAAGTCCTGATCAAGGATTTGCTCGGACTGATGCATGAGCACAGGGCGGACTACACCAATACTTTTCTGGCGCTTACCTTTGAACGGCCGGACGATTCCGCTTTGTTCGGCGCGCCGGAATTTGCGCGGTGGCGGGAGCGGTGGCAGGAAAGGCTCGGCAGGCAGCAGGAGACCAGGGAGGCCTCCCATGAGCTGATGCGGCGCAGCAACCCCGCGCTCATTCCCCGCAACCACCGGGTGGAGGAAGCGCTGGAGGCCGCGGTGGAACGCGGAGACTACAGCGTGATGGAACGGTTTCTGGGAGCGCTCGCCAACCCGTTTGCGCACGCTCCGGAACAGGCCGGATACGCCGCGCCGCCCGCCCCCACGGCCTGCCCGTACCGGACTTTCTGCGGGACATAATGAAATTCGGACGAAAAAAGGGATCGGTTGGGCTCCGGTCCCTTTTTCGCGCAAACTGAAGTTATTTTTCCCCCATAAAAACGCAAAACGAAAGATGCCCGTGAAATTCCAGCAAAAAAGCGTGATTTTGCGCAAAGAAACCTAGCGCGTCCGGGTCCTGCAGCGTTTCCAAATCAAAAAGCTGGTACGGGTCGTAAAGGAATTCCCCGTCCGAATCCGCAGGAATCAGGGACGCCGCATCGGGTTTCCACGGCCGAACGTTGCGGAATCCGGCCGAACGCATCAGCCCGATCCATGCGTCCAGCTCCGGAAGCTGCGGATTGCCGTACAGCTTGAACATTTCCGGATACAGCTCCGGGTGAGGTGCCGCTTCATAGAGCTCCCGGTCCCATAACCGTCCCCCGGTTCGAAGCACGCGGCAGTACTCCCGAAATGCTGCCGTAGGATCCGTAAAAATTGTAACCGACTCCGCAAACACGACATCGAAGGTGTCCGCTTCAAACGGAATGGAGCAAACATCCCCTTGAACCACATCAATGTCAATCCCCTGCATCTCGGCCCGTTTTTTGGCCTTGCCCACCATGGTGGAGCTCCGGTCCATAGCCGTAACTTTAGCCCCTTTTTGGGCCAGCAAACAGGCCGTTCTGCCGGTGCCGCACCCAACCTCCAATACGCGCAGCCCCGGGGGAATGTCGACCTCGTCAAGAAAAGCGAGTGTCCCTTTATATCCTCCCGGATGAGCCGCTCCTTCACCCATCGCCGCGATCATCTCGTGATAATTCATGTCATCAGCCCTTTCTAGGGTAGCATATGCCCCAGGCAATCAAAATGATAGGCGGAAGCTGATTAGTTGGCTGTATATGGACGAATGACCCAATCCACCCGCGTAGGCAAAGCATAGGATGAACCGAAAGCACCGAGAAGGGAGGCAGAGATGCATGCAGCAGATCTACCCTATTACCGAAGCTGGTTGCAGACCCTATATTGGAAGACCGGTCTGTGCGGTCCTTCGTGACGGAAACTGTTATGTTGGAACGATAAGCGCCGTTGGCCCGGAAGGCATTCAATTTGACGGGGTTGTACCCGGAGGCGCTTCGGTTCTTTCCAAGCAGTCCCCAAAAGTCAGAAAACAAGTTTCCAATTTAAAATCCAAGGCAAAAACGAAGGCTTTCGGGTTCGGCCCCTTTGGCCCCTTTGGCGGCTTTGGAGGCTTCGGCGGTTTTTGGCTTCCCTGGGCGCTCCTGGCGCTGTTGTTCCTGTGGCCGTTCTTCTGGATCTAAGGCCTTAGGAGTATCTCTGAAAAGGAGGTGAAAAAAACATGGGTTTCCCTAATGCTGCATTCGGCGGATCCAGTGCAGGCTTCGGATTGTGGACTTCTACGGGTGTGATTCTCGTGCTGTTTATCCTCCTGGTAATCGTTCTCCGCACTTGGATCTAATGCCGATCCATAAGGAGCAAAGAGCCGATTTCGACATAACGAAATGCGGCTCTTTTTCTTTTTGCTCTTGGATGCGTTTTTTCGCGAGCGTCCGGTCAGACGGCATTACGGCGATGCTTCGGGTAGATTCGCGCCGCCGCGTCCTCGCCGAACACGCTTCCCAGCAGTTCGGCGCTGCCTGCGTTATCCAGCAGCGATTCGATGTCCTTTAATTCATTATGATCTCCGGAGACGGAAAGTCCCTGGTTTTGTTTCTTGTGGCTTGTAAATCCGCTCGGCAGGTTGTTGCCGATATTGATGCAGGAGGAGCCTTCGACGGTCCCCACCCGAATGTGGCCAATGACGAAATTGGGCGCAAGCACCAGCTCCATGCTCACACCTTCTTCCCGGGAACATGCTGGCTGGCCAGCACCGAGCGAAGCCCCTGAATCCGGTTCCCCTGGCCTTGCGCGGCGGCCGCGGCCTGATTGTCCACCGCCGCTGAACTCCATCCCGACTGCCGGTTGTCTCCGGCAAAGACGCCCGAAGAACGTTGAATCCGGTCCACTTGAATCTCTCCGACAATATGCAGCTTCATCATAAACCTCCTTATTTCCTGAATGAAAAACCTTTGGGCGTCTGCTTGAACCCGGAACCGGGACTTTGCGGCGGGATGGCCCCCTTCTCATCCGTTTCCTGCGGCCGGCCCTGACTCGGGAACTCGCCGGGCTGCTTCGCGTCCGGCTTCTTGGGCTGATGCCCCCCGGTCCCAAAGTTGTTCCCGAGATTCAGGGAACCGCTAAGTTCGTCGATATCCAGGCTATCCAATTTAAACGTAAGCTGATCCAGCGCCGGATGATGGATATGGACCTGGTCGATCCGGATATGGTACTCAGTTTTGGCCTGGGGCAGCTCCTTCAATTGGGCCTCCATCTTCTCCAGGCGCGCCAGCAGGTCCTGCGGGGGAGGCGGCTTGCCGGCGGCCTTGCGTCGGAAGAGGAAGCCCATTTACGTTCGTTCCTCCTTCTTGGGCAAAATCGGAACGTCCTGTTCGGGAATGTCCGGCTTGCAGCGAAATGTGGCGGTCAGCAGACCGCTTTCGAACACGGCCTCCGCACTGTCCGGCTCGACCTCGACCGGCAGGGAGACCGTCCGGTTGAAGCTGCCGAGGGAACGTTCCGATCGCAATAACCGGTCTTCATGAACGGGGTAATCGTACGGAATGACCCCGGTGATTTTCAAGGTTTTTCCGTTCGTCGATATTTTGATCCGGTCGGGTGAAGCGGCGCCGGGAAGCTCGATGACGGCGACAAATCGACCGTCTTGACGATACATATCCATCCGGGGGAACAGCGGCGGGATCAAGCCGGACATATCCTCCCAGAAACTCTCTCCAACCGTCTCGTGCATATGCGAACGCAATTTGCGGAGCATTCGCTTCGAAGGGTCAACCTCCATGGCCAATCCCCCTTTTTTGGCAAAGACTTTCAGGTGATGACGCTTATTTAAAGCTTATTATTCCCGGGGCGACTTTATGAGTTGGGGCCCGCGCTTAAGTTGGCCCGGCGTTGGGACGAAGGCCCATGGCTCATCCCGGGAATCGGGACAGTTCATGGCTGCATAGGATGAATAAAGGAGTGATTTAGAGTGGCCGTTTCCATTGTCTTCAACGCGATCAACGTAGCGGGGCAGAAAACCAACAGCACCATATCCATCGGGGAAGTCCTGCAGAATACATGGTCGGCTCACGCCAAGCTGAATATCGGACAGGGGATTCAGTTCGGCATAAACAACACGATTATGTTCGTCAGCACGATCGTGGATCCCGAAGTCGTGGATGCGCCGATTGTCGACAATGATATCGTGGGACCCACCGGCCAAAATCAAACCCTATGAGTGGTTGTTCAAAAAGTTGGCTCCTCGGAACCTGGCTTCATCCGACCTAAAGCGTTTTGAAAAAACGCATATCGGAAGCATCAGCTAGCTTCGGCGCTGAAAGAACCGGCCTTTTTGAACATGCAATTTAAGCTGAAGGAACGGAGGGATTTCTCTGAAAATAACACCGCTGGGAACCGTGATTTCACTGGATAAATTGTCGGTGAACTCCATAGAATCCAATTCCGGCGTATTTATAGGCACGGTGATTCATGCGGACGGCTGGAGCTCCCATAGCAAGTCGAATGCCGGATTCGGCAGCTTGTCCGGTGTGGAGCTTTCCCACTGCGTGGGCATCGTCATCGACAATGACGTGATCGATACGCTGATCGACGATGCCGATCAGTTTTTGATTCATCATGGGGGCCGCCCGGCCGAAGGGGTTCATGCCGGGACGGGCATCTCCCTGGCCGATATTAACGTCAACGGAATGGCGGCGAATGCCGCCGTGGCGGTGGGGGAAGTCGAGCAGACCGGTTGGAGCTCGCACAGCAAACGCAATGCCGGAGTAGGCGGATCCAAAGGAATCAACATCACGCGGGACGGCAAATCGTATGTATTTGACGGCGATATTATCGACGCCCCCATCAAGAACATGTAACGGAGGTTCATATGGCCAAGGAAGAAGAAACTCGAACGTGCGTGCGCTGTTTCTATGAAGCTAACGGCAAGGACAAATATTGCAAAATATGCGGCGCGCCTTTGATCAACCGCTGCTCGGACGAGGGGGGGCGGATCGATAAAGGCTGCTCCTATGTGAACGATTTGGACGCGGCCTTTTGCGCGAAGTGCGGCTGCCAGACCACGTTCCGAAAGCAAGGATTAATTTAACGGAAAGGAGATGAGCGGCGTGCACAAGCCTTTTTTTGATGACAAATTCCCGTTTCTAAATCAACAGAGCTTTGCGAGCTTTATCAACGATCTCATTCAAAAATCCCTATCCGGCCAAAATGCCTTGAACGGCTCCAACATGGCGCCCCCCGATCCGCAGTCCATATCCCAGTATGTCAGCGACATTTTAAAAAAGACGCTGCCGGACTCGATGAATTCGTTCGCAGGCATGACTCCGCAGGCTTCGGTATCGGGATGGGCGGCGGGAAAAGTCCAGTTTGAAAATTTCGAAACCCACCACTCGGTGATTACCCGTTTTCGGGCGCCGGCGAACGTGGACCCGCAGGATATCGCGGTTTGGGTCGGCGCGGGCGAAGTGAAGGTTCGGCTGCCGGACGGCGCGGAGGAGCGGAATCCGCTGCCGAGGCGCGTCAGGGTGGAAGACAGCAAGGGCGTATATAAGGAGGGCATTTTTGAGATCAGAATGCCTAAGGAAACGGGGGATGAATTTTACCGGGAAATTTCCGTCAAATTCAGTTAAAGCCCATTTTTGCAAGCCTATGTTGTATAATAAACCTGCAGTTATTTTTGGAAAATCATAGGCGTTTGAATGGGGAGAGAATCCAGGATGTTAAAAGCGACCGAGGATCAGGAGTATTACGAGTTGGCCAGTCCCACATTGCTTCCGAAGGCATCGGGATTTTTGTGGAATGAGAGCATGATGATTCATGTGAATTGCCGCGGCTACACGGTGGCCCAGTTTATGCAGCCGGAGCCCGCGAAATATTCGCATGCGCCCAATCTGGAAGCAAAAACGTTCATGCAGCCGGAGCAGCCTTATTACGCGCATCATCCCGGCCGTTTCGTGTACGTGAAGGACGAGGAGACCGGGGAAATCTTCTCCGCGCCTTATGAGCCGGTCCGCGTGCCGGCCGATCAATACACCTTTGCGGTCGGCAAAAGCCGCATCGTTTGGAAAGTGGAATTTGCAGGCATCGCTCTTGAAATGAGCCTGACCCTTCCGAAAGAAGAACCGCTGGAGCTTTGGCGCATCCGGGTGAAAAACCTCTCGCCGGCCAAGCGCAAGCTGAGCATCTATCCCTATTTTACGGTCGGCTATATGTCGTGGATGAACCAGTCGGGGGAGTTTAACGAGGCGCTGCAGTCGATCGTATGCTCTTCCGTCACCCCTTACCAGAAATATCAGGACTACGATAAAATCAAGCATTTTCGCGATAAAACGTTTCTGATTCCCGACCGTCCGGCCGATTCCTGGGAGGTGAACCAGGAAGTCTTCGAAGGCGAAGGCGGCATCATGCGGCCGTCCGCGCTGGACCGCGAGGAACTCGCGCGGGGAGACGCTTTGTACGAAACGCCGGTGGCCGTGCTGCAGTACCGGATCGCGCTGGAGCCGGGGCAGGAGGAAGCCTACCGGTTTATATTCGGCCCGGCCCGGGACGAGGAGCAAATCGCCGGAATCAAAGCCGAGTATTTCGGAAGCAAAAATGCCTGCGGCGATGACGGGTTCGTCCTGGCGGAACGGGAGTATGACAGCTACATCCGGGAAGGCGGAGGCTGCCTGGAGATCGCCACCCCGGACCCGCATCTGGACAACTTCGTGAATCACTGGCTCCCGCGGCAGATGTACTATCATGGACAGACCAACCGCCTGACAACAGATCCCCAAACGCGCAATTATTTGCAGGACCATATGGGGATGAGTTATATCAAACCGCAAACCGCCAGAGAAGCTTTCCTGACGGCCTTAAGCCAGCAGAAGGCCAGCGGCGCGATGCCGGACGGCATCATCCTGCACCCTGCGGCCGAGCTGAAGTATATCAACCAGGTTCCGCACACGGATCACTGCGTTTGGCTGCCGATCTGTCTAAGCACATACCTGGATGAAACGAACGACTACTCCTTGCTGGAAGAACAGGTTCCTTATGCGGGCGGGGAGGAAAGCGGTTCCGTATTCGAGCATGTGCACCGGGCGATGCAGTGGCTGATCCGGGATCGCGATGAACGCGGGTTAAACTATATTAACCAGGGCGACTGGTGCGATCCGATGAACATGGTCGGCTATCAAGGAAAAGGCGTATCCGGCTGGCTGACCATCGCGACCGCGTACGCGTTTAACGTTTGGGCCGGGATATGCGCGCGGGGCGGACGGGAAGGCATGGCCGAGGAATACCGCTTGGCGGCCCGGGCGACGAACGAGACCGTCAACGAATATTTATGGGACGGCGAGTGGTATGCGCGCGGCATCACGGATGCGGGCGTCGTGTTCGGCGTGAGCGCGGACCGGGAAGGACGCATCTTCATCAATCCGCAGGGCTGGTCGCTGTTAAGCGGGGCGGCCGACCGGGACAAGCGGGAGAAGCTGATACGGGCCGTCCGGGGACAGCTGGAAACGCCTTATGGTGTGGAAAAGCTGGCCCCTTCCTACACCGCGATGCGCGAGGATGTCGGCCGGGTCACCCAGAAGCACCCGGGATCGGCCGAAAACGGCGCGGTGTACAACCATGCGGCCGCCTTCTATATCTACGGGCTGTATTCCGTAGGGGAGAAGGAAGATGCCTACCGGCTGCTGCGCAAAATGATCCCCGGCCCGGACTTGGACGATATCGTGCAGCGAGGCCAGCTCCCGGTGTTCGTTCCGAACTACTATCGCGGCGCCTACCGGCAGTTCCCGCGCACGGCGGGGCGTTCCAGCCACCTGTTCAACACCGGAACGGCGCCTTGGGTTTACCGCTGCCTGATCGACGGGCTGTTCGGGCTGCAGGGATGCCCCGAAGGCCTCCGCATCCGGCCGCAGCTTCCGTCCCATTGGAGCGGGGCCAAGGTAACCCGGAATTTCCGCGGGGCCAAGATCCGCGTCGATATGGCGCGCGATGCCGGCGTCCGCGAGACCGAGGTTTATGCCGACGGCGCGCCTGTGGCGGACGGCATCCTGCGGGATGTGCGGCCGGGCGCCGAATATCGCGTGCTGGTTAAGCTTCCGGCCGTCAACTAAAGCGGCGGGCTTACATAAAATCGAAGAAATAACGGATGACGTGAAGGAACACCGGCGAGGTGTAGGTCAGGCTGTCGACGAGGCTCAAGTAGCTTTTTTTAAGCGCTTGGGCCTTGTCGTCATCGCCGATGAGCAGGTCCCGCTTCAGTACGGAAATCGTCAAGCTTCCGAAGAAGCCGCTAAGGCCGATCAGCATGCCGGAGAAGAGCCCGAACCCCGCGCCGAGCGGCGTCAGGTAAGGGGAGATCAGGCATGCCACCCCGGTGGTGGCCAGCAGCCCGCACGCAAAGCCCTCCCACGTCAGATACGGATTGGCGGTGGGGCCGACCTTGCGCCGGCCGAAATAAAACGAGGCCGCGTATTGCACGATGTCGTTCAGCTGCGTCAGCAAGACGAGAAACAGCACCAGTCCGGCCCCGTATTCCGGCGAGGCGGCCTGGAAATAGGCGAGGTGGCTGAGACCGAACACCATCAGCATCAGCCCCCACTGCACCCGGCTGACGCTGCGCAGAAACCCGACCGTGCCTTTGTTGATCAAGCGCGGAACCGGCAGGAACAGGAAAACGTAGACCGGAATAAAGACGATAAACATGCCGTACCAGCCGATGTAGATCCAGTAGAACTGTACGGGAATCGCGAGGTAGGCCCACAGGAACAGGCGGCGTTCGGCTTTGTTCGAGCGGATCATGGAGAAATATTCTTTCAGCGCGAAGAAGCATAGGATCATCAGGGCCAGCAGAGAAGCGGCCCGGTTAAACAAGGTGGCAAGGCATAAAATCAGCCACATGCCCCACCAGGTCCGCAGGCGCAGCCCCAACGCGGCGTAGTCCCGTTCCGGGCGGACGCGTCCGGTAACGAGGTACGCGGCGTGGATCCCGAGTAAGGCAAAAAAGAGAATCATCAGCGTGAATTGCAAACTGTTCATTTTTTATCACCAACTTGCAGCGTGGTAGAATCCCTGAATCCTGGAGAGGGATACTATGTTATTATGAAGGAATAGTTCACACTTGATAAGGGGAATTTTCGGACATGGACGGGGAAAGATCGGTTTATATCCTGCTTACGAATACGGGGACGCTGTTTACGAGGGTGATCAAAGGGTACACGGGAGCGCCTTACAACCATGCTTCGATTTCTTTCGACCGCGAGCTTTCCGAGCTGTACAGCTTCGGCCGGAAGAACCCGAACAACCCGCTGAACGGCGGGTTCGTGAAGGAGGACATCAAGACGGGCACGTTCAGCAAATATCCGAATACGACATGCGTTCTTTACGAGCTTCGGGTGACCGGGCGCGAGGTGGAAAAAATGGAGCGGGTGCTGCGGCTGTTTATCCGCAAGCGGAACAAATATTTGTACAATCTGCTGGGGGTGATCGGCATCGTCCTCAAGGAGCCGGTGGAGTTCAGCAACTCTTATTTCTGCTCGCAGTTCGTCGCGGAGATCCTTGAACGTTCCGGCATCAAGCTGTGGAACAAGCTGCCCGCGCTCGTGACGCCGGACGATTTCCGGCAGTGCGATCGGCTTAAACTGATTTACGAAGGAAAATTGAGCGAATACGAGCCTTAAAGCCTGCCCATATTGTGAATGATCCGCTTTCCAACTGGAATAATATACACATCATGAGTTAGGGAGCGGAAAGATGGATATTCTTAAGCTGCTTAAATTCTATAAAAAAGCGGATCCGATAGGGAACGCCGGCGAATCGGCTGGCCACGATCAAACGGATGCACTCGCTGCCGCCGTCTCCGACAATGAACAGATGTTCAAACAAATTTTTGCCGATTGTTCGGATATTGTGTTCCGTTCGATTATGATCCATGGACAAACCCGTTTGCTTCTGATTTATGTCGATGGGCTGGTAAACGCGAAAGCGCTGGAGCAGGTCGTGTTAAAACTGATGACGCTCGAAGGCGTGCCGGGGGGATTGGAGAACGCTGATCCGCTGGGGGACATTATAGAAGAACAGCTTGTCTCTATATCCCGGATAAAAGTGGTTCATCGGATTAGCGAGGTCGTTGATGGTATTCTGAAGGCCAATATAGCCGTTCTAATGGATGGAGAGAACAAGGCTATGCTCGCCGGTCTGGAAGGATCCGAAAAGCGGGCTATTGAAGAACCGACCGCCGAACTGTCCGTTCGCGGACCGCGGGATGGATTTACGGAAACGTTGCGGACCAACACCAGTCTGATACGCAAGCGAATCCGCAGCGATAAACTCAAAATGGAATCGCTCAACATCGGTGAATTTACCCGGACCGATATTGTCATTGCTTATATAGAAGGCGTCGCCTCGAATTCGGTGCTGGAGGAAGTCCGCCGCCGAATCCGGCGTATCGAAATTGACGGGGTACTGGAATCGGGGTACATCGAAGAATTCATTGAAGACACGCCTTGGTCCCCGTTTCCGCAAATTCAAAACACGGAGCGGCCCGATGTCGTATGTTCCAGCCTGCTTGAAGGCAAAGTTGCCATTCTCGTCGACAACACTCCGTTTGCGCTGATCGTGCCGATGACATTCTGGTCCGGTTTGCAAGCGGTGGAGGACTATTACGAGCGATCCATTTATACGACCTTCATTCGCTTCATCCGCTACTCCTTATTGAATATTTCCCTGTTGCTTCCGTCTTTGTTCGTTTCGCTTTCCACATTTCATCAGCAGCTTATTCCTACGAATTTACTCATCAGCATTGCTGCCGCAAGGGAAGGCGTCCCGTTTCCCACGGTGATCGAGACCCTATTGATGGAAGTTATGTTCGAAGGTCTGCGCGAAGCGGGCATTCGTCTGCCGAAGCCGATCGGTTCGGCGGTGAGTATTGTGGGGGCGCTTGTCATTGGACAAGCCGCCGTACAGGCCGGCATCGTGTCGGCCACGGTCGTGATTATCGTGGCCACGACGGGCATCTCTTCGTTTGCCATCCCGCGATATAATCTCGGGACGGCGTACCGGATGCTCCGTTTTCCCATTTTGATTTTGGCGGGAGTTCTGGGTTTGTACGGCGTCATAGCGGGCATTTTTATCATAGCCATCCATCTCCTCGGCCTTCGTTCGTTTGGAGTACCCTATATGAGTCCGATTGCCCCGCAAATTCCCGGAAACCTGACGGATGTCTTCATACGCGCGCCCAGATGGAGCGTGTCTCGCCGTCCCCTGCTCAGCTCCGGGGCAAACAAAAAGCGAGTGCCGGAAGGCCAGCAGCCGAGTCCGAGACGAGGGAGAGAAGACAGATGAACTGGAGTCTAAGAGGACGGTTGATTTTGGCGGCTATTCTGCCTTTGTTTTTAACGACGGGGTGTTGGGATAGTTCGGAGGTCAATGATCTTGCCCTTGAGCTCGCATGGGGAATCGACGAAGCGAAGGACAAGGGGATTCTGATTAGCGCGCAGGTGATCATCCCGTCCCAGATCAGCAGTGTGCAGGGACAAGGAGGCGGAAGCGGAGGGGGGCCGGGAAAGCCCTATTTTGTCGTATCCGGCGCCGGAAGAGATACGCTGGATGCGGTGCAGCAAATGCAAACGAAGCTTTCCCGGCTGGTATTCCGCGGACACCGGCGGATCATCGTGATCGGAGAACCGCTGGCTAGAAAAGGCCTTAAAGATGTATTGGATACGTATACCCGGGACCCGAACCTCAAGCTGCGGACCGATGTATTTATCGTCAAGGGAGGCAGCGCCAAGGATTTTCTGAAAGTATCCTACCCGCTGGAGAAAATTCCCGGCCTCGGTGCTTTAAAAGAATATGATCAGATCGGATCGCTGCAGGAAATGGGATTTATCAACCTGATGATCTCCGCGGCCAGTGAAGAAAGCTGCCCGGCTTTGCCGTCGGTTGCCGTCGGTTTCGATCCGGCCGATCAAGAAGGCGAAGGGCAGCAAGATCATTCCAATGCGAAAGGGTTTCGTATCGCGGGAACCGGAATTTTTGACAAAGATCTGAAATTGCTCGGGTTCTTGAATGGGAATGAGGCCAGAGCGCTGCGGTGGATTAACGGGCAGCTAAGGAAGCTGGTGGTAACGGCAACCGTGCCGCAAGTTAACGGCTACGCCAGTTTGGAGATGAACAAGATAGGCAGCAAGATTCAGCCCATGTTTCAAGGAGACAAGCTAAAATTCCAGGTCACATTAATCGGGGAAGGCATGATTCGCGAAAACAATACAAATTTGGATCTCACGAAACTCCATAATATAGCCCGCGTAAAAGACGCGTTGGAAAAACACGTTGAAGAGAGAACGCTTCAAACCATTACCAAGGTCCAAAAAGAATATGGGGTGGATGTTTTCGGGTTTGGCGAAACCATACACAGAAGACATTTATCCCGTTGGAGATCTTTAAAAAACGACTGGAACAAGGAGTTTCGGGAAGTCGAGGTTTCCGTCAAAGCGAATCTGACGATCCGGCGAATAGGCGTAACGGGACCGTCGTTGCATTTGCAAGAAGACAACATTCAAAAATGAATAGATCATTATTTTCGCAGCTTTTGCCGGGTCCACGTCACGATCAGCAGGATTGCCGGCAAGACCAAAAACATGGGCACCCAGAAATAAGGCACCAGTATTTTATAATGCTGGAAATAAATATGTTCGGCGATGTTTTTTGACATGGTCATTCCCAGGAACAAGGCGATCGCGGCTGCCGGGATGACAAGCACGCGATAATCCTTCATCTTCGTCAGCTGCTGGATGCCTCTCAGCGCCACTAGCAGATTGACTACGTTTTTTATTAACGCCGTCATGAAAAAATACATGACCCCGAACATCTGCAAGTTTTCGATGAATTTTCCGATGCTGATCATGCTCAATAAAGTGTAAAGCGGATAGAGAAAACGCGAGAACAGATCGCCATAAACCAAAATGGCCAAAAAATCAAAACCGGTGATCATAAATCCGGCAAGTAAGGTGGCGAGAAAGGTAATTTTCGTGATCTTTTCACGGTTTTTTACGTCCGGCCAGAACATGGCGAGCGCGATGGTTTCCCCAAACGGTTGGGTGATCCCGTTTGGATAAACCACCTTCCAGACGGGTTCCCATCCCCTTTCCAAAATCGGCTGGACATAATCGAAATGCAGGACGTTCGAGCCAAAGAGCAGAACCGTCTCTATAATGAACATAACGACGACGATGGGGAAGATCAATTCTCCCAGCCGCGCAATGATCTCAATGCCGCCATAGACGCAGTAAGCGATAATAATGGCAAATAACCCCGCAAATACAATTGGCGGCGTTCCAGGCAAGATGGTGGTCGAAACCATGTCTCTTATGTCCGCAATAATTCGTCCTGTAAGATACAAGAACATGAGCGGGTATAAAAACGCGATGGGCGTCCCGATCCAGCGCCCCAATTGGGCCGGAAACCATTCAACCAGGGATAAGCCCGGGTTCATGCGCATTAAGGCGGTATATACCCAAATCACGCAGAGGCCCAGCCCCAGTGACGTCAGATCGCCAATCCACGCATCCCGGCCGGCCAAGCCGCCAAACCCAAAGATGATGGTCGTGCCTAATTGAAAAATGAAGGTAATCGTGAATAATTGGTACGCGGAAATTTTGTATGTCATCTCCTCTCATCACCCCCATTAAGAATCCAAAACAAAGAAAGCATACGGTATTTATTGTATCCATAGGGTGTTTGCAGCAAACGCTGAGCAACGGACCGCAGGTGATTCTTGATGCTCAATTATAATAGTCCATAAGGTTCATAGGCGGTATGAACTATTGGAACCCGGCGTATATTTGGATAAAATACCCTTAAAATTCTTAACACTTTCTGATGGAGGGGAAAACACGGAGCATGATGATGAGAATGGAGAAGAGGGGAAGCGTATTTTTGCGCAAAAGCTGGCTGTTGGCCTTAAGTTTGCTGCTGGTGTCGCTGGCTTTCCTGCCGGCGGGTTCCGCCCAGGCTGCCGACAGCAAATGGATAAGTCAGGTTTGGAGCAAATATGAAACGTATAACAAGAAGACGGTTGCAAGCTATGATGCTTACATGAAAAAGACAACCGATACATATAATGCGTATTTCAAGGAGCAAAACGACCGGCTGGCGGAGCTGGAGCGTATTGTCCTTGAAGACCAAAAACAGTGGAACGAACGGCTGGAAGCGGACTTGGCGGAACTGGAGGAACGTTACGGGGACGACCGCGAGCTGAAGCAAGAACTCAAAGAGTATGAACGCGATATCAATCCGAATCTGCTCAGCAGTCCTATGGGGCTTTATACCCGGGCGGCCAACCGAAATTTGCTCAGCAGCACGCTGGGCGTCTACGCCCGCGCGCTTAATGAGAACCTGCTGAGCAGCTACATGGCGGAATATAAAAAGGCGGTCAATCCCAATAACTTGTCCAGCCCGGCCAACTCGCTGAAAAAGACGGTGTCCGACAGCTATCTGAGCAGCCCGATGAACACGTTGATGAAAAGCTCCAGCACCAACTATATCTCAAGTCCAATTTATAAGTATTCGCGCGGGAAAATCAGCAAAACAAAGGCGCAGCAGGAATACAACAAGCTGTACAAGAAATATACCGAACAGATTTCCAAGGATACCGCGGCTCATAAGAAAGAAATCGCCGAAACCGCCGCGTCCGCGGACCGGAAGATTCAGCAGCTGTATCTCGAAACGGTCAGCGCGCTCGAAAAGCAGCGGAACGAAACGCTGCAAAGCATCTCCGACCAGCGGAAAAAAATAACCGGAGAAGGCCTCACCTGGGAGCCGCTGCTGGCAACCCCGGCCGAGGAAACGCGGGACGTAATCGAATAAGGAGCTCTAAAAGCAACTCTTAAACTAAGGGCCGGGCAACCGGTCTCTTTTTTTATGGACGCGTGCTAAACCAATTGCAAAAGTGCAGTTGGAATCTGCCCCAACTTGGGCATTTAGAGCGCTGAGATGCAAATGTGCATTTGAAACTGAGGATTGGAGGCGTTTTTGAGCGAAATGGTGAAAATGGCCTGCACTTTTGCATTTGGAGCGCATAAACGGCCCGGTTTCGGGGGAAATGAGATGCACTTTTGCATTTCGCGGCCCATTCGGCACCGCCAACAAACGTGAACATCGTGCGAAATAAATCCGAAACAGAATAATATTGGAAATTTTTATTCATAATACTCACGTTAATCCAAAAGATGGAGGAGTTATTCATGGATAACGTGATGCTGGCCCGGGCCTTGTTCGGATCGTCGATGGCCTTTCATATCATATTTGCCACCTTGGGAGTGGGGCTGCCTTTCATGATCGTTGTTGCGGAAATCGCTTATCAGGTCAAAAAAGACCGGGATTACGCTTTGATGGCTAAACGGTGGACAAAATGCCAGGCGATCCTCCTGGGGGTGGGGATTCCGTCGGGGACGATGGTCGGCGTTATGTTGTCGCTGCTCTGGCCCGGTTTCATGGAAATTGTGGGCCAGGTGATCGCGCTGCCTTTCCAAATCGAAATCTGGGCGTTTTTGCTGGAAGCCTTGTTCATGTCGATTTACGTCTACGCGTCTGAACGTTTGCCCGCGGCTTTGCGGATCGCCAGCGTCACTTTCGTGGCCTTGGGAGCAAGCGCTTCGGCCGCGCTGATCACCGACGCCCATGCCTGGATGAACACCCCGCAGGGCTTCCGGCTGGAGAACGGGCAAGTCGTCGATGCCGACCCGTGGGCGGCGGTATTCAACCCCAGCTGGCCTACGACCGCGACGCATGTGCTGTTTTCCGCCTATCTGCTTGGGGCTTTCGCCATTGTTTCCGTGGCCGCCGTCAAACTGCTCGCCCGCAAACGGCCGGAGCGGGAGCGGCAGTATCACCGCAAGGGCCTGATCCTATCGCTCGCCATCGGCGGCGTGATGTCGCTGCTGACCGCGCTCAATGGGCATGAAACCGCGCAGATGCTGCACCGCCATCAACCCGAGAAGCTGGCCGCCGCGGAGGGCCTGTTTGAAACGCAGGCTTACGCCCCGCTGGCGATCGGCGGCTTTACCGATAAGGAAACCCGGACGATCCGGGGGGCGATCGAAGTTCCGTGGGCGCTCAGCTTTTTGGCCGGCAACCGCTTTGACACCGTGGTCAGGGGGTTGAACGATTTTCCCGAGGAGGAGTGGCCTCCCCTGTTTGTGCATACGCTGTTTAACCTGATGGTGGGGATCGGTTCCCTGCTGATTGTGGTCTCGGCCGGCACTATTTTTTATCGGCTGGTCAAGAAGCGAGAGTACCCGCGCTGGCTGCTTAGGGGGCTGGTGCTGACCGGCCCGCTCGCCCTGATCGGCATCGAGACCGGGTGGATCTTCAGCTGTACGGGACGCCAGCCCTGGACGATTTACCATGTTCAGACGACCGCGTCCGCGGCTACCCAATCGGAAAATCTCGGCACCCTGTTCGTCACTTTTATCGGGCTGTACGTGTTTATGCTGGTCGTAACGTCTTTGGTGCTGCGTTATTATTTCAAGCGTCATCCGGTGACGCCGGACATGCTGGAAGCAGGGTAAGAAGAAGGGGGTGCAGAGGATATGAGCGATTCCACGATAGCGATTTCTATTCTTTGGGGGTTCCTGTTCATCTACTCGATCATGGGCTCCATCGATTTCGGCGCCGGGTTCTGGGCGCTTGTTTTCAGCAGAAAAAATCCGCAGGCCGCCAGCCTCGCCAACCGTTTTTTGTCTCCGTCCTGGGAGGTAACCAACGTTTTTCTGGTGCTGCTGGTCGTCGCTTTGGTCGGTTTTTTCCCGCGCGCCGCTTATCTGCTCGGTACGCTGCTGCTGCTGCCCGTTAGCTTCGTGCTGGTGCTCCTGCTGTTCCGCAGCGCCTTTATGGTGTACGCCTATTCCGCGCAGCGGAACGTCCGCAGCCTGCGTTTTGTGTCCGGAGTTACCGGGCTGCTCATTCCGGGGCTGCTTGTCAGCGTGCTGCCTATTACGCTCGGCGGATTTATCCAAGGGGAGAGCGGCTACCCTCAGTTGAACTACGGAGCTTTGCTGGCGAGCCCTTCGCTCTACGCCTATTTGGGGTTCGGGATCGCCACCGAGCTGTTCCTGTCCTCCTTGTTCCTCTCCGACTTCTCCCGGCAGGCCGGGGATGAAACCTCCTACCGGCATTACCGGACGCTGGCGGTTGTCTTCGGGCCGTTGGCGATGCTGCTCGCCGTCATCACCACCTTTACCATGGAAGGGGAAGCGATGTGGATGGTGGCCCGGATGAAGCAGCAGGGGCTCTGGTTTATGCTGTCCACCGCGGCTTTTGTCGTCGGTTACGGTTCTCTGTGGATCAAACGGAAAGGCCGGCTCGGCTGGCCCCGGCTCGCGTTTGTTTTCGTGGTGATCCAGTTCGCCTTGGCGAGTTATGCTTACGGGAAAGCGCATATGCCCTACATCGTCTATCCGTTCTTAACGGTGGAAGAGGGGATTACGAATCACTCGATGTTTGTGTCCCTGCTGTGGGGCTACGGGGTAGGGACCGTGATTTTGCTGCCGGTGTTCGTGTTGTTCTGGTGGCTGTTCTTAAGGGATAAACGGTATTTGCGGGCTGAATAGTCCGCCTGTTGTGTGTACGAAGCACCGGTACTGCCCACGGCCTTGATAGGCCTTGATATTACCCGATGCCGGCATTGCCAACCCCTCGCTCTTGAAAATATAATAGGTTTGGAGCGAAAAAACACGGCTCGGTTGGTAGTCCGGGCGCACGCGGCTTGGAACGCTTGAACCCGGCGGCGTGTCAGTAACCTTCCCCCCTCGGGATGTCCATCGCTTCCGATTGACAAGAGGGGGATGTTTGCGTTGAAACTTACGATTTACCACGATGGGCAGTATTGGGTCGGCGTGTTTGAAGAGCACAGCCAAGGGAAGCTGCGGGCAGGAAGGCATATTTTCGGGGCGGAGCCCAAGGATGAGGAGGTTCTTGCGTTTATCCGAAGCGATTTGAGCCGGCTGCTTGACGGCATTTCACAGGGCGTCGCCATTCAACTGCCGGATGCCGGAAGGGTGAATCCGAAGCGGTTGGCCAGACAGGCTGCCGCGGAGTTAAAACGCCGGGGAGCTTCTACCTTGGCGTATGAAGCGATGCGGCTGGAGTATGAGCAGCGTAAGCGGGCCAAACGGTCGACCGCGAAGGAGCAGCGGGAGGCCGAGAGGGAACGCAAGCGGGATATTAAAATCCGCAAGGCCAAGGCAAAGCATCGCGGGCATTAACGGACAAGGCCCCTTTCCGGACTTACGGAAAGGGGCGTTTGCCATGTTTCGGGAGACTACCGGGCGGTCCAACCGAATTCGCAATCGGCGGGGCAGCCAAGGTCCGCGAATACCTTGCGCGCGGAAGCGTCGACCGGCAAAAAAACCTCAATTTGCGGGTACAGGCGGCCGCCGACGGAAACGGAAACTTGCCTGTAACGGATCGGAACCAGCTCGCCCGAGCTTTCCGAGCCGGCCAGGATGATTTGTGTACAATCCCGCTCTCCCTCTTCCTCTACATCCGGCTTATGGTCATATTTTTCGATCGCGTTATATTTTTGAGCCAGGCGGACCACGTTTTGATACCACACGTCGTAACGTGACAGCGCATGATTTCTTTTGAACGCCTGAATCCCGTGAATGGCATGGGATTCCCACTGTTCGAACGACGTTTTGTCGAAGGTGGAGCGGGGGCGTACGGGCAAATCGGCATTGAAGTGCAGATCAATCCGGTTCAACTCGTTGTTATAACAGGGATCGGGCGGGATATCGAACAAGCGGCGAAACGGCTCGTTATATCCCTTGATGTCCTGGGTATGGGTGACGATCATGGCGGGAAAAGGGAGCGTCTTCATCGTTTGCTGCGCCCATTCGAGCGCCCGTTCCAGCGCCCGCCCTGCCAATTCGGTTTGAATCGGCAAGTAACCGGCGGCCAGAAGCAGGTCGTTGCGCTCGCCGGAAGTGCATTCGAGATATTCCGCGATGCCAATGATCGTCTGGCGATCCGGTATTCTGCGCGAACGTCCGATCAGCAGATTTTTATACGTAGGACAAGCCTCGTCGTTCAGCTCCTGCTGCGTAAATCTTTTCCAGGGCGAATGAGCGCGGTCGGCCAGCTCCCGCTGCCGCTTCATCCGCAGCGTTTCGATTTCTCCCAGTACGTTTTTTAGCCTCGTGTTTTCCGTATGCATCCCCCCCGTTTCTCCTCCCTTCGATTTCAAGAGTAATTCTGCACTTGGTCCGCAAAAGTGATTAAAGTATACTCCTGTATGAAATCGGAGGTCAATTCAGGTTGACCGCAATATTCCAAGTTTATGGAGGGGACCCAATATGATTCGTGCCATTGTAACCGATCCGCATGCCGCGGAATATTTCGCGATCAAAGAGGTGGACGCCCCGCAGGCCCAGCCTTGGGAAGCGATCGTGCAGGTGCAAGCCGTCTCGCTCAATCGCGGGGAAGTGAGAGACGCCATAGATCAAGGAGCTTCATCCCGGCCCGGCTGGGATTTCGCCGGGGTGGTCATCGAGCCGGCCCAAATCGGCACTGGCCCGCAAAAAGGAGCGCGGGTTGTCGGTCTGCTCCCGCTGGGCGCCTGGAGCGAGCAAGTTGCTGCCCCCGTATCAACGCTGGCGGAAATTCCGGACCAGGTCAGCTTTGCGGAAGCGGCGACTCTGCCCGTAGCCGGCCTGACGGCGCTGAATGCGCTGCGAAAAGGAGGTTTGCTGCTCGGCAAGCGCATCCTGATTACGGGTTCGACCGGCGGCGTTGGCCTGTTTGCCCATCAGCTTGCGGCTCAATCGGGCGCATTCACCGTAGGCACGGCCAGCACGGCGGAGAAGGCGAAGCTGGTCCGGGAGGCCGGAGCCGACGAAGTGGCCGTTGGCGCTTCCGGCATGGAAAAGGCCCGCAGCTGCGGGCCTTATGATCTGATCATCGATTCGGTCGGCGGCGATACGCTGGCCGCTTTGCTGCCGCAGCTTGCGCCGCAGGGCATTTGCGTTGCGGTGGGATTCTCGTCAGCGCCTAAGGCGACGATCGATATGATGAATTTGGTGACCAGCGGAGGGAGAACCCTGTACGGCTTCTTTCTCGGCGAGGAACTCACCCGCCGTTCGGCCGCGGACGATTTGCAGTTGCTGGCCCGGCTGGCCGCAAACGGCCGGTTAAGGCCCCGGATCGAAGTGGAGGCGCCCTGGACCGAAATTGGAGCCGTCACCCGCAGTCTCATGGACCGCAAATTTTCCGGAAAAGCCGTGCTGCGGATTGATTGACGGATAAATTGGCATTACCGCTGGACAAATCGGCATTACCGCTGTTCGGAAATATGCAATCTAAGACAAGTGACCCGGCCCCGCATCCCGGATTTCCAGACGACTATCGCTAACGGTTGTAATCGCGCTTAATTGGCCCAAAATGCCGGGATTCAATTTCTAGCTATGATGAACGTAAACAAAAGACAGCCCTCCATATTGCTACATCTCGTAGGTTAAAATGGATAGTGAAAACCAAACCATTTCAGAGCTACATAGCAAAGGAGAGCTGATACTATGCAGTCTACCACAAAATTCGTCGGTTTAGATGTATCCAAAGAAAAAATTTCGGTTGCTATTGCAGATGCAAGCGGTGAAACTCCTCGCTATTACGGGAGCATTCCTCACACTCCGGCGGCGCTGCGCAAGCTGATCAAAGAACTGGGACCGGCCGAAACGCTATCGTTTTGTTATGAGGCAGGTCCGACAGGTTACGAAACCTATCGCTGGATCACCTCCATGGGAGCCCATTGCGTTGTCATTGCTCCGTCGCTTATTCCCAAACGCCCTGGTGATCACGTGAAGACGGATCGACGGGACGCCGAGCAGCTTGCCCGTCTGTTTCGTGCAGGAGAATTGACTCCTGTCTACGTCCCGGAGCGGGAAGACGAGGCTTTGCGGGAGTTGGTTCGCGCCCGGGAGGCCGCCAAAGAGGACGCGCATCGGGCACGCCAGCGGATATTGAAGTTCCTGCTCCGCCATCAAATCGAACCGCCGGCTACGATAAAGCGTCGTTGGACCCGGAAGTACCGTTCCTGGCTGGAGCAACTGACATTCCCTTATGAGCCCATGCAAGTAGCCTTCGACGAGATGCTCCATACCTTAAATGAGATCGAGCAGCGGATGGGGCGTTTGGAAAAAGCCTTGGTTCAGCAAGCCACGGTCGGCTCCAAGGCAACTCTGATTCGGGTGCTTCAGTCCCTGCGTGGGATTGGACTACTGACGGCCGTCACTCTAGCTGCTGAGATCGGTTCATTTACTCGCTTCCGCTCCCCGGCCCAACTCATGGCGTATTTAGGGTTGGTTCCTCGTGAGAGTTCAACCGGCCTGAGTACTCGGCGCGGAAGTATGACCAAAGCCGGTAACGGGCGCTTGCGCCGATCCTTGGTGGAATCCGCCTGGAGCTACCGTCATCGGCCTGCGGTGAAAGGAGATCTCGCCAAGCGTTTGGATGGCATGCCGGCCGATATACAACTGTTGTCGTGGAAAGCGCAAGAAAGATTGCATTACAAATACCGTCATCTCATTTTTGGAAAGAACAAACACAAAAATGTGGCCGTAGGCGCGGTGGCCAGGGAGCTAACCGGGTTCATATGGGCTGTTGCTCGAACGGTGGAACAACCGGTGGCTAACTAACGCCCCTTCCGTCCCCTTTGGGGAGACGCAGGGAGCGTTGCCCCCTGCACCCCCACACTCGCCGTGAGGCGTTCCTCATTTCCAATGAGGAATAGGAAAAGTGTTGATTTGAACCTAACCGCTTGTCAAGAAAAGCGCTTGACAAGCTCACGCCTGAGCACGAGGCCCGGGAGCAAACGAAGGTTCCGGGAGAGAATTTGCGTCAACCGTTTGCACTAGGTGAGTAACTGAACGTGCGCTTCTAGCTTGCAAGAGCTCTCCTTGACGAAGGCATAACATGTGGTACCAACCCACGGATAGCAGCGTGCCGACCGTCGCTCGCATTTTTGCTCTCGCGCCACGTGCTCAGGCACCTCTCACACGGAGGGCTTGACAAAAACGTTCATAGCAACGGTTGCGAGCGCCGTTATTTGCCTGAATCCAAGCAAAAATTGCCGGTTTTCAGTGAAATAAGCTCCATGGCAACCGTTACAATTTGAAAATCAACCGTATTGGAACAAATAGCGCTTGTGGCAACCGTTAGAGTATTAATGTGCCCAGAAAAGGTATATTGTCAGATTTAAATGCAACGCTGGTGTCGTTAAATTTGGTTTTCCCTTTATTTCCTCGAAATAGCGGCACCCGCAACCGTTAAAATGACGGCCCTGATCCGGAAAAAATGCACAGGTTCATGTCACTTTCCGCAAACGGCTAACGACGCTGAAGAAATCGCCGGACTGGTGCGGAATCATCACACCGGAATACATCAGCTCGTCGCCGCCGACCGGCTCGTCAAAGCCGTCGACCCGGTAAAGCGTGTCCGGGTCGAGTCCCTTGAGGCGAAGCGCGCGCAGGGGCGCGTTCGGCAGCGCCAGCACGCGGTAATAAGCGAACATCGCTTCGCCGCGGTCCGCGGAGACGAATATCCACGCCGCTTCGTTGCCCTCGAAAGGGCTGAGCAGCCGGTAGAAATCGCCGAACTGGACAAGCGGGCGGATTTCCTTGTAGAACTCGACCTGTTGCTTGACCGTTTCCTGTTCGTCTTCCGGCATAGCGGTCAGATCGAGCTCATAACCGAAATTGCCGGACATGGCGACATCCCCCCGCATTTTGAGCGAGGTCACCCGCTCCACCTGATGGTTCGGAACGGCCGAGACGTGGGCGCCCATCGCTCCGATCGGGTATACGAGGCTAGTCCCGTACTGGATTTTTAGCCGGCATACCGCGTCGGTGTTGTCGCTCGTCCAGACCTGCGGCATGTAATACAGCATGCCGGGATCGAAGCGCCCGCCGCCGCCGGAGCAGCTTTCGAACAACACTTGCGGAAACCGCGTGACCAGCGCTTCCATCATTTCGTACAGCCCCAGCATATAGCGGTGGGCAGTCTCGCGTTGACGCTGCGGCGGGAGCGCGGCGGAGCCGATCTCGGTCATATGGCGGTTCATATCCCATTTGACATAGGAAATCGGCGCGGAGGACAGCACGCCGGCTACCATTTCCACCACCGCGTCGCGCACGTCCTTGCGCGACAGATCGAGCACGAACTGGTCCCGTCCCGAAGAACGCAGCCGGCCCGGCACATGCAGGCACCAATCGGGATGCTGGCGGTACAGCTGGCTATCCTCGGAGATCATTTCGGGTTCGAACCAGATGCCGAATTGCATCCCGGTTTCGGTGACTCTCGCGACGAGATCTTCGAGCCCCCCGGGCAGCTTGCGCTTGTCGACGAACCAGTCGCCAAGCGATGTCTTGTCATCGTCGCGCTTGCCGAACCAGCCGTCGTCCAGCACGAACAACTCCATGCCGAGCTCCCGGCCTTTGCGGGCGATGCTCTCGATTTTCTCCGCATTAAAATCGAAGTAGGTCGCTTCCCAATTGTTGATCAATATCGGCCGTTGCGCATCCCGGTGCGCGCCCCGAACGAGACGGGTCCGGTACAGCTTGTGAAAAGTTCCCGACATGCCGGTAAGCCCCGTGTCCGAGTAGACCATCACGACTTCCGGCGTTTGGAACGACTCGCCCGGCTCCAGCAGCCAGGTGAAATCGAAAGGATTGATGCCCATGGATACGCGGGCCGTGTTGAACTGATCGGTTTCGACCTGAGCCGTAAAATTCCCGCTGTAAACCAGATTGAAGCCGTACGCTTCGCCGTGGTCCTCGTTCGCGCCTGGCCGGAGCAGGGCCAGAAACGGATTGTGCTGATGGCTGCTCGCACCGCGCTTGCTTTCGATCGAATGCGTGCCCTGCACAAGCTTCCGGCGGACGATGTTCCGCTCGTTCGCCCACGAACCGGACAGATGCAGCAGCTCGAAGTCCGCATCGCGGAAATCCACACTGGCGCTAAGGGCGCGCAGCAGTTTAACCGGTTGGGAACCCTCGTTGATGATTTGAGCCGAACGCGTAATCACGTTATGCTCTTCAAATACGGTATACAACAGCTCGACGCGAAGCTTCGTGAGCTCGTCGACAAGCTGGAGCGCCAGCGTTTCGGCTTCGTCTTCCCGCTCCACATAGGTCGCGGGAAGCCCTGCGAGCTTCGGCTTGCCTCTATAGATTTCATGCGACACGTAACGGAAATCGCTGACGGTCGACCCGTTTTCGAGTTGAATCTGGATCGCCGGCTCGCGAAAATCGCTATTGCCGTATGAAGGATATTCCAAAGGAATGGTGTCCAAGGAAAAATCGCGGTTTCCCGGGATGGGATTCGGCGCGAATCCCCGGTCCAGATAGCGGATCGGGTTTGCCCCGTGCCAGCCGGCGATTTGCTTGCCCCAGTAAAGGTGGGCGACATATTGATATGGCGTAATCTGCAGCAAATAGCTGCTGTCTTTCGCCTGCAAATGAAAAGTTTTATTGTCTCTATTGAATTGTATTCCCACGTATGGTCCTCCTTTAAGCGCTAGCCGCGCGGGCTTTCTACCCTTTGACGGCCCCGGACGACAGTCCGGACACGAAATATCTTTGCAAGAACAAATAAAGCACGATCAGCGGAAGCGCGGCTAGAAGCGAGCCGGCCGCTACCCAACCTACATTGCTGCTGTACTGCGTAAAAAACGAAGACAAAGCTACGGTTACGGTATGCATATTCAATTTTTGCAGGAAGAACAAAGAAAATTGATAGTCGTTCCATACCCCAACGCCCGTCATAATGATGACCGTGGCCGTAATTGGCTTTAACAGCGGCAGGATGATTTTAAAGAACAGACGAAAACGGCTCATGCCGTCAATCATCGCCGCCTCATCCAATTCCTTCGGGATCGAGCCGATGAAGCCCGTATACAAGAAAATCGTAATCGGCATGTTGAATGTGACCAGCAGCAGGACGATGCCCCAATACGTATTCATCGCGCCGATATCGACATAAAGCTGATAAAGCGGAACCAGCGTGGTTAGCGGGGGTACGATCATGGCGGAAATAAACACGGCATAGATCGTCTTGTTCAGCTTCGTTTGGAACCGCGACAGCGGATAGGAGGCGATCGCTCCGATGACAATGATTAACAACAGGGAACACGCCGTTATGATGATGTTATTGATGAAAGCTTGCCCCAGGTTGGCGTTTTTCCAGGCGTTTGTGAAGTTGCCGAAATAAAATCGGCCGGGAAAAAGCCATTTCGAGCTGAAATCATTCGCAGGCTTGAACGATGTCGTCAGCAGCAGATAAAAGGGCAGGATGTGAACGATGCTGATCAGCACGGTCAGAAGAATATATCCCGTCTTTTTCATCCTAATTAATCTCCTTTCTGCGCAAATACTGTAAAGCGAAAATACTAAAGAACGAGATCATTAGGAACATCAGGATGCCGATCGCGGACGCGTACCCGGCATCTTGGCTGGAGAAGTACGTCTTGTACATCATCGTGGACATCGATTGGGAAGCGTACCCCGGTCCGCCGCCCGTAAGCGCCATAATGGCGTCGAACAGCTTCAGGCCGCCGATGAGATTTAATACGACATTGATGGTGATGGAGGGCATCAACAGCGGCAGCGTCACATTTTTGAATTTCACCCATGCGTTCGCCCCGTCGATATCCGCCGCCTCGAAATAATCTTTCGAGATCGACTGCAAGCCCGCCAAATAAATAATCATGGCCGTGCCCATAAACTGAAAGCTGTTGACCAGCATTATGATCCATACGTTAAGGTTCGGATCGCCCAGCATGTTTATCGGGGCCATGCCAAACAGCTTAAGAACGTCGTTAAAAGCACCGCCTCTAAACTGAAAGAAAAAGTAAAAAATATAACCCATAATCAGACCGCTGACGATAACCGGCAAATAAACGATCGTGCGCGCCAGGCCGTGGATTTTGATGCTCTTGTTCAAGAGCAGGGCGTAGAGCAGGCCGAAAATATTTTGCAATAGCGTACTTCCGACACCGTAAATCAGCGTATTGCGGATGACGATGCCGATATTGGGGTCGGAGAACATCCGCTTGTAATTATCGAGTCCGATCCATTTGTACGTTTGAGAGAACCCGTTCCAGTTCGTGAAAGAGATTTGAACGCCTTTCAGAAACGGATAGACAATGAACAGCAAAAACAGCAACAGCGCCGGCAAATACATGAGGTTGAGCCAAAACGGCGCGTTGCGATGGAGGCGCGCAGCCCCTGTACTTTTCATACTAGGTATCCCTTCTTTTGCGTGAAGTAGGTAAAAGGGGCTTCCTGAAGCAAGCCCCTCAGTCATAACGCTTGTAATTCTCTATGTTCGATGGGTGGCCATCTTACTGTTGACTAAGCAAACGATCGACATTTTCCTTCATCGCCTTGGAGAAATCCTGCGCTGTTATGCCGCCGGACAGAATTTCCTCCCCCTTGGTCGTCAGCACGTCCCACATGCCGCTTGGCAAGTACAGGCGGTCGAAGTACGGGAATACGCGGACATCCTTGAATTGCTCATAATAAGCGGTGGCCTGTCCAAGGTCGGCGGTCACGCTTTTGAATGCGGCGGGGGAGCCCGTTGCTTCGGACATCATTTTCATATATTCCGGTTTTGCATAGAAAGCGAGGAATTTCTTCGCTTCTTCGAGCTTCGGCGAATCCTTCCAGGCCGCCAAAGTGTTGCGTTCGCCGCCGGAGAAGTTCGGCGCGTCCCCGGCAGCCATGGCAGGCACCGGCATAATTCCGAATTTCAGATCGGGGTTTAACTTCAGCGCGTCGGCGGTAAACGCCGGACCGGTCATGACAAAGGCGATTTGATCTTGAGCAAACAAAGCCGGGATATCGGAATATTTCGCCGTCAGCACATCTTCATTCATTAAACCTTTGTCGGACAGCTCTTTGAATTTTTCGGCAAGCGGCGTCCAGTTGTTCCAGTCGAACGTGTTGTCCAGCAAAGCTTGCGCCTGATTCGGTTCGGGGCTGATCAGCAGCGAGTTGGCAAAGTAATCGAAAAATTGCCCGATCGTCCATGAATCTTGACCGGCAAAATAGAACGGAATGACGGAGCCGTTGCTTTCGGCCTTGATCTTCTCGCCGGCCGCAATCATCTCATCGATTGTCGCAGGGATTTCGATGCCGTACTTCTCCAGTACGGCGGCATTAAACGTAATGCCGTCCTTCGATTCGTTCAGCGGCAGTGCGTAGACTTTGCCTGTTTCGTCCATCAGCACATTTTTGATCGTATCCGTCAGATCGGCCGTCCAGGCTTCTCCGCTCAGATCCGCAACATAGTCTTTGTAACGGGTTTTTGCCCAGCCGTGCGTGTCGAATAAATCGGGAAGCTGGTTGGAGGCCATCATCATTTTGAGAACGCTGTCATAATCGGCCCCCGGGTATTGCACTTCAATTTCGACATTCGGGTTTTCCGCTTTATAATCGGCGATTACCTTTTTCAGCACTTCTTGCGAAGAACCGTCCGATGCCGTACTGTACAAGCTAAGGGTTATCTTTTCTCCACCCGCTCCGGAGGATGAGCCGGACGTCTGGGCGTTATTATTGCTTTTGGAGCTGCCACAAGCGCTTACAATCAGGACTAAAATCAGCAGCAGCATAGAAATGGATGTTTTTTTCATATTTGTCCTCCATAAACCTGTCGGATGATTGTTTTTTGATTTGGGCCATCATATACTACAGAATGGAATAATCTTTTTCTTGGCTCCCTTTATGGGAGTCCTTTTTTTGCTTGCGCCGCGTTACGATGTCATTTTGTCTTTGCGCCGCAGCTCTCTCTCACTATGAGCCGGGTTGGCACTACAACGCGCAGCGGAACGTCGCGGCCCCGCAATCTTTCGGCCATCAGGTTCACCGCTGACCGCCCCATTTGTTCGCTGTAAATTTTGACGGTCGTGAGGGGTACGCTGGCAAATGCCGCCATTTCAATATCGTCCATCCCCACAATTGCAACATCATCCGGTACCGAGAGGCCCGCTTCCTTAATCGCCCGCAGCGCGCCTATAGCCATGGGGTCGTTGGCAAAGAAAAAAGCCTCCGGCAAATCCCCTTTGGCGATTGCGCTTTGCATCAGTTTGTATCCGCTAAGAATCGTCCAGTCTCCGACATACACATTGCGTTCGCGGTATAGCTTGTTGGCCCGCATGATGTTTTCGAACGCTTTCCGGCGCTTTTCGGGAATTTCGCTCATTGTGCGTTCAAGTCTGTGCATAAATTCCTGGCCGCCGACAAAACCGATGTTCCGATACCCGTGCTCCAGCAAATAGCTGAGCACATCGTTCACGGCCTGCTCCAAATCCACGACAACCGCGTCGATCTCTCCGACTTCCGGGGTGTTGGCCACGTATACTGTCCGATCGCGTTTCGGAAAAATCTCATGCAAATCTTGCGGATCGACGTTACCCACGACAAACAGGCCGTCCAGGTTGCTGAGGTCCCGATATTCCGGCGAGTCCCCGTACATCCGGATTGTTTTGACAATATCAAAGCCCAGTTCGGCACATTGGTTCTCAATACCTTGACGGATCGACAGAAAGTACGGGTCCTGCTGCTCCTGTTCGCCAGAATTCCATAGCAGCAAACCGAGATTATGGCGCTGTTCGGACAGTGCATGCGCTTTCTTTTTGGATTTGCGGGGTTTGTAGTTCAATTGCTCGCACACGGCGTAAATCCGTTGGCGTGTTTGCGGCGTGACCGCTAAAGTGGCGTCTTCATTGAGCACCCTGGATACCGTAGCGATCGAAACTTGAGCCTCCCTGGCGATGTCGCGAATCGTTGCCATTCCAAACCTCCTTCCTTGTTTCGTTAAGTAATGTTTAGTAAATCACGAATACATTATAGCAAACGAATAGCGTATGAACAATTGTTATTTTGCAAAAAACATGTGTAAATTCCGTGTTATTGCAACGTCTGGCAGTTTGAAATAAGGTTGGTTCATTTTTTGGAACGGGTGTCCATTCTTTAATATTTATAACAATGTTTAGTAAACAAATGTGAAACGAACTTTTAGGTTTTACCTTTTTGACAATTTTATCTGTTTAAAATATGATATTTACATACTTGTTGGTATGTGGTGTTGCAAACTTGTTCCTGATAGGAGAAATGAACGTTGAACCACCGCGATAAAATCATTCAGGCATTCATGAAGTTGGCCGGGCGGCTGCCTGCGGACAAAATCAGCTATGAGGAAGTGGCCCGCGCCGCCGGCGTGCATTGGACAACGGTGCGCAGACATTTGGGCGGCAAAGATGATATGCGGGCTATGCTGGCCAGCCGCGGGGCAGAGCCGGAGGGCTTGCCTGCGGATACGCGGACGCGCGTGCTGGATGCCGCCATGGAGGTGTTCGCCCGGCACGGTTATGCCAAAGCCGCGATGGACCAGGTGGCGGCCGAGGCCGGGTTCACGAAAAGCGCGATATATTGGCATTTCGCAAACAAAAGCGAGCTGTATCTGGCCATTTGCGAAAGAAATCTAAGGCAGCAGGAGCAGCTGCTGCCCGCCCAAATCGAAGCGATCGCCCGCGCGGAGGATAAAGTTCGGGCTTTGACGGACTGGCTGAAGGGCCAATTGGCCGCCTGTATGGTAACCCCCGATCGGCCGATGCTGTTTTTTGAGTTTTTAACCTCCAGCCGCAACCCGGAGGTCCAGGACAAGATCCGCGGGCTGTTCGCGGGGTTTTACGCCAAAGTCGCAGAGTTGCTCCGCGATTGCCAAACGCAGGGGTGGCTGCGCGGCGATATCGATCCGGGCTCGCTCACGCTGTACACCCAGACGGTTATGAACGGAATCGTTCTTTCGTGGCTGCTGGCCCCTAAGGAGCTAAAGCTGGATCAATTCGCCCGGGATGCCGCAAGGCTGCTGTGGGACGGATTATCGCCGCGATAAGGGCGGAAGACTTTTTCCGGCTTCATTGGAAATTTATTTCGATGAAGCCGTTAATTATAACATTAACATACTGATTAGTACGTTGCTGCGTTGGCGTTTCGGAAAACCAAAAGGAGGAGAGGGGAGAATTGGTGATACTAACTGTATTGCTGGGATTTGCTGCGATAATGCTGGCGGCGTTCTACGGCTACAACCAATTGAAGTTTCGGCAGGCGGAAATGGAATTCCCGCCATCCGGAAAGTTTGTGGAGGCGGATGGAATCCGCCTGCATTACCTGGAACGGGGGCAGGGCAGGCCGGTGGTATTTTTGCATGGGGGAGTTTTATGGAGCCGTGATTTTGAGCGGGTCATGGAACTTGCGGCGGCCAAGGGATATCGAGCGTTGGCTTTTGACCGCCCCGGATACGGGCACAGCGGCCGCCCGAAGCACGGCCCGGTTACACCGGCCGATCAAGCCCGGCTGCTGCATGAGGCTTTGAACAAGCAGGGAGTGGAGCGGCCGATTCTGGTCGGGCATTCCTGGAGCGGATTGCTGGTCCTTGCATACGGGGCCTTGTATCCCGATGATCTGGCGGGGATCGTGACGCTGGGGGGCGGCATGTATAAAGAAGGATATCCGGCGGAAAAAGGCGATCCGATCTCCAGAATCGTGATGATGCCGCTGGCGGGGCGGATCGTGATGAATCTTCTGCTGGCAACCTTGGGGAGAGTCATGGCCCGACAAATCATGAAAGCGACCTTCGCCCCGGAGCCGGTTCCCTTCGCTTATGAACAGGAAACGTTGGCGCTGTGGCTCCGGCCGTCCCAGTTCCGGGCGAACCGGGAGGACGTGCTGGCTTTTGCTCCGGCGGCCGCCGAGATATCCCCGAACTATCGCCGGATTCAGGCGCCTGCCGTCATCGTCGTCGGGCGGCGGGATCCTTTTCCGACCAAGGAACACAGCTATCGGCTGCACCGGGACTTGCCGAATGCGGCGCTGATGGAGCTCCCCGACGCCGCGCACATGATCCCCCATCATCATCCGCAAGCTGTCATCGATGCCGTGGAGAAGCTGGCTCGCGAATGAACCTTCTGAATCCATCCTCCGGCGGGATAAGCGGAAACTTAAGAAAAACTTTATTTTTATACCCATTTCTTCTTAAAAAATTTTGACTATCCTTAAGGAATGAAAGGTTAGGAGGAATACGAGCCATGAAGAAATGGGTGTTTTGTGTGCTGGTCCTGCTGCTGCTGGGCTACGCTTTCGTTAAATTTAAAGTCAGCGATTTATCCGCGATTCCGTTGGATAAAATTACGCTTACCGACGATAACCCCCAAGCCCCGGCGGACCGGGGATTCACGATAAAAATCACGGGGGAGCAGGTTTATCGGGGCGATCTGCTGCTGGTCAATCAAGACCATCCGGTTCCGGATCAAGGTCCGGAGGAGGAAGCACTCAGTCTGGTTCAACATGATGAATTACTCCAAGGTTTTGGCGTGATGGATAACACGGTTCGGCTGTCGGAAAGATTGGCTGGAAAATTTATCGAGATGGCCGCCGCCGCAGGCGAGGACGGAGTGAATCATTTCCTGATCACCAGCGGGTATCGGGACGAGCGGCGGCAGGATGAGCTGTATCGTCAAATGGGAGCGGAATATGCGATGCCGGCGGGATATAGCGAGCATAACCTGGGTTTGTCACTAGATATCGGCTCGTCAGAAGCGGAGATGAACGTTGCGCCGGAAGGCAAATGGTTAAAAGAGAACGCATGGAAATACGGGTTTGTACTGCGTTATCCGGAGAACAAAACCGCGGTGACCGGCATTCAATACGAGCCCTGGCATTTCCGTTATGTAGGCCTGCCCCACAGCGCCATTATGCAGAGAAACGACATGGTTCTGGAAGAGTATCTCAACTACCTGAAAGTGAAACAAGCCGTTAAGGCCGACGTCAACGGCCAGACCTACCACGTATTTTATTTTCCCGTCACCGATGGCGGTACAATCCGCGTTCCGGTCGAAGGAAGTTATGAGCTTTCCGGAAATAATGTGGACGGTGTGATTGTAACTGTGCATGAGGAATAGAGCGGACGAATATATTTTTAACAAACTTTTTGTAAGCAGCTTGACAAATGGAACCGCCTGGGTTTATGATTGTTTCAGAATCAAGCATCTCAATATAAAGATAATATTTTAGGGATGCAAGCAATATACATGGCGGTGTAAACTCATGGGTCTGTTGGACAGAATATTTGGAAGAACAACGAATAAGGAGGAGACAAACGTGTCAAAATTGAACATTGGGATTATTTTGGGAAGTACCCGCGATGGCCGCGTCAGCCCGCAAGTGGGAGAATGGGTGAAAAAAATCGCCGACGCGCGCGGAGACGCGAACTATGAAATCGTCGATATCGCCGATTATAAGCTGCCGCTTCTGGGTGAAGCCGACGCTTCCGAGCAAGCGGCGAAGTGGAATGAAAAACTGAACTCCTTGGACGGCTTCGTGTTTATCGTGCAGGAGTACAACCACAGCATCACCGGCGCGCTGAAAAACGCGCTCGACTACGCACGCGAAGCCTGGAACAACAAAGCGGCCGGCATCGTGAGCTACGGCTCGGTCGGCGGCGCCCGCGCGGCTGAACACCTGCGCGGCATCCTTGGCGAATTGTCCGTGGCCGACGTTCGCGTACATGTTACGCTGTCGCTGTTCACCGATTTCGAAAACTACAGCGTATTTAAACCGGCTGATCTGCACCTGACCAACCTGAACGGCATGCTGGACCAAGTGCTCGCTTGGAGCGGCGCTTTGAAGACGCTGCGTTAATGGCATAAACGAACGAAAAGGGCCGCCCCAAAAGTAGACTTAAGCTACTTGGGGCGACCTCTTTTTTTAAGATTATTTATAACTCGACTTTCACAGAGCAAAAATCAGCTTGAGTCCCTGCGTTGAAGGCTTGAGGATAGGGAAGTGGGGGGGGGAGGGGCGGCAGATCAACACTCGCTTTCCGGAGACTTTGCACGATTATCCCGTTTGATCAGGTAGCTAAAGAGAAAGACAAGCTCGGAAAATATTTGGTGAAGAAGCAGATAGGTTCGAGATAATTTAGACGGGCTTAGGAGAAGGAATCATATCATATTTAGGGGAGGTGAATATAGACCGGATAAGAGATCAAGACAGGGGATCAAGATAGGAGATCAAGGACAAGATGCGAGGGAAACGAAAAGACCGTGATTTTGCTGTAGCCTGAACTCTTCCGTCTGCAGCAACGCCCGTACTGTTCATGCTAACCCCTACCCAATTAAGTTGATCCGCATCAAGTTAACCCCCACCGTTCAAACATCACGATCAGGCCGCAGCCGCAAGGGGCTGATTCGGTCGGCGCCCGATCAGCCGGCGGTAAGGGATCGCCGGAATCGCCACACACATGCGCAGTAACTTCTGCCGCATCGTTTCTTCCGCTCCGGGCAGTCCTCCGGACAGGCGCAGCCGGCGGCATCCGGTGTATTCGTTTAGATACGCCTGCAGATGCTTCAGTCCCAAGGCTCCATACGTACTTTTCAGCGATTCCCACGCCTCTCTCACCACTCTCCGCAAGGGAGCATACAGCCGAAAGGCCTGAGGAAACAACTGTACCGCCGATGAACGAACATCCACATGCCCGCCAATAAACGCGGTTAGATCGTGACGGTTTGCCCTTTCTTCGCCTCCCCGCTTATACGGCACCAGGCGGATTTTGACCTGCTCCGGCTCGCCCGACTCCGTGATCGTGCAGCCGGCTACGACCGCCGAGGCGTACGGATGCGAAAGCTGACACCGGGACGGATTACGCCCATACTGATCGCTGTTCACCTTCACGTCTCCGGAGAGCAGCTCCCGGGCATCAAACTCCCCGACGGCATGGCGTATTCGGTGCAACATTGACCAGGCGGTCTTGTAGGCGACCCGGATCACCTTGCTCAGCCGCAGCGCCGAGATGCCGCCAGAGAGCAGGAACAACTCCAGCGCATGAAACCACTTCACCAGGGGGAGATGCGTTCCTTCAAAAATCGTGCCGACCAAAGGCGATGTTTGATGCTTGCACTTTCCGCACTCAAACAAAGGGATATGCCGGGAGGTCAGACGGCTGCACCGGGTGTGAGCGCAGCGCGGGCAGACAAAGCCGTTTGGCCACTTCATCGCGATTAGCGCCTCCATACAATCCTGCTCGCCGTTAAAACGGCTGCTGAATGGTTGAAGTTCCGTTCCCGCATTGATCTCCATGTTTACTCGCCCCCGAATCAAGAATACACGAACATAAGTTCCATTTATTTCATTATACCAAACATGCGTTCTCTTATCAAGCTGAAAATCTCACCTGAACCGCCTTATTTTTTCCTCATCTTTTCTGTTTTTTCTTCTCTCTTTTTTTGGAACCCTTTGCTCTAGCCCTCCCGCTCCCTGAACGAAAGGAATAATCGTGCAAAGGCAGGCAGCAGGCAGGAACACCAAGACACGAACCCTTTAGACAGTCCCTTTAGCCCCCTCACCTGGCGTCGATTTGTGACACTGTTCGAACGGCTACGGTGCAAAAGATAGATACGCTGACCCCGCCGGATCGTGACGTCTCTACATCGTTGACGCTTCCATAGTTGCTCGACTTGATCACCGAAGCAGCCCAAAAAGCCGGGAAGACGCTGTCCATCTCTGATTCAGCGTCAACTCCGGCAATGGATTGCTGCTTTATCCAGCTACATCAAGGCTTGTCTGCCGATTTTTTGCTGCGAAAGTTGAGTTATAAGTTTTCAGCGGGGCTGAGCACTTCTATAATCGCAAGAAAACTACCGCTATACGCGGTCTGGCTTCCTTGAGAGTACGTCGATAGACGTTTTTCTTATGGGAGAACAAACGGCGGCTTGCTTTCATATTGGAGCCCGATTTAAGAAACGAAGTTGGAAAGCATCTTGTCTTTTGCCGGCTTCCTGTTCCCGGGAGCAGTATGGATCATCAGCATGAGTACGGTGAGCGTAACCGGGAGGCCCGATGGAGGATAGACCAAGTACACATCCTTCCATGCGGGGGCAAACTTGTTCTTGTAATCGTACAGCCCCTTGAAGTTATAGAACTTGTTCCCGTATTTATAAACCCATTTGGCAAAAAGAAGGTCGTTTACGTTGGCCAAAGGAGCCATGCCCAGACTGCAAAAATCGTATCGCCGCTCTTGCGCCCACAAAAACAGGGAGGCAAACAGCACATCCATGGCGCCATGCGGACAGGCCTTCGTATACCGCATCAGGTCCACGGTGATCTGGCGGGGCGCGGCCGCATCCCGCGAATCCGGCGAGGACGGGGGCGGATCGCCGCCAAGCGTGGCAAAAGCTTCGTATTCTCCATCCGGGCCGATCAAGACGGCGACGGGGAACCGGTTGACATACTCACGGGAGAACGAACCCACGGAGAAGCTTTTCTCTTTCCGCTCACCGAGCCATTCCCCGGAAATCTTGTGCAGCCGGTCCAGGAACCGGTCCTCAAAAGGCGGGTGCAGCACCGCAAATGTGAAGCCGGCCCGTTTCAATTTATTGATCCGGCCGCGCAGCTTCAGCCACGCTTTTCCATGCAAATGGAACTTCGCCAGATCGACCTGGGCCTCCTCCCCGATTTTGGCATACTGGAGCCCGTGCTGCTTGTATAGCTGCAAAAAGGAGGACTTGGCCTGATAAAAAGCCGGGATGTACCCGTGCTCGCGGCAGTGATGCATAAACTGGCCGATCACCCGCGGAATCGCTTCCGGTTTGCCCAGGGGATCGCCCAACGCGATTCTGCGGTTCCCCAGGCTGCGGTAGACGATGCAAGCTTCGTGCTCGGAATCCCAAAACCATTTTTTATCGCCAAGGTAGTATAAGTGCGTATGCGAGTTGTGTCCGCAGCTTTGCAGCAGGCGCTGCAAGCGGCGCTCTTGCGTGGCGTCGATCAAAGGTACCTCTCCTAAACTGGTAATTTCCATGTGATGCAGGACGCCAATTTGCGTCGAATAGATTAATCATCGGCATTTTCCGCAGGCATTTTTAGAGGGACTTGCCGCGCTTTAAATCACTTTATGGGCATACCACTTCTTCCCGCGGAACCGCCACAGGAAAACCGCGCCGCGCACGCCCCATTCGGAGCACATCGCCAGCCAGACGCCGGTAATGCCGAAGCCCAGCGTAATGCCGAGAATGTATCCCAGCACGACCCGGAACAGCCACATCGTCAGCATCGAGGTCAGCGAAGTGAACCGCGAGTCTCCCGCCGCCCGCAGCGCGGAAGGGAGGATGAAGCTGACCGCCCACAGCGGAACCTGGGCGATGGTGCTGATCAGCAGGACCGCAAATATATCGCCGACGATTTCGGCGGGAGGATCGAACAAGCCGACGAGCGGCCGGAAGAACGGCATCAGCAGAAGTCCGACCACGGCTAGGGAAGCGGAGCCGAGCCAAAGGAACGATTTGATGAACTTCCGGGCGTCGGCAATATTTCCGCTCCCGATGCATTGCCCGACGACGGTGACAATCGTCAGCGACAAGGCGCTCGCGGGGATTTGGAACACCATGGCCAGCGAACCGCCGATGGCGTTGGTCGCGATCGCGTAGGTGCCCAGGCTGACGATGAACACCTGGGTGAGCAGCTTCCCGCCATTAAAAAACATCTGCTCCGCGGCGAACGGGAGCCCGATGAACATGATTTTGCGCAGCATCGACAACGGCAGCTTGAACAGGTCGCGCAGGTGCAGCCGCAGCGTTTCCTCCATTTTGAACAAATAAAACAACGCGCAAATAGCGCCCGCATACCGGGCGATGTTCACGGAAAGGGTCATCCCGACCACGCCCATGTGGAGTACGCTGATGAACACCACATTCAGCAGCACGTACAGTAAATTCATGATGAGGGAGAGGGCCAGCGAGGCCCGGGTCTTCCCGATCCCCCGCAGTCCCGCGCATACCGCCTGCACAAGCGCCAAGCCCATGTAGGAAATGCTGCTGCCGATCAGATAGACTCGGGCGCTGTCCAGCACATCCGGGGAGGCGGAGCCGAACAGCAGGCTCATGACGGGGTTGTGCAGCCCGATCAGGAGCAGGCCGATGGCCAGGGCCATCAGGGACACCGAGGTGACCGTGCCCGCCGCGGCCCGGGAGACCATGCGGTCATTGCCGCTGCCTTTGTATTGGGCTACGACCACTGTTCCCCCGGTGGCCACGGCGACAAAAACATTGATCAGGAACACGTTCAGTGAGTCGACCATGTTGACGGCGCTGACCGCGGCGACGCCCGAGGAGCTGATCATCGCGGTATTCACCAGATTAAGGCCTACGATAAAGGCCTGATCCACCAAAATCGGCAAAAACAAGGCGATCACCTGCCGGTAATCCATCGATTCGCCGGATAAATATTTGTCGAGTAAGCCGCCCTCTTTTTGCAGACGGGCCAGAACCTGTTTCAAAGGAATCACATTCTTTTCATGTAATGGAAAAAACTCTTCGGACGAAGAGCTTGAACGAATCGCAAGATTAGCGATAGGGTTGAAGATAACATCACCGGCGCTATCTGTCAATGAAGTCGGATGGATCACCGAAATTTGCCCGCTTTCAACCGATACTTTTAAATGATACCATAAAAAAAGCAAGGCAAAGCCATAGGGGAGGGATTTTTTTGAAAGCGCTGTTTATCGGAGGAACGGGGACGATCAGTTCGGCGATTACGAGACAGCTGGCGGAACAGGGCTGCGAGCTTTACCTTTTGAACCGGGGAAGCCGGAATGGGGATTTGCCGGCCGGCGTAAAAGTCATTCAAGCGGATATCAATCATGAGGACGAAGTCAGGGGGCTGCTGGCGGACCAAACCTTTGACGTGGTGGCCGATTTCATCGCTTTTGAACCGTCGCAGGCGGAACGGGACTATCGTCTGTTTAACGGCAAGACGAAACAATATATATTTATCAGCTCGGCGTCCGCTTACCAGACCCCGCTGTCGGATTACCGCATCACGGAGGGAACGCCGTTATTAAATCCTTATTGGGCTTACTCCAGGAACAAAATCGCCTGCGAGGAGTATTTGATGAAGCAGTACCGGGAGCAGGGCTTTCCGGTGACGATCGTCAGACCGAGCCATACTTATGGCGAGCGGTCCATTCCGCTGGGGGTGCACGGAAGCAAAGGCTCGTGGCAGGTGGCCAAACGCATGCTGGAGAACAAGCCGGTGATCATTCACGGGGACGGCACGTCGCTGTGGACGCTGACCCACAACAGCGATTTCGCCAAAGGGTTTATCGGGCTGATGGGCAATATCCACGCCATCGGCGAGTCGGTGCACATTACCTCGGACGAAAGCGTCACCTGGAATCAAATTTATGAAATTATCGCCGATGCCCTTGGCGTCAAGCTGCGCGCGGTGCATGTCGCTTCCGAATTTCTGGCGGCCAGCGGTCCCTATGATTTGCGGGGCGGGCTGCTCGGCGACAAGGCCAACACCGTCGTGTTTGACAATGCCAAGCTGAAAAGATTGGTGCCCGGTTTCACAGCCACAACACGGGCCGATCAGGGCATCAAACGGACGGTGGAATACATTTTGGCGCATCCTGAGTATCAGACGGAGGATCCGGAGTTCGACGCCTGGTGCGATAAAGTGATCGCAGCATTGGAGACGGCCGCCAAGGCCGTAAGCGAATAGACGAAATTAGACACAATAAACCGAAAGGAATGCGCCTGATTCATTCAGGCCACGGGACGCCAGCTTGGCGTCCCTTTTTGTTCATCCTCCACGCCTGGCCCGAAATAGCGGAGCTTTATGGCTTTATTTTTCGGATTTGAGCACATTTATCCCCATTAGCGGAACTTTATGTACTTATTTTTCAAGAAACGCAGCAGATTTGGGGCATTTCCCGGCGGGTCGGGAAAATAACGACATAAATTTCCTCTATTTCTCTCAAAGTGGGGGGACCGCCGGAATAGCGGCATTTTTTGCTGTTATGTGTTCGTCGCTTAAGTTTGCATCAGGGCGGGCGTGTGATTTTCAAGCGGCTTTTGGCGGATTTACCGTGCGAATTATCATAGTGCATTTGCACAATACATTTCGTCCCTTTATCAATATTTTTTCCGGCGGGGGCCGATTATACTGAAAGCGTGTTCAACAAATGCATAGGAGGAAGACAGATGGAAGGATTAACGATCAGTTGGATTGGCGCTTTGGCGGGGCTGGCAATAGCCATCGTTCTGATATTAAGAAAGTTGAATCCGGTTTATGCGTTGTTTTTGGGCGCGATTGTAGGCGCTTTAATTGGCGGAGCCAACCTGGAAGAGACCGTCGGCGTGCTGGTCAGCGGGACGCAAAGCGTGATGGGGACGGTCATCCGGGTGCTCGCCGCCGGCGTGCTGGCCGGCGTGATGATGGAGTCGGGGGCGGCCGAGACGATTGCCCAGGCGATCGTCAGGAAGTTCGGCGGAAGTAAAGCGATTCTGGCGCTGGCGCTCGCGACCATGATCATTACCGCGGTGGGCGTATTTATCCCCGTTGCGGTATTGATCGTAGCGCCGATCGCCTTGTCGGTCGGGAACAAGATGGGGATCTCCAAGATTGCCCTGCTTCTGGCGTTATCCGGCGGCGGGAAAGCGGGGAACATTATTTCCCCCAACCCGAATGCAATTGCCGCTGCGCGCGGCTTCAACCTGGACTTGAGCCAAGTCATGCTGGCCGGCCTGATTCCGGCGGTTTGCGGCCTGATCGTTACGGTCATCGTCGCCACGCTGCTGAAAAATAAAGGAGCCAAAGTAACCGATGCAGAAGCAGTAGATGAGGCGGTAGACACGTCGAAATATCCCCCGCTGGGCAAAGCGATCGTAGCGCCTTTGGTCGCCGTCGTCCTGCTGATGATCAATCCGATCGGTTCGCTGTCGGGCATCGAGGCGCTGGCGAAGTTTAAAGTGGACGCCATGTACATTTTGCCGATTGCCGGAATCATCGGGATGCTGGCTATGGGCCAGGGCAAGAAGATTTTGGAGTACACCGCCTCCGGCTTGAATAAAATGACGGCAACCGTGTTGATCCTGATCGGCGCGGGCGGCATCGCCGGGCTGATCTCCGCTTCGGATCTGTCGACGCAGGTGGTGTCCCTGATTGAAGCTTCGGGGATTTCGGGTACCTTCCTGGCGCCGATTTCCGGTATCCTGATGGCCGCGGCTACCGCATCCACATCGACGGGCGTCATTTTGGCGACGGGTTCGTTCGGACAAGCCATCCTCAATATGGGCACGGCTCCGCTGGCGGCGGCGGTGATGGTCCATACCGGGGCCACTGTGATCGACTCCCTGCCGCAGGGCAACTATTTCCACGTTACGGCGGGAGCGATGAAAATGACGATCAAGCAGCGGATGGGCCTCATTCCTTACGAAGCCATTGTCGGCGGAACGATGGCCATTGCGGCGACGTTGATTTACGGATTTTTGTTCTAAAGTCAAACTTTAACACCATACGAGGATAGCGAAAGTTTGCTTTTACAATTATAGACGGGGTGAGAAAATGAAAGCGAAAACATTTGTGCTGGCGCCGGACTCGTTCAAAGAGAGCATGACGGCCAAGGAAGTGTGCGCTGCGATGGAAAAGGGGCTGCGCAAAGTTTACCCGCAGGCCGACTTTATCCACGTTCCGATGGCGGACGGCGGTGAAGGCACGGTGCAGTCCCTGGTGGACGCTTCCGGAGGGCGGATCTATACGAAGGTGGTAACCGGGCCGCTCGGGGAGCCGGTGACGGCACAGTACGGCATTCTGGGCGACGGAGAGACCGCCGCGATCGAAATGGCCTCGGCCAGCGGGATTCACCATGTGAGCAAGGAAACGAAAAATCCGCTCATCACGACCACTTACGGTACCGGCGAACTGATCCGCGAATGCCTTGAAAAAGGCATCAAGCGGATTATCATCGGCATCGGCGGCAGCGCCACCAATGACGGCGGGGCGGGCATGGCCGAGGCGCTGGGCGCCCGGTTCCTGGATGCGGACGGCCGGGAGCTGCCCCGCGGCGGCGGAGCGCTAAAGCGGCTGGAGCGAATCGATATTTCCGCGCTTGATCCAAGGCTGCGGCAGGTGAATCTGATTGTCGCCTGCGATGTGACGAATCCGCTGTGCGGCGAGCATGGCGCGTCCCATGTGTTTGGCCCGCAAAAAGGCGCCACGCCGGAGATGGTGCGGCAGCTCGACGCCGGCCTGGCTCATTATGCGGACATTGCGAAGCGGCAGCTCGGCAAGGACGTGCGCGATATCCCCGGCGCCGGGGCGGCCGGCGGGCTGGGAGCGGGGCTGCTGATTTTTACGCAGGCCGTGCTGCGGAAGGGCATCGAGATCGTTATCGAATATACCGGCCTGAAACAGAAAGTGGCGGCGGCGGATGTGGTGTTTACCGGCGAGGGCGGCATCGACTTCCAGACGAAATTCGGCAAAACCCCTTACGGGGTAGCCAAAGCGGCCAAAGAAGCAGGCAAAAAAGTCATCGCCGTCGCCGGTTACATCGGCGAAGGGATCGAAGCGCTGTACGAGGAGGGCATCGACGCGGTGTTTGGCATCGTTCCGGGCGCGGGCGATTTGGAGAAGCTGCTGGCCGAAGGGCCGCAAAACGTGGAGCGCACCTGCGAAAACATCGCCAGAGTGTTGAAGTTGAGCGAGTGATCCAGAGTGCTGAGCTGAGCGAGTAGTCCAATGCTAAGGCTGAGCAAGTATCCTGAGTGCTGAAGCTTAGCGAGAGCCGACGTGGGCGGGCGAATGGAGTCCGCCCTTGTACAACATGGAAAGCCGAGGGAGAAAGGTTGCGTCGTATGCGCCCTTTCTCTTTTCCTTGCCCTTTAGCTGTACAGCGACAGCAAGCCGTGAATAAGCTCAAACAATTGCAGCACATTCCGCGGATCTTTGCCGGTCACGGTTTCGATCCGTTTCAGGCGATACTGGAGTGTGTTGCGGTGGATATTTAGTTCGGCCGCCGTCAGGGAAACGCTGCAGTTGTTGTTGATGAAGCTGCGCAGCGTCTCCAGCAATTCTGCGGAATCCTCTAGCTTGCCGACGGCATGCAGGTCGGCGGACAGTTTTACTTGGCTCAGGTTGACCAGAAACGGAACCTGCTCATAATAGATCGTCCGCACCGGCAGCTTCAAAGCCAGCAATACGCCCATGGCCGACTTCGCCTGCCGGCAGCTCTCCGCGATACTGTTCTCAAACCGGCTGACGGAGATCAATACATCAGGTTGTCTTTTCAGCAGCTGGCGAATCAGCGGCTCTGTGTCCGATTCGTGCTGCACGAGGATGAGGCAAGTGTCTTCTTCCAGGAGAAAAGAAGGATAAGGCCGCAGGAGCTTAGACGCCTCTTCGTCCCATTGGAGATGCTTCAGATAAAGCGCCGCGGTTTTTAGCAGCAGGTCCAGCTTGTAGGCGGCGGCTTCTTTTTTCAGCTTCTGGGTGTACGGTCCTTGCGCGGCAAGCAGCATTTCCAGGAACGCCTTTTTGCGGGTGGCTTCATGCGCCAGATTTTCCAAAGCGGTTTTCTGCTCGATCAGCAGCGCTACGGTCGTCCTTACGATATTGCAAAAAGGCCGGACCTCGTCCGGATTGCCGCTGATGCCAATGACGCCGACGCGCCGGCCGTCGATGACGATCGGTTCGTTGGTGCCTTTTTTCTCAAAACGCTTGTCCTCCCATACCTCCACCATTTGTCCCGTGGCCAACGCTTTGACGGCCCCCTGGTGAACGGTGCCTACCCTTTCTTTTTTGCCGCTGCCGACGATAATCCCCTGGTCATTCATAATATTAATGTTATAGGGAATATCCATCATCATTTTATCTACGATTTCCTGGGCCTGCTTCTCGGAAAGCTGAAACATTTCGGGGTCCTCCTTCGGAAAAAGAATCCGCCTGCCATCATTTTACCCTTTGGCAAAAAAGTATACATCATTTGTGCATTTGCATGAAATGACAAAAGACGTAAGTCCGGTACTCTAGGAATCGGGTTAGTCCGTAACGGACCCTAAAGACTCTGTTCGCCCGAAAAAGCGGGTCCTAAATTGTAGCGGTCACAGGAGGTGTAATTTCCTGCAGATTCGTAAAAATTGCCTCGTTTAGAGCAAAATAAGGTCAGTTGTGTCCGTTAAGATAGGGAATAACCAGGAAACGCCCCTAGCGCTGCATTAACTTTTGCTTAAGATTTCCCGTAAACCTACCCGAAGATCTAACGGTTGTAGCGGCTGCTATTTTATGAAAAAGGACCCTTTCTAAATGAAGAATTTCGAATATGGGTATGCAGAAGCGTACAGTTCATATACAAGCGCTTTTCTTTTGCTTTAATGAGAAAAATATAGTAGAATACAAAAATATAGTTAATATAATGAAGCGGGGGACCGATCATGGAAATAGGAATCAGCACGTTTGTGGAAACCACGCCGGACGTTGTTACCGGTGAAGTCATCAGTCATGCGCAGCGGCTGCGCGAGGTAGTGGAAGAGATTATTCTGGCCGACCGGGTGGGGCTTGACGTTTTTGGCGTCGGCGAGCATCACCGGAAGGATTATGCAGCGTCTTCGCCAACCCTTGTCCTGGCAGCAGCCGCGCCGCAGACGAAACGGATTCGCCTCACCAGCGCGGTGACCGTATTGTCGTCGGACGATCCGGTCCGGGTGTTTCAGGATTTCGCCACGCTTGACGGCATCTCGAACGGACGTGCGGAGATTATGGCGGGGCGCGGTTCTTTTATCGAGTCCTTTCCGCTGTTCGGATATGATTTGAACGATTACGACGAACTGTTTGATGAGAAGCTGGACCTGCTGCTCAAGCTGCGGGAGTCGGAAAAAGTAACCTGGCAGGGCAAACACCGCCCGGCGATTCAAAACCTGGGCGTCTACCCTCGTCCGGTGCAGAATCCGCTCCCCGTATGGATCGGCAGCGGCGGCAATACCGAGTCCGTCGTTCGCGCCGGGCTGCTTGGATTGCCGCTGGTGCTGGCGATCATCGGCGGCCGTCCCGTCCAGTTTGCGCCGCTGGTGAAGCTGTATAAGCGTGCGGCGGCCGAGGCCGGACACGACGTTTCCAAGCTGACGGTGGCTTCGCATTCGCACGGGTTTGTCGGGGATAAGCTGGACGAGGCGGTCGAGAAGTTTTTCCCGCCGACCCAGGCCGGCATGAACATCATCGGCCGGGAGCGGGGCTGGGGCTACTACAGCCGCGCCACCTACGATGCGGCCCGCAGCCTGGAAGGCGCACTGTACGTCGGCGATCCGGAGACGGTCGCGGCCAAAATCATCCACCTGCGCAAAAACGTAGGCATCACCCGGTTTATGCTGCATTGTCCGCTCGGCACGATGCCTCACGAGGACGTCATGAGATCGATCGAGCTGCTCGGCACCGAGGTGGCGCCTCGCGTCCGCGAGGAAATCGCCCGCTGGGAAGCGGAAGGCGGGGAAGTGGAGTAAGTTAAAGCCAAAAAGCGCGAGTAATAGGGGAATGTGTCCTTATCCTCTATGCTCGCGCTTTTTTATACACGAAATAGTTCTTTGGAAGCAGGGGAATTGTTGGATAATAGAGAAATAACGGAAAGGAAGAGATATCGGACTATCAAGATAAGGGAAAAGGCCGGCAGCTTGATTTTTAAATGATGGCTTCGGTCTTCAATGCATTACTTCCTGGTTAGGGGCTTATTTTGTTGAATAGAGAAGCGTTGGGCGATTCTGAACCGGGGATCTCGGGATGATGGATTCCGAATCCCCTTAATCTTCTCAGCTCTCCGCCCGGAACGTCTTCCCCAGCCGCTCCCCCAAGCCGAAATAGTGGCGGAAATTGTAGATGAGCGGGCTCCATTTGCTCGGGGCGATGCGGTTTTCGTCCAGGAGGATGCCGCGGTGGGCGTGAACCCTCACTGCCCGGGTTTCGACGATGGCGAAATCCGGAGAATGTTCCGGGACGCGCAGGGACAACACCTCGGCTTCGATCTGCAAGGGACATTCGCGAATGCGCGCGGGTTTTACTTGATGCGATACCGCCGGCGTTAAGCCGCTGGCCGCAAACTTGTCTTTTTCGAAGTTAAAGCCCATATCCAGCTTGGCTTCCGGCACCGGATTCTTGCCGGTTGTCGGGGCCAAGCGCTCCACGTTCTCCCACATGGACGGGCTGGGAAGATTGATGACACATTCGCGGTGCCTGTCCAAATTTTCCGCCGCTTTTCCGGTCAGCCCGATGCCCAGCACGATGATATCTCCGAGCGCCCACGAGGAAGAGATCGGACTGATATTGACGGTGCCGTCCTCGTTTAACGTATTCAGCAAAATCACCGGGGTTCCGTAATATAAAATTTTAGGCCGGATCACCTTGGTTTCAGTTGGCCCTGCTTCCGTATTGTCCGTGTAATGCTCCATCTTAGCTCCTCCTTTAGTAACTTTCTCCGAACTGCTTTCCCAATTGTATAATAAGGACATTTCCACTATGATCGAAGTATGGATTGCATAGCAAAATAAAGCCGTCATACGAAAATCCACGACAAGGAGGAAGCAACTTATATGGCAATCGTAAACACCAATGTGGCGCTTATCGCCTCGATGGTCAGCGACGCCTCCCGTTCGGCCATACTTAACGCCCTGATGGACGGAAGATTCCACGCGGCCGGGGAGTTGGCCCGGATGGCGGGCATCCAGCCGCAAACGGCAAGTTTTCATTTGGCCAAAATGGTTGATGCCGGGCTGATTGCCGTCGAAAAACAGGGCAGGCACCGGTATTACGGCATCCGGAATCCGGAGGTCGCGCAGGTGATGGAATCGCTATTGTCCATCGCGCCGCCGGTGAAGATTAAATCGCTTAGGCAATCGGCGGAAGAACAAGCGCTGCGCAAGGCACGCACCTGTTACGATCATTTGGCCGGAAGCCTGGGGGTGAGCTTAACCCAAAGCCTGGTCCGGGAGGGGATATTGCTGGAAGGCGAGAACGGATTTGAAGTAACGAAAAATGGGGAAGCTTTTTTTGAAAATTTTCAAATCGATCTGAACCGGGTAAAAAGAAAACGCCGCTCATTTTCCCACAAATGCCTGGATTGGAGCGAACGGCGTCATCATTTGGCCGGAGCGCTGGGCCACGCCCTGCTGGATAGGCTGCTGGAGCTGAATTGGGTGCAGCGTCTGCCGAATACGAGAGCGGTCAAAATTACGCCGCAAGGCAAAGCCGGGTTGAAAGAAGCTTTCTCGCTGGAGGTAGAGGATTAACAGCCTCCGCCTGCTTAGTTCCTATATTCGCTCCTGCAGAAACAATTTGATTTTTTCAAGCGTCGCGGCCGTTTCGATATTTTGCAGCAAAAAATCGCTTTCCCGCTTGTAAATCACCTGGTCGGAGTAATTCCGCAAATACTCTTCGAGCACCTCGGGAGGAGTTCCTTCCCGCTCCAGGCGAAGCCGGATATCTTCCTTGGTGACATACAGAAAAATCCGGATAGCGTCATCGCCGTATAACTTCCGGAATGTCCGGACGCCTTCGTGGTTTACGACGACGATTGCGGCCTGGCGCTGCTGCAGCGCCTGCTCCAGCTCAAGCTTTGCGATGCCGTAGCCGCCCCGTTCGAGGCGAACGGCCTCGCACAGCTCGTCCTTGTCCTGAAGCGCCCGGAATTCGGCGTCGGAGATGAAATGATAATGCTCTCCGTCCCGTTCACCCGGTCGAGGCGCGCGTGTCGTATAAGGGAGCACATAAGGAATACCCAGCTCGGAGCTCAACCGCATGGCAATTTCTTTGCGCCCGGAGCCGCTTGTTCCCGTGATGACAATGACCTGTTGCTTCGCGGCGCCGCCGAACTCGCCAGCCTCGCTAGCCTCACCGGCCTTAGAGGTTTCGGCGGTTATGCCCGTTGCTTCAGGCTTGCCGATTGATTCGGGGGGAACGGGAGACGTTTTTGACGATTTCAGCCATTTCCACATCGCTCTCCGTGCGCGCGGCGAGGACCGGACTTTCGCCCTGCGGCGCACGGATTCACCTCCTTGCGGCAAAATTTTCTCTATATCATGTATTTCGGCAGATTTTGGTAAATTCGTTACGTTTGCAGGTGAAATTGTAGTGCTGGCATGCGATTCGGTCATCGAGGCGCTCAAGGAAGACAGACCTCGTTTAGCGATAGTTTTTCCCGTGATTATGAAATTGCTCAGCTCCGCTGAGGAAGCGGGGGAAGGGTGGCGAAATGCAAAAGTGCAGGCGGTTTTCGCAAAATTCCCCGAAACAGGTGGTTCAGATGCAAAAGTGCAGTTCATTTCCGGTCATAAGTTACTTTTTTATCGGATAGCCCTAAAAAGAGATGCACTTTTGCATTTCAATCGCTCTAAAATGGTGATTTGCGGGAAATAGAATGCACTTTTGCAGTTGATCCCATCGGGGCACCCTTCTTCCCGTGAAAAACAGGCAAACCCGGCTGCAGGCCTTGATCCAATTTGGCTTGATGTTGGCCCAAATAAATAATCTAAAAAAGACCCGCGGAGGAGGCTTGAAAAACACTTCCACGGGTCTTTTGCGTCTCAGGATTCGCCAGCCCGGCGCCGCCTCTCTAAAACACCCGGCGCGCGGTTACGAACCGTTTTCTCCATTGGCCGTCAAACTCCCCGATATGTACGCCCTTCTCATTGGAATAGGTGTGGAGGATTTTATTGTTCCCGGCGTAAATGCCGACATGGCCGATGTCCAGCCCGCGTGAGCTAAAAAAGAGCAAATCGCCCTTGCGCAGTTCGTTTTCGCCGACCTCTTTGCCTTCTTTGGCTTGGTCATAAGAGACGCGCGGCAACTCAATCGACAGCACGCTCTCAAATACGTGTTTGACAAAAGAAGAGCAATCGAACGTATTCGTTTGATCCGGCGAAGCTCCGAATTCGTAAGGCGTTCCCTCGAAGGTTTTGCCGTAAGCGATCAGCTTGTCCGCTTGTTTTTCCGCTAACGCGTCGCTGGTGTAATCGGTGTATTTCGGCTTGGCGGACACATATCCGCTAAGTGCGTCCGGAGTGCGCGCTTCCAGCCAGAAGGCGCCGACCTCACGGGCTACGTGAATCTTGCTGCCGGCGGGCAGCAGTTTAACGGCGTTGCCTTCCGCGTCAGGCTTGCTGCGAAGGTAAACACTCTGCTTAATCGTCGTATCGTAATCGAAAGCCGAAGCGATCCGCACTGTCCGTCCGGCTCCGTCCCATTCCACCTCGCTGCCCAGCGCTTCGCTCACGAAGCGGAGCGGAACCAGCGTGCGACCGTCCGCGATTTGTCCGGGAACCGCGAGCGCCAGCGTTTGACCGTTCAGCTGCGCTTCCCGCTCGCCGATCCGGTAAACAAGGGTCGTGCCGTCTTTGGCCGCCGTTACTGTTTTGTTCTCCCCGTTCCATGCCGGCTTTGCGCCTAAAGGTTCAAAAACGTCGCGGATGGGGACGAGCACGGTTCCGTTGACCAAGACCGGCGGGACTTCAGGCACAAGCGGCTTCCCGTCCAGTTCTATGGCAATGCGGCTGTCCGCACCGGCTTGCCCCTGCTGCGCTGTACCGGCGGCGGCCGCCTCCGCCGAGGCGGACAATACCAGAGAGGCCGCCAGCATACACGTTATCGTGCGTTTTCGTTTCGTCATAAGATCACCTATTTCTGGATAGTCTTATATATTTAAACGGTGCCGGTGCGGATTAGTTTTATAGTAAATATTACCTATATGGTGGTGCGATCCTTTCCAATCCGTTCATGTACTTGCGCAGCGCCTGCGGAATCCGGATGCTTCCGTCTTCTTCCTGGTGGTTTTCCAGCAGCGGGATCAGAATGCGGGGCGAGGCCACCGCTGTGTTGTTCAATGTGTAGCAGTACTGCAGTTTGCCGCTGTGATCCTTGAACCGGATGTTCGACCGGCGGGCCTGAAAATCGAGCAGCTGCGACGACGAATGGGTTTCCCCGTACGCCGCCCGGCTCGGCATCCACGTTTCGATATCGTATTGTTTGTACGTTTTTTGCGACATGTCGCCGCTGCAAACAGCCATTACCCGGTAAGGGAGTTCCAGCAACCGCAGGAGCTCCTCGGCGTTTTCCGTAATTTCCTGAAAAAGCTGTTCCGAGACCTCTGGGTCGTTTTGGCAGAGGATGACTTGCTCCACCTTCGCAAACTGGCGGACCCGGTACAACCCGTGCACGTCTTTGCCGGCCGAGCCCACCTCGTTCCGGAAGCAAAGCGATGCCGCGGCCAGCTTGAGCGGGCGGGCGACATCAACGATTTGATCCTCGAAATACGAGACAAGCGGCACTTCCGACGTACCGACAAGACAGCGGTCCTCCTCGGCGATCCGGTAGGTCTGATCCTGGCCAAGCGGGAAAAAACCGGTGTTTAGCATCGCCGCGGGCCGAACCATTAACGGGACCTCGAACAGTGCAAACCCTTTGGCAACCAGCAGGTCGACGGCCAACTGCTGCACCGCCCGGTGGAGCAAAACGCCAATGCCGGTGAGGTAGTAATTGCGGCTTCCGGCCGTTTTGACGCCGCGGGGAATGTCGATGAGACGATGCAGCTCGCCGAGCGCCACGTGGTCCCGCGGTTCAAAGCCAAACGCCGGGGGCTCGCCGGCTCGCCTTACTTCCACATTGTCCCGGTCCGACCTGCCTATGGGCGTGTCCGGCGAAATCCGGTTAGGCACGAGCAGCATGAGGTCCCGATATTCCCGCTCCGCTTCCTGGAGTTCATGCTCCAGACCGGTGAGCCGGCGGTTTAGCGTTTTGACCTCCCCTTTGCACGATTCGGCCTCCTCCACCGCGCGCTCACGAACAAACCCTTGAATACGCTGGGTCAACCGGTTCCGTTCCTGCCGCAAACGCTCGACCTCCAGCAGCAGCGCCCGGCGCTGATCATCCCGGCGGAGCAACTCGGGGATCGCAAGATCAATCCCTTTTTGCTCCGCGATTAATTGAACCTGTTCCTGATGCTCCCGAATCCACTTGATGTCTAACATGGCTATCCGCTCCTTTGGTTATAAAAATACAAAAAGCGCTCTCGTCCGATTGGGACGAGGAGCGCTTGTATTCTCGCGGTGCCACCCAAATTGACCGAACGGTGTGATGCCGTTCAATCCACTTGCTTCCGCGGTAACGGGCGGATCCGGTTAACTTAGGGGGAAGGAGCCGTCTTTTGCCGGCTTCCCCTTGACGAAAACGCCTCCGAGTTGGATGCTCTTCATAGGCATGATTCCGATATATTTTTCACAGTATAGCGTAGATGGTGTTTTTTATTCAAGGGTGAGAAGGGAATTTGATGAAAAAAATTTTGTTAACCGGTTTCGAGCCTTTTGGCGGAGAGCGAATCAATCCGGCCGTGGAGGCGATGAACCGGCTGAAGGGCCGGACTCTCGGCCAGCATGTGATTGTAGGGCTTGAGCTGCCGACGGTATTTGGCAAATCAACGGACACGTTGATCGCGGCGATGGAGGAGATGGGGCCCGACATCGTTATTGGTTTAGGCCAGGGCGGGGGCCGTGCCGAAATCACGTTTGAGCGGATCGCCATTAACATGGATGATGCCGCGATTCCCGACAACGACGGGAACCAGCCGCTCGATTGGCCGATCGTGGCGGAAGGGCCGACTGCCTATTGGTCCACGCTGCCCGTCAAGGCTATGACGGACCAACTCCGGGCCCGTGGTATTCCGGCTTCGGTGTCCAATACGGCCGGCACTTTCGTGTGCAATCATTTGTTTTACGGGCTGATGCACCATATTGCCGTCAGCGGCCGGCCGATCCGGGGCGGCTTCATCCATGTTCCTTATCTGCCGGAACAGGCGGTGCGGCATCCCGGGGCCCCAAGCATGGCGCTGGATCAAATCGTTTTGGGCCTGGAGCTGGCGATCGGCGTCTTGACGTAGTCAGCGTCTAAATCCAGGCCTTCAAAATATAGCGGAACTTTATGTGCTTATTATCCGGAGCCTGGCATGTTCATCCCCATTAGCGGAATTTTTTGTCCTTATTTTCTTATGAATGGGCCAGAACCCGGGCATTTCCTGGTAATTCGAGAAAATAGCGACATAAAATGCCTCTATTTCTCTCAATGGACGAATATTGCTGGAATAACGCCATTTTATGCCCTTATATTTTCTCCGAGACGGGCAGCGCATCTACAACTAGCTTAATTCGCTTAACTCGCCTCGCTTAACTCGCTCCACTTGCCCAACTCCCAAACTCATCCCCCCATTTGCGCCACTAACTCTATTTACTTAATCCGCTCAACCGACTCAACTCATATAACTCGCGGCCGTCCGCACACCGTCCCCGCCGCGTTTCTCATGGTTCAGCAGCCAGCTTTTGCGCGACAGGCCGCCGCCGTAGCCGCCCAGTTCGCCATTCGAGTTGATGACGCGGTGGCAGGGGATGACGATGGCGAGCTGATTGGCTCCGTTGGCCTGGGCCACGGCGCGGTAACCCGCCGGATTCCCCACGGCAGCGGCCAGCTCGGCGTACGAGCGGGTTTCTCCGGGCGGGATTTGCTGCAGCTGCGCCCACACCTGCCGCTGAAAAGGCGACCCCAGCAAAAACAACGGGGTCTTGAATTCGCTTAACCCGCCGTCAAAATAAAGCGCCAGCTCTTTCTCAATCGAGCGGACCGGCGCGGTGACGCCGGGGATGACCGCCGCTTTCGTCCGCTGGCGAAGCCGCTCCACCTCGCGCTCCAGCCCGCGGCGATCGACGAACTCCAGCAGATACAAGGCCGCTTCGTCGGCGATGGCGATCATCGGCCCCAGCGGCGTATCGAGCCAGGCCGCCCGTAAAATCCGGCCCTCATCCAGCCGGGTCGGCGGCGCGCCCATAATCCGGGAAAACGCGTCGCGGAACCCGCTGCTCGATTCGTAGCCTATGGAAAGCTGGGCATCGATCACGGGCTGGCCGGAGCGAATATGCTTCATCGCCAGGCCCATGCGGCGGGCCCGGGCATATTCGACGAAGGTCATGCCGAAGCGCTTCTTGAATTGGCGGCGCGCCGTCGACGCATCGACGGAAAGCTGCCGGAAATCCTCGTCCCTCCAGCGCTTCTCGGGATGCAGCTCCACCGCTTCCACCAGCCTCCGGACGAGATCGGACGCCTCGCCCGGGGGAGACAGCGGACGGCAGCGCTGACATGGCCGAAAAGAAGCGAGCAGCGCTTCTTTGGCGGTCTCGAAAAATTCGCAATTTTCCAGCTTCGGTTTCCGGGCCGGGCAAGTGGGCCGGCAGAAGACGCCGGTCGTTTTCACACCGACGTAGAACAAACCTTCGTATTCCGTGTTTTTTTCCAACAAAGCTTTATAAAATTCCTCTTTGCGTTCCGTGGGGATCATGCGCGGCCTCCCTTGAAATTGGTTAGATAAATTATACCGCTCACCAGCCCGCCCCGCCGCCGAAAATCGGGCAGCGATTTTTTCGCTCCGGCCTGTCCCGCAGGCGGTCAACACTTCCATTGTGGGCGGGTATGTTTTGTTATATGATATCATGGTGAACCAGGAATTCATGATCTAATGATTTTAAATACAGGGTGTGAGGGAAACGATGTATCCTAGAGACTTGAACTATAAAATGCCGGCCGAATGGGCGCCGCACGAGCGCACGTTTATTTCCTGGCCGGTGCAGGCATCGATGTGTTATCCCGGGCAGCACGACGCGGTCTGCCGGGGTTATGCCGAATTCATCGCGGCGATCGCCGAATTCGAACCGGTGACGGTGGTCGTCAATCCGGACGATTTGCAGAAGGTGCAGAAAATCTTCAGCGGCGGCAAACACCGCCACCCGATCGAATGCCTGCCGATCGCGCACAATGACGCGTGGCTTCGCGACAACGGCCCGACTTTCCTCGTGAACGGCGAAGGCGAGTTGGCCGGGGTCAACTGGCGGTTTAACGCCTGGGGCGGCAAATATGCGCCATGGGATTTGGACGACGCGGTCGCGCCGCAAATTCTCGAAGCGCTGGGCGTGAAGCGGTTTGACGCGCCGCTCGTGCTGGAAGGCGGCTCCATCCATACGGACGGCGAAGGCACGCTGCTGACGACGGAGGAGTGCCTGCTGAACGCGAACCGGAACCCCCAGATGAGCCGGGAAGAGATCGAAACGGCGGTGAAAAATTTCGCCAACGTCGATCAAATCATTTGGCTGAAGCGGGGCTTAAGCGGCGACGAGACGGATGGCCATGTCGACAACGTGGCTTGCTTTGCCGCGCCGGGCAAGGTGATTTTGCAGGTGTGCACGGACCCGGAAGATGAAAATTATGAGATTACCCAGGAAAACCTGGCGATCCTGAACGCCGCGGTGGATGCTAAGGGGCGCAAGCCGGAGATCATCCAAATTCCACAGCCGCCGCGCACCATGTATGAAGACAGCCGCTTGACGCTAAGTTATTTGAATTTTTATTTCGTCAACGGCGGCATCATTTTGCCGGTGTTTGGCGGCGCCGCGGCGGGAACCGACCGGCAGGCGGAGCGAATCTTAAGCGAGGCGTTTCCGGACCGCAAAATCCGCACGGTGGACGGTATGGCGATCATCCGCGAGGGCGGCAATGTGCACTGCACGACCCAGCAAATGCCGGCGGGCCGGGTACGCGCTTAAAATCAATGATAAAGGGGGACCCCAGATGAGAAATGTGAAGGTGGCGGCCACGCAAATGAGCTGCTCCACGAATAAAGAAGAAAACATCGCCAAGGCGGATAAGCTGGTCCGCGAGGCCGCCCGGCAGGGAGCGCAGATTATTTTGCTGCAGGAGCTGTTCGAGACGCCTTATTTTTGCCAAAAAGAAAAATCGGACTACTACGTCTATGCCACCGAGCTGGAAGAGAACGCGGCGATCCGGCATTTTCGCCAGGTGGCCAAGGAGCTGAAAGTGGTGCTTCCGATCAGCTTCTACGAAAAAAAGAACAACGCCCGCTACAACTCGCTGGCCGTGATCGACGCCGACGGCGAGGTGCTCGGACGCTACCGGAAAAGCCATATCCCGGATGGGCCGGGGTATGAGGAGAAGTTTTATTTTAACCCGGGCGATACCGGCTTTAAAGTGTGGAACACGCGTTACGCCAAAATCGGCGTCGGCGTGTGCTGGGATCAATGGTACCCGGAAGCCGCCCGCTGCATGGCGCTGATGGGGGCCGAGCTGTTGTTCTACCCGACCGCGATCGGCTCCGAGCCGCAGGACGGCTCAATCGACTCCAAGGATCACTGGCAGATGTGCATGCTCGGGCATGCCGCCGCGAACCTGGTGCCGGTCGTCGCTTCCAACCGCGTCGGCGAGGAAACGGACGAAGATTCCAGCATCACGTTTTACGGCTCGTCCTTTATCGCCGGGCCTCAGGGCAACAAAATCGCCGAAGCGAACCGCACCGAGGAGACCGTGCTGGTGGCGGAGTTCGACCTTGATCAGTTGGAGACGCAGCGCATCGAGTGGGGAATTTTCCGCGACCGCCGGCCGGATTTGTACAAAATCATCACTTCCTACGACGGCGAGCTGCGTATCGACTAAGCGCGTAATTTCATAAAAAATCAGGCCCCCAATTTCGCCCGAAGCCGTGATTGGGGGCTTTTGACGGCAGCATGCGGCGCAAGACTGGATCATCCTTGTCCGGTCGTAATCTCGGGGTTGGCGTCCATGATCGCTTCCGCCGCCTGCATTAGCCGGGGCAGATAGCGCAGCCCCTCCCCGGCGCGGGCGAGAAGGTCGGCGGAGCTATATATGCCGAGGTCGGCAAGCATTCCGTTGAAACCGGGGAGCGATTTTTTGTGCAGGGCCGGAGCGTCGGCGGCCAAAATTTTGAGGCAGCGGGCAAAGGTAGCGACGATCCAGAACACCGCCTCCTGATGGCGGCCGCCCCGGATCAGCTCGCGGCTGCCGTCGATTGCGGCCGGGCGCGCCGCGGCGGTGATGTCGCTGCTGAAGAAGAACGGCGTACGGGCGTGCTCCGCGGCTGCGTCAAAAGTCCGGGCCAGCGCGTCCAGATGGGATTCCGCCTGCTGCGGCCCGAGTTGAGTGCAGCCGAGCAGCCGCAGCAGCTCGGGGTACCTGGCGCTGAGCTCGTAGTCAGCCAGTACCTGCCGGGCGGCGAGGTAACGCAGCCGTACGGTAGGGTTGCGCAGCGCGGACGTAAGCAGGACATGGGTCATGATCCCGGTCGGAAACAGCCACGCCGTCACCTGATCGTGCCACGGCGCGGAAGGATCGATGCCGCGAAGCCCACGTTCTATACGTTCTCGGGCGTTTTCGCAGCGGCGGCGCACCCATGGCCGTTCGGCGAAACGGGGGGCCACTTCCGTCTGCAGCTTACGCAATCGTCCCGTCGGATCAGCGATGATCGTATCCGTCCGGAAGCTTCCGGCGAGATGATAATCCGTCAAGACGTTCTCGGCGGAGGCCAGTTGGCTCCAGGGCAGGTATGTTACCTCAAGGAGCGCTTTCTCGAAGAGAAATTTTCCCGGCTTGAGCGGTGGTTCGGTTTGAGCGGTCACAACGATAACATCGATGTCGGAACTTGGGGACATTGGCGCGTCATCCGGCAGACCAACCGTTGAACCGCTAAAATAGGCTCCCAGGAAATCGGCCTCCCGGGCGGCGTGCTCCGTCACCCACTGGGCGGCTGCCGTTCGTGCGGACCCTACTTTCATGAGCATCCTCCTCCATTTCATGGAACATCGACATTTCGATCACAGTCGAAGCGAAGCCGTGCTACAATCGGTATCGGTACACCGCGGTAAGAAAACTCAGTCTGCCCGAGCCCCTCTAAATAAGTGACTTTTATGTCCTTATTTTCCGGAGGTGAGCATGTCCATGGCCATTAGGGGACTTTTACGTTCTTATTTTCCAATAAACGGGGCAAAAAGCGCCATTTCCCTGCAGTTCGAGAAAATAACGACATAATTTCCCTCTATTTCTCTTGAAGTGGGTGATCTCGCCGAATTAACGCCATTTCTGGTCCTTAGTTTCCGCCTGAGCACTAACGTTTGCGTTAACTCTTGCACAAGACAACTTGCAGCCCTGATGTTTTCCGGATTTCCCGCCAAAACTCAAGTTTCCGAGCCGATTCTATCGCCCGCCGGAAATCTAACGGTTGCAGCAGCTGCTATTTTACGAAAATGGACCTTTTCTAAATTCTAACGGTTGCCATCGCCGTTATTTGCCTGAATCTAAGCAAAAGTAGTCGGGTTTAAGTAAAATAAGCGCCATGGCAACCGTTACAATTTTAAATCAGCGTTTTTGGCACAAATAGCGGTTGTGGCAACCGTTAGAACATGTAGCTCATCTTACTATAGATAAAAATACTTTAGCGCAAACGCTGAAAGAAAGAAGGGATTAGGAGTGGCGCGTCCGCTTTATTTTGCATTGATTCTATTAAGCTTGATTTGGGGAGGTTCCTTTTTCTTCATCAAAATTTTGCTGCCGGACTACGGCCCATGGGCGATCGCCTTCTTGCGGTCGGCCTTCGGGCTGGCAACGATCTCCGCGGTGATGCTGATCCTGCGCAAGCCGTTTGGCTTCCGCAGCATTCCCTGGCTGCCGATGGCCGTCATGGCGCTGGTGAATACCGCGATTCCCTGGGCGTTCATCGGCTTCAGCGAAACGCGGCTGACGAGCGGCATGGCCTCGGTGTTAAATGCCACGACGCCGCTGTGGACGCTGGCTGTAGGGGTGTTGTTCTTCCGCGCCGTCGCGGGCCGGAGGCAGTGGCTGGGGATGGGCATCGCCTTCATTGGAATCATCGTCCTGCTCGGCGTAAGTCCTACTTCGATCGTTTCGGTCGACGGGCTCGGCTTCGCCTGCATGCTGGCGGCCACCCTATGTTATGCGATCGGCTCGCACTTGTCCAAGAAGCTCTCCGAAGGATTGTCGATGTATCAGGTGACGTTCGGTACGCTGCTGTGCGCCATGCTCGGCAGCGGCGTCATGGCCGCGGCGACCGAAGGCGTCTCTCTGGCGCCGCTGGCTTCGCCCGCCACGCTGGGCGCGGTCATCGGCCTGGGCGTATTCGGCTCGGGCTTGGCTTATATCCTTTTCTATTTCATGGTGCAAAAAGGCAGCCCGCAGTTCGCCACGACAGTCACTTATCTTGTGCCCGCCAGCGCGATTATCTGGGGCTTTGCGCTGCTGCACGAGGCGGTCGGCTGGCGTCTCTTGGCCGGGCTTGTGTTTATTCTCGGCGGCGTCTACCTCGCCAACAAAAAAGGGGGGCGGTCAACCCGCTTGTCGAAGACGGCCTGACCGTTTGGCCTCCTGCCCGTCCGCCCGTCCGCCAGCCTGCATCTGCAGCCCGCTTGGCCGCCCGTCCGCTAGCCCGCGTCTGCCTGCCCGGCTTGGCCGCCCGTCCGCCAGCCCGCGTCTGCAACCGGCTTGGCCGCCCGTCCGCCAGCCCGCATGTGCTGCCTGCTTGGCCGCCCGTCCGCCAGCCTGCATCTGCAGCCCGCTTGGCCGCCCGTCCGCCAGCCTGCATCTGCAGCCCGCTTGGCCGCCCGTCCGCCAGCCCGCATCTGCAACCTGCTTGGCCGCCCGTCCGCCAGCCGGTGTCTGCAGCCCGCTTGGCCGCCAGGCCGTCAGCCCGCATCTGCCCGCCCGCTTGGCCGCCCTGCTGCCCGGCCGCTTGCCCGCCCGGCCGTTTGCCCGTCCGGCCCCCTAAAAGTGCATGCTCAAAAGGCGGCTATTCGCCCCGAGAAGGGTTGACTTTTTGAACTATCTCTAAAAGAAGGCCGCACCGGTCTACGAGTAGCGGATCAGGCCTCCGTTGACGTGGAGCACCTGGCCAGTGACATACAGCGAATCGGCCGACGCCAGATACACATAGGCCGGCGCCACCTCAAACGGTTGCGCGGCGCGGCCCAGCGGAATGTCGTCGCCAAGCGTCGCCGCGTGCCCGGCCGGGTAGGTGCTCACATTCAGCGGCGTCCATGCCGGTCCCGGCGCGACCGCATTGACGCGGATCCCCTGATGCGCCAGAGACAAAGCCAGCGAGCGGGTAAAGCTGACGACGGCTCCTTTAGTCGCCCCATAAACGATCACGTTCTTATCGCCTTCATAGGCGATCCGCGAGGCGGTGCTGATAATGGCGCTGCCCGGCTTCAGGTAGGGGAGAGCCGCTTTTGTCAGATAAAACAACGGGAAAACATTCGTGCGGAATGTGTCTTCCAACTGCTCGTCGGAAACGTCCAGGATGCTGGGGGTGAAAGGCTGCACGGCGGCATTGTTGATGACGATGTCGAGGCGGTGAAAGCGGCGGAGCGTCTCGGCTACGATGTCCTGCGCCGACTCGGACCGGCGGAGGTCGCGGGGGAGCAGCAAGCATTGACAGCCGAACTGTTCAACGTACTGCTTCGTTTCCTCCGCATCCCGGTGTTCGTCCAGATACACGATCGCCAGGCTTGCTCCCTCTTTGGCGTAAACTGCGGCGATAGCCCGGCCGAAACCGCTGTCGCCCCCGGTAATGACGGCTACCTTGCCTTGCAGCTTGCCGCTTCCCTTATATCCGGGATAGTCGAAAATCGGCCGCGGCACCATTAAATACTCAAAGCCCGGCATCCGGTTTTGGTGTTGAGGCGGAAAGGTTAACGGCTTCGTTTTGTTCTCGGTGACATATCCGTAAGGGGGATAGGTAGGGTATCCGGACTCCATCCGACTCACTCCTTCTCACAGGATCACTGGCATCGCCATACGTTATGCGCTTTCCGGCGGAATATGCCTATCCCCTGGAGAATTCGAACCATTCCTCGCCAAACGCCGGCCGCTGTTCGCGAACATGCCGCCATTCGTTCGTTCGCGGTTCATAGATGTAGTCTTGTTTCCACTCCTTGATATTCTCCGTGACCTCCCGGACCGCGGCGCCGATAAATGCGGCTTCCCGATGCGTCATTATCGGATGAAGGGACACGCGGACCCAACCGGGCTTCCGCGATAAATCGCCGGCGGCGATCAGGCCGGCGATTTGCCGGGACGAAGCGCGGTCTATGCCCAGCAAATAATGGCCGTACGTCCCCGCGCAGGAGCAGCCGCCCCGGACCTGAATGCCGAAGCGGTCGTTCAGCAGCTTCACCATCAGGTTGTAGTGAACGGATTCCGTGACAAAGGACACGATCCCAAGCCGGTTCCGCCCGGGTCCGCCGAGAATGTGCAGCCCCGGAACGGATTCGAGCTGCCGCAGCAGCACCTCCGTCAGCTCCCGCTCGCGGCGCAGCATGCGCTCGATCCCCATCCGCTCCTTCAGCTTCAGGCATAACGCCGCGCGCACCGCCTGCATCACTCCCGGCGTGCCGCCGTCCTCCCGCGTTTCGGGGTCGGGCCAATACTGGTACTCTCCCCAAGGGTTGGTCCAGGAGACCGTACCGCCCCCGGGATGATCGGGGACCGGCTCGGCGCCCAGCTTCGCATTCATGACCAGCACGCCGCTTGTGCCCGGGCCGCCGAGCAATTTGTGGGGGGAGAACAGAACGGCGTCGAGCCGGTCCTCCGGGGCTCCCGGCGGATGCATATCGATGCGTACATAAGGAGCGCTGGCGGAGAAATCGACCACGCTGATTCCGCCGTGCTCGTGCATGATCCGCGACAGTCGGTGATAGGGCGTTTCAAAGCCCGTCACATTGGAGCAGGCGGTAAAAGCCCCCACCTTGACCTTCCGCTCGCGGTACCGGTGGAGCAGCCGCTCCAGGTGCTCCGGGTTAACGCGCCCGTCGGCCCCTGGGGGAATGCAGACCACTTCGCCGATCGTTTCCCCCCAGGAAATATGGTTGGAGTGGTGCTCCATATGCGTGACGAAGATGACCGGGCGGTCCCGCTCGGCCATCGTGGACAAGGCCGCTGTCCGCCAGCGCCGCGGCATTTTCAGTCCCAGCAAACGCTGCAGCTTGTTCACCGCGCCGGTCATCCCGGTCCCGGCAAACAGGAGCATATCGTCCGGTCCGGCGTTGACGTGGCGTTTGATGATGCGCTTCGCTTCCTCGTAAGCGGCGGTCATCGCCGTGCCGGTCAGATTGGAATGCGTATGCGGATTACCCGCGAACGGACCCAACTCCTCGGCCAGTTTCGCTTCGATCGGCCGGTACAGACGGCCGCTGGCCGCCCAATCGGCATAAAGCAGCCTTTGCCTTCCGTACGGGGAAATAAAGCTCTGGCGGTAACCGATCGTATTTTCCCGATAAAAATGGAACTCATTTTCCTCCGCGATGTTGCGCCGCCCGTTCAACCCGTGTTCGTGCGCGGCGGTACCGATTTTGGCCTGCAGCATGCCGTGTCTCCCCTTTAGGCTTCTTTTAAGATCGGTTTAGGTTACGTACATTCGCCCAAAGGGGTTAAGCGGAAGTTAGAATTGTCGGAAAATTGTAATAATTTGGATAAGTTATCCACCCTGCTTCATGCCTTTAAATAAACAACTGGATATCGGATTCCAGCGCATCGCGCAGATAGGTCTGAGCATCGATGATCTCCAGTTCGGGAATGAACTCCTCCGGTTTGAGGCCCATAATTTCCACGGAGAGCTTGCAGCCGTAGAATTTGATGTTCTTTTTTCGCGCGCCTTTCAAAAAATGAATCAGCTTCGGAGCCTCGTTGTCTTCGATCATCTCCGTCAGCATCCGTTTGCCGAGCCCGCTGAAATTCATCCTGGACAACGGCAGTTCCTCCGGACCTTTGGGGGTCATCCAGGTCATCAGTTTTTCGTACAGCGTTTTGTCCTCGAGGGTCATTTTGTCGGGATCGCGCACGAGAAACAGCCCCCAGAAGGCGAAGAACATCGTCACCTCCACCTCGATATCCCGCGCGGCATTCGCCAGGATCAGTCCGGCCATCGCTTTGTCGTATTCACCGCTGAACATCAGCAGGTTCATTCTTTTTTGTCCCATCTTTTCCAGCCTCCATCGCAAGATGACTCTAGTATGTTGTTGGCAGCGGTCGGTTATGCCGAATTCATGAATTGGCCATACATGGGAATTCCTTTATTGCAATTTGGGATTGACTGAGGTGGGATGATGGTTTTGGCGCACTTCCTGAAAAAGGACGGATTGGTCCAGGGACATGCCGGGTTTGAGCCCGAAAATACGCTCCAGATCGCCGACGGTGACGGGGCGGGCATACTCCATCAGCTCGTATCCGATCTGTCCGTTAGGCTCCAGAGTGGCCGTCTTCACATCAGCGATGTTGGAGACGCCTATCTGTCTTAACCTTACCTCCAACTGGTCTACGGTTATACGCAGCTTGCGCATGTTGTTCGGCACCACCTGTCCGTTTTCGATCACGATGATGGAACGGCCGCTGAGCAAGTGCTCGAACCAGTCCCATTTTAACTGCAAGTATTCAACGACAATCAGCCAGAAGATGAATACTGCCGCCGAAGCCAGCGCTTTCCACAGCGGGTCGAAGACGACCGGCTGAACCATCAACGTCCCGATCGAAATGATGATTACGGTGGTTGCAGCGGTTGATTGCGCAATCGATTTTCTGCCGGCAATCCGCAGCAGCACGATCCCGGCCAAGACGAGAACCGAGGATTCCCATACCCAAGACCAATTCATCAACAGTTCCTCCTTATCCAATCCAAGAATTCATGGTTAAGTTGGATTTTTTTTCTTGAATTTATGCAGAGGGTAATCCGGCCCGTCCCTCCGCCTTTAATTGGATAAATCCATTAGATTAGCAGAAATCGGACGCTATTTTGAACACTCATTGGAAATATCCAATAGATCTTGCTCAAAGCGCCGTTTTATGTCCTGTCGTGCCGGAATCTATTGGAATTATCCAATCTCACCACTCCATCTGAAAATAGACTTCAATTCTATTGGATTTTTCCAATTAACCACTCGGTTTTAAGTCCCGCAAGAGCGAAAATTCGGCGAGCAGGCGCTTTTGCCTTTTTACTGCCGCAAAACGAGGGCTGGTTTGCGTCTTTTAAGATGGAGGGAGAGTACGATTTGAGGAATATATACGTTTGGTTTATACACAGATGAGGTGTACGGAATAGCCGAATTTACGATAAACAAAGACGGGGCCTTCAAAGACTACTCGATCGAAACCGAACATAATCAAATCGAGGTGAGCGGTTAACCAATCGGTTGCTATTTTGCCGGCATTCTATACAATAGAACTTGAACCTTATAGTGCGGGTTCAAAAAGTCGGCTTTTCAGCACCGAGAAGGTTGGATGAAGCCAGGGACGAAAGGAGCGGAGCGTACGTTTTGGGTACGTGAGCAACGGAAGGCCCGGCTGAATTCAAGATTCGACGTCGAATCCGCTTCATGATCTGCATCGTGATAAGAAAAACACATATCGACGTACCTTCTAGGAAGCCAGACCGCATTTAGCGGTAGTTTTTCTTGCGATATAAGGAAGCGGAGGCCTAAGACGTCTATTCATTCTTATATCTTCAAAAGACGACTTTTTGAACTACCTCTTAATAGAAATGTTGTGGTGAAAAGATGGTATCGATCAAAGATGTGGCCAAGCGGGCCAATGTGTCGATTTCGGCGGTATCCAAGACGTTGAACGGTTATTCCGACGTCAGCGAGTCGACAAGGCAAAAGGTGATGAAGGCCGCGCAGGAATTGAACTATTTCCCGAATATGCTGGCCAAAAATTTGAAGCACAAAGTAACGAAAACGATCGCGCTGATCATTTCCAACTTTGAGCAGGCCAATGGCAAAGACGGCGTAATGTTCCAGATTATGAGCGGGGTTTACGCGGCCGCCCAGCATTACCAGTATGAAGTCGTCATCTACACGCGGAGCTTGTCCGAGCAGCAGGACAAATCCTACTGGCAGTTTTGCCAGGAAAACAAAATCGCCGGGGTGGTCATTTCCGGCCTGCGCACCAGCGATCCTTATTTCGAAGAATTGGTGAACAGCGAACTGCCAAGCGTTGTCGTCGATGCGAATATCGTCGGCCCTCATTCGGGTTCCGTGGCCACGGACAACCTCAGTGCCGCCAGGGAGGCGGTAAAATACTTAATCGGCAAAGGCCATCGGGAGATCGGCCTGATTAACGGGCATCCTTTTGCCGCGGTTAGCGTGGATCGTCTCGAGGGGTACCGCCAAGCTTTGGAAGAAGCGGGTTTGCCGTATCGTCCCGAACGCGTGATCGACGCGAATTTTAACGAGGAGGAAGCCTACGAAGCCGCGGACGGCTATTTGCGGGACAATCCCGGAATCACCGCCGTTTTTGCGGTCAGCGATTTGATGGCGATCGGATTTATGACCCGCTGCCGGGAACTGGGCATAGCCATTCCTGATCAGCTCTCGATCATGGGATTTGACGATATCGTACTGTCCAGCTATACGACGCCCAGATTATCGACCGTCAAACAGGACTTTACCAAGATCGGTTATTCCGCCTTTGAACAGGTGGTTAACATGCTGGAAAAGCAAACGGCCGGCTATCATAAAATTCTTCCGTTCGAAATTGTTGACAGAGAGACGATTAAGGTGCAATAATGGAGTCGAAAACGTTTTCGTATAAGTAATGCCTTTTTTATTTTGCTGCAATCGAAATCGTTTTCGAATTTTTTCCATCATTTCGAAAACGATTTCGATTGCGCTTTCAGAAAAAAGAAAGTGATATGGAGTGGATGACTGCAATGCTAAACTACAATCCGGCAAGTACGGAAGAACTGCGAAACTGGACGTTCTCCGAGAACGAATTTGATCCGCTGGCCCTCGGCAAGTGCGAGGCCGTAATGTCGCTTGGGAACGGCTACATGGGGCTGCGTTCGGCGACGGAAGAACCCTACATCGGGGAAAAAAGAAATTTGTTCGTCAACGGCACGTTCAACAAGTTCGATGAGTTCGAAGTAAGCGAATTGCCGAATGCGGCCGACCTGACCAAACTTGACATCCGGATCGACGGCACGCGCTTGTCGCTGCAGCTCGGAACGGTGACCGAGTATGAACGCAGGCTCAATCTGCGGGATGCGGAGCTGGTTCGCAGCTTCGCATGGGAGCACCGGGGCCAAAAAATCGCCTTCACGTTCCGGCGGTTCGTCTCGTTGGCCCATCTGCATCAGATCGGCATGCAGGTGGAAATCCGTTTGCTGCAAGGAGGCGCGCGCCTCTCGATCAACTCGGGCATCGACGGCCAGGCCGGCAACAGCGGCAGCCAGCATTTTCATGAAGGCGAGAAGCGGATTTACGACAAAACGTATTTGGAGCTCATTCAGACGACAACGGAGTCGAAAATCGACTTTGTGCTTGGGGCGGCCCACCGCTTGGAAGTTAACGGCAGCCAGGCCGATATCGCCCCGAAAATGGACATCGACCGCCGCAAGGTAGCCGTCACCTATTCGCTTGACCTGGCGGAAGGGGACGCGCTCGTGTTTGAAAAGCTGGCCGCCGTTTACACCAGCCGCGACCGCGAGTTCGCCGAAGGCGCGACGCTGGACGCGCTCCGCGAGACGGCGCTGCACGAACTGAAGGAGATGCACCGCGCCGGATACGATGAGCTGTTCCGCCGGCACCGGGAAGCCTGGGCCGATGTCTGGAACCGGTACGACCTGTCGATTCAATCGGCCCATGATTTCGATCAGCTGGCCGTCCGCTTCGCGGTCTACCATCTGGTCGCCATGACGCCCGCGCATGACCGCCGCATGGGGATCGGCGCCAAAGGCTTAAGCGGGGAAGGCTACAAAGGCCACTCCTTCTGGGATACGGAAATTTTTATTTTACCGTTCTATATTTATTCGAATCCGGAGGTTGCCCGCTCGCTGCTGGAATACCGTTACCTGGGGCTGGAAGGAGCGCGGGCCAAGGCGCGCGACAACGGTTACGAGGGGGCGATGTATCCTTGGGAAGCGGCCTGGCCGAGCGACGGCGAAGTGACTCCCGTATGGGGAGCGGTGGACGTGGTTACCGGCGAGCAGACCAAAATCTGGTCCGGGTTTATCGAGCAGCACATTACCTCCGACATTGCGTACGCGGTCTGGCATTATTACCAGGCGACCGGAGACCGGGATTTCATGCGCCGCTGCGGGTACGAGATCATCTTCGATACGGCCAAATTCTGGGCCAGCCGGCTGGAATGGAACGAGGACCGGGGCCGCTACGAAATCAACGGAGTTGTCGGGCCCGACGAATACAAAGAACATGTCGACAACAACGCGTTCACCAACTATATGGCCCACTTTAATCTGGAGTTGGCCATGGAATACTATAACGTGCTGCTGGAAGAAGACAAGGAGCTGTTCGCCGAGCTGAACGCGAAGCTTGGCCTGGAGCAGGCCGTGTCCGATTGGGCGGCCAAGGCTCCGCGCATTTATTTGCCTAAGCCGAACGAAGCGGGGATCATCCCGCAGGATGATACGTATTTGCAGAAACAAATTATCGACCTCACCCCATACAAACAGCAAGAGAGGGTCGGCGGTATTTTCGACGATTACAATCTCGACCAGGTGGGAGAAATGCAGGTATCCAAACAGGCGGACATTATGATGCTGTTTTTCCTGCTGGAGAACCGGTTTTCCCCGGAAGTGAAAAAAGCCAACTACGATTACTACGAAGAAAAAACGCTGCACGATTCCTCGTTGTCCTTGTCGACGCATTGCATTCTGGCCAACGATCTCGGGGATCGCAGCCTGGCTTACCGGCTGTTCCGGCGGGCCGCCGAAATCGATCTCGGCCCGTATATGCATTCGTCCGACGCGGGCATTCACTCGGCCTCGCTGGGCGGAATTTGGGAGTCCGTGGTCATGGGCTTTGCCGGTGTGCGGATGCTGGGCGGAGAGCTGCATGTGAACCCCAGACTGCCGGAGGCGTGGGAGACACTATCTTTCCCGCTGTATTGGCGGGGCGAGCGCCTGCGGTTTACGCTGGACCGCCAGCGCCTCCATATCCAAGCGGAGGACGCGAACGCGGAGGTCGCGCTAATCATACATGGACAACGCGTACAGTTTACCGGTGAACTGCACTACGATTACGAGTTGATCAAGCAATCTTAACGGACCGTAGCTCCGGTATTTCGGCAGAATCAACGGTTTTTGATTACAGGCTAATTAAGGGAGGTCATTAAAGATGAACAGAAAATGGTCGGCAGCAGTTATTTTGATTATGGTTGCGGCGCTGGTTTTATCGGGATGCGGAGGCGGAAAAGGCGCTTCCGGCGGCGGGAGCGCGGAAGGCGGGAAAGAAAAAGTAAACTTGACCTTCTCCGTCTGGGGAGACGTGAACGCCGGCGCCAACGAGCAGAAGCTGGCGGATGAATTCAACGCGGCGCATCCGGATATCCAGGTCAAATTCGAACCGATTCCAAGCGACGGCTACGGCACGAAGCTGACCACATCGCTGGCCGCCGGGCAGGCCCCGGACGTGTTCCTGATCGGTGAAGGCGATTATTTCAAATATGTCGATAAGGGTGTCATTGAACCGCTTGACGATTATTTGAAGAATGACAGCTCCTTCTCCCTGGACATCTTCCAGAAGGACCTGATCGACAACATGAAGATCAACGGCAAGCAGTATTATTTGCCGAAGGATTTCAATCCGCTGGCCTTGTGGTACAACAAGCGGATGTTCGATGAAGCGCAGCTCCCGTATCCGACGGACGACTGGACCTGGAATGACCTGATTGCCGCTGCGCAGAAACTGACCAAAAAAGACGGCGGCAAATATACGCAATTCGGCTTCAACGCCACGAAATGGGAGTACCCGATTTACACTTATCTGTGGGATCACGGAACGGACATCGCCAACGAGGACGGCACCCAAGCGGAAGGTTACATGAACGGCGACAAGACCGTGGCCGCCCTGGAAAAATACGTGGCCTTGTCCAAAGGAGAAGGCCGCGTCTCCCCGACACCGCAGGATACGGAAACGATGGGCGGAGACTCTTCGATGTTCATGACCGACAAGCTGGCGATGATGGTGACCGGACGCTGGATCAAAGGGGATCTGGACAAGTCGGATGTACAGTATGGCTCGGCTTTGATCCCCAAAGGGGAAGACGGGACTAGAACGAGCATCATCGCCAGCGCCGGCTGGGCCGTCAACGCCGCCAGCAAGCATAAGCAGGAAGCCTACGAGCTGGTAAAATGGCTGTCCGGCACCGACGCCCAGAAGCTGCGCGCGGAGAACAGCAAGGTGCTGCCCGCCACCGTCGCCGAACTGGATCAGGTGAAGGAGGCGGAAGTAGCCGACAAACCGGTGATCGAAATGATGAACTACGCGAAAAAGCCGGTCACAATGCGTTCCGCCAACGGGCCGGTGTTCGTCGAGGAATTCACCAAGGCGCTGGAGAAAATCTTGCTGGGCAAACAGGATGTCAAGGGGGCGCTCGATGAAGCCGCCAAAAATGTGGACGGTAAAATCAAGTAAGCGACCGGCGGGTGAAGCGGGGGGCGTGCAGCGCTCTTCGCTTCACCCCGTCTCATCAAGGAGGTTTTTCCATGCGTAATTCAAAATCGGAACGCGCCGGGTACTTGTTTATTCTTCCCTGGTTGCTCGGGCTGCTGCTGTTCACCATCGGCCCGATGCTGTTCTCCTTGCTGCTGGCTTTCAGCAAATGGGACATCATCACCGGGGTCAAATCGATCGAGTGGGTCGGGCTGGACAATTTCCGGGCGATTTTACAGGACGATCTGTTTTACCAGTCTTTAAAAGTGACCTTTGTGTTTGCGCTTGTTTCCGTGCCCCTGTACCAGATTCTCTCCCTGCTCGCGGCGATGCTGCTGAACATGCGCAGCCGGGGCATGAAGCTGTTCAGACTGATTTACTTTATGCCTTCGGTCATTCCGGCGGTCGCCGTGTCGATGATGTGGGTGATGATCTTTAACCCGGAATACGGGATTCTGAACCGGGCTTTGGCCTTGTTCGGCATCCAGGGCCCGGCCTGGCTGCAGGACCCTTCCTACGCGCTGGGTGCGCTGATTGTCATGGGCATCTGGGGGATCGGCAACACGATCATCATTTATTTGTCCGGGCTGCAAGGGGTTCCGGAAGAAATGTACGAAGCGGCCGAACTTGACGGGGCGGGCCGTTTGCGCCGTTTTTCCAGCATTACGCTGCCGATGATCTCGCCGACGATCTTTTTTAATTTGATCATGGGGATTATCGGCGGATTCCAGTATTTCACCCAGGCCTTTGTCATGACAAACGGCGGGCCGCTCAACTCGACGCTGTTCTACAATTTGTATCTGTACAACAAAGCGTTCCAGGATTATGAAATGGGTTACGCTTCCGCGCTGTCCTGGATTTTGTTCGTGATCATCCTCGTCTTCACGCTCCTCGTCATCCGCAGCTCTTCCATGTGGGTGTACTACCAGGGCGACGACGAAAAGGATTAAAGGAGGCGCAAGCAAATGGAACAAAGGCTCAAAAAAATAACCATATCCGGGATCGTAAGCCAACTGGTGCTGATTGCCGGAGCGGCGGTGGTCATCGTTCCGCTGCTGTGGACTTTTTTTACTTCTTTAAAAACGCCGGCCGAGGTGTTTAAAGACAACTTCTTCCCGACGACCTGGCTGTGGAGCAATTATGCCGACGCCGTGCGGGCGATCCCGTTTTTCACCTTTTTACTCAACACGCTGATCATTCTGCTTCCGGTGCTGATCGGAACCGTATTTTCGGCGGCTTTATGCGCCTACGGCTTCGCCAGATTCCGCTTCAAAGGGAAAAAAACGCTGTTTCTCATTTTGCTGGCGACGATGATGCTGCCTTCCCAGGTGACGCTGATCCCGATGTTTATCATGTTCAAGGAAGCGGGCTGGGTCGATACGTTTTTGCCGCTGATCGTGCCGTCCTTTTTCGGGGGCGGGGCGTTTAATATCTTTCTGATCCGCCAATTTATGCGGGCTATCCCCCGCGATCTCGACGAATCGGCGTTTGTGGACGGGGCAAACCGGATGCAGATCTTCTTGCGCATCATTTTGCCGTTGTCCATGGCGCCGCTGATCGCCGTAGCCATTTTTACCTTTATGGGCGTTTGGAACGATTTCCAAGGACCTTTGATTTATTTGAATTCCACGGAAAAATACACCCTGGCGCTGGGCCTCTCGATGTTCAAGGGGCTCTACAATGTCGAATGGAACATGCTGATGGCGGCTACGATCCTGATTATGCTGCCGGCGCTGATCGTCTTTTTTATCGCGCAAAAATACTTTATCGAAGGCATCTCCATCTCTTCGGCGATTAAAGGCTGATTTATATCAAGGAGGAAGTTCATGAGCCGATTAACGAGCAGACACCCACTTAATCTTTATTATCACGGTGGCGAATACGTCAAAATTTGCGGCTCGCAGGACGGGTATTTCCCCGATTTCGGCCATCATCTCGCGGGCGAGATGGGGGGCGTGTGGCTGCATCCGATCAAGCTGCTGGACGGTTTTTGGCTGAAGGTCACGGATCTGGAACGGGGCATTTCCGTCTGGGCAAGAGCCGACGCTTTTGTGAGTGAGCCTTGGGGCGGCCGTTTTGAATACGATCACTGGCTGGGCCATATCCCGGTTTCCATCGAGCGTTCCCAATTCGCGCCGGAACGGGAAAAAGGGTTCGTCGCCGATTACCGCGTCTTTGCCAATGCCGGGCAGCCCGTACGTTTACGGTTGGAGCTGCTCGTGCGGACGGACCTTCGCCCGGTCTGGTTTTCGGAGCAGGCCGGCGTCGTGGACGGGGAGCGGGACGTACCGGTGGAGATCGCAGGCCGCCAGGCGCTGGTCAAGGATCAGGAGCATCCGTGGTTCGTGCGGGTGGGGACAGACCTGCCGGGGACCGCAGTCGAAGCCGATCCGGAGTTGTACGGGCCTGAATTTACGGCGGGAGCCGGCTGCGGGGTTGCTTTTGCCGCGGAGGTGGAGCTTCAGGCAGGGGAAACGTTCGATTTCCGGCTGTTTGCGGCCGGTTCGTATACCTCGCGGGAGGAGTGCGACCGTACCTACGAGCTGATTTCGCAGCGGCATGAAGCGCTGCTTGCGGAGAAACAGGCGCTGTACCGGGAGATCGCGGAGCGGGCCAGCCTGGAAATCGAGGGCGAACCGGGATTAAACGAAGCTTTTGCCTGGGCCAAGTGGAACAATCAATGGCTGGTGCAGACGGTCGACGGGCTGGGCCGCGGCTTGACCGCCGGGGGGCCGACGTATCCCTGGTGGTTCGGCTGCGACAGCACCTATGCACTGCAGGGCGTGTTGGCCATCGGCGACCCCGTGCTGGCGAAGGATACGCTGGATTTGCTGCTGCAAAAGTCCGAGGAAACGAACGGCAACGGGCGGGTCGTGCATGAGATCACGACGCTGGGGGCGGTGGCCAATCCGGGCAATACCCAGGAGACCGCGCACTATATCGCGTTTGTGTGGGAGCTGTTTCAATGGACCGGCGATGAAGCGCTGCTGCGCCGCCACTATGACTATTGCCTGAAAGGGATTGATTGGCTGCTGGGAGAAATGGACCCCGATGGTGATTTGTTCCCTTCCGGCTACGGGATTATCGAAATCGCCGGGCTCAACATGGAGCTGATCGACAGCGCCGTTTATACCGCCCAAGCGCTGCGGGCGATGGCCGCCATGAGCGGGTTCTTTGGCGAGCATGAGCGGTCGGCGAAATACGGCGAGCTGGCCGAGCGGGCGGTCGAGGCTGTCAATCGGGTCTTCTGGCGCGAAGCGGAAGGGCTGTACGCCGACGCCGTGGCGCCCCGCGAAATGGTCGCGGCCAAGCGGGGGACCATGGTGGCCCTGGCGGAGAAACACGGGGTTGCCGGGTACGGGGAGTACATGGAGCGGATCCTTCAGGACACCGCCGGCCAGGAAGGAGACATCCCTTGGCTGCTGAACAAAAACTGGGTAATCGTCACGCCGATGGAGGCGGGTATCGCCGATCCGGACAAAGCCGCCAGAGCGCTGGAAACGATGCGGTCGGACGTTTTTGTCGGCGAATATGGCACCTATCTGTCCGGCATCCTCCAGCAGGGGACGATGACGATTTCGACCGGCGTCCATGCTGTGGCCGAAGCAGAAAACGGCCATCCGGACGAGGCGTTGGAACTGCTGCGCCGGCTGCTGCGCACGTTCTCCGCGGCGCTGCCCGGCTCTTTTTCCGAGATGTCCCCGGACTACGGTTGCGTGGTCCAGGCCTGGACCCTTTACGCGCTGGCGGTGCCGGTCATCCGCGGCTTTTTCGGCGTCCGGCCGCAGGCGCACCGGCGCGTGCTGCGCTTGAACCCGCAGCTGCCGGCCGCCTGGCAAGACCGCGAATGTAAGCTAAACGGGCTGAACATCGCCGGCGCCCGGTTTGACATCGTGATCAGGCCCGGAACGGACGGGCAGGGCCGTGTAGTCACCGTGCGCAATGATGAAAGATGGCGCGTGGTGCTGGAGCTGAACGGGGAGCGCCTGGAAAGCGACGAGCCTTGGATCGAGTGGGAAGTTGGCGGGAAGTAGGGGGAAGTAGAAGGAAGTAGAAGGAAGAGGAAGGAAGAGGAAGGAAGAAGAGGGGAGGAGAGGGAAGATACTCGATGATTTGGGGCGTTTTTCACTAAAAAACTCCACCTGGCGCCGATCCTTAAAATTCACCGCCCGGCCCAACGTTCTGATTGGAAAAATCCAATAGAATGGAAATTCAGTCATAAATACAATGCCTAGATTGGATATTTCCAACAGATGAGGTTCAGCAGACGCAAAACGGCGCCATTCGGGGAAAATCTATTGGATTTTTCCAATAAGAGCTCAAAATGCGTTTGGTAGCTGGAAATTCTATTGGATTTATCCAACGTGGGGTACTATTGAAAAAAGTGGATAGGAGTGTTCTGGACAATATGGAATTGAAAGCGGTCATTTTTGACTTGGACGGGGTGATCACCGATACCGCCGAGTATCATTTCATCGCTTGGAAGCAGCTTGCCGAAGAACTGGGCATCGCCATCGACCGGGCGTTTAACGAGCAGCTTAAAGGCATCAGCCGGATGGAATCGCTGGAACGTATTCTTGTTCACGGCGGGAAGGCGGATGCTTATACGCCGGAGGAGAAAGAGGACATGGCGCGGCGGAAAAACGAGCATTACGTTTCACTGCTGGAGCGCCTGAAACCGGAGGATACGTATCCGGGCATACGTGAGCTGCTGCTGGAAATGCAGCGCGAGGGGATTCCGGCGGTCATCGCGTCGGCCAGCAAAAACGCGCCGCAGATTCTCCGCGCTTTGGAGCTCACGGAATTATTCAGTTACGTGGTGCCGCCGGATTCGGTTAAGCGGGGCAAACCCGCCCCGGATCTGTTCCTGCGCGGAGCCGAGGAGATCGGCGTGCCGCCGAAGGCATGCATCGGCGTCGAGGACGCCCAGGCCGGGATCGAAGCGATTAAGGCGGCGGGTATGACCGCAGTGGGCATCGGCGAGGAAGCCTCACTCACCGCGTCGGGGGCGGACGTTGTCCTGCCGGATACCGCACGGCTAAATGTGGCTTTTTTACGGAAAACGTTGGACTTAAAAAGCTAAACTGTTCGAACCAAGTGTAGGGGCGGACCGAAGTATTATCACTTCGGCCGGCCCCTTTTTGGAGTAAAAATAAAACAATCTATGCTACGATTTAGATGCCAATAAAAATAAATTTACAAATCCCTAATTAGCTTCCTCTCTAAAGATATCAACGTCTTCGTTTATCGCAATATATCACCTTCACCAATTTTCTTTAAATAAAGAGGCTCAAAACCGAGATCAGTGCTTGACAAAATAAATTATACTTTGGCTCTGAGGTGGCTATCTATAGCGTTCGTGTCTTGGTATCCCTGCATGCTGCTTTGCACAATTATCCCTTTTATTCAGAGGGGAGAGGGTGAGGCTAATCACGGTCCTTTCATTTTTTTCGGTGTCTTGCCCCATTCCTCCCGTCAGGTCTGCTTTACTTCTCCATAAACCTCCTTCTTACAAACCTGTCTAGCGATCTCGAACATGCTGCTTCTCCCAAACCTATTTTCTTCTCCTGAATTTATCTTCCTCTCTGCTTCCGGATCAAACGGGATAATCGTGCAAAGCGTCCGGACAGTGGATGTTGATCTGCCGATATTTCTTGCCACGATCGGTTACATTCAACAAGAATGCCGGTTTTGTAGCGCCCATAGTGTCTTGTGAAGTAATGACGACGTCGATAAACCTTGATGCGATTATAGAGCCCTTCGACTGTTGCGTTTGTCCAGCGACAGGATGGTAGTTCACGATCTCTTCTTGCCAATTCTGCATCGTTTCAGCGAGAAGTAACAGTTGTTACAACGGTCTTATTTAACTTCTGTATAATATTTGTGTAGCCAGTTAGACAATTCGATATTAGGTCAAATGTAAATTGGAGGTATAAATAATGAAGCCCATTCGTTTTTTAATGAAATCATTTCGATTTTGGATAGTTTTAATTCCATTTTTCGTTATTGTTATAAATATTTCGGGAAATGATGATTACAACATACTATTGGCCATATTTAGTCCGTTGGTCTGGTTATACGAATCCTCTCTTTTTGTACGAAAAGCAGATATTCCAATGACGGTAGTTTATCTCACCACATTAGCTTTCTGGTATCTTGTTGGTTTCATTTTAGATCGACTACTACAAAAACTAAGAAAAAACAAAACCTAAATAGATTTATTCGAAATTAGTTCATATACCATCTCTTTTTGGGAAATATGGTAATACGAGTCTGTACATATCCAGTAAACGACTGAATTTTTCCAATGCAAAGCAAAAAGAGTTATAATTCGACTTTTTTATTCCATTTCCAGAGAAACTTGAAGAAGGGCATTCCCCATGTTCCAGGAACGCCTTTCCGTTGATGAATATTCGCTTCTATTCCAGCCGGTTACATAGCATACGTTCGTATGTATGTCTCAAACATACATTTTCTATTAGCTCTCTGCTGATTTCATAAGACGAAGTAGTTGACTGACTCTCGACGGCGAAACGCCGATCCTTTCCGCCCACTTGGATTGATTTTCAGATGGATAGATAGCCATCACTTCATTGAGCTTTCGGATTAACACTCGTCTTTTGCCGGGGCCGCCGTGCAGCTCCTGAGTCTGGATCGTTCCGATTCTCCAACGCCACCGCAATTTCCAGGTTAGCCGATTGTTGACTCCCTGCTTGCTGTTCAGGGAACAGTTCCTGTAAGCATGCCGCGCAAATGAAGCGTTCCCGGAAGTATATAAGCTGCTCCATCGATTGGCAGAACAGGCACTCTTGTGTCCGGTACGGGCGCATCATGATTCTTTGGGATGCATTGTCAATAAAAAACTCTATGGTATCGCCCTGGCCTATCCCAATAAAACGGCGTAATTCAATAGGGATAACGATTCTCCCAAGCTCATCAAGTGGCCTGACAATCCCGATGCTTCTTATCATTCCTGATTCCCCCGCTCCTGGTAGAAAAACCACCGGAGCCTTGTGTGGAATCCGGTGGTTTTAGCTGATGTGTAAATTATAGCGACTTGCCATCTAAAAATCATGATAGAGATTCGAATTAACCTCCAACATGTAAGCCGAGCGTCCCCATAAGTGGTCCTGCACTTACTCCTACACTTATCACCAATAGGAATAGAAAATTAATGGCGTACAACAGAGTATTTTATTCATACCCTTTTCCACATTTCCATTAAATGATGATCTCTACCTTCGATTTGGCAGATGCAACGTTTCTAAAACATTCATTAGTCTCACACTCTGACGTATAGAGCTTTCGTCGTTTATCATAGTAGATTTTTTGAGGCCATCCATCAATGATTTAAATCCTTGTTCATAATTCTCTCTGAATAAATAATAGTCAGTTAATTCATTTAGCAAACCAATGAGCTGATTATCGGTATTTTGTTGATTATAGATTTCGTTTTCTTCCTGTTCCAGAACGTTAGACAATACGCTTTCAAACTTAGCAAGAATATGATCGACGTTAATCTTGTATCGGTTAGCTACTATCATGATATTCCATAACCCCGTAAGTATTTCATTTTCCTTCTTCTCGAAGTAATTCACATATTCCGGAAGCAACTCTACATCGCCAGCCATTAACTTGGTCAACAGAGTATTCGCTTGAGTCCATTCCTGAAACAAGTTCTTCCAGTGTAGTGTTTCTTTATCCGTCTCCTTGACCCATGCTAAATCAGCAGCTTCACTGAGAATTTGCAGGGCCAATTCATAATCCTCTTGTTCATAATACGCATCGCCTATTAGCATATTACCAAAGACAACATAAAAAAATAGTGGCCGGGGCAGTTTCTTAACAAGGTCATGGTTATTCTTTTTCCGGGAGTGGGACAAAGAGTACTGAATTTTAGCTAGACGCTTTAGCTTTTTGCTAATTTTAAGGACCTTATCCCAGCGACGCAAAGAACGATAGGTATCCGCCAAATTCTTCAATGCATCCAGTTGGTCGATTTCATCAAGCCGCTCCGCGAAAGGCTCAAACTGGATCGCCGCCCGGTAGTTTTGTTCCTGATCGGACCCGAGTCTAGTTAGGAACAACTTGTACTGGCAATAAGCCAACCGCTCTGAATGCTGATTTTTTTCGCTTAGCGCTACACTCTCGTAAAGAATCGCTGCTGCCATCCGTTTTCCTTGCGCAATTAAATCTTCCGCTACCTCAAACAAGGGAGATGAATATACAAGGTTATCCAGCAATAGATTTACGGTTTGTTTAATGCAATCCAGCTTATCCAACTCTGCGCACCGGTACAAGAAAGGTTTGATTCTGCGCCAATTCGGCGCCACTTCATTCAAGCACTCCTGGATGTACTGCTCATAAAAATGCCCATCGGGGAGATTCATCACCGTAGTAATCCGGTCAAGTTGATGCACGGAAAGCACTCTCTGACTGTGTAAAATAGCACTCATCGTGCCCGTATTCAATCCGGCCTGCTTGGATAGTTGACTAATATTTAACCCATTCTGTTTTGAAAATTGCTCCAGCGCTCCGAGAATCGTGGTTGTATCATTCAAACCAACCACCTCTGATAAATTTTGGGAATATATCATAAATATAGCCATCTTTTAAACAATGGTCAATATAATTGACTAGATGTAGATCAAACAGTTCTTCAGGAGGTGAAGCGACAGTACGGTCATCTCCTGATCCTCTAACCGGTTGGCAGCTATTTCTCCGCCTTTTCCGTAAAAAATGAAACTGTTCGCCGAGTTTCAATTCTCCACAACATTCAAGCCCGAATCTCCCCAGCTCTTCGCTAATCATTAATATAAATTTATTTTTTTCCAAAAAACCACTCTATTAACAACAAAACAAATGCAACCAACGAAACTATCAATGAAAAACAGAACGGAAGTAGTAAATGATTATCACTAATACCATTTGAAATCGCAGGCTGATCTCGGTTATGCTGTCCATGAAAAGGAGAGAGCCAAGCGATGAAACCAATCACGATTCTGATTGCTGATGACGAGGCGGAGATCGCCGATCTGATTGAGCTGCATCTGGTCAGAGAGGGCTACCGCTGCATCAAGGTATCCGACGGGCAGCAGGCGGTTGACGCCGTGCGGACGCAGCCGGTCGATTTGGCGATTCTGGACATCATGATGCCGAGGCTCGACGGGTACGAGGCTACGCGGCAAATTCGCGAGCGGCATCATCTGCCGATTATTTTTCTGAGCGCCAAGGCCAGTGACCTCGATAAAATTACCGGGCTGGTTCGCGGCGCGGACGATTACATGACCAAACCGTTTAACCCGATGGAACTGGTGGCCCGGGTGAACGCGCAGCTGCGCCGCTTCATTCAGCTTAACCCGTCGGCGGGAGCGCAGGCGGGCATTCCCGTGCTGGAGGCCGGCGGGCTCGTCATCCATCCCGAGGAGCGGACCGTATTCCTGTACGGCGAACGGGTCGAGCTGACGCCCAAGGAGTTCGATATTTTATATTTGCTGGCCAGCCATCCGAAGAAGGTGTTCAGCTCGGAGCATATTTTCCGGCAGGTGTGGGGCGAGGCTTATTACGAAGGCGGAAATACGGTGATGGTGCACATCCGCACCCTGCGCAAGAAGCTGGGAGAGGACCAATACAAACACAGGCTGATCAAAACCGTCTGGGGGGTAGGTTACACGTTCGATGGTTAAATCCAAATTCCGCAGTTTCCGTTTTCAAATGATCAAGTTGTTCGGGCTGAGTATGCTCTTGTCCGCCGGCACTACTTTTCTGATTTACTTGGTGTTACGGCGGTATTACCATACGTTGTTTCGAGAAAATCCGATGTTCGGAATCCGCGAAACGATCAGAGATATCGGCGATATTAACGTGTTCCTGATTATTTTTTTTCCGATCTCATTTTTCTACTTCTATCTGCTGACCCGTCGTTACGTCGCTTATTTCCGGGAGATTTCCCGGGGAATCAACCAGTTGGCCGGAGGCGACTTCACCAACCGGGTCCATGTTCCGTCGAGAGACGAACTCGGAGATATCGCGCGGGACATCAACCTGGCCAGCGAAAAACTGCAGCAGGCGGTGGAGCGGGGCGATTTCGCCGAAACCAGCAAAGAGCAGCTGGTGCTCAACCTGGCCCATGATTTGCGAACGCCGCTGACCTCCGTGATCGGGTACCTGGACTTCATACTGCAGGGCAAAGATCTGAGCGCCGAACAGATGAAGCATTACACCTCTATCGCCTACACCAAATCGCAGCGGCTGGAGAAGCTGATCGACGAGCTGTTCGAAATCACGCGGATGAACTACGGCAAGCTGAAGCTGAACCACGGGCCGCTCGATCTCGGCGAGCTGCTGGCCCAATTGGCTGAAGAACTGTACCCCCTGTTCGAAAAAAACGGGCTGACCGTCCGCCTTGACCTCGCGCCGCAGCTGACGATCTCCGGGGACGGGGACCTGCTGGCCCGCGTGTTCGAGAACCTATTTACCAATGCCGCCCGTTACGGTAAAGACGGCGGGTTCATCGATATCCACGGACGGCTGGAAGGCGGAAACGCGGTCATTCGCGTCATCAATTACGGGGATTCCATTCCGCCGGATGAGCTGCCGCATCTGTTTGACATGTTTTTCACCGGCGACCGGGCGCGGACGTATCAGGGAGGCAGCACCGGTCTCGGCCTGTTCATCGCCAAAAATATCATCGAACAGCATGAGGGCTCCATTTCAGCGCAAAGCGATGTCATCCGTACGCAGTTTGAAGTGCGCTTGCCAAAATTAGGGATTTAAATACGTGTTCAAAAAGTAGGTTTTATGAAAGCATATGCCCCATCCGGCTGAATTCAAGATTCGACATCGAATTAAGAAAAATTTAAGATTTACCCCACTTTTGATTTTAAAAGTCTGCCCTATGCTTAAAGGCATGATTGCAGGAGGACTGGAAGATGAAGAAGCGGGGTTTTTTGCGTGCGCCGAACGGCCTGAACCGCCGGCTGGGCCTGGCCCGCCCGTTGCGCGGGGACGGGGCGGCGGCGTGGTTGTTTCTGGCGCCGAGCGCGGCCGGGTTTGCGGTGTTTTATCTGATTCCGTTCGGGATGAGTCTGATGTATTCCTTCATGAGTGGCACTTCCGGCGGAAGCTTCGTCGGCCTGGCGAATTACCGCGAGCTCCTGTCCAGCGATTCGTTCCGGAAAGCGGCGGCCAACACGTTTTATTTCAGCGCGCTTGGTGTCCCGCTGATGCTGGTGCTGTCGCTGGGACTGGCGCTGCTGTTGAACCGGCAAATCTATCTGCGAAAGTGGCTGCGCACCTCCTACGTCTTGCCGCTGGTGGTGCCGGTCGCCTCGGTCATCATCATCTGGCAGGTGGTGTTCGAGTGGAACGGGGCTTTGAACTATGCGCTCAGCCATTTCGGGATCCAGCGCGTGGACTGGATGAAAACCGCCGCCGCCCGGTATGTAGTCATCGTCGTGTATTTGTGGAAGAACGTTGGCTACAACGTCATTTTGTTCCTGGCGGGCCTGCAGCAAATTCCGCAGGATTACTACGAAACCGCCCGGGTCGAAGGCGCCGGACCCTTTCGCCGGTTTTTGGGCATCACGCTCGTTTACTTAACGGCAACGACGTTTTTCGTGGTCATCATATCGATCATCAATTCGTTTAAGGTGTTCCGGGAGACGTATTTGCTCGCGGGAGATTACCCGCATGACAGCATCTACATGCTGCAGCACTACATGAACAACATGTTTGTTTCGTTAAACATCCAGAAGCTGACGGCCGCGGCGGTGCTGATGGTCGCCGCCATCCTGGCGATCGTCCTGGTCTTGTTCGGGCTGGAGCGCCGCTACCGGAAGTTTATGGAATAGAGAACTTGTACAAATAGGAGGCGGACGGCGTGCAAGTGATCAAAGCGGTGCAAAAAGCTCTGCTGACGGCGTTCCTGGGGGTGATCGGCTTGCTGCTGCTGTTCCCGGTCGTCATTACGTTCACCAATTCGCTGATGACGGAACAGGAGCTGGAGATCAATTACGGGGTGATCGGAAAGCTCACGGAGGTGACTTCGACCGGTGCCGGAACCTTCGTCAATCTGAAATGGGTGCCGGACCAGGTCACCTTGGAGCAGTACGGCCGGCTGTTGGTGTATACCCCGAAATATTTGGTGATGTTTTGGAATTCCGCGGGACTGGTGCTGCCGATCATCGCCGGACAAACGGCGGTGGCGGCGATGGCCGCCTATGCGCTTTCCAAACTGCGGTTTCGCGGACGTGACGCGCTCTTCCTGGTCTATTTACTGTCGATGCTGATGCCCTTTCAGGTGACGCTGGTCCCCAACTATATCATGGCCGATAAGCTGGGGCTGCTGCACAGCCCGGGAGCGGTGATCCTGCCGGGCGTGTTCGCCGCGTTCGGGGTATTCATGCTGCGCCAGTTCATGCTGCATATCCCTTACGCTTATATCGAAGCCGCCAAAATGGACGGCGCCGGCCATCCGCGGATATTCCTGGCGCTCATCCTGCCGATGGTCAAACCGGGACTGGCGGCGCTAGTGGTCTTGCTGTTCGTCGATTATTGGAATATGGTCGAGCAGCCGCTGATCTTTCTGGACCCGCTCAAGCAGCCTTTATCGGTCTTTCTATCGAGATTAAGCGGAGAATGGGGGACGGCTTTTGCCGCATCCATGCTGTACATGTCTCCGATGGTGCTGTTGTTCCTCTATGCGGAGACATATTTCATCGAAGGCGTGCAGTTGTCCGGGATCAAGGGATAAGGGGGGATGCAAAACGATGGAGTTAGCGAAAGAGCAGGCTGATCGTAAACGGAAAAAACTGATTTTCACCGTCTTTATGCTGCTGATGGGGGAACTGCTGTTTTTCACGTTTTTCAGCAACACGCTCCAATCGGTGACCTTACCGAAGGTCCGGACGGTGCAGGCGGCGGCCGGGGGGCTTACATACAAGCTGGAGGGCAGCGGGATCTTACGGCCGGCAAAGCAGGCGGAGCTGGCGAATCCGGCGGGCTGGAAGGTCCGGGAAGTGCTCGTGAAGGAAGGCGAAGCGGTTAAAAAAGGGCAGAAGCTTGTGCTTTACGACAGCGGCGCCGCCGAGCGTGAGCTTGAGGATGAGCTCGCAGAGCTAAAGAAGCAACGAATCGCGCTGCAAAACGTTCAGGATCAATTTATTCAGGCGACGGTTAGCGGAGACGATTCCGCCCTTCGTACGACTAAACGCGAGTTGGAAACGCGAAAGCTCGATATCTCGGTGCAGGAGCGGAAAATCGCGGGGCTGCAGGAGCAGTTAAACCGCGAGCGGGAACTTTTGGCCCCGTTTAACGGGGTGATTGAGGAAGTGAATGCGGTGGAGGGCTTGGCCTCGGCGGGACTGCCGGATGCGGTGGTATCGAGCGGCAGCGCGGGATACCTGCTGGAGATTGCCGTCGACGGGCCGCTGATCGGCCGTCTCGGGACCAGGGTCGGGCAGAACATCGAGGTTGAGGTTGCCCAGGCCGCCGATCAACTGGCGTACAGGCTGGAGGGCACGATCGAAGAAATAGCCGATGCGGGATCGCGGATCTACGGTTCGTCGGAGAACGGTACCGGAACGCAGGAGGCTGTGCCGCAAAAGCTGCTGCGCATCCATGTGGCCGATCCCGGCCTGAAAGGGGGCGAGCAGGCTTCGGTCAAGCTGGAGCAGGTTTCCTCCGACAAAGGCTGGGTGCTTCCGAACGAAGCGGTTCATCGCGACGGCGAAAAGCGGTTTATTTTCAAGGTGGAGGAACAGCTGGGCGCTTTGGGCAATGTGTTTGTGGCCCGCAAGGTGCCGATCGAAACGAGCGCCGTGAACGAAGGGGAAACGATGATTCCGGCGGATCTCCTGTATGAAGGAGACCTGATTATCCTGGAAAGCAGCGAGCCGTTGCAGGACGGCAACCAGATTCGTTTGCAATAAATTGTTGAAAACCTGACTTTTTGAACACGGACTTTAAATAAAGATGTGAGGAGAACAAGGAGGTATATCCCATGAAAAAACGGTTGGCAATGACACTAATTGGAGCTTTAATACTTTCGGTGGCGATGACCGCATGCGGAGCCGGCGGCGGAGGGCCGGAGACGGGCGGGAAGAAAGAGCAGCCTGCCCAGGAAGGGGGCAAAACCCGGCTGACCTTATCGGTTCAGGAAATGACTCCTTTTTATCAAGCGTTGGAGCGTAAGTTTGAAGCGAAATACCCGGACATCGATTTGAACGTCCAGGCTTACAAGCAAGCCGGAGAAGAGAGTGAGCCCGGCGATTTGGAGGAGTACCGGAAGTCGATCAATACGGAGTTGCTCTCGGGGCAAGGAGCAGACGTGTTCGAGCTCGATAACTTGCCGGTGGGCGATTATGTCGGAAAGGGCCTGCTTTTGAACATGGATTCGCTGTTGAGCCAGGATAAGACTGTGAACACGGACGATGTGCAAATGAATGTGCTGAAAGCGATGAAGGAAAGCGGCGGCCTGTACGCTGTTCCGGCCGGCTTTAGCCTGAGGGCGTTTATCGGCGACGGCGAGGTGTTGAAAGACGCCGGCATCGAGGAAGGAACCTGGACCTGGCAGGATTTTGCCGATGTTGCGAAGACGTTGACGCAGGGCAAGGAAGGCATTTATGCGATGGCGGATTACCCGCCGGAGATGCTGACGCAGGAAATGGTGGTCGACAGCTACGGGACATACGTGGATTCGGCGGCGAAAAAAGCGAAGTTCGATTCGCCAGAATTCGTGGCGCTGCTGCAGCAAGTGAAAAAGATGTACGATGACGGCTTCATGACCGGGAACCCGGCAGAACTTGGCAAGCAGCTGTTTTATTCCGCCGTCTTGTTCGAACCGGCCGATGTAATCAACGTTACGCATGCGTACTTCGACCACCCGCAACTGTTGCAAAAGCCCCACAGCGCGGAGCAATCCGGCGCGATGCGGATCATTCCCCTTACCCAGCTTGGCATCCGTGCGAAGACGCCCGTCCCGGAAGAAGCCTGGAAGCTGGTGAGCTTCCTCCTGTCCGAAGAGGCGCAATCTATACGAGAGCGCAGCGGATTTTCGCTGCTCAAATCGGTGAACGGGCAAAAGCTGGAGGAGATCAAGCAGCAAATCGGGGAAGGCACCTACAAACTGCCTGACGGAAAAGCCGTGAAGGCGGAGGATGAGGAATTCACCCGGTTCCAGCAGCTATTGGATACGGTGGACCAATATTCGCAGCTCGACGGGAAGGTGATCGCCATCGTGGGTGAGGAATCGTTGGCGTTCTTTAGCGGGCAAAAATCCGCGGAGGAAGCGGCAAAATTGATTCAAAACCGCGTGACGACCTTTTTGAACGAATAAAGCAGCGGGGATATGGCGGTTCATGAACCGGACCATATCCCCGTTTTCCGCCTCCACGAAGAAGATCACGTTCAGGTATTACTTCGGTGCTTCCTCCGGCGTGATCTCCGCCTCCCCCGGGATATCGATAAAGACAGGCTCGGACAGCATCACGGGATTCCGGGCAAAATCCCAACCGCCGATTGCGACGATGCGGAATCTGCCTGGGCTCTGGAGCTTCAGGTAAGCAGCCGTGCTTGGGTTCAGCTCGATTCTGAATTCATGGCGGCTGAGCATCGTCACGGTGTAATCTCCGAAGGGATTCAAGTGCTTCGTGTCCTCGTCCGTGAAGTCGCCGCTGGCCGAAAAATCAAGCGTGATGCCGCCAAAGTCCGGCGAAACCGACAAATCCTCACTGAAGGTTAAGCTAATCGTTCCGTCTTCGTTATACGTGCTGCCGGTTACGGTTGGCGGCGTCTCGTCAAACGTAATCCGGAGTTCCTGACTGCCGAGCACGACGCCGTTTTCCCAAAGATTAAAGAACAGGGACGCTTCCGTGTTTTCCGTCGCTTCCTTGGCAGGAATCATGATGATCCCGTCGTTGGACGGAATAATAGAAACGAGATCGGAGTATGTGCTCAGCGTAACCGTAGCGATCACGGCATTGGTGGACGAATCGGTCACGTTGAAGGCGCCTTTTTCCGGAGCGTATTTGATGCTTCCGGCCGTTTCACCGCGCTTGACTTGCAAGAAGTCCCTGATATTCCGCTTGTTGTAGGAGTATTCCGCTCTTTCGGATTCGGATGTATCCCCGGATGAAATCGTAACGGCAGCCTGATCCGGTAAAAGAACGCTGTTCAGATAAAGCGCGGCTCCCTCCGCCAGCTTGATTTCAAGCGGCAGCTCTTGGGCGGCGGTCAATGACACGGGTCCCGAAGGCGCCGACACATTGCCGGCGGCGTCGACCGCGTAAACCTTATAATCCCCTTCCGTGAGGCCGGAGGTAGGGATTTCGGCCATGCCGCCGGCTGCGGAAACGGCCGCCCCGCTGGCGGATGCTGCGGAGACCAGGGCATCCAAATCTGCCTTGGTCAACGGATTTTTGGCGGCCGGGACAAGGTAAACATAGCCGGCTTCGCTGGATTTGACGGCAACGGCTTGTCCGATCTTCACCGGTGAAGCGGATACAACCGTGACCGTGGGGGCGGTTGTATCCGGCCGGTTTGTACCACTGCCGCCACCGCTGCTATTGCTGTTTTCGCGGCCGGCAATCAAAGTTCCGCCGCCGCTGTCCGTCCCGCTTGCCGCAGGAGTTGTTTCAGGCTGCTTGGATGCGTCCGTATCACCTTCGGAAGGCTTCGTGTCCGGAGAAGAATCCTCGCCTTTAAGAGTGTCCAGCGTTTCGATGAATTTGCTGGTGAGCGAAGCCACCTCTTGTCTTTGCGCGCTGCCGTCAGGTTTAAACGTGCCGTTGGGATAGCCGGAGATGAGGCCCAATTCAACGGCTGCTGCGACCGCATCTTTGGCGTAACCGGAAATGGAAGCTGCGTCGCTGAATTTCAGGTCCGCCGCTTTACCGGCCGCATCAACCCCAAGCGCCCGCACCAGAATAACCGCCAAATCCTGCCGCGATAAATTGTTGCCATTGCCGAAAACGCCGTTACCGTAGCCGTTTATCAAACCGGCTTTGACCGCGGCTTCGACGGCACTATAGGCATAATTGGCCGCGGGCACGTCCTGGAAGGTGGCCGACGCCGGGGGCGCCGACACATCCAGTCCCAGCGCTTTGGCGAGGATGATAGCAAAATCCTGGCGCTCAATGGTTCCTGTCGGATCGAATTTCCCGTTGCCCTTGCCGTTCAAAATCCCGGACTCCGCAAGCTTCACGATCGCATCTTTGGCATAGGAGCCGTCGATGTCCGTGAAAGTGGTTGCCGCATGGGCCGGCAGTGCGCAGGCGCTAAGCAGGGCTGCCGTGGTGATTACCTTGATATAAAGCTTTTTGCTCAAGAAAGCTCTTCCCCTCAACTTGTAATCTTTCATTTCCCCTCTGGCTGTCTGAAAGTCTAGTTAAAGTAAATATATAATAGTTCAAAAAATATGTAATCAAAATTTTGAATATATAAAAAGACCCTGCCTCCATGTTTGCTGAGGATAGGGTCTTTCTCTGCTCCTTTTATCCTAATAAATCGTAAAGCTACTATCTAGGAAGACCGATTGTTTATGGGGTTGTAACGGAGAAGGAGGAAATTCTATTTATCCATCAACCACTTTGAAAGGAAGGACTTTTTACAGATACGGATAAACTATTTTTTGATGAATTGCACTTGATTTCATTTGTTTGCAGGAATAACCTGTTTTTTTATTTGGTAACTGCTATTTATTCAATATAATTGTGAAATTGCTTTATTAATTTACAATATCCAACCAACCATCTAAAGTCAAAATTTCTGCGTTTTGAGTTATCACATTAATTCTTACTGGAAACTTACCATTGTCAGTTTCTATATACATATATTTATAAAAAGAAGGATAAATAAAGATACTAAAAAGTACAATTAAGGCAAAAATAGCTGCTAGTAAATAGATAATTCTTTTTTTCATAGGTAGCTACTCCTTCAAGGAATCTAAATTGATTTCGTAACGAAGGATATAATTTTGATTAAAGTACTCAATTTTTTTCAGAAGGACACCAGTATCTTGGTCATACCATAGCTCGGTTTTCACTGGAACATTTGTTTCTAGCTTAATGGTATTTTTTTTGTTTTTTCCATTTACATTTATTAACTCTTGACCATAACTTTCTAGGTATCCTGACGATCCATCTAAATCAGTATAAAAATGGTATTTTTCGTTACTTTGTTTCTCAAGATAAGAAAATAGCACATAATAAATTGACCCTTCTTGAAGATTAGAGTCTGGAGGCAGAACTAGTTTTCTATCTACGTTGGTATTATCTACTTGTTGTTTAAATTCGGTTATTGTTGATTCGACAATTTTGGCGCCATTAATATTGAGTACTTTCTTGATATCTTCATACCTCAAATTATCATCCAGATACTCCCTTTCGGTATAGCTTTGTAAAATCAATTTTTTAGAAAATTCATATTCTCTAATGTTTTTAATGTTCAATCCAATCCCTGGTAATTTATCTCCATCTAAAAATTTAACTTCTTTTATAATTGTTTTTTTATTGGAATCTCTTAAAGAGATTTCTAGTTCCCCAACCTTACTATTTTTTTCAAAAATTTTATATGTCACATAATGAAAAGGAAACTCTTTTTCTTCAAGATGAATATTATTTCCTGTTGGCTTACAACTAGTTAACATAAAAGTTATAAAGATAGAAATAACTATAATGATTAATTTTTTTTTCATTTTCACACAGCCTATCATAATTGTGGTTGACATAAAGAAAAGAATTTCAGCGAGGGTATTAAAAAGAATTTGTAAGGCTGACGGGTATAGTTTGTTAGCCTTACAAACTTAATTGTCTATTTAGTATAATGAGTGTGCTGAAAATACCAGATAGGTGTTTCTTGAGGTTGATAAAGCTGTCCCCAAGCTATAGCTCCGCTAAGATAAACAACGTCTGGATTTTTGATTGCTGTCCCATTCCAGGAAGCTTCAAACTCTAACTGATCTGCGTAGCCCGTTATTGAACCATTTTTCCCTCCAAATTCACCTGCTAGTTTCCCTAGAGAAAAACCTTTATAGCTTGGGTTTATTTCCCATTTTATAGTGCTGCCACTTGTTGTTTTTGTTGTTCCTTTCGGTGACCAATCTATTACCTCATATGCAGGTTCTCCAATCCAATGAGACTCTGTAAACCCAACTAAACTATATCCTGATTTTGGTTTCGCATTCGATTGAAACTCAAAAGTAATAATGTCATCACCTTTAGTTACAGACTTATACATTTTGTAAACTGCATAGGATTCTGCTCCAGTAGTTGTTCCACCTCCAGTAATTGTTTGTATAAGTTTATATTCAGAGGAGGCATAAGTTTCAGAATTAGTGAAAAAATCTGGATGCTCCGATAATGGAATCAGGCCATATCCTTGTTGTTCAGCAAATTTCTTGTTTAATTCTGGATCAAGGGACATCTTAATAACAGAGGTTGATTGAGAAGATATCTCAGAAGTCGGTTCCATGTCCCCATTTTGACTCCCCTCTGCAAATACAGTTCCTCCGTTAGAAAGCAGTAAGGTACAGGATAATAGTAATGGAAAAGTGAGTTTTAAAGATTTTAAAATGCTCATTTTTAAACCTCCTTACTTCTTTGATATAAACCGGCCGGATAGTTTTAATATAGCATAATTGTATATTTTATTCAATAATTTACCATGGATAAATTATGAATTGGAGTTAATGTTCGGTTTGTATTCAGATCCGTTGGTGGTATGCGGCAAGTGAGTACAACCGGATCATCCGTCGTTGCACCGCCAACTGGCTCCAGCTTACCGGAAATCCGGCGGAATGCGCCGGGCCACTCCGGTCGACATCGCCGCGATCACGATCGCCTTGCGGACCAGGGGGACCACCTGTTCGTTGAAAATGCTAGGAATGATGTACTGCTCATTCCGCTCCTCGTCCGTCACGGACGAGGCGATCGCCTCCGCCGCGGCCAGCTTCATCGCCTCGTTGATCCGTCTGGCCCGGCAGTCGAGCGCGCCGCGGAACAAGCCGGGGAAGACGAGCACGTTGTTGATCTGGTTCGGATAATCGCTCCGCCCCGTGGCGACCACGGCCGCGTGCTTCAGCGCTTCCTCCGGCCTGATCTCCGGCTCCGGATTGGCCAGCGCGAACACGATCGGGCGCTCGTTCATCGCCAAGATATCGGCGCCGGTTAGCAGGCCTCCGGACGAGACGCCGATGAACACGTCGGCCCCGGGCAGGACGTCTTTCAGCGAGCCGGCGCGTGCCTCCACCTGCGGCTGCTCCGCCAGCCACTGCCACATCGGGTGCTCGTATTTGCCACCGAACATGATAGCCCCGGCTCTATCCACCGGAACAAGCCGGGTGACGCCTGCGGCGAGCAGCATTTTGCAGATGGACACGCCGGCCGCACCGACACCGCTTACGACGACCCGCACCTCGGACATCCGTTTGCCGACCACCTTCAGCGCGTTGATCAGGCCGGCGGTGACGACGACCGCGGTGCCGTGCTGATCGTCGTGAAACACCGGGATATCCAGCTCCTCCGCCAGCCGCCGCTCGATTTCAAAGCAGCGCGGGGAGCTGATATCTTCGAGGTTGATGCCGCCGAAAATCTGAGCGACCGCTTTGACGGTGCGGATGATTTCCTCCGTGTCGCTCGTATCGAGGCATAGCGGAAAAGCATCCACCCCGGCCAACTGCTTGAACAGCATCGCTTTGCCTTCCATGACCGGCGCGGCGGCGTACGGGCCGATGCCGCCAAGACCAAGCACGGCGGTGCCGTCCGTGATCACGGCAACGGTGTTGCGCTTGATCGTCAACGAAAACGCCTTGGCCGGGCTTTCGTGGATCGCCTTGCACACTTTGGCGACGCCGGGAGTGTACACCTGCGACAAATCGTCGCGGTTGCGGATCGGCAGCGTCGGCTTGATGGAGATTTTGCCGCCGAGATGCATCAGGAACGTACGGTCGGACACATTGATCAGCCGGACGCCGGGCAGCCTGCGCAGCGCGCCTACGATGGCGGCTTCATCACGGTCGCCTATGTCCACGGTGATGTCGCGGATCGACGAACCTTTGGCCGAAGAGATAACGTCGATCGACGTTATGTCTCCGCCGGCCTGGCTGACCGCGGCGGCGACATCGCCGAAGCTGGCGTGCTCGTGATCCAGCTCCAGCCGGATAATGATCAGCGTAGTTGCCATAGTTAGATCCACCCCCGCCATTTTACGGCCTCGGCCATTCTTTTCAGGCCAACGATATAAGCGGCCAGCCGCATATTGACGCCCCGCAGCCTGGAGGTCCGGTACACCGTCTCGAACGCGGCGATCAGGATGTCGGCCAGCTTCGTGTTGATTTCCTCCAGCGTCCAATAGTAGCCTTGATTATTTTGCACCCATTCAAAATAGGACACGACCACGCCGCCGGCGCTGGCCAGCACATCCGGCACGATCAGGACGCCGCGCTTCGTCAGGATTTCCGTCGCCGCGTACGTCGTCGGGCCGTTGGCCGCCTCCACCAGCAGCTTGGCTTTGATGTCGGGGGCGTTCTCCTCCGTGATCTGATTTTCGATCGCCGCCGGGATCAGGATATCGCACTCCTGTACCAGCAGCTCCCGGTTCGTGATTCGGCCCGGGAACAGGTGGGACACGGTTCCGAACGAGTCGCGCCGGTCCAGCAGTTCGAGGATATCGAGTCCGTCCGGGTTGTATAAAGCTCCGCGCGCGTCGGCGATTCCGACGATCACCGCCCCGGCGTCGTGCAGGAACTTGGCCAGGTAACCGCCGGCGTTGCCGAAGCCTTGGATAATGACGCGCGAGCCTTCGACGGTCATGCCGGCTTTTTTGACCGCTTCTTGCAGCACGATCGTCACGCCGAGCGCCGTCGACGACTCCCGGCCCAGCGAGCCGCCCAGCACGACCGGTTTGCCGGTGATGAAGCCGGGCGAGTCGAACTCGCGGATGCGGCTGTATTCGTCGAGCATCCAAGCCATGACCTGCGAATTGGTATATACATCGGGCGCCGGGATATCCTTGGTCGGGCCGACGATTTGGCTTACGGCGCGGACATATCCCCGGCTTAACGCCTCCAGCTCGCGCAGGGACATGATGCGGGGGTCGCAGACGACCCCGCCTTTTCCGCCGCCGTACGGCAGGTTCACGATGCCGCATTTGATGCTCATCCACAGCGACAGGGCCTTGACCTCCTCCTCCGTGACGTCGGGATGGAACCGCACGCCCCCTTTGGTCGGACCCACCGCATCGTTATGCTGCGCGCGGTATCCGGTGAACACTTTGACCGAGCCGTCGTCCATTTTGACGGGAATCCGCACCGTCAGCATCCGCAGCGGCTCCTTGAGCAGTTCGTACATCGCCGCGGGCTCGTTCATCGTCTGCAGGGCAGTCCGGATTAATTGCTGCGTACTGGTAAACACGTTCCCGCTTTCCGCGTTAATGAGCTTCCCTTTCATGACGTCTATCCCCTTTTCATGTCCATATTTAAAGAGGTTGTTCAAAAAGTCCGCTTTTGATCACGAAGAGAATTCAAGAAGTAACTCGGCATCGAATCTTGAATTCAGCCGGACCCTCCGGTGCTCACGTACCCCAAACGTACGCTCCGCTCCTCGGCCCCTGGCTTCATCCAATCTTCTCGGTGCTGAAAACCGACCTTTTTGAACACGCACTTGAACTATATCCACATCGGCAATAGTATCGGCAACCGTATCGCTATTCATATCGGGATTCTTCGCAGCGGCGTTATTTTTTTCGCGAGGTCAGCTTGGCTTGCGTGAACAGCAGCAAATAATCGTAGCCTCCCGCTTTCGAGTCGGTGCCGGACATATTGAACCCGCCGAACGGATGGCCCCCCACCAGGGCGCCGGTGCATTTCCGGTTCACGTAAAGATTGCCGCAATGCATCGTTTCCAGCGCTTCGGAGATCCGGTTTTCATCCCGTGAGAAAAAAGCTCCCGTCAAACCGAACTCGGTGTCGTTGAACAGCCGGATCGCTTCCCGCCAGTCCTTCGCTTTGCCGATCGCCAGCACCGGCCCAAAAATCTCCTCTTGCATAATCCGGGCCTTGCCGTCGACGCCGGCAAAAACCGTCGGCTCGATATAAAACCCTTGCGCGCCGGCCACTTCAGCTTGGCGCCCCCCGGCCAGCAGTTCGCCCTCCCGCTTGCCGATCTCGATGTAGTCCAGCACCTTCCGGCAGGAGCTCTCGTCGATCACCGGGCCGATGGGGGAATTGCGCTCGGGCAGCCCGATTGTCAGCCCCAGGGTAAGCTCCACCACTTTTTCCACGACCTCGTCATACACCGCCTCCACGATCAAAGCCCGGGACCCGGCGGAACATTTTTGCCCCTGGTAGCCGAACGCCGAGGTGACGATCGCCTGGGCGGCCGCGTCCAGGTCGGCGGTTTCGTCCACCACGATCCCGTCTTTGCCGCCCATTTCCGCCACGACCCGCTTGATCCAGAGCTGCCCCGGGGCGACGCCGGCCGCCAGCTTGTTGATGTGCAGGCCCACTTCCTTCGAGCCGGTGAAGCTGATAAACCGGGTTTGGGGGTGCGCTGTCAAGTAATCGCCCACCTCCGCGCCGCTGCCCGGAATAAAGTTGAGCACCCCGGCCGGCAGGCCTGCTTCTTCCATTAACGCGGCGAACTTGGCGGCGATCACCGGTGTGTTGGAAGCGGGCTTCAGCAGGACGGTGTTGCCGGCGACGATGGCCGCCGAGGTCATGCCGGCGCAGATTGCCAGCGGGAAGTTCCAGGGCGGGATAATGACGCCGACGCCAAGCGGAATATACGTCAGCCGGTTCTCTTCGCCGGCCACCGGGGTCAGCGGCATCGTCTCGTTGATTTCGCTCAGCCGGATCATTTCCCGCGCGTAAAAATTCAGGAAATCGATCGCTTCCGCCGTGTCGGCATCGGCTTCGGCGTAGTTTTTGCCGGCCTCGAGGACCATCAGGGCGGAGTACTCGTGCTTGCGCTCCTGCATGATGGCGGCGGCTTTCAGCAGAATTTCCGCGCGCGTTTGCGCCGCTGTTTTTTTCCATGACTCAAACGTCTCCAGCGCCGTCTGCATCGCTTTTTCGGCTAGCGCCCGGTCGGCTTTGCTCACCCATCCGATGGTTTCGCCGGTTTGCCCCGGGTTGAAGGAACGGATCTTGTCTTCCGTAAAAATAAGCTCGCCGCCGATGCGCAGCGGATATTCGCGCCCCAGCTCGGACTTGACCTTGGCGATCGCCTCCTGCATGGCCCGCTTGCCGGGCTCCTGGCTGAAATCGGTAAAAGGTTCGTTGCGGAATACAGCGGGTTTTGCCGTTTTGTTCATGAGGGAAGTCTCCTTTTCAGAGGGATTATTTAAAAAGGTTCTTCAACACAAACCAGACATTGGCCGGACGCTCGGCGAGACGCCGCATGAAGTAGCCGAACCAATCCCGTCCGAAAGGAACGTAGATGCGCACTTTGTAGCCTTCGCGGGCGAGCTGCAGCTGGAGTTCCTCCCGAATCCCGTACAGCATTTGGAACTCGAATTGGTTAAGCGGAATATTCAGTTGTTTTACGAGTTGTTTGGTGAAGCCGATGATTTGCGGGTCATGTGTTGCTATAGCGGTATGGTTGCCGTTCTTGAGGTGAGTGGAAATGAGGCGTTTGAAATTTTCGTCGACGTCCGGCTTGTTCGGATAAGCCACTTCGGGCGGCTCTTTGTAAGCCCCTTTAACGAGGCGCAGGTTGGGCTTCAGTTCTTTGAGGTCTTCGAGATCCTGCACGGAGCGGTACAAATAAGCCTGGATGACGATACCGACATGGCCGAATTCCCGGCGGAGGCGTCTGTAGATGGCGATCGTTTTTTCGCACTGCGCGTAATCCTCCATGTCGATGCGGACGAACAAACCGTGGATGCGGGCGCGCTCCAGGATGTCCGTCATGTTGCGCATGCACAGCTCCTCGCCGATGCCGAGGCCAAGCGAAGTCAACTTCAGCGACAGATTGGCCCGCACTCCGGAGGCTGCGATCGCGTCGAGCGTCCTCAGGCACATCTCGGCGGACCGGCGGGCTTCCGCTTCGTTCGAAACGAATTCGCCCAGGTGATCGAGCGTCGCTTCCCGCCCGGAGCCGTTTAATCGGCGTACGGTTTCGATGGCCTGCTCAAGCGTTTCCCCGGCGACGAACCGGCTAGCCCCGAAACGGAGACCGTATCGGCGGGCCAGTTTGCTCACGGACCGGTTTTGGGCCAAGGCCAAAAACAGCGTTCTCATTAACGCATCCATGGCATCCATCCTTTTCCATATATCGTTGTACACAGAATATACAATATTTTAAATAAATGAACAATATGTGTCTGAAAAATAGACGGAATTTTATTGTGAAAATTTTAATTGTGTTCAAAAATGAACAATTTGAGCCTCCGGTTCCTGCGTCTTCTCCCCCTTACGCGTCAAGCTAATCTCGTTAAACGAGTATTGAAACGCCGCTTTTTTCATGTTAGATTTACAAATAAATTGCAACGACGTGCGAGGTAATCGAAATGTTCAATGTTGAACGGGAGCGGCTGATTCGCCGGGATTTCGTAGAACTGAAGCCGGAAGAAAAAGTTTCTGCACTACTGGCGGAGCTTCGGCAGGGCAAGATGGTCGTTACGGCGGCGGGGGACGGGGGAGTGTGCCTGTTTGCGCCCCGCGACGCCAGCTTGCTTGAGGAGGTGACGGGCCGCATCGGCGAGTATTTGGCTGCGCATGGCGCGGCTTTTGCGGCGGTTGTTGTCCAAGAGGTGGAGTTGAGCGTGAGCGGCCCGCTGCATGAGCTGATCGTCAAGCTGCCTGAAGCTGGCGGCCGGACGGCCATCGTTGTCGCGGACGAGAAGGGGCGGCCGATCGGATACTGCTCGTTTGGCGAGATGCTGCGGGCGGTGGGGGAGACCGGGCGGCAGACAGAGGCTTATTTCCGGACGCTGCTGGAAACGGTTAGCGACGCCGTGACGGTCGTGGACCGGAACGGGACGGTGGTCGGCTGGAATGCGGTGGCCGAAGAAGTGTATGGGATTGCCAAGGAGGACATTGTCGGGCGAACGATCGGGGAGCATTTCGCCCCGGAGGCGCTGGTCGTGCTGAAGATTCTGGACGAAGGCCGTCGGCTGCAGGGGGCGTATCACCGTCCGCGGCAGGACACTCACGTCCTGATCAATGCTTCGCCGATCGTAGCGGATGGCGGCGAAATCATCGGCGGGGTGGCGACCGAGCAGGACATCACGCATCTCGTCAAGCTGAACGACGAGCTGGGGGCCGCGCAATCGCGCCTGCTGACCCACAAAATGAGCGACCGGGATCCGTTTGCGCTGCTGCATGCCCGCGGCGAAAGCATGGGCAAGGTGGTGAAAATCGCCAAAAAAATCGCCGAAACCGATTCGCCCGTGCTGTTCATCGGCGAAACCGGCGCGGGCAAGGAACAGTTGGCGAAGGTGATCCACCGGGCCAGCCGCCGGAGCGAGGGGCCGTTTCTGTCGGTCAATTGCGGCGCCATTCCCGTCGGGCTGGCCGAGGCGGAGCTGTTCGGCTATCAGGGTGGCGCTTTTTCCGGCAGGCCGTCCGGTCAGGCCGGCAAGCTGGAGGCGGCCGACGGAGGTTCGCTGTTTTTGAACGAAATCGACCGCCTCTCACCGGATGTCCAGGATAAGCTGTGCCGGTTCATGAAAAGCCGTATGGTTGCACGGATCGGCGGCGGTGAGGAGACGCCCGTATCCACGCGGATTTTCGCGGCCACGGTGCAGGATCTGGAGCGGCTGGTGCAGGAAGGGAAATTCCGGGCGGACTTGTACTACGCCTTGAACGTTGTTTCGCTAAAGGTGCCGCCGCTCAGGGAACGCAAGGAGGATCTGTCCACTTTGATCCAGACGTATTTGCGCACCTTTTCGCTGCAATATCAAAAGCCGGTGCCGGTGGTGGCCCCGGAAGTGATGCTTGCCTTTTTGAATTACGACTGGCCGGGCAACCAGACCGAGCTGCGGGCGGTGATGGAGCGCTGCGTCATTTTGAGCGAAAACGACCGGATTACGCTTGAGCATCTGCCCGAGGCGCTACAGCAGCGGCAGGCTCAGTTGGAGCTTGACGGCGAGGGGGGTGGCGGGGAGGGTCTCTCCGCTTCCGGCCAGGTCATGGGGGTTCGCTCCGCCTCCGGCCGGGTTATGGGGGCTCATTCCACTTCCGGTCAGGCCGGAGGGCAAGGAATGGAGAAGTCGGGAGGATCAGGCTTTGAACCTCCGTCTAGAATGCTGAAGCCCCGGATTACGCCCGAGGAAGAAATCGAGCTGATGAAGGAGGCGCTGGAGCGCGCTGCCGGGAACAAAAGCAATGCCGCCAAGCTGCTTGGCATCTCCCGCGGAACCTTGTACAAAAAAATCAGGGACTACAATTTGGTTTAGTCTATAACTGCTGGTTAAGTCTGAAACAGTTGGTTTGTTAGAAGCAGCTGGTTTGTTAGAAATAGTTGGTTTGAAACTAGTTTTCGCTTCAGTAGTACATGGACCCAGCCGCTTGTTGGACCAATTGGCTTTTGAACTAATTAGCTTGTTGAATTAACTACTCGTGGAGATAGTTGCTTTTGGAAGTAATTGTTTGTGGAAGTAGCTGTTGGTGGAAGTAACCTCAAATATTAAGTAACTTCAAGTATAAGTAACTTCAAGTGTAAGTAACCGTATGTGAAAGCAACCGCATGAGGGCCAAATGCAAAAGTGCATCTCGTTTTCCGCGAATGCCCCCTTCAAGGATGATTCGCCTGCAAAAGTGCAGTTGTTTGGGGCCGTTCCAGAAATTTTCGATGTTTTTGGCGGAATTGAAATGCACTTTTGCATTTCGTTGGCCCATTTCGGGAGGTTTTGACAAAATCCGCATGCACTTTTGCATTTCGTGGAATTCTGCACCTCGCAGGATGTTACTACTTCGCAAGATGATGCTAATTTGCAGGATGATGGCTACTTTTCAGGATATTGCAATTTCGCAGTATGTTACTACCTCGCAGTATGTTACTACCTCGCAGGACGTTACTACTTCACAGGACATTTAACATTTCACTAGAATTCATATTTTGCTGGATATCACTCCCCTTATCAACTTCCGTCTTAACTCTTTCACCCCACTAACTACTGTTACCTCATTATTTACTGTTACCTTACCAGCTACTATTACCTCACGCTACCTCATTGCCGCCTTTCTGCAACCTCATTCCTATCTCACTCCTGCCGCATTCCTACTTCACTCTTACCTCACTGCTATCTTACTTCGACGCCAAACTTCGACACAAACCAACATCAGTAATCGCCATGGGTCGAACTCTTGCTTGGGCTCCTGCATAGCATATAGCACAATATGCTTGGAAAAGGAGCGTGACACCATGATGAGAATAGAGCTGTCGGCGATTCATTACGTGTATCTAGCCTTCATTGTGTTGATTTTGGCGCTGATGATCAAGCGGCGGGACACGACGATGATTTGCGTGGCTGGCATATTTACGCTCGGGCTGCTTGCGGCGGGAACGCTCAGCGGTTCGATTTCGGGCATCTTCAATTCGTTTATCTACGCCACTAAAGAACTGATGAGTACGATCATGATCATTTCGATCATCGTGGCGATGAGCCGGGTGCTGATGCGAACCGGTATTAACGAAACGATGGTGGCGCCGCTGACGCGTTTTTTGCGCACGCCTTCGATGGCATATTGGGGCATCGGCCTCATTATGATGGTGACTTCCTTTTTCTTCTGGCCGTCACCGGCGATCGCCTTGATCGGGGCCGTCCTGCTTCCGGTGGCACTTCGTGTCGGGCTGCCGGCACTTGGCGCGGCCGTCGCGATGAATTTGTTCGGACATGGCATCGCCCTGTCCGGCGACTATATTATCCAAGGCGCGCCGAAATTGACGGCGGATGCCGCCGGGCTCCCGGTCGGCAGCGTCATGGCGGCGAGCGTGCCGCTGGTGATCGTGATGGGCCTGGTGAGCACCGTCACGGCTTTTTGGATGATGCGCCGGGACATGCGCAGCGGAGTCTGGAGAGACGGGCTGGCAGCGGCGAAAAACGGTGCGGGCGGTGTGCTGGGGGATGAACATGCACCCGGCAAAGAGGAACCGGCCGCGCTTCACCCCAAAGCCCGCCAATGGCTCGCCATCCTGATTCCGCTGCTGTTCGCCGCCGACGTGGTGGCAATGCTCCTGCTCCACCTTCAAGGCGGCGATGCGACGGCGCTTGTGGGCGGGACGGCGGTGCTGATTTTGATCGTGGTGACACTGCTGGCTCACCAAAGCCGCGGCCTGGAGAAGGTCACGTCCTATCTGATCGACGGCCTGGTCTTCGGCTTTAAGGTGTTCGGTCCGGTCATTCCGATCGCCGCCTTTTTTTATCTAGGCGATGCCGCGTTTACGGAGCTGTTTGGCCAGGTGCTGCCCCAAACTTCGCACGGCATCGTCAACGACCTTGGCGCGGCCCTGGCCGGCGTCGTGCCGCTTAACGGCATCGTCGGCGCGATTACGCTGGCCGTCATCGGGGCGATCACCGGCCTGGACGGCTCTGGCTTCTCAGGCATTTCGCTGGCCGGCTCAATCGCGGGACTGTTCGGCACCGCCATCGGTTCGGGGACGGCGACGTTGACCGCGCTCGGCCAGGTGGCCGCCATTTGGGTCGGCGGCGGCACGCTGATACCGTGGGCGCTGATCCCGGCCGCAGCGATCTGCGGCGTCAGCCCGTTTGAGCTCGCCCGGCGCAATCTGAAGCCAGTGCTGATCGGGCTCGCCGTAACGACGGTTGTGGCGATATTTTTGGTGTAACTAATGGGCGTTTCTCCTGGTTCGCGTGGCGTGCTGCCCCACGACTGGTCGGACCGTACCGGTTGTGTCGGTTGGGAAAGACGGGAGGACGCCGGGGATGTCTATATCGATGTTAATTAAATCAAAATAAGGTCTATTCTGGTATCGGGGAGGCGTTTTTCTTATTTGTTGGTTCCTTCCGCATCAGCTTTAATATAGGAATGAAATATTTTCCTTACTACGATCTTGACTTTATGGAGTGCAAAATATTAATACGAATTTGTGGAGTGCAGAAAGTGAGGTGATAAGACTGAGTCCACGAACAGGACGGCCAAAAGTAGACAACCCTAAAAGTGTCAGCATAAAAGTTCGCTTTGATGAGGAAATGAACGAAGCACTGATTGCTTATTGTGCTGAACACAACATTTCTCGAACTGAAGCGATAAGACAAGGGTTGAAACTGCTTTTGTCCAGAGGAAAATGAAAAGGAAGCGGCGCATCTCGCAAAAGAACAACGCCACTTAAGAGGAATTTAAGGAACTGGAAGAACTGATAGAAATGCGATCTCAGGCGAATGATATGAACACAACCGCAACATTTATACATGGCTTCAAGCTGGGAGCGACGGTTCTGATTGAAGTTATGGCCGAAAGAGATGAACTTGTCCGTCGTTAAAATTAAGGATAAAATTGAACTAAAAAAGATGACCCGGAGCATAATTGGTGCTCCGGTTTTTTAATTTGATACACGGCCAGTACATGTAAGCAGGCGCAAGACAAGAAAAACCACCGGGATTAGATTGGCGCCATCTGGTGGTTTTTCTGTCCATTTGATTGAAAATCTCGCCGTGGTTGCCCATCGGTCCTTGTCTACCGCAATCCAGCATCGCGGTATTTTTCGTTTTGCGTATTTTCTAAGCACGTTATACCACAAGCAGGGGTTACAAAAAGCTTGATCAACCGCCTCTATGATTTCTGCCTCTGTCGGTTGGTTTGCCAAATATCTCGCATGCAACTTTTCCCCGTGAGCGAGTGTTTAATATAACGAGTCTAATTATAGGTTTGCCGCTTGCGGCGGCGGTTACACTTCACTGGGGAACGGTTCGAAGCTGCCGGCCTATACGCCGGTTAAGGTACATATCGATCAGGTGAAGCAGGTTTCCAGCGGCTATCGGCATACGCTCTTTCTGCATAACGACGGCACGGTATCGGCGGTAGGGGGCAATGAGCACGGCCAGCTTGGCACCGGCGCAAAATCGCAGGAGGTTGCCGTGGAGCCGGTGCAAGCCGCCGCTTTAAAAGATATCGTTTCCGTTTCCGCCGGAGACGGCTTTAGCCTTGCCCTTGATAAGGACGGCGCGGTATGGGCATGGGGGAACAACGAGCAAGGCCAACTTGGAAACGGTTTGCGGACCAGCGCCTTAAAGCCGATTAAGGTTGAGGAAATTCCACAGGCGGTGGCTGTGAGGCCGGGACTTACGTTGCCCTAGCGATTGATAGCGATGGCCAAATATGGGTATGGGGGCTGAAGCGGAATGCCGAGACAGAGGAGATTCGCAAACCGGCCAAACTCCAGGGAAGCGGGAAGTTTAAAGCTGCGGCGGTTGATTTGAAGACGGTGTCGCTTTGGATACCGATGGCGGCGTATGGACCTGGAAGAATTATTTCTGGATCGATGAAGCGGACAACACGTTAGCTCCTTCGCGAATTCCCGGATTGGCGGACGTTGTGTCGGTTACGAGAGATGCAGCGGTAAAAGCGGACGGAACAGTATGGACATGGACAAGGGACGGCGACGGGAAAATTAAAGCAACGCAAGTGAAAGGGATTTCCGGTGCGTCTCCATTACGGGAGACGTTCGGAATCATTATGTGCTTCTGACGGACGGCCATGTGATAGCTTGGGGATCCAACGAGTGGGGCCAGACGGGGCTGGGGCTCAGGGACACCGAAATCACTACCCCTCAGCTGGTGAAAAAATCGATCACGGTCATCCTGAACAGCACTGAAACGGAGCTGGCCATGCCCTCTTTGCTCATTAACGGCCGGGCCGATGTGCCGCTGCGCGGCGTTTTCGAACAGGCGTGCGTTACCCCGAAATGGGATGTTTCGACCAGATCGGTCATTGCGGAGAAGGGCGAAACGAAGATCGTTCTGAAATCGGTGTGGAATCTAAAATTTTTAATCATCCATTATCCATGATTTTTCCTGATCTTTCATGAAACTGGGGAAGATCCTTTACGTATCAATAGATAGTGTTGTTTTAAATAGAAAGGGTGAGTCGATTGGACCAAGGCATGAGCGTGAAATTATACGAGAAACTGCCGGACGGGGAGCTGCGGGAACTGGAAGAGCGCACCTGGAGCGTCAACATGGTCGCAGCGCTTGAGCATGTGAATTATCTTGTTGTCGGCAACCGCGAATATGAGGCGGTGGAAGGCCGTCTGAACGTCGACGAGGGGAAATTGGAGCTTCTGCTCATTCCGATTGCGCACGATTAAAGGATGCTTTCGTAAGGAGGGTTCGGATTTGGCGAAAGAAGAGGAAGCAGTAACGAAAAAGCAAATGCAACCGACGGAGATCATATCGCCATCGTCGCCACCGGAAGAGCCGGCCGGCTCTAGATTTTTCACACCGGACGGCAAACCGCTGCGCATATTGTCCACATCGCTGGGGATCGCTCTGCTGGCTAACGCCTTTTTGATTCCCGCTCCCGGGGTTTCGGCCACCAGCAGCGATTCGTCGGGGGACGGACCGAAGCTGGTCGAATGGTCGACGGATGAAGTGAAGCAGTATTTTGACAAAAACGTAGACTGGAGCATTCCGCTTCCGGCCGACGAAGAGCAGCAGGGTGGCGCTGAAGCCGGCGGCGGTGCGGGGACGGGCGGAACTTCCGGCTCCTCCGGCGGCACGACCGTCATTAACCATTACGGCTCGGGGTTCGGCTGGGATGATATGCTGCTGTATCATCTGCTGTTCAACAACGGTTCGTTTTATTCGTCCAGCCGCTGGTATGACAACCATCGCGGTTATTACGCGGGCACCAATACGCCGTATGCTCCGCGCACGTATTCCAGCGGAACGTTCCAAAACAAGCAGGTGGCCGGCTCCGTCGTGCGTCCGAAAACCTCGACCTCATCCACCGGGTCGATCGTCAGACGCTCCACCTCGTCGCCGGCCGGAGGGATTGGCGGCAAATCGAGCGGACTCGGCTCGTCTTCCGGCACGTCCTCCGGTTCCTCGTCGAGCAAAAGCTCGATTTCCGGCTCGAAGTCCGGCGGCGGCAAAGGGTTTTTTGGCGGATGAGCGGCGGGATACCCAACGGGGCGACTGGCGGAATGAATGGCGGAACGAACGAAGGAATGAACGAAGGAATGAACGAAGGAATGAACGAAGGAATGAATGACGGAACGTACGATGGAACGAACGGCGGCGTGTTCGAAGTGATCGGCCAGCCCCATCCGGACCGGAGCGAACGGGTGGAGCAGCTGCATGAGCTCGGATTTACATGGGCGGATATCGAAGAGGAGCAGTACTGGATCGATCAGATCGTCCTGATGCCCAAGGCTGTTTACGAAGAACTGGAGCAAGCGGCGGGCGCCATCTGGCGCATTTTGGACAAAACCGTCCGTTACGTGCATCGCCGCCGCGATTTGTATGAGCTGATCGGAATTCCGCCGATCCTGTGGAACATGCTCGATGATCTGCCGCTGCCGGAGCCGGGGCTCATCAGCCGTTACGCGCGGTTTGATTTCGCCGTGGCGAACGACGGCACCATCAAGCTGCTGGAGCTGAACGCCGATACGCCCACGGGATACGTGGAAGCCTCGATCGCCACGCCGTGGGTGCTGGAGCAGGCCGGGTACGCTTCGCCCAACATACGGATGAAAGAGCTGGTTAAGGAAGCTTGGGCGCTCGAACGCCCGGACACCGCAGCTTGTGTATGGTACGGCCGCCATCTTGAGGACTCGGGGACGATCGAAGCGTTGGGCAGACACAGCGGGCTGGAGCTTTTTTACGAGGATTGCCTGGAGCTTTGGGTGGATGAAGGCGTTCTGAAAAACAAAGACGGCCGCGTGATTGAACGGATGTTCGCCCTGTATCCCAAAGAGTGGATGGCGGTGGACGATGGGGGCGAAGCGTTGAGCTACGCGATCGAAACCGGACGGTTGACCCTGTTTAATTCGCCGCACAGCATTTTGCTGCAGTCCAAAGGCCTGCTCGCCGCGGCTTGGGGGCTGTATGAGCTGGGCCTGCTGTTCGACGCGGAGGAGCGCGAGGCAATCGCCCGCTATGTCCTGCCGACTTACAATAAACCGGTCTTTTCGGGCAGCTTCGTGTCCAAATCGATGTTTGGGCGCGAGGGCGGTTCCGTGCGCATGTTTGACGCGGAAGGGCGGCTCGAGCTGGAGGATCGGGAAGGCTTCGACAGCAGCGTGCTGTTCCCCTCGGTGTATCAAAAAAGAGCGGAGCTGGCGCGCATCGAAACGGCGGAAGGCGAACTCCATTTGCTGACCGGCCTGTTCGTCCTGAACGGAACGCCCTGCGGTTTGCTTGGCCGGGCCGGCGGGCCGATTACCGGCAACGCCAGTCATTTTATTGCGTTGGGAGTGAAATAAAATGCAGCTGCAAAATAAAGCCTGGGTCCGGCGTTTCCTGGTGGCGGCCATCGCCGTTTTGGCCGTGCTGGCGCTAAGCGCCTGCGGCGGGCAAAATAGCGTGTTATCCACGGATACCGGAGGGGCGGAAACGAGTTTAACGACGTCGCGCGTGCCGTGGGATTACCGGCTCGTCGAAGGAACGGTGGGCGATTTGGTCGGGAGCGATATGACGATATTACCCGATAACGATCTGCTGCCGAACGACAATAACTATGCGACGGGCGACAAGGTTTGGGTGCTCCAGTTTATGGATGCCGAGCTGACGACCGACGAGAACCAGAAAAACGAGGTGCGTTTGTCCTCCTGGACGACGCTGAAGTCTTACCCCGATCAGGTCACGGCCGAAAAAGACCTGGCCGAACTCAAGGTGTCCGTGACGACGGACGTTAACTTGGTCGGCGTGTACAAAACGGAATACAAGGGACAGACCCGGAATTTTGCCGTGTTGGAGCTGCCGACCGGCAACCGCATTAAGCAGCCGATCGACGACGCGCGGTATACGGCTTTGAAGCAGGCCAAGACCGCATCGGTCGTGCTGGAGGAAGTGCATGATTTTGCCGATTATGATTTGGCGTACGCGAAATTTCGGGGGTGGGCGAATTGACGGTAGTTATTAATCTTGTCGTGAGCGTGATCGTCATGATTTTACTCCAGTTGTTGGGGATGATCATTTTTAATTGGATGACGCCCTATCGCGACATGGAAGAGCTGAAAAAAGGAAATGTGGCCGTGGCTTTGGCGCTCGGCGGGAAATTCATGGGTACGGCGATTATTCTCGGGATAGCGGCCTATACGAACACCTCGATTTGGCACATGATGTTATGGTTTGCTGTGGGATACGTGTGCCTGATCGCTTCGTATTGGATTTTTGAATTGGTGACGCCCGGGTTCAAAGTCTCCGATCAGCTCAAGAAGGGCAACGTCGCCGTCGGAACGCTGCTTTGCCTGGTGTTCATCGGTATGGCTTTTGCCGTGAGCAGCCTGATTATTTAATAGGAGTTGGCTTCATTTCAGACAAAACGCCGTCAGGCGTTTTTTGTTTTTTTAGAAAAATATGTATTGCCGACCTCAAGACAAGTGTGCTACTATTGCGTTGTGACTGAAAACGTTACCGATAAGGATGCCGGAACGGTTTTCGGAATCGTTACCGAGAGCGCATTCATAATTGTTCGGAAGCGTATTCAATCCGCTGAAATTTATACAATTCTCTCAAGGGGGAACGAACATGAAGGTCGGAAAACTGTGGAGTCTTGTGCTGGCTTTGACTTTGTTCGCCGGATTGGCGGCAGGCTGCGGGGGCGGAAGCGGCCAAGCGGGCAACGGCGGAGACGGAAATTCGGGGAAAGCGGAAGAAATCTATTTCCTCAACTTTAAGCCGGAGATCGCCGCGATTTACGAGAAAATCGCCAAAGATTACGAGGCGGAAACCGGCGTGAAGGTGAAAGTGGTGACGGCCGCCGCCGGCACTTACGAAACGACACTGAAATCGGAGATCGCCAAGTCGGAAGCGCCGACGATTTTCCAAATCAACGGCCCCGTCGGCTATCAAAACTGGAAGGACTACACCCTGGATTTGAAGGATACGAAGCTGTACAGCTATCTGTCCGACCAAAGTCTGGCCGTCACGAACGATGGGGGCGTTTACGGGATTCCTTATGTCGTGGAAGGCTACGGCATTATTTACAACAATGCCATTATGCAGAAGTACTTTGCATTGCCGGACAAAGCCGTTTCGATATCGTCAATGGAGGAAGTGAACAGCTTCGATACGTTGAAAGCGGTTGTAGAAGATATGACGGCGAAGGCGGACAAGCTCGGCATCAAAGGCGTATTTTCCTCGACCTCCCTCGCTTCCGGCGAGCAGTGGAGATGGCAGACTCACCTGGCCAACTACCCATTCTTCTATGAGTTTAAAGAGGATACGGCTTTCGACAACCCGATTTTGGCGGGGATGTCCAAAACGGAAGTGGAATTCAAATACAATTCAAACTTCAAGAACCTGTTCGATCTGTACATCAACAACTCGGTGACGAAACCGACGATGCTTGGAAGCAAATCGGTCACCGATTCCATGGCCGAGTTCGCTTTGGGCCAATCCGCCATGGTGCAAAACGGCAACTGGGCCTGGGCGCAGATCAACGAAGTTGACGGCAACGTCGTGAAGGCGGAAGACATCAAGTTCCTGCCGATCTACACCGGGATGTCCGGGGAAGAAAGCCAGGGTCTGGCCGTCGGTACGGAAAACTATTTGGCGGTAAACAGCAAAGTGTCGCCCGAGAAGCAGCAGGCTTCGATCGCGTTCTTGGAATGGCTGTTCTCCAGCGATAAAGGCAAGGCGTACGTTACGAATGAGCTGGGGTTCATCGCGCCGTTCAATACGTTCAAGGACAACGAAAAACCGGCGGATCCGCTGGCGAAGGAAGTGTCCGACTGGATGAACAAAGACGGCATTACCTCAGTGCCGTGGGCGTTTGCGGCCTTCCCGAGCGAAGCGTTCAAAAACGTATTCGGCGATGCGCTGCTGCAATACGCGCAGGGCAACAAAACGTGGGATGACGTCGTCACGACCGTGAAGGACTCCTGGAAAGCCGAAAGAGCTAAATAGTAATAAGCATTGCAAGGCGGCGGCGCTTCCGGCTGGGTGCGCTGCCGCTTTAATCCGGGTAAGGAGAGAGGCCCATGCAAAAATCGATACAAAAATATTTCGCCCTTTTTGCATTACCGACCATACTGGCTTTTACCGTTATGTTTATCATTCCGTTTCTGCTTGGCATTTATTTGTCGTTCACGGAGTTTACGACCGTGACCGACGCCAAATGGGTCGGCCTTAGCAATTATGTCAAAGCTTTTTCCAATCAGGATTTTCTGAATGCGCTTTGGTTTACAGTCCGGTTTACTCTCGTGGCTGTCATTAGCGTGAACGTGTTCGCATTTCTCCTGGCGCTGCTGCTCACCCGAGGGAAGAAGGGCACCAATCTGTTCCGCACCGTTTTTTTTATGCCGAACCTGATCGGCGGCATCGTCTTGGGCTACATCTGGCAGCTCATTTTGAACGGGATTTTGTACAAGTTTGAAGTTACCTTGACCTCCAGCGCAACGTACGGGTTCTGGGGGCTTGTGATTCTGATGAATTGGCAATTAATCGGGTACATGATGATCATTTATATCGCCGGCATTCAAAACGTGTCCAAAGAAGTGATTGAAGCGGCCAAAATCGACGGATGTACCCGTTTCGGCATATTGAAAAGCGTCACTATCCCGCTGGTGATGCCATCCATCACCATCTGCTTGTTCCTGACGCTGTCGAATTCGTTTAAGCTGTTTGACCAGAACCTTGCTTTGACCGCAGGGGCACCTTCCAAGCAAACCTCGATGCTGGCGCTCGATATTTACAACACTTTCTATGGCAGCGTCGGCTGGGAAGGGGTCGGCCAGGCGAAAGCGGTCGTATTTTTCGTGCTTGTCGCATTGATCGCCCTGGTGCAATTGCTGGCTACGAGAAGCAAGGAGGTTGAAAACTGATGGCAAAAACAAAAGGAAGAGACGTGCTGCAATTTACCGTGCTGCTCGTTCTCGCCGTGCTGTTTCTATCTCCGATTCTGATCGTGCTGATGAACTCCTTTAAGGGCAAGTTTTTTATTAGCGATATTCCGTTTCAGTTTCCGAACGGCCAAACGTTCGTCAACCTGAAGAACTATACGGAGGGTGTGGCCAAAACAGGATTTTTCAACGCGTTTGGCATGTCGTTGTTCATCACCGTGTGCTCGGTGGCCGTGATCGTGCTGCTGACGGCGATGACCGCCTGGTATATCACCCGGGTGAAAACGAGATTTACGAAATTGATGTATTATATTTTTGTGTTTTCGATGATCGTTCCTTTTCAAATGGTGATGTTCACCATGACCAAAACGGCCAATATCCTGCATTTGGATAACCCCGCCGGAATTATCGTTATCTACCTCGGCTTCGGCGCCGGCTTGTCGGTGTTCCTGTTCAGCGGCTTCGTCAAATCGATCCCATTGGAAATCGAAGAGGCCGACCTGATCGACGGCTGCAATCCGGTGCAATCCTTTTTCCATATCGTTCTGCCGATTTTGAAGCCAATCGCGATCACCGTCTCGATTCTCAACGTGATGTGGATCTGGAACGACTATCTGCTGCCGATGCTGGTCATCGGGACCGAATACCGGACGATTCCGATCGCGATCCAATATTTGAAGGGCGGTTACGGCTCGATCGATATGGGGGCGATGATGGCGATGCTGGTGCTGGCGATTTTGCCGATCGTCGTATTTTACCTGCTTTGTCAAAAATACATTATCGAAGGCGTCGTTGCCGGCGCCGTGAAGGGGTAAACCGCACGGGGCAAGGGCAAGGGGGTAACGGGCGTAATAGGCTTTTGGGATTGGGGAATCTGAACCGGCCTTGCGCTACCTCTGTCCTCCCTTGTTTTCTACCAAGTATGTTGCTATATTTTGTAGAGAATAGCGGAAATTACGATGTAAGGGAAGATCGGATATGGCTTCAATGACAATTATCGATATTGCCAGAATATGCGGGGTTGGCGTAACGACGGTTTCCCGGGCAATCAACAATCATCCTGACATCAGCGAAGAGACGAAAGCGATGATTATGAAAGTGATCAAGGAGAACCACTACGTCCCGAACAACAGCGCCCGAAATCTGAAGCGTTCCGCCTCAAAAACGATAGCCGTTTTGATCAAGGGGATCACCAACCCCTTTTTTAACCGGATGATACAAGTCTTTGAAAAAGAAATTCAGCGCAAAAAATATTCGTTCATCCTGCAGCGGGTCGACGAAAATCAGGATGAAATCGAAGTGGCGATCGAATTGGAAAAAGAAAAGCGGCTGAAGGGCATCGTGTTCCTCGGCGGTTATTTCGCGCATGCCAAAGAAAAGCTGGAGCAGTTGACCGTGCCTTATGTGCTCAGTACGATCGGCATGACGTCGGAGTACGATCCGCAGGAGTATTCTTCGGTCTCCGTCGACGACTTTAAGGAAAGCTACAAGATGGTGGATTACCTGTGCAAGCTCGGCCACCGGAAGATCGCGATTATTTCCGCTCCGATGTCGGACGCCAGCATCGGCAGGCTGCGGTACGAAGGCTACAAAAAAGCGCTGGAGGACCACGGCCTGGAGCTGAACGAAAACCTGGTGCGCACGATGAAGGAGCATATCCAGAGCTATTCGATGGAAAACGGCTACGTCGTCACCAAGGAACTGCTGGAGTCGGGCGAAGACTTCACGGCGCTGTTTGCCATTTCCGACAGCCTGGCCGTCGGCGCCTGCCGGGCGATTTTTGAGAGCGGAAAATCGGTGCCGCAGGACTATTCCGTCGCCGGTTATGACGGCCTGGACATTGCCTATTATTATAATCCGTCGATCACGACGATCCAGCAGCCCGTGGAGGAAATCGCCGAAGAAACAATCAAAATCCTGTTTGATCTGATCAACAAAAAAATAACGCACGCCCACAAAATTTTCCCGGCGGAGCTGCTGATCCGCGAATCCACCATCCCTCCATCATAACGAAGCGGCGGGTATATATACTGTTAAAGATGACTTCTGTATTATTCAGGGTCATCTTTTTTTGTTTTAGATTATAAAATTTTTAACTCAACTGTCGCAGAACGAAAACAACTTAAAAGCTGGTCGAGCATGGGGTTAACAGCGCTGGAATGCAGGGCTTGTAGCCGCTAGGTAGAGGGGGGAAATCCCACGAAAGGCAAAAGTACAGGCGGTTTTTGTCGAAACTCCTCAAAACCGATGGTTCAAAGGTAAAAGTGCAGTTCATTTCCGGCCAAAAGCTGCTTTTTTATCCGATAGCCCCGAAAGAGATACACTTTTGCATTTCAATCGCTCAGGAGTGGTAATTTACGGAAAATAGAATGCACTTTTGCAGTTGATCCCATTAGGACGTCCTTCTTCCCATGAAAAACGGTAAACTCGGAAGAAAAACTCCCGCTATACGCGGTCTGGCTTCCTTGAAAGTACGTCGATAAACGTTTTTCTTATGTGCTGACGAACGGCGGTCCCAGCTATGTATCCAAAACACTAAGCATATTTATATATCAAGCTGTGTTCAAGGCGAGGGACATCGGCTAGGCGGCCGCTTCGTCGCTTGACGGCCCAGGCCAGCAGCAAAAATTCATATTGAATATTGAAGGAAATGTTTATGTTGATCGACAGCATGAAACACGGGCTTATCGTCTCTTGCCAGGCGCATTTCGACCACCCGCTCAATCGTGCGCCGATGATCGCCGCGATGGCCAAAAGCGCGGAGCTGGGGGGCGCGGCCGGAATCCGGGCAGACGGTCCGGAGCATATCGCGGAAATCAAAAAGCAGGTCGGCTTGCCGGTTATCGGGATTTATAAAGTTCATCAATATGATCACCGCTTTTTTATCACGCCGACCTTCGAGCATGCGCGGGCGATCGTGGAAGCGGGGGCGGACATTGTCGCGTTGGAAGCGAGCGTGCAGAACCAGCCGGATACCGAGGCGCTAGGGACACTGATCCGCCGCGTTAAGGAGGAGCTGCATGCGCCGGTAATGGCCGACGTGTCGACTTTCGCGGAAGGCGAACGGGCCTGGCGGCTGGGCGCCGATTTCGTCGGTACGACACTGTCCGGGTATACGGACGCAAGCGTAGGCCGTGCCCTACCGGACATCGCGCTGGTCAAGCAGCTGACGGAGGCGGGGGTGCGGGCGGTATGCGAGGGGCATGTCGGTTCGCCGGGGCAGGCGCTTGCCGCCATCGAAGCGGGAGCGTATTTCGTCGTGGTCGGCACGGCGATCACCGACCCGATCGCGATCACGCGGCAGTTTGCCGGCAAGCTGCAACCCTATCGGGCGGGAAGTGATCGGCATGCTCATCGTTAGCGTTGACGGGGGACAAACGAAAACGGCGGTCGAATTGCTGGACGAATCGGGCCGGCTGCTGGAAGAGTGGATGCTGCCGCCGGTCATCCATTACGCGAAGCCGGGCGGGCTGCGCAGCTACTCCAAAATCGCCGCCGAGGTTTGCGAGCGGCTGAATGAGCGGGCCACGGGCGTAGGCACGGGCGCGGACGCAGACGTTGGGCCGCCGGTCAGCATCTGTTTCAGCCTGAGCGGCTACCACGGGGATGTGGCGGCGATTCCGAAAGCGATTGGGAAGGCGATGAGCGGCCGCCGCTTTGAGCTGGCGAGTTTAAAAGTGGTCCCCGATTATTGGGGGAACTGGTACGCCGCCACCCGGGGCGGCCCGGGGCTCGTCATCATCTCCGGCGGCGGCACGGTCGCTTACGGGAAAAACGCAGCCGGGCGGGAACTGCGGCTGGGCGGCTGGGGCCATCAGCTGGGCGATGAGGGCAGCGGCTACTGGATCGGGCTCGCAGCGCTGAAAACGGCGCTGCGAGCGCAAGCCGGGCTGGAGCCGCCGACTGGGCTGACCCGCCCGGTTCTGCGCGCACTGAAGGGCGAAGAGGAGAGCATGCTGCTGGCCCGCTGCTATTCCGGCGAGATTACGGACCAGGACCTGGCCCTGCTGGTGCCGCTGGTCAATGAACTCGCCGAGGCGCAGGACCCGGCCGCTTTGCGCATCATGCAGGCGGCGGCGGGGCATCTGTGCGAGCTGGCCGTTGCGGCGCGCAGGCAGTTGGGCGACGTGCCCGTGTACTTGTCCGGCGGCGTGTTTAAAGCTTCCCGGCTGATGCACGAGTTGGAAGCCGCCTTGGGCGAAGCCGGGCTGGCGGGCTGCACGGAGGTCAGCTCCGTCCGCCCGGCGGAAGGTATCTTTTTGCTGGCTCTGGAAGGAGCGGAAAGACAACAAGGCCCGGAATCGAGCTGAAGGCCGAATAGGAAGCACGGGGCCGGAAAGGCACGGACATGAAGTAGTTGAAGGAGGTATGGAGGAGTTGAAGGCGCGAACGTGAAGCGTTTGAAGTAGGTCCAGAGGATGTTGAAGGTGCGGACAGGAGTGGTTGAAGTAGGTTTGGGTGGAGTTAAAGGTTTGGAAGGCGTGGCATGAAGTAGTTGAATTGATTTTGGAGGGAGTTGAAGGCTTGGCAGGCATAGATACGAAGTAGTCGAAGTGGTTTAAAGGAGGGAAATGATCAGGGCCCGGTCGGGCCTTTTTTACGTGCGTAAGGTAGCGTGAGATAGGTGAGATTAGGTAAAGGGAAGTGAGAGAGTGTGAGCTAGTGTGTGATACCGTGAGATAGTTTGAGATAGTCGTTGATAGTGTGTGATATTGGAATCCGGCCGCTGGAATGGCGCGGACACAGCCAACCGTTGGCTGGGACTTCAAAATAGCGGCACTTTATGTACTTATAATTCGGAGCCAGGCGTGTTTATCCCCATTAGCGGCATTTTATGTACTTATTTTCCCATGAACAGTCCAGAGCGCGGGATTTCCTTGCGATGGGTGAAAATAACGACACAAATTGTCTCTATTTCTCTCAAATGGATGGATATCGCCGGAATAACGACAATTACTGCTCTTATTTTTCGCTGGGGTGGCTCTCAAGGCCCACCGGATTCCCACAGGTTGCTTGGCGCATGCCTGATGCATGCCAGCCCTATGCCTGGTGTTATTGCCTGATGCATGCCAGCCCTATGCCTGGTGTTATTGCCTGATGCATGCCAGCCCTATGCCTGGTGTTATTGCCTGATGCATGCCAGCCCTATGCCTGGTGTTATTGCCTGGTGCATGCCAGCCCTATGCCTGGTGTTATGCCTGGTGCATGCCTGGTGCACGCGTGGCGTAATATTTCCCCCAGCGCGTTGTTTGGCGCAATAATTACTCAGCGCAGTTTATGCTCGGCGGAATATCACATCAATTCGTTCCGCTTCCGCAAATATGCGAACAATACGGCGCTGGCCAAGGTACACAGCAGCGCGCACACGCCGATAAAGCCGTATCCGGCCTGAAGGCCGCGCAGCAAGCCGAGCTCCGGGTCGCTGGCGTTCGCGAACAGCTTCTTAATGCCGTCGGTGATGGCGCCGATCAAATAATTGCCGATCACGCTGCCCACCCCCATCAGCGTCACGATAAAGGTGATGGCGGAGTCGCTGCCGGAGCGGTATTTCTTGGCGATCAAGGCCATCACGGTCGGGTAGATCGGGGCGATCCCGATCCCGGCGGCGGCGAACAGGAACGCTCCGGGCTCGCCGGCCCAGATGGCGGCCAGGGTGCACAGTCCGGAAAAGCCGGAGAAAAGAATCAGCGACAGCGTGAAGCCGATTTTATCCGTGACCGGTCCAAGCAGCAGGCGCGCGAACGTAAAGCATACGAAAAACGCCGACAGCATGCCTGAGGCGCTGGAGGTGTTCCAGTGGTAGGCTTTTTCCAGGAAGTTGACCAGCCAGCCGCCGACAGCCATTTCGGAAACGACGCCAAACGATAAAACGAGTACGATCAGCCAAATGGCGGGGTCCCGCATCAGCTGCGACACGGGCACGCGTTCGCCGCCGTGCTCTTCCTCCCCCGGAAACCGGCTCATAAACGCCGGAATCATCGGAATGACCGACAGCGACAACATGATCAGATACATGCCGCGCCAATCGAGCATGTGGCCGCCGATCGTTACGCTCATCAGCCCGGAGGCGATCATTGGCGCCACAATCGAACTAAGCCCGTAGAAGAAATGGGCGAGGTTCATCATCGTCCCGGTATTGCCGACGAAAATACGCGCCGCCAGCACGGCAAGCGCGATTTCCAGCATGCCGTTGCCGACGTACATGAAGAAGTAGGACCCGCTCAAGGCCGGGTAGGTGCGTGAAGCGAAGATAAGCACGCCGGAGGCGGCCATCGATCCGAAGGCCAGCAGGGTGACTGCTTTCGCTCCCCATTTGCGCGCCAGATAGGCGGTAAACGAGCAGGCCAGCAAATAGCCGAGCGAGTTGAGGGACAGCAGCGTTCCGACCTGCATTTCGTCGATGCCGAAGTCGGTTTGGATGCGCGGAATCGCGGGCCCTTTAATATTTTCGGAGAAACCAAAAATAAAAAAACCGACAAACACCGTCGCCAGCTGCAAATAATAATTCCGCTTCGCGAAACGTGGTTTGGCGCGGCCAGCTTCCGTACGGGTTGTTTCCGCGCCTTGCGCCGTGGTATCAGACTGCGCTTTCAAGTGACGCCCTCCCAATGTCGATCCGACAAGTAGTGTTATGAATGAGTTCATAAGCGAACAGAAGAATCGTAACACACTTTCGGGCGGGCAGCCATATAGCAAAACTCCCCTTCCATATAAAATTCCGGAAGAGAAGGGGAGTCCCGGTGCCGCTTAGTTTTGCAAAATTTGCTCCATGACGTCAAGCCCTTTGGATTGGCCCATGGCCAGCGGCCCGACGATTTCCGTGTCGATAACGTAAAGGTTGCCGTTTTTGACGGCTTTCAGCTGATTCCATACTGGGTTTTTGCCCAGCTCACCGAAAGACAGCTCCGCCGAACCGGTAAAATCCTCGCCGAGAAAAATATAATCCGGATCGATGGCGGCCACGCCTTCCAGGCTGATTTCGCTCCAATCCTGCATATCCGGGAATTTGGCAAAGCCCAGGCGTTCGTAATACGGCTCCATCCGCACGCCGCCGTAGTAATTGAACCCTTTGCCCCAGGTCATCATGAAAATCGCGGTTTTCCCTTTTACCCCGGACTTGTCCATATTCGCGGCCAGCGTGTCCAGCTTGGCGTCATAGCCGGCGATATATTGCTCCGCTTTTTCCTCTTCGCCCAAAACCGCGGCTACTTTCGTAATCGTGTCCTGCCAGTTTTCGGATTGATGGATCAGAATCGTGGGGGCGATTTGAGCCAGTTGGTCGTAAATTTTCAGATCGTCCTCCCAAGCGATGATCACGTCGGGGTCCAGCGCCAAAATGCTCTCCATATTGGCCGTGTCGCCCAGGTCGGCGATTTTCCCCTGCTTCGTGAAGCTGTCGTATACCGGGAAATTTTGCAGCGACTTCAGGCCAACCACGCCGGCCACCGCATCCTGCTCTCCGATAGCAAAAAGATGGTCCGCATATGGGAAATAGGTGATGGCGACCTTTTTCGGTTTTTCCTCCAGCACGGTTTCGCCCTTGTCATGGTGAATCGTAATCGGGAACTTGGTTCCTCCTGCGTCTGCGGTGGAATCGGTCCCGTTCCCGCCCCCGTTAGCCCCCGGCTGACCGGCCCCCGTATTGGCTTCGCCTGGGCTGGAGTTTTGCGCGGCTGCTGCGTCGTTTCCGTTCGGCGGGGTGGCAGCGGATGGCGTTCCGCAGGCCGCCGTGGCGACGATGAACAGGATGGCGATGATGGGCAGGACGCCCCAGCGTTTAAAGGATGCAAGCATCGGTTTTTCCCCCACTTCGTTCTACTGATAATGATTTTCATTTTCAGATCACATTATAATGAACGATCCCGGGGTTTGAAATAGACAATTGTCAAAAGACAGGTGGATTATTTCCGCTTTGGGAACGGAATTCGCTCGGGGAGCAGCCGGTATGTTTCCGGAATAACCTGCTGAAATAATGGGCGTCCCCGTAACCGACGCTCTCGGCGATCTCGCTTACGCTGCAGCGCGTGGCGACGAGCAGCTGGCGGGCCCGGCTCATGCGGTGCTGGATAAGATAATCGATGGGAAAAATACCAGCGTATTTGCGGAATGCGTAAGCGAATTTTTTGACGTCCATTTCGTATAAGCCGGCCAAGGTTTTCAGATTGAGCGGCTCCATATAATGCTCATGGATGTAGCCCAGGGCATGCTCGATCATGCTTCGGCTTCCGGCGTTCAAACGGCTGCGCGCGCAGCTTAGCATTTCATAAACCGTCCCGTAAAACAGCTCTTTGGACCTGACGGCCTGCAGAGGGCCGGGCGTCGTCATGGACGTTTGCAGCAGCCGCAGCAATTCCATGATCCGGGGCTGTTCGCCGGTGTCCAGCGAATAATGGGTCCGCGTATAAGCATCGGGGCTGCCCGCCGGCGAATCCAGCGTGTAGTGAATAAGGGCGTAGTCGAACCCGCCGGGTCCGGCCTCGACCTGCAGCGCCGCGCCCTTGGGGCCATGGACGATCAGGCCGGGCTGCAGCTCGTAAGGCGTATCGTCAAAGGTAAAGACGGCCTGTCCGCGCAGGGCGAAAACCAGGCCGGCATGCGGCGTCGGGCGGGATTTGGTATGTCCCTTGTAAATGCCGGGCTGCAATTGGGTGAAATAAATCCCTTGCAGGGAGAGCTCTCCTGCGGCAAATTGCTTCGCTAGTTCGTTCAGATCCACGACCGGCGTCACCTGCTTCCTGAAAAATAGGGGTGGCTGCAGCTCTATTTTACCGGAGGAACGGGGCTAAAGAAAGGAATGAACCTGCAAATTTATCCATAATATAAACGCTTCGTTTGGAATTCCCTTAAACCCGGAGGAGAAAACATCAATCGGGGACGGGGAGTTAATAGCCTAGAAAACACCCGTTCGCCGCCGGTATTTCAGCGGATGAACGGGTGCTTGTTTGGAGTGTGACTAGTGGTTGATATCGCATTTGTTCATAATGAACGAGATTTGATTTTCAATGCGGTTGATTTGCTCTTGCGTATGTGGATCGCCCGCGCCCGAGCCGCGCAGCTTGGCGAGCTCCTGTTTTAACGTATGAAGATCTTCTCCCGCGTGGGCGCAATCGTAATTGCTTTCGAGATTTTCCAGCATCAGCGAACCTCCTCCATTTCTCCGGGGGACTTCAGGCGGCCCTCCTATGGTTACTTCCCTATTATGGAGGATTTGGCTGAACTTATTCAGCCGATCCGATTTTGCGCAGAAAGTCGTTAATATGGTTGTGCATCTCCATGATCTCCTCTTTCGTCACCTTGGTGCCTTCGTAAAGCTTAAGCGGCACCTGCGCGGCTTGCTCTTGCAAAGCCCGCCCCCGTTCGGTCAACGCGATAATGACGTTGCGTTCATCCGCTTTATCCCGCGTTCTTGTGATCAGCTCCATATTCTCCAGCTTTTTGAGCAGCGGCGTCAGCGTTCCCGAGTCGAGAAACAGCTTTGCTCCCAGGTCTTTGACGGTAACGTTGTCCTGTTCCCATAAAGAAAGCAATGTAATATACTGCGTGTAAGTGAGTCCGAATTCGGCCAGCAGCGGGCGGTACAGCTTCATGATCTCCCGGGAGCATGTATAAAAAGCAAAACAGAGCTGATTGTCCAATTTCATCCATTCATGCGGCTGCATGAGAGTATCACCTGCCATTGAATTGTATGCAATTTTATTCGCGTAATTATAGCACCCGCGGGCGCGCAAGTCAAAAGTCCGGGAAGCACGAAAGCCCGAGCGGCAAAAGGCCGAAGCAGGGGGAACGCGAGAACGGCGGGGGTTACAGGGTAATACGGGCAAGAGAGTAATTTGACATCGCCAATTAGATTGTATACAATTTAATTATATAACATTTGTAAAAATGGAGGAGATCATGATGTCCCTATACGGAATAGAGGTTAAAACGATCAAAGGCGAGGTGCAGACGCTGGAGCCTTATCGCGGGCAGGTGCTGCTCATCGTCAATACGGCCACAAAATGCGGTTTTGCTCCGCAATTCAAAGGTCTGCAAAAGCTGCACGACACTTACAAGGATCAGGGTTTGGCCGTGCTTGGCTTTCCTTGCGGGCAATTTGCCAATCAAGAGCTGGCCACCGACGAGGAGGTTGCCCAATCCTGCGAGCTGAATTTCGGAGTTTCGTTCCCGCTCTTCGCCAAAATCGACGTCAACGGCAAAAATGCCCATCCTTTGTTCCGCCTGCTGGCGAACGAAGCGCCCGGTGTGCTCGGTTCCAAAGCGATCAAATGGAATTTCACGAAGTTTCTGGTCGACCGCAGCGGCAAGGTCGTAAAGCGGTTTGCCCCGGCGGAGGAACCGGAAAAAATCGAAAGCCATATCCGCGAGCTGCTTGGCGCTGAAGTACGGGCGTAAGCAGGAACAATAAAACCTCCACTTCCCGGGTGGAGGTTTTATTGCGTTGATCTAGGCAATCCATTGGATATTTCCAAGTTGCCCCGGGCCGCTACACCAGTTTTTTGCGCAGCGCGCCGGAGATGAGGTCGATGATCGTGATCATCACGATAATGCCGAGCATAATGATGCCTACGCGATCCCAATCCCGCGAGCTGAGGGCGAAAATAAGCGGAGTGCCGATGCCCCCGGCGCCGATCATCCCCAGAATGGTGGCGGAGCGGAGGTTAATCTCGAACCGGTACAGCGTATACGACAGAAATCCCGGCAGCACCTGGGGCAGCACGGCGAACCAAAGGATCTGCAGCCTTGTGGCGCCCGCAGCGGTTAGGGCTTCGGCCGGTCCTTGATCCATGTTTTCAATTTCGTCGGCGAACAGCTTGCCGAGCATCCCGACCGAGTGCAGCCCCAGGGCCAGCACACCGGCGAAGGAACCGGGCCCCACCGCTTTGATGAACAACAGCGCCATGACGATTTCCGGAAACGTCCGGACGAAGCTCAGCACTATTTTGCCCGGACCGGAAATCCAGCGCGTACGGCTCATGTTGGCCGCCGCCCAAAAGGCGAACGGAAGGCAAACGATGGTGGAAATCACCGTGCCCAAAATGGAGATCGCCAGTGTGTCGAGCAGTCCCCGCAGCAGGTCTTCGCCGTCCGGCAAATAGACGTAACCCCAATCCGGCGAGAACAGGCCGGCAAAAATCGACTTCGTAATCTGGCCGGCGGTTTCCTTAATGCCGTCAAAAGGAATGCCGGCAAAAGCCCAAATGTAAACGAGAACAAGCAGAACGTAGATGAGCCAGCGGTAGCGGTTTTTTTTCGGTTTGGGTATTTTTTCGCGCCATGTATTCGTTGTCATAACAATTTCTCCCGCACTTTCGCACTTAAATAGTCGATGATCAGCACGACCGCCAGCGTAAACAGGATGATCATGCACGTTTTGTCGTATTCCAGAAACCCTAGCGTCACCTCGTAATAATGCCCGATGCCCCCGGCGCCCACCAGGCCGAGCACCGCCGCCGCGCGGACGTTGATTTCAAAGGCATACAGCACGTAGGAGATGAAATGCGCCTGGATCTGCGGAACGACGCCAAAAATAATGCGCTGCGCCGGCGCGGCCCCCACGGCCGTCATCGCCTCCAGCGGCCCGCGGTCGATCGTCTCCAGCGCTTCGTACACCAGCTTGGCGATCAAGCCAAACGAGAAAACGGTCAGCGCCAGAATGCCGGCCAGCGGCCCGAGGCCGAAGATAGCCACGAAGATGGCGGCCAGCAGCAGGTCGGGAATCGTCCGCACCAGGTTCAGCACGAAGCGGACGGGCTGGCGGATCCAGGCGCTCGGGGTCAAATTGCCGGCGCACAGCAGCGCTACCGGGACGGCGAGAATAGCGCCGAAGGTAGTGCCGATCAGCGCCATGCGGATCGTCTCCAGCATCGCCGGTACGATGTTGTCGAAGTAGCTCCACTTCGGCGGGAACATTTCCCGCAGCAGGTCGAGCATGTTGGGCGCCCCTTTGATGAGTTCGCCGAACGTTGCTTCGGTTTTTGCCGCGCTGCCCCATAGCAGCAAAATAATGATCACGGCCGTCAAATAATGCTTCAGCTTGCTTGGGGCCTTCGGGCGCCGGGCAAGCGCGGCGGCTTGGGGTTGCTGGTTTGCGTTCGTATTCATCAGGCCCGCGCCCCCAACACCGCTTCGGCCGGCAGCCGGCTGGCGAGCAGCTCTTCCTTTTCGATCGGCCGGCCGTAGATCTCGGCAAACCGCTCGTCGGTTGCTTCCGAGACCGGGCCGTCGAAGACAACCCGGCCCGCTCTTAAGCCGATGATGCGGGTCGCGTATTGGCGCGCCAAGTCGATAAAATGCAGGTTGACGATCGTGGTGATGCCCAGCTCGAGATTGATGCGCTTGAGGTCGTCCATCACCTGCTTGGTCGTCAGCGGGTCGAGCGAGGCCACCGGTTCGTCGGCCAGCACGATTTTCGCTTCCTGCGCGAGCACGCGGGCGATCGCCACCCGCTGCTGCTGCCCGCCGGACAGCTCGTCGGCCCGGGCGTACGCTTTTTCCACGATGTTCACCCGATCCAGCGCCCCAAAGGCCAGTTCGATATCCTCTTTCGGAAACAACCCAAGCAGCGTGCGCAAGGTGGAGTGATAGCCGACCCGCCCGGCCAGGACGTTGCGCAGCACAGTGGAGCGTTTGACGAGGTTGAAGCTTTGAAAAATCATGCCGATATCGCGGCGGATCGTCCGCAGCTCTTTGCCCGCGGCATTCGTGATCGACTTGCCGCCGATGAGGATGTCGCCTTCGGAAATGTCGTGCAGCCGGTTGATGGAGCGGAGAAGCGTCGATTTACCGGCCCCGGACAGCCCGACCACGGCCACGAATTCGCCTTTTTCGATGCTGAGGTTGATTTGATCCAGCCCTCTGGTGCCGTTCGGATAAATTTTGGATATATTGCGAAGTTCTATCACGTGAATAACCATCCTTTAAATGAAATATCTTAAAAAACGCATAGCCAGCACGGGCCCGGAGGGGGCACCGACTGGCTTGCACTTTGGCTTGAAGACTTGATTGTTTGAGATTTAAATGTTCAAGACTTGATTGTTCGGGATTTGGGCAACCGCGGCGTCTTGAACTACTCGGTTTTTACTTTCTCGTTGTATTCGCGGACGATGTCGAACACGCTGTCGTTGGATTCGACGTAGCCTTCATGGGTGTAAATGTCGGCGATGATTTTATGGCCTTCACTGTCTTTGCCGATTTCGATGAAGGCGTCCTTCAGTTTTTGCACCCATTCGGCGCTCATATCGGAACGGACGGAAATCGTGTCGTTCGGGATCGGCTCCGTATAAGCGATGACGCGAGTATCTTCAAATACGTTCGGATAGTCTTTTTTCACGGTGTTGCGCGCATCCTGGAAGATGGCGGCGGCGTCGACGTCGCCGTTCAGCACGGCGATAACGGCTTGGTCGTGACCTTTCACCGTGATCGGTTGGACATCCGACAGCGGATCGATTCCTTTCTCCTGAAGAACAGCGGCCGGCCATACATATCCCGCGGAAGAGGTTACGTTCTGATAGGCGATCTTTTTGCCTTTGAGATCTTCCACCGATTGGATCGGCGAGTCTTTCTTGACGATAAACATCGATTTGTAGAAATCGACTAGCTCATTCGTAGGAGCGCCGGTGGCGTCGTCAACTCCGTAACGTTGCGCCTGCAAAATGACTTCCGCCGCGCCTTTTTCCTTCGCCAGCACGTAAGCGGTCGGAGGAAGGAAGCCAACGTCAACCTGCTTGGAAGCCATCGCTTCAATGATCGTGTTGTAGTCGGTCGACACGCTGACTTTTACCGGAATGCCGAGGCGGTCGGACAGCAGTTTTTCGAGCGGCTTGGCCTTGGCTTCCAGCGTGTCGGCGTTTTGCGAAGGCACGAACTGTACGGTCAGCGTTTCGGGAACGTAACCGGTGTCGGCGGGTTCCGCGGCTTTGTCCGTCTGGGCGTTTCCGCCGGCAGTTGCGGAGTTGGCCGGCTGGCTGCCGTCCGCCGAGGCGTTGCCGCTGGTGTTCGCCGGGGCGTTGCTTCCGCAGCCGCTGACGAGGGCAACCGTAAACAATAAAGGCAACATGAACTTAGCAAGCTTTTTCAAAACGTATGACCTCCACACATTCTATTTTTTGAATTCACTTGTTTAATATATAAGAGGTTTATTAACGGGCGGTCAGGGGATCGGCCGAGTTTTGTAAATTTTTGCAGAAATTTTTAACATGGCCCTAAAAAAGGCTTGCTAAAATAAGATCATGTGCAGAAGCCGGCTGGCGCCGGATCATGCGCAAAAATGGGGAATTTTGAAAAAGGATGGACGCACAAGATGAGCAAGCGTATAGAGTGGCGGCGGATAGATGCAGAAACGAGGCCGGATACCGGGGCGGACCTGCCGCGGGCCGGCAACGTGGAGGGGAGCAATGCGGAGGATAGCCAACAGGGAAGCTTGGGTGACGGTACGGTTTGCGAAACGGTCTGCGAAATTCTCGTCACAAGCGATGTGCACGGGCATATTTACCCGACCGATTACCGGACGCATGAGGAGCTTCCCTTGGGCCTGGCCAAGCTGGCGGCAATGATCCGCCGGGAACGGGAGCGGACGCCAGACCTGCTGCTGGTGGATAACGGGGATGTCATTCAAGGATCGCCGCTTTGTTCCTTCTATATAAAACAGCGTCAGGAAGAGTCGCATCCGGCGGTGCTTGTCATGAACGAGTTGGGTTATGACGCGGCGGTCCCGGGGAATCATGAATTCAATTACGGGCAGCGGGTGTTGCGCCGGGTCATGGAGGATTCGCGGTTTTCCTGGTTGTCGGCGGGGATTGTGGACGCGGGGCAAGGTGTGCCGGCCTTTGGCCGGCCTTATCTCGTCAAAACGACCGAGGCCGGCGTCAAAATCGCCGTCTTGGGCGTGACGACACATTATATCCCGCATTGGGAAAATCCGCGGCATATCGAAGACTGGAAGTTCCGGGACGCGCTGGAGACCGTAAAAACCTGGGTGCCCCGCATCCGCGAGCAGGAGCGGCCGGATCTGATGGTCGTAGCTTATCACGGCGGCTTCGAACGGGATTTGCTCACCGGGGAACCGGCCGAGCGGCTGACGGGGGAAAACCAGGGATACGCCATGTGCATGGAAGTTCCGGGGATCGATGTGCTGATTACCGGGCACCAGCACCGTTTAATCGCGGCCGAGGCCGGCGGGGTCACGGTGATTCAGCCGGGCTTGAACGGCCAGGCGCTGGGGAAAATCTCCGTTTGCCTCCAAAAAAGCACGGACGGAGCATGGGCGATTCGGGAGAAGAAGGCGGAGCTGTTGATCCCGGATGAAACGACCGAAGCCGACGGCAAGGTGCTGGATTTGGTCCGCGGACTTGAAGTGGAAACTCAAAATTGGCTGGATCAGCCGATTGGGGAAGTCAGCGGGGATATGGAAATCCGCAGCCCGCTGGCTTGCCGGCTGGCCGATCATCCTTTTATGGAATTCGTAAACAAGGTACAGATGGAGGCTGCCGGGGTGGGGGTGTCGAACGCGGCTTTGCTCAGCAATGCCTCGAAAGGTTTTCGCGGGAGCATTACGATGCGGGATGTGCTGACCAACTTCATGTATCCGAACACTCTGGCCGTGCTGCGGCTTAAGGGGAAGGATATCCGGGAGGCGCTGGAGCAGACGGCGAATTATTTCACCGTCGGGGAAGACGGGGAAATTGCCGTAAATCCGGCATATGTGGAGCCTAAGGAGCAGCATTACAACTATGATATGTGGGAGGGCATTGAATACGTGCTGGACGTGTCCCGGCCCCCCGGCCGGCGCGTGGCGCTGCTGAGTTACGGCGGCGAACCCTTGCGGGACGACGCGGAGGTCGATGTGGTGATGAACAGCTACCGCGCCGGCGGGGGAGGGGATTACGACATGTACCGGGGCAAACCGGTAGTCACAGAAATCCAGACCGACATGGCCGAACTCGTGGCGGAATATATCCGGGAGCGCGGCACCATTACGGCGGCCTGCGATCATAATTGGAAGGTCGTCGCCTCCAGCCAGTGAGCGGCTATTGCAGACGGTTGGGGCTATACGGAACAAAAAAATGGACAAATCCTCCGCGCTAAGCGCGGTTATATCCGTGGTCGTGTTTTTTTCAACCTCATAAAAACGTATATAATTGAAAGACGCAATAAAAAAACGGAAAGTTACATAAAGTCGAGGGGAAATTTCATGACCGTGCCAGCGAGTTCAATCCTGTCCGCATTACTTATGCTTTTTGTACTTTTGGCCATGTTGTCCATCGTATATAAAAGCTGGCGCAACGGGATATCGCCGATGCCCGCTTCGGCGGAGGTGCGCAGGGCTGTCGCCGCGGAACTGAACCGGCTGACTGGGGCGGCCTGCGGCAGGTACCCAAAGGGCAGCCGGATGCCGACGGATGGCCGGATGCCGGCGGGCGCCGAACCGGCTTCGCCGGATTTCGCTTATTCTATCGTGGAGGCGGGTTCCGGTTGGGGGACGCTCGCCTTGCATCTCGCCAAAAGCCGCCCGGACTGGCGGATCACCGGCATCGAAAATTCTCTGATTCCATGGATGGTTTCGCGGCTGGCTCGGCGTTTGAGCGCCTGCAGGAACACCGTTTTTCACAGGAGCGATCTGTACGATTACCGTTATGAACATGCCGATGCGGTAATCTGTTATCTTTATCCCGGGGCCATGAAGCGGCTTGATCCTCTGCTGCGCCGGCAGCTTCGTGCGGGGGCGCGGGTCGTCAGCATTTGCTTCGCCCTTCCCGGCTGGCAAGCGGAAAAGATCATCACCTGCCGGGACATGTACCGGACTAAAATTTACGTCTATCGGCAGATCAACATCCGCTGTCCGGACGCTTTGCACGATTATCCCGTTTGATCCGGAAGCATAGAGGAAGATAAGAGAGGAAGATAAATTCAGGAAAAGAAAAATAGGTTTGGGAGCAGCAGACATGTTCGAGATCGTTAGACAGGTTTGTAAGAAGGAGGTTTATGGAGAAGTGAAGCAGACCTGACGGGAGGAATGGGGCAAGACACCGGGAAAAATGAAAGGGCCGTGATTAGCCCCTACGCTCCACCCCCTGAACAAGAGGGATAATCGTGCAAAGCAGCATGCAGGGATACCAAGACACGAACGCTATCATAATTTATTTTGTCAAGCACTGATCTCGGTTTTGAGCCCAATAAAAATAAATTAATTAATTTTAATCAACTAACTTTAAAAATTCTAAAATTAGGAGTACCCTAGTAAATGGAAGTAAATGAAAGATTCATATGCTTCATAATTTGACTAGGAGATGAGTGCAAGTGAAAGCTTTGAGATGGCATGGCGTCAAGGATTTGAGACTGGAAAACATCGAGGAGCCGAAACCGGCTAAGGGTCAAGCGAAAATAAAGGTGGAATGGTGCGGCATTTGCGGCAGCGATTTGCACGAATATACGGCTGGCCCGATTTTCATCCCGCTTGAAACCCACCCGCTCAGCGGAGACAAAGCGCCGGTAGTAATGGGGCATGAATTTTCCGGACAGGTGGTGGAAGTCGGCGAAGGAGTGACCCGGGTGGCCGTCGGCGACCGCGTCGTCGTGGAGCCGATCTATGCCTGCGGAACCTGCGAGGCTTGCAAGCAAGGCAAATACAATCTTTGCGATAAAATGGGCTTTTACGGCCTGGCCGGCGGAGGCGGCGGTTTCTCCGAATATACGTCCGTGCCGGAAGGAATGCTGCATAAAATCCCAGATTCGGTTTCCTTCGAGCAAGGCGCTCTGGTCGAACCGTCCGCGGTGGCGCTGCACGCGGTGCGCTCCAGCAAATTGAAAGTCGGCGACAAGGCCGCCGTGTTCGGCACAGGGCCGATCGGCCTGCTCGTGATCGAGGCGCTTAAGGCTTCGGGGGCTGCGGAAATCTACGCGGTTGAGCTGTCGGAAGAGCGGAAACAGAAAGCCGCGGAGCTGGGAGCGATCGTCATCGATCCGAAGGAATACGATGCCGTCGAGGAAATTCACAAGCGCACACAGGGCGGAGTGGACGTAGCCTATGAGGTGACCGGGGTTCCGCCGGTGCTGACCCAGGCGATCAACTCCACCAAAATCGGCGGAGAAACGATGATCGTCAGCATTTTCGAGAAGGAAGCTTCGATTCATCCGCAAAACATCGTTATGAAAGAGCGCACCGTGACCGGCATTATCGGCTACCGCGACGTTTTTCCGGCGGTGATCAGCCTGATGGCTCAAGGTTACTTCCCGGCGGACAAGCTTGTAACCAAGCGCATCAAGCTGGATCAAGCCGTTGAAGAGGGCTTTGAAGGGCTCCTCAAAGAACGGAATCAGGTCAAAATCTTGGTGAAGGCCGAGTAAGAAGGCGTTCCGCGGGCGGGGGATTATACCCGGTAAACGGTAATTCCCCGCTCCTGGAACGGCTTGACGTCATATTCGGAGGCTTCGGTTCCGGTAATCAGCGTATGGATGGCGCTGTTCGGCGCGACCGTGTGCAGCGACAGCTTGCCGATTTTGGTGTGGTCGGTCACGACGATGATCTCCCCCGCCGCGGCGATCATGCCCTGTTTCGCCGGAACCAGCAACGCCTCGGGATGCATCAGCCCGTGCTGGGGATGCAGCGCCGGGGTTAACGTGGACGGGAGATGTGAACGTAGACGTGAACGCAAGCAGGGTGCGACGGAAGCCTAGCCGGGGGCCCCGCCGGGGCTTCCTCCTAAACGGCGGGATTCTGCCCGGAGAACCGCCGGATCAGCGCCGAGCGGGTCATCACCAGCCGCATCGGCACAAGCTTTTCCGTGTGGGGAACGATACGGCTGCGGTTGCTCGGGTGGAACACCGTCAGCAGCAGACGCAGATACGAAGTCGTCAGCGCGCGGAAGCTGCTGCTTTCCATCTGATGCGTTTCAAAGCCCAACCCGTGCGTGATGCCGCGATGCAGCAAAGTGACGCCCTGCAGCGCCTTGACTTGGCTCAGCTGCGGGTTTTTCACCATTTCCGCGCAAATCTGCCGCATGGTGCCCCGCATCAACCGGGCGATCATGAGCGCGACCCGGTTTGCTTCGTGGGACTGCAGCAGCGCGAGGATTTTCCGGTTGTCCAAATGCAGTTCCCCGATCCAGTCCCCGTCATGAATCCACGTTCCATCCTCGCACAACATACCCTTGCCGCGATACTTCGTGACGAACATTTTGCAGATGCCGTATTCCCCGGCATATTTGGAGCGGAGGCGGCTAAACGCCTCGAATACCCGCTCCCAGCCCATCCAACCCCATTGGACGGCCCGTTTGATTATCGGAACCGGACGCATTTCAACTATCTCCTTCCAAACGATTTATTAGAATTGTTCAATCGGGTGGAAATCCCGGCTGTTGAACATGAATTTTTTTGAACATGAACATGTATTATTCATTCAAGCGGCTCCCGCGAGCAACACGACAAGCAGCGCGGTCAGCGCCCCGATCAGGCCGCCGGCGAGGCAGTCCGAAGGATAATGAACGCCCAGATAAATCCGCGACATCCCGACGATAAACGCAAGCGGCAGCAGGATTTGAGCCAGGCCGGGGGCGGCGAACAGAAACGGAACGGCGACGGAAAACGCGGCCGTCGTATGCCCGGACGGAAAGGAGTAATCCTTAAGCGGGCGGATCGAGATCCGGGCTCCCCGCAGCGCCGCGTAGGGACGCGTCCGCTGAAACGTCCTTTTGACCAGGACGGCTGCCAGATGGCTGAGCGCCAGAGCGCACAAGCTCTTCCAGCCCGCTTTTTGCCAAGGTCCCGCCGCAAACAGGATCACCGCAAGGGTGACGGCAATCGTAAACGCCGCGCCGCCCAAATGGGTGATTCCCTTCAAGACCAGGTCGAGCGCGGGATGGCTGAGCTTATGATTGCACCAGAAAAACAGCCGGTTATCATATTCGCGCAGCCGCTCATAATAGCGATACCTCATGTAAAACACTCCACTCCCTTAAAAAAATAACGGACGTGTTCGTGCTGTGCCGTTTGAAAATTTCCCGCCCGCGCGGGACATTCAAACGAGCCCGCTATCCGCCGGAAATTTCCGGTTTATCACACGCTTAAACGGATGGTTTAATGCTCTTGCCCGTAGCGCTCAAGCATTTGTCCGGCCTGGTACCGGACCGGCCGGATCCAGTAGAACAGCATGATGCCGAACAACAGCAAAGCGCTGACGCCGACCGTGGCCGTTTCGCCGAAGCTTTCGGCAACCCACCCGCCTAAAATCGGCCCGATGATCACGCCAATTCCTTCGATGCCGGACAATACCCCCCAGCCGGTCGCTTTTTGCTCGGCGGGAACGAAGTAGGACTGAATGGCGTTCCAGGCGGGAAGCACGGCGGCATAAGCCGCGCCGAAGCCCAGGGCCAGCAGCATCGTGCTGATCATCTGCCGGGAATAAACGAGCAGCCCAAGGCAGGCGGCCAAAGCGCCGAAGCCGGCGACGAGCAGCCATTTGTGGCCCCATTTGTCGGCCAGGCGGCCCATGGGGATGAGAAGCAGCACCGTCATCAACCCTCCGCCGAGCAGCACGATCGAGTATGCCGAATAATCCAAAGCCAGATATTCGGAAGCGAAGCTCGGCAGCACGGGCACCAGCAGTCCGGCGGCCAGCGTCTGCAAAATCATGCCGGGTACGAGCGGTTTTATTTGCGACAGCTTTTGCTGCATTTGCCGCAACTGCTGCTTAAAAGGAACGGTTCGGATCAAATCCCTGGACCGGAATACGCCGCTCTTTACGGCCGCCAGCGCCCAGCCTCCCGCCCAAAGTCCGGCCAACAGCCAGAACGACAAGGAGTAGCTCCGGTCGATCAGAAAATTAACGGCAACCGGCCCGAGGCCGAGCGAAACGAGCCAAACCGTGTATACCGCGCCCATTTGCGAACCCCGGTGGTCCTCCCGGATTTCCGAGAGGCAGAGCAGCCAGATCGGGGACACGCCTATCCCGAGCAGCCCGGAGCCGGCAATGATCGCCCAGGGTGCGCTGATGCCGAAGGATACGAACAGCCCAAGCAGTCCGAGCAGCAAAAATGCGTTGAGGATGAGCCGCGCCGGAAACCGGTCAAGCACGTATCCTGCGACGACCTTGATCAGGGTGTCGGCCAAATAGTGGATCGACACGGCCGCGCCGACCGCCGCCAGCGTGATATGCCGGTCATTGGCATAGGCGGGCAGGAATGAAATCAGGAAAGCGCTGCGGGCCATTTCGGTCAGGAACAAAATAGCGGAGCAATGCAGAAAGGAAGGGGGCAGCTTGCTCCAAAATCCTCCTTGCGCGGAATTTTTCATCGTTTCGAACTCCTATACTATGAATTGGTTTTCCGCGGCGGGCAGTCCGCGGACCAGCCGCAGCACGTCCTTGACGATCATATCGGCGGCATGCCCGGCGGCGAGCGCGTCGCATTGCCGCATCATTTTGTCCCGGGTAGCTTCGGAGTCGAGGATTTCGCTCACCAGCGGGAGGAGCTGCCGCACGTGTTTGGCCACCGCCGCGGCGCCTTTTCGCTCCAGATAAAGGGCGTTCTCCCGCTCCTGCCCGGAGAACGGCTTGTAAACGACGATCGGCGTACGAATTTGGATCGCTTCGGATAAAGTGATGCCGCCGGCCTTCGTAATGATGCAGGAGGCGCGCCGCATGCGGTCGTGGACCGCGTCCACGAACCCGAACAGCCGCAGCCGGGGATGACCGCCGAACCGGCGCTCCAGTTTCCGCCGCAGCTTGTCGTTCCCCCCGCATACGATGTCGACCCGCACGTCCGGCAAAGACAGCAGGCTTGCCGTCAACTGCTGAATATCCGGCAAAGGCACGCAGGCGCCCATCATGACAAGAATGGATCGGGGATGCCGCTGCGCGTCCGGCGGCACCGGAAAGGGCGGCTCGTAAAACGGTTCCCGCAGCGGAATGCCGCTGACGGTAATCGTTCCCGGCCGTACTCCCCGCCGGATCATTTCTTGCTTGAGGTCATCGGTGGCCACATAAAACCGGTCCGGGCGGTTATGCAGCCAGCGGCTGTGCAGGCTGAAATCGGTCACTACGGTAAATAGCGGGATGTGAATACCGTGCTTTTGCAGCTGATGTGAAATTCCTCCGAACGGGAACGTGCTTACGATGGCGTCCGCCTTTCGTTCCTTCAGGACGGAGATCAATTTTTTCATTCCGAGCACCCCGGCCCACTTGGCCAAAGCGCTGGTCTCTTCGATATTCCGGGTGGCGTAATACGACCAGCCATAATAGTCCAGACCGTAATTGGAGAAAAAAGGGCTGTATAAATATAAATAACGGGAAATGGAATTCATGCCGGGGTGGGCTTCCCGATACAAATCGAGAATGCTTGCCGATGCGGCGCCGAGTCGGGCGAAGGCTTGCTGCAGCGTTCGCGACACTTGAATATGACCGTTCCCGTAACCGGCGGTCAGGATAACGATGCTAATGTCCTGCTTCATGGTTTATACCTGCCTTTTTTGCTAAAATCGTTCGCGTTTTTCCGTTCCTTTATTGCACTTCGCTATTCAGTATAAGGGAAGCGCGTGAGGAACCGAACTGGCCGCGCGTCGAGATTTCGCTTCCGACTTAAGTCCAGTAGCGGGCTGGACTGACCTCCGAACCGTCCGCCAAATCGCTCCGCCGAACATATTCCACTGTATTGTCCCAGTGTTTTCACGGTTTCAACAGAGCGCCCGATCTTTGTTAACAAAGGAGCGGACTTAACGGGACATTGCAGTTTTGAGTCTTTTTACACTGGTTAACAATGGAATTTATTAGGTATAATGGAAGTCGATTTTTTATCACTCTAGTCATTTGGTTGCAGACGGAAACAGGTTGGAGGTTGCGATGAAGGAATTTAGGGATCGCCTGGTTCAACTCCAGGAGGATCAGGCCAGGATGCTTAAAGAATACCAAGCGTTGGTCGAGGAATATGAATCCTATGATTACATACGCGAAAACGGCGCGCTCCGCCGGCAATACGAGGAGCTCAAGCGGCGGGCGGACGGGCTGGAGGAACGGCTGGGGCAGCTCGATCACGAGAACCGGGAGCTGCGCCGGGCGCTTTCCGAGCAGATGTTGGATGAAAAGCTCGGATTGCTGGCCTTATCGAGGAAGAAGCTGTACACCTATTTTTCGGAGAAGGTGATCGGACAAGGGAACCGGCTTGAAAGTCTGGAGAATTTCGCCAAACAAAGAATCGATCATTTGATCCATCAGGCTGACAGGCAACTGGATGCCGACCAAGAAGGAATCAAGGCCCGCTTGAAGCAATTTCACGAGGAATTGGAACAGCGCATGGCCGAGCACCGGAAGCGGCTGCTGATAGAGGAGAATCGCATTCGCCAGGAGACCTGGGCCGGGTACGAGAAGCTTGCCGCGGAAGGCGTCGATGAGGAAACGGTACAGCGCCGCAAGAAACAAAACCAGATCGAAATGAAGATCGGCTTGAACTGGATCAACAAGATCGGCATTTTGCTGATCGTTCTGGGGGTAGGCGCGGCGTTCAAATATTCCTATACGGCCTGGTTCAGCGGGTATATGAAGGGGCTGGTTTTCTTCCTGCTCGGGACGCTGATGATCGCGGGCGGGGAATGGCTGTTCCGCAAAGGGAAAAAGATTTTCGCCTTAGGATTGCTCGGCGGCGGGATTTCGGTATTGTACGGCTCGGTTTTTTACAGCTATTTTCTCCTGCACATCATCGGCATGTATGCCGGGTTTGCCGTATGCGTCCTGATTACGGCGGCGGCCGTGTTTTTGTCGCTCAGGTACAGGTCGCGGACGATTTGTTCCCTGGGACTGATCGGCGGTTATCTGCCCTTGCTATCATACATAAGCGCGTTTGGACTTGAGGGCGCCGCCGTTTATGCGGGCATGGGGTATTTGCTGCTGCTCAACGGCTTGATTCTGCTCGTTTCGTTCCGGAAACGGTGGCCTGCCGTCACCTATATCAGCTTTTTGCTTCATACGCCGTGCATGATCGCCCTGGCGGCGCTGGCGGAGCAGGCGTGGATCGCCATGCTGTACGCCGTTTGCATCTTTTTGATGTATTTGGGCATCACCCTTTGGATACCGTTCAGGCACAAGTCGAAGCTAACCTGGTGGGACTTCGCTTTGCTTGCGCTGAATACCGTCGTCAGCTGCGGGACTTTGTACGGTCTGATCGCCAAAGCGGAACTGACCGGATTCAGGGGGCTGCTGGCTCTGCTGTTCTGCCTGGTCTACACGGCATTGGGACGGTTTGCGCATAAGAAACTGCCGCAGGAACGGGCGATCCGCGTCCTGTTTTACGCCACGGCGCTGACGTTTGCGGTTCTGATGATCCCGTTCCAGCTCGATGTCCGCTGGGTCTCCATGGGCTGGCTTTTCGAGGGAATGGCCCTCGCCGTCTTCGCCGGACGCAGCCGCCTGAAGCCGCTGGAACGCGCCGGATGGGGCATTGTGCTGCTCTGTGCGGGCGCGTTCTTCTGGGTGGATTTTATCCGCTATTTGGTGGGTGTCGTTCGCCCGGGGGATTTCAATCTGCAGTACAGCTCCATCTCTTTGGGGCCGCTGTTGCTGCTGCTGTATTACGCGCTGCGTTTCCGAAACCCGGAGGAAAACGGCCGTTATCTTGGCTGGGAGCACACGTTCATCTCCTGGGTAAAATACGTCACGCTGTGCAATTTGTGGCTGTATTTGGTTTATGAAGCGGGCTTCGTCTACGATCGGCTCGTTCCGGCGTCGATGAGCCATGAAGCTTTGTACAAATGGCTGCTCATCGCGGCGGTGACGATGGTGCTGGCCTATGCGTTAACCAAGTTCATGCTGCTTTACGACCGGTTCGTCAAAATTTATACGCTGGTCTTGTATTCGATCAGCTATTTCATATGTTTCATTGTCACGGTGGCGCTGCCCGCGCTGCAGGAAGACGCGGCCCGGAACGGAGCGGCCGAGTATATTGCGCTGATCGTGCTGATCGCCTTTAATATTATCGTTTTCTTTAGCGGCAAAGACATGCTGTTTACGGCGATCCGCCGCGATTTCCGCAGCGCGGAATGGTACCCGGTCATCATGGGGGCGTACCTGTTTGCCGTCATTACCGCCTTCCTGAGCGTGCAGTTCCGGCTCGGAGACGCCGGTTTATGGTTCAGTCTGGTGTACCTGCTGCTGGCGATCGGTTACATCGTTTATGGCTTCCGCTACAGATACGTGTACATCCGGCGGATCGGCCTGGGGCTGACGCTGCTGTCCACCGGGAAAATGCTGCTGTACGACCTGTCGCTGCTGACGACGGGCAGCAAAATTCTCGCCTTTTTCGGGTTTGGCGTTGTGCTGCTGGCCATTTCCTACATCTATCAGCGGGTTTCCCTCCGGCTGGAGGGTGTGAAGGAACAAGGATCTCCGGAGGAATCGGCGGTATCGAATTCGGCGGAGTAATTGGTATAATGGTTTAAAAATCTGAAGGAGCTTGGCTATGGAATTTACCCCATCGGATAAAGTGCAGCAAATGGCCACCGGCATATTTACGGAATTGGCCCGGCGCAAACGGTCCGCTTCCCGTCAGGGCATAGAAGTTATCGACCTGAGCGTGGGCAGCCCCGATCTTCCGCCGCCGCCGCTGGTCGCGGAGAAACTTGCGGCCTCGGCGCAGCATGCGGAAAACTACGGATATGCCCTGGGGGGGACCCGGGAGTTTCATGAAGCGGTGAGTCATTTTTACCGCAGGCGGTACGGAGTGGAGCTCGATCCGGAGCAAGAGGTGCTCCAAACGATGGGTTCGCAGGACGGGCTTGCCCATTTGGCTTTGGCGGTCGTCAATCCCGGGGATTACGTATTGATTCCGGACCCGGGTTATCCGATTTACGAGGCGGGGGTGGTACTGGCCGGGGGCCAGGTGTATCCGCTGCCGCTTCGCGAGGAAAACGGGTATCTGCCGCGGTTGGATCAGGTTCCGGGTGAAATTGTGGCGCGGACGAAAATGATGATTCTCAGCTATCCCGGCAACCCGGTGCCGGCCATGGCGGACGTTTCTTTTTTCGAGGAAGCCATCCGGTTTGCGAAGCGGCATAACATTTTGATCGTCCATGATTTCGCTTATTCCGAACTGATTTTCGACGGGCGCCCCCGGCTAAGCTTTATGGCGGTTCCCGGTGCCAGGGAAGTGGGCATCGAGTTCAACTCGCTGTCCAAAACGTTTAATATGGCCGGCTGCCGGATCGGCTATGCCGTCGGTCACCCTGGAGTTTTGCGGGCGCTCGGCACGCTGAAATCGAACATCGATTACGGCGTTTTTCTTCCGGTTCAACAGGCCGCCGCGGCCGCGCTGATGGCGGACGATCGTTTGCTTGAGGCCCAGGTGAAAGAGTATGAAGCGCGCAGGGATACGCTGATTTCCGGGCTGGCGAAGGTAGGCTGGCAGGTGGCGAAGTCCCCGGCCACGATGTTTGTGTGGGCCCCAATCCCGGCGGGCTGGACTTCGCGCGAGCTGGCGTTCGCGCTGATCGAGCAGGCGGGCGTGGCGGTGGTGCCGGGCGATGCGTTTGGCCGTCAAGGGGAAGGGTACGTGCGGATCGCGCTTGTGCAGCCTTCCGGCCGGCTTGCCGAGGCGGCCGAGCGGATCGGCCGGTTTCTGCGGCGGCGGGACGGTCTTGGCAGTCAAAATCAACCATAGGGCGGAATATCCTCGAACATGTGTTAAAATAGGTGAAGGTCAACTTCTAAAATTTTAAAATATAGCGAAAGAGGATCGAGGATATTACGATGAATCAACGATATTCGATATATGGTTTGACCAAGGACCGGCTCGCCGCCTGGCTGCTGGATCATGGACATAAAAAGGGGCGGGCCGAACGGGTTTGGGATTGGCTGTACCGGCAGCGGGTCACCGATTTTCAGGCGATGGACGATGTAAACGCCGAGTGCCGGGCGGTGCTTGCCGAGCATTTTGCGGTCGAAACGCTGAAAGAACATACCCGGCAGGAATCCGTCGACGGCACGATCAAGTTTTTGTTCCAATTGCAGGACGGGAATCTGATCGAAACGGTGCTGATGCGCCATAAATTCGGCCTATCGGTATGCGTGACGACCCAGGTCGGCTGCAATATCGGCTGCAGCTTCTGCGCCAGCGGACTGCTCAAGAAAAGCCGCGACCTGACGAGCGGGGAGATCGTGGAACAGGTCATGAAGGTGCAGCTTCACCTGGACCGCAAGGGCCGGGGGGAGAAGGTCACCCATATCGTGGTCATGGGGATCGGCGAGCCGTTCGACAACTACGACAATATGGCCGATTTTCTGCGCGTCATCCAGGATCCGAAAGGGCTGGCCATCGGGCCGCGGCATATCACCGTATCGACGAGCGGGCTGGCGGACAAAATCATCGAATTCGCCGACTCCGACCTGCAGGTTAATCTGGCGGTATCCCTGCACGCGCCGAACAACGATCTGCGCACCCGGATCATGAAGATCAACCGGGCGATTCCGATCGAGAAGCTGCTGGCGGCGATCGACTACTACCTGGAGAAAACGAACCGGCGGATCACGATCGAGTACATTTTGCTGAAGGACGTGAACGACGGCAAAGAGCACGCTTTGGAGCTGGCGGAACTAATGGGCGATCGGCTCGTCAACGTCAATCTGATCCCGTACAATCCGGTGGACGAACACGCCCAGTATCAAAGAAGCGCCCAGGAATCGGTGCTGGCTTTTTACGATGTGCTGAAAAAACAAGGCGTCAGCTGCAGCATCCGGCTGGAGCACGGCACCGACATCGACGCGGCATGCGGCCAGCTGCGCAGCAAGCAGCTGAAGCTGCCGGGCTGAAGGGGCGGACGGCGTGGCGCCGGACCAATAAGGAAGGACTTGGAGCTGAGCTCCAAGTCCTTTTTTGAGTCGTTGAAGGCAGCGCAACTTGCCGAGGGAACGGCCGCTTAACCGGGCCAATTGCAAAAGTGCATTTGAAATGAGCCGAATTCCGGCCATTAGTGCGATGAGATGCAAAAGTGCAGTTGAAAATGGCCCGTAGAAACAAATTTGCTCAACATGGCGATACTGGCCTGCACTTTTGCATTTGACGGGTCATATTCGGGCCATTTCGACGAAAACCGCATGCACATTTGCATTTCATGGAATTCGGGAGCAGCTGCCGTCTGATGCCGTAACAAAAATCAGCTCTGCAACTGCCGCCAAACGCGGTCCAGGCTCCTCAAAACGGGGGATGGGGATAACGCCGAAATAACGGCGCTTTTTTCCTTTATATCATCCCTTGCGGCGGCCCGAACCCCTGGGGCGATAAATGCTTTAAATATGTCTTGCAATGACCGCTTCCAACTGGGCGGCTACCGATTGCGGACCGCGAAGGAGATCGTCTCTGGACAACCGGACCCGCACAAACCGCTCATCCAGCTCCAGCGCTTCGGCGAACAAGCCGCTTAAGCCGCGGGCGCGGCGATCGACCTGCAGTATCAGCTCGAGCGTATCGCCTTTCGGGAAAAACAGGATTTCCAACTCGTCCAGGTATCCGTAGAATCTGCCTCCGGGCGCGTATTCGAACTCCTGCACGAACGGCAGGGCCCCGCCAAGCCTCGGAGCGTAATCGTTCGTCACTTCGCGCAGGCGGAACCCGAGCAGCTCCACCGCGTCCAGCACGGTTCGCATTTTCCGGTCCGGTACGACGTGGATCAGGTCTTCGTCCTTCGGATCGACCCCCATGTCGATGTCGAGCCCGGTTTCGATCCAGATCGGTACGTTCCGCAGCGTCACCGGCATCCGGTCCGGCAGCCTGAAGCGGAACGGAATTTGCTTCCTCTCGCCGGCCTTCAGCTCGAAGCCCTGGGTCACCAGGTATTTGGCGATCGTGGCGGTTTCCCTGAGCTTGCTGTCGCCTTGCTCGCGTATGTAATGGGTCTTTAGCTTCAGATAAATGTTGTCGATGGACTGGTCGGCCTGTCCTCCCTCCAAATAGACGGTTCCGCCGATTTCCCCACCGACAGCGACCTCCAACGTATCCAGCTCCGTATTGATCCGCGCCGCCCCGATTCCCACGCTGGCCAACATTTTCTTAAAAAAGGACATGATATCAACCTTCCTTCAACATTTTTTCGTCTGCAGGATTATGTATGCAGCGGTTACGGAGGTTAATACGGTCTCTGGACGGTTGCGGTTTCACTTTTCCATACGGATTACCCGGCATTCATACGCGGCAACGGCGAACGCCCCGGCGGCGGTCTTGCGCCCGGTGACGGCATCCAGGCCTTCGCGGGGGAGGGTGACGGTTCCTCCCAAGCCGTCCATATTGATAATAACCCAAAGATCATGGCCGTCATCTCCGGTTCTGGGGACAACAAGCGTGCCGGGGGTGACGTCGCTCTGCAGGGCAACTCCCGCTTCGCCGGCATAATGCCCGATCAGCTTTTGCAGCAGCAGGTCGCCCGCTTCGCCGTACGGCAGGGAGCCGAGCATGACGATTTTGCCGCGCCCATGGCGGCGTTCGGTCGCGAAGGCGAGGCCGGGGGTCAGGCCCGCGGCGATGGTGCCGACGACGGCGGTTTCCCGGCCGGCCGGCGCAAAGACGGCGCTCCACAGGGAAAGCGGGGCGGTGACGCCGAAAGCTTCCCCAACCGAACCGGTCCCGTCCATCGGATACGTGTACACCGTTTTGACGCCGGCCCAACCCTCCAGCTCGCCCAAACCGGCCTCCGCCGGAATCGTATGCTCCGCCGTCCGTCCGCCGGTCAGCGGCCCGGCCACCCAGATGCCGCCCTCGGCAACCCATTTAAGCGCCCGCTGTAAAAATTCCGAAGACACGTACGGCAGGAAAGGGGTGAACAGCAGTTTATACCCCGTCAGCTCGCCGCCTTCGGGAACGACATCGCGATAAAGGCCCTGCGCTAAAATCCGTTTGTAAAAATCGTTCATCAACCCGCGGTAATTCAGCTTCCGGTGCGGCTCCGTCTGCAGGAAAGCTTTGGCGCGGTCGGAGTACGTGATCGCGACCTCGGCGCGCGCCGGCCGGCTCGCCAGCAACACCGGCTCCAGCTCCCGCCGCGCCGCCTCGGCTTCCAGCACGCTGCGGTAGCCGATCGTCGGCTCGCCCCAGGCGCTGACGACGGAGCCGTGCGGCTGCTCGCTGCCTGTGCGCTGCTGCCGCCACAGCCAGTAGCAGAACCCGCCCGCGCCCAGGGCGTAGGCGGCCGCCGCTTCGGCCTTGACGTACCCGATCGGGTGCGGCGAGGCGTAGCTCTCAAGCGACGCGGCGAACGACGGGCTCGTCTCCATCACCCAAAAGGCCTTTCCCGGCTTCAAGTTCCGCCACAGATCGCAGTTGAACAAATAGGCGTGGGCGTTCTCCCGGGAGGCGTACGAATCGAAGGAGGCGAAGTCGAGATTCCGGAACAGTCTTTCGTTGTCCAGATGAAACGGAATGTTGCTGTTATGGGTGATCGGCGCAGCGGAGTAACGGCGGATAATGGCCGCCTGCTCGTCGGCAAATTCGGCGATTTGTTCCATGGTGAACAGCCGGTACATCGTGCGCAGCGACGAGTTGTGCAGAAACGGCGTTGGGCCGGGCTGCGGCACCTCCTCAAAACGCCGGTACGTCTGGCTCCAGACGTTGGTTCCCCACGCTGCGTTCAGCGCTTCGATCGTGCCGTAGCGCCGCTCCAGCCAACGCTGCCACAGCTTCTTGCAGGACGAGCACAGACAGTCGGCGACATGCGCCTTGAACTCGTTGTCGAGCTGCCAGGCGATTACTCCGGGCAGCCGGCCGACGGTCTGGGCGATCCGTTCGGTAATGATCGCGGCCCGCTCGCGGAAATGGGCGTTGTTCGTGCAGACGTGCTGCCTAGCGCCATGGTTCATGACGATCCCTTGTTCGTTCACGTGCATCCGCTCCGGATGGCCGTCGCTCATCCAGATCGGCGGCGCCGGAGTCGGCGTGCACATCACCGTATCGATGCCGTTCGCATAAAGCAGCCCGATCACCTCCGCAAAAAAGCCGACATCGATGCGCCCCTCCTCCGGCTCCAGCACGGACCAGGCGAATTCGCCCATCCGCACGACATTGATGCCGGTCTCCTTCATGGCCGCGATATCCCGCATCAGCACGTCCCGGCTCCACAGCTCGGGATACAGGGCAGCGCCGTGATAAAGTTTGCCGTTGATCATCAAATCCACTCCTCTTTAGAAAAAAATCGCTTGGGCGGCGGGAACGTCGGGCGGACCTGGCGATAACCGGGAACTGGGCGGCAATACTCTTGGACGGTAATACTCTTCCTTACCCAGCGCCGCACCGCGTTTAGCAATCCGGTCTAGCGCCTTCTACCCGCATATCGCGCCGTAGTGCGTTCAGCCCCCTGTCAGCCGCCCGCTTCTCTCCCCGTCAGTCTGCGCCAGTTGCCAGGGGCGGCGCAATAGCAATCTTTTGCCGGGTTCGCACTTTTTTGAAAAAATGGGACCGTCCCCAGGCGGCAGGCGCGTTCAAGAAAGTCCAATTGCCGGAAAGGAAGGGCCGCTTCATAATGAGACTACATCGGTCGCAAACCGGCGGAGCAGCCTGCAGCCAAATGGCGGCAAAGCCGGCTTGACGATTCGGCAGAACGTCTTGGGAGGTGAACGGGGTGAAGCAAACGGCTGCGGCAAGCATCCGAATGAATCAACCGCCTTTACAAAGCAAACGGGAAACGAGATGGAGACGCCTCAGGCGCGACAAGTGGCTGTATCTGCTGCTGACGCCCGGGGTCCTGTATTTTATCATTTTCAAATATGTGCCGATGTGGGGCGTGCTGCTGGCTTTCAAAAACTATCAGCCGTTCCTCGGATTCTGGAAAAGCGAATGGGTCGGCTTCGAGCACTTCAGAGTTTTTTTTCAGAACCCCGACTTTTTTATGCTGCTGCGCAACACGCTGGTGCTGTCGCTTTACAACCTGATCTTTTTCTTCCCGGCACCGATCATTTTGGCCTTGCTCCTGAATGAAATCCGCCGGTCCTTCTTCAAACGGACGATTCAGACGATGATTTACGTTCCGCATTTTATTTCGATGGTCATTGTGGCCAGTTTGTCTTACGTGTTTTTGACGACTGAGGGCGGCATGGTTAACGAATTTTTGTATGCGTTTACAGGTGAGAAGATCGATTTCCTGTCCAGCCCGGACTGGTTCCGGCCCCTGATCATTTTGCAGACGATTTGGAAGGAGTGCGGCTGGGGGACGATCATCTTCCTCGCGGCGCTGGCCGGGGTGGACGTGGAGCAGTACGAGGCGGCCATTGTCGACGGGGCGAGCCGCTGGCGTCAGCTGTGGCATATTACGCTGCCGTCGATCCGCAGCACGATCGTCATCCTGCTGATCCTGCGCATGGGGACGATTCTCGATAACGGCTTCGAACAAATTTACCTCATGATGAACGCACTGAACCGCGAGGTGGCCGAAGTGTTCGACACGTATGTGTACACGCTGGGGATCACCCAGGGGGCGTTCAGCTACAGTACGGCCGTCGGCTTGTTTAAGTCGGTCATCGGCGTCACCCTCGTGCTCGGCACGAACTGGCTGGCCAAAAAATCCGGAGAATCGGGACTTTATTAAAAAGGAGGGACGCTTATGGCCAAACAATACAAAAGCACGGGCGAAAAGGTATTTGACGCGTTCAACTACGTCTTTCTCAGCCTCTTCGGGCTGCTGGCGATCCTGCCGTTCATCTTCGTCATCTCCGGCTCCTTCGCCACCGATGCGGAAATTACGAAACGCGCCGTGTTTCTCATTCCGCGCACGTTTTCTTTGGACGCGTACAAGTTTATTTTTTCGACGGACACGATCGTCCGCAGTATCGGGGTGTCCATCTATGTCACCTTGGTCGGCACGATCGTCAATCTGTTCTTCACGGTGACGATGGCTTATCCAATGGCCCGGCGCAACCTGATGGGCCGGAACTTGATTCTGAACCTGGTCATTTTTACGATGCTGTTCGGCGGCGGCATGATTCCCACGTACCTGGTCATCCGCGATCTCCAGCTGCTGGACACGCTGAACTCCCTTATCCTGCCCGGAGCGATCAGCGCTTTTAACCTGATTATCGTCAAAAATTTCTTCCAGGAGCTCCCCCCGGAGCTGGAGGACGCCGCCAAAATCGACGGCTGCAACGAGCTGGGCTTGCTGTGGCGCATCGTGCTCCCCTTATCCAAGCCGGTGCTGGCTACTTTTACGTTGTTTTACGCCGTCGGCCACTGGAACAACTTTTTTTCGGCGCTGCTGTACATCAACGATCCGGCGAAATGGCCGCTGCAGGTGATGCTGCGCCAGATCGTCATGCTGTCCCAAGCGGCGGGGGACATCAACTCCATGGACCCGACCTTCGTGCAGCCGCCGGAGCAATCGATCAAGATGGCCGTGATCGTCGTCGGCACGATTCCGATTCTGTGCGTGTACCCGTTCCTGCAAAAGCATTTCGCCAAAGGGGTGCTGCTCGGTTCGATCAAAGGCTGACCGGCTGCCGCCATCGCATCAACATTCCGCATCATTGAAAAACCTTTGTGTAAATTCATGGACTTTTCTTGAAAGGTCCGATGATTTTGCAATATATGCCGAACCAGGCTCATACCATTAAAAGGAGGTCAAAACGTATATGACTGTAAAATTGAGTTGGAAGCGCTGGGCCGCTTTGCCGCTGGCGGCGGCGCTGATGTTCGCGGCCGCCGGATGCGGGGGGAACGGCGGAAGCGGAGGACCGGAAGCGTCTCCGGCCGCCACCTCAGGCGGGGGAGGGAACGCCTCGTCGGAAGGGCCCTTGAGATTGTCGATCATGCTGCCGGTTTTCAAAACAAACTATCCGAAGGACGACGGTCCGGTCGTCGAAGAGATCGAAAAGCGGACCAACACGCAGATCCATTTCGAGTGGGTGCCGAACGCTTCCTACGCCGACAAGTTCAACATCACCCTCGCTTCCGGCAAGCTGCCAACCATCATTTACGTCGGGGACGTCAAGGGACCAAGCTTTGTGGGCGCGGCCAAATCCGGGGGGTTTTGGGAGTTGGGGCCTTATCTCAAGGACTATAAAAACCTGAGCGGGGCGAACCCGGTCATCATGAAAAACTCGTCCATCGAAGGCAAGAACTATGGGCTCTACCGCGGACGGGTGCTCGGGCGCAACGGAATCGCGTTCCGCAAGGATTGGCTCGATAAGGTCGGGCTGCAGACACCGCAAACGATTGACGATTTTTACAATATGCTGAAGGCCTTCAAAGAGCAAGACCCGGACGGGAATGGAAAAGACGACACGTACGGCATGGTTCTGGTCAAATGGACGGGGCAGTGGGCCAGCGGCTTCGACACCATAAAATTGTGGTTCGGCGCGCCGAACAAGTGGGGGGGAAAGGACGGCCAGCTCGTCCCCGAGCACGAATACCCCGAATATCTGGAAGCGCTGAAATTTATGAAAAAGCTGTACGACGAAAAGCTGATCAACTCCGACTTTGCCGTCATGGACAGCGCCAAATGGGTCGACCCGGTGGTCAACAATAAAGCGGGCGTCATCGTCGACGTTGTGGACGTCGGCGCGCGGATTGACGACAAAATCCACGCCGCGCTGGCCAAGGAGGGCAAAGACGAGCCGGAGAAGCATTATATCGACGTGACGGGCGGCGTCACGGGCACGGACGGCCAGCTCCGTACTTTACCGACCTCCGGGTATTCCGGCATTTTGGCGATCCCGAAATCGTCGGTTAAAACCGAAGCGGAACTGAAGCGGGTGCTCGCTTTTCTGGATCAACTGAACGAACCGGAGATGCAGACGATGCTTAACTTCGGTCTGGAAGGCGCCCACTACAACCTGGTGAATGATTACATCGAACCGATCAAGGATACGGCGAAGCTGGAATCGGAAGTTGAAGGTTTGAACCAGATGCTCGCGTTTATTCCCGAGGATCGTTCCAAACAGGTGAAGCAGACGCCGCTGCGCGTGAAGCAGGCGGAGGTGCAAAAGGCGAACGAGCAGTACATTGTTTCCAACCCGGCGGAGCCGTTCATTTCCACGGTATATTCGCAAAAGGGCCAGCAGCTCGACAACATCATCAATGACGCCCGCATCAAGTTTATCGTCGGCCAGATCGACGAGGCCGGGTTGAAGTCGGCCTTCGAGCTGTGGAAAAAGTCCGGCGGAGACGATCTCGTCAAGGAAATGAACGAGCTTTACAGCAAGGAGAACCCGTAAGCGCATCAAGCTCACCGCAAAAAGATCATCGGATGAAGGCGTGGATAGCGGCTGCCCCCAAGGTTCGTGACGAGCCTTTGCGGGCAGCTTCCCGCACTTATATTCCCAAAACATGTAACGTGCATTGCAATTTATCGTGTATGCGTTTACATTTTGGGTATATCTTATTTCGGTTGGTGAGGAAATGAAAATGGGGAAAGGGCGGTATTACCGCAAAAACCTGATCCTGATGCTGGTGGTTTCGGCCATTCCGGGAATCATCACCGGGGCGCTCGTCTACGGCATGATCGGCGGGCGGCTGGAAAACGAGCTGCTGCAGATGCATCACCGGCAAATCGAGCAGCGGGCCCGCAATATCGACGAGCAGCTGGCCAATTTGGAGCTGATGTTGTCCCATTGGGCGTTTGATCCGAAATTCGATTACAGTCTGAACGGACTAGACTTCACCATCGATTTCGAGCGGGCGCGGGACATTACGAAAACGCTGGTCGTCATGCAGGGCTCCAATACGATGATCAAGCAGGTGGAGCTGTATTTAGGAGGGAATGAGCCAATCCTGTTTGACCCCGAATACGGGGAGATCAAGTCCGCGGCGGTGACCGGCTTGTACGACAAGCTGGTCGGGACGCGGCAGAGCACCTATTGGACGGAGTGGGCCTTTGACCCGAGCCGCCCCGGCGAAAAGGAGCTGACGCTGGTGCACCACATCCCCGGCGGCAGCCAGGAGCCGTTTGGGGCGCTGCTGATTCGGATGGACACCGGGAAAGTGGCGGATATGCTGAAAACGATGACGCCTTATAACGTGGGGGAGACGTTTTTGGCCCAAACGACAGGCGGGCTGTTCGCTTCGGCTGGCGGAAGCGCGCCGGATTCGCCGTTCGTGAAGCGGCTGCGGGCCGAAATCCGCGAGCGGGGAAGCGCCGATAAAGCTTCTTTTGTCTTAGAGTGGGAGGGGAAAACCTATGCCGTCACGTACGGCGCGTTTTCCCGGATCGCCAATGAATGGGTGTATGTCTCCGCTTCACCGATTTCCAGCATCACGGCGCCGGTGATGTTTGTATCCAAGCTGATTTTTATCGTGAGCTTCAGTGCCTTGGTGTTGGCCGCGCTGCTGTCCTGGCTGGCGTCCAGGCGGATGTACTCGCCGATCCGGCGGCTGTTCAAGACGCTGCTGCCGGAGCATGCGGCGGTGGAGGGCCAGGAGGACGACGAATTTGCGCTGATCGAGCGGCAGTGGCTGAACTTGCACTGGGAGAGCCACGACCTGCAGCGGAAGCTGGCGGAGCAGCTTCCCCATGTGAAGGAGAGCTTTCTTCACCAGCTGCTGCACGGTCATTTATACGCCTATTCCGAGCAGGAGCTGCGCGGCCGGATGGAGCGTTTTAAATGGGAGGTGGAGAACCGCCGCTTTGTTTTGCTGTATGTCCAGCTGACGGGCATCACGAGCTTGGGCGGGAAATTCAAAAACGGCGACGAAGGACTCGTATCCTACGCGGCGGCGAACATCATCAGCGAGCTCGCCGCGCAGCGCTTCAGCCAGTGCGATACGATTCATTTTCACAATTTATCGACCGGGATTGTGCTGATGGTACCGAACGAAACGTCCTACATGCCAGAAGTTCAAGCTTTTAGCGAAGAGTTGATCCGGACGGTGAACCTGTTCTTGAAGATGCGCGTCACAGTGGCGGTTAGCCGGGCCGTGACCCAGGTTACGGACATTCCGTTCGCGTTTGAGGGAGTACGGCAGGCCGCCAGCTACCGGCCATTTGACGGGGAGAACCAGATCATCGAGATGGAGAAGCTGGACCGCGAAGGGGCCGAGGAGGGAGAGCCGGCCTATTCGTTTACGCTCGAGCGGGAGCTGATTCAGGCGATGCGCACCGGCCAGGAGGAAGACGCGTACCGGCTGCTGGGCGAATTCCTCGCCGCCTTGAGCGCAAGAGGCGCCAAGACGATCGACGTGCAGCAGGGGATGCTGCAACTGCTCGGCCATATCCAGCACGCCATCATGCAGTCCGGCATTCATCCGAACCGCCTGTTTAAAGGTGTCAATCTGTACGAGGCGCTTTCGCAAATCCGCGAGCCGGAGCTGATCCTGACCTGGTTCCGGGAAAAAGTGCTCGCCCCCTATCTCAAAGAGCTGTCCCTCCGTGCAAACGCGGGGGTCAAGCTGCTGATCGAGCAGGCGATGATTTATTTGCAGCAAAACTACATGAAGGACATTTCGCTCGACAGCTGCGCCGATCACATCGGCACGAACCCGTTTTTTCTGAGCAAATCGTTTAAGCAGGTGACGGGCCACAATTTCATCGATTATTTGACCGAGTTGCGGATGGAGAAAGCTAAGGAGCTGCTGCGCGACACGGGCCTAAGGATTTGCGATGTGGCCCAGCAGGTTGGGTACCAGCACAGCTATTTCAACCGGATTTTCAAGAAGCTGGAAGGGATGACGCCGACCCGGTACCGCGAGCTTAGCCAGTAAAACGGCACTAGCGTTGCATAAACTTTTGCATAAGACAAGTTGTAGCCCTGATACTTTCCGGATTTCCGCAATGGCTCAGGTTTTCGAAGCGATATTGTCGCCCGCCAGAGAATCTAACGGTTGCTAGCACTGCTATTTTACGAAAAAAGGCGCTTTCTACACTGGTGTTGCATTAGCGCCTACACAAAATCTCAGGTACACCTTGCCCGCTATTCCATTTGAGATCACGCCAAAATCTAACGGTTGTATTAGTGGCTATTTTGCCAAAAAAGACCCTTTCTAAATTTTAACGGTTGTGAGCGCTGTTATTTGCTCAAATCAGAGCCCAAATAGCCGGGTTTTAGCTAAATAAGCACTATGGCAACCGTTAGAATTTGAAAACAGGGATATTGGAGCAAATAGCGGCTGTGGCAACCGTTAGAATAGTTACGTGCAACGCTAGTCGTAAAACGGTGGAATTCCGGGGGCGCAACAAAGTCCAAAGCGAATAAAAATGTGCAATCCAGCTCATTCCGGCGGGCCGGGGACAGGGGAAGCGCGGGCAAAAATGTCTCATTGCCGGCAAACCGGCTTGTGCCTACAATCAGGGCACATACCAGAAAAGGAGATGATTGCCGTGTCTGGAGCTTTGCCTGGAGGTTTGTCTGAAGCGGGGCCGGTCCATTTGCGGTGGCTAAGCGAGCGGGGCGAACCGGAACTGCCTGTCGGTATCACCTGGGGCGTCCCCTGGAAAAAAGGCGCGCTCGCCCGGGAGGAGGTGCCGGGGCTTAGGCTGGGCTGGGTTGGCAGGTCCGACGGGTACGGCGGGCTCGGCCGATCCGCTGAGACTGCCGGGTCTGGCAGGCCAGCGGTGTTTGCCGAGTCCAACGAGTCTGTCGTGTCCGGCGGGTTTGGCGTGTCTACTGGGTCTACCGGGTCCGACGGGCACAGCCGCTCTACTGAGACTGCCGGGTCTGGCAGGCCAGCCGTGTTTGCCGAGTCCAACGAGTCTATCGTGTCCGGCTGGTTTGGCGTGTCTGCTGGGTCTACCGGGTCCGACGGGCATAGCCGCTCTACTGAGACTGCCGGGTCTGGCAGGCCAGCCGTGTTTGCCGAGTCCAACGAGTCTGTCGTGTCTAGCGGGTCTACCGTGCCTACCGAGCCCTCCAGGCTTGCCGAGTCTGCGGGGGGAGGATGTGCGGGCAGTTTGGACAACGCAGGCTGCACCACGGGCGGTACCGCGGGTAGCATGGTTGGCTTGCCGGTGCCGGGCGTTGCCCCGGGAGCTGTGCTGGTCCGGGCACATGCGGCGTGGGGGGAGCTGATCCCGGACGTGATCCCTGACGAAGAGCTTGTACCCCTGCAAAGCTGGCCCACGGCCTTCTGGCCGGACGGAAGCGTGAAATGGACCGCCCATGCGGCGGTGTTCGGAAAGGGCGGAAGTGTGAGGGACACGGCATTGGCGGCGGGAGGTTCCCCTTTGGGCGGTACCGCCGAGCGGCTGAACCCGGATGGACAGCACCCTGCCTTAGCGGCAGGCAGCGCGCTGTCTGTCGAAGAGCTGGAGGATGCAATCCGCGTAGATACGGGAGCTATCACATGCCTGATCGGCACGCGGGGCCAAAAGGTGATCGGCAGCATCATGCGGGGCGGGGCGGAGCTGTGCAGCGGAGGAACACTCGTCTGCCTCCGCGAAGCGGAAAGCGCCGCAAGCGGGGTGCGCGCCCGGCGTGAAGAGCCGTTCGCCGGCCGCATTCACCGGGCCAAGGTGGAGCAGGCCGGTCCGGTCCGCGCGGTGGTGAAGCTGGAGGGGCGGCATGCGGCGGCGTCCGGCGGGAGCAGGGAGTGGCTTCCGTTCACGCTGCGGTTGTATTTTTATGCCGGGCTGGAGTCGATCCGCTTCGTCTATACGTTCCATTATGATGGCAACCCGCATCAGGACTTCATCAAAGGGCTGGGCATTTCCTTTGCCCTGCCGATGCGCGGGCCGCTGTACAACCGGCATGTGCGTTTCGCCGGCGGACGCGGCCTGTTCAGCGAGTCGCCGAAAACGCTGCATACGCGCCGCACGAAGGGGCGTTACCGCGAGCTGTTTGCGGAGCAGACGGCGGGGCGGGCGATCGCGTTTGACCCGGAGCAGGACGCTTATTTCCTCGGCCTGCTGGACGACTCGGCGACCTGGGACGCCTTTAAGCTGGTGCAGGACTCTTCCGAGCACTACCGCATCGCCAAGAGGACCGGGGCAGGCTGCAGCTGGGTGAAGGCGGCGGACGGCCGGCGGGCCGGCGGTTTGGGATATGCCGGGAGCGAGGGTGGCGGACTTGCCGTTGGACTTAAAGACTTTTGGCAAAAGCATCCTTCCGCGATGGAGGTCTCCAGCATGGCCGGAGAGGAGGCGAACTTCACCGTCTGGTTCTGGTCGCCGGATGCGGGGGCCATGGATCTGCGGCATTACGATACGAAAACGCATGTGGAGTCTTCGTATGAGGGCGCCGAGGAGCTGCGGGCCACGCCCTACGGCATCGCCAACACGAGCGAACTGACGGTGTGGTGCACCGGGGGGACGCCGGAGCCTGAAGCGCTTGCCCGTATGACGCGCGAGGCCGGCGCGCCTTCCCGGCTTGTTTGCGGGCCGGAGTATACTTACGCGGCGGGCGCGTTCGGCATATGGAGCCTGCCCGATCGGAGCACGCCGGCCAAAGCTTATCTCGAGGACCGTCTTGACGGGATCATCGCTTTTTACCGGCGGGAGATCGAGCAGCGGAAATGGTACGGCTTTTGGGATTACGGTGATGTTATGCATAGTTATGACCCGGTCCGGCATGTGTGGAATTACGATCTCGGCGGCTGCGCCTGGCAAAATACCGAACTCGCTCCGAATATGTGGCTGTGGCTTACGTTTCTCCGCACGGGGCGGGAAGACGTGTTCAGGATGGCGGAGGCGATGACCCGGCATACGAGCGAGGTGGACGCGTACCATTTCGGCGAATACGCCGGACTCGGCTCGCGCCACAACGTCGTTCACTGGGGCTGCGGCTGCAAGGAGGCGCGGATCGCGATGGCCGGGCTGCACCGGTATTACTATTATTTGACTGCGGATGAGCGGATCGGGGACATGATGGATGAGGTGAAAGATGCCGATTACTCTACCGTAACGTTGGATCCGATGAGGGCGTATTTTCCGAAGGACGAACACCCCACGCATATCCGCGTCGGGCCGGATTGGGCGGCTTTCAGCTCGAACTGGATGACCCGCTGGGAGCGCTTTGAGGACGAAGTCTACCGCGACAAGATCATCACGGGGATAGGCTGCCTGAAAGCGGCCAACTTTCGGCTCATTTCCGGACCAACCTACGGGTACGACCCGCGGACCGGCGTGCTGACCGGCATGGGCGACGACAATTGGGGACGGCATTTGGCGATTTGCATGGGCGGCCCGCAGGTATGGTTCGAGTTGGCCGGGATGCTGGAGGACCCGGAGTGGGAGGAAATGCTGGCGGAGTTCGGCCTGTTTTACAATTTGCCGCCCGAGGAAAAGCTGGCTCGCACCGGCGGGGCGGTCGGCGGCGGCCGCCTGCGGTTTGAGCACCCGGTGCTGAGCGTCGCGATCGCCGCTTACGGGGCGTATTACCACAATGACGCGGCGACGGCGGCGTTGTGCTGGTCGATTTTGCTGGAAAATGACTTCGGGCGCGTCGATCTGAGCCGGGCGGAGGTTCCGGCGCTGCATGCGGAAGAAGTGCTGGAAGTGGACTGGATGAATACGAACGAGGCTTCGCAGTGGTCACTTAATGCGATCATTAGCTTGGAGTTGATCGATCAGTTTTTGCCGGAGCAAATCACGGATGAGTCTGCTAACGCGGCAACATAACGAACAATGAGCCAGGGGGCGGATGAAGGCATGAGGATGCCGAACATTTATTTTTGCTTTCCGGGAGGGAAGCACAAGGCGCTGACGATGAGCTACGATGACGGGCGAAGGGCGGATGAGAGGCTGGTCGGCATTTTCAATCGCCATGGAATTCGCGGGACGTTTCACCTCAATTCCGGTCTGCTCGGGGATAAAGATCGCCTGACGGCGGAGGAGGCGGTGGCGCTGTACCGGGGACATGAAGTTTCCGCGCACACGGTGTGGCATCCGACGATGGCCCGCTGCCCGATGGTGCAGATCGTCGATGAGGTGATGGAGGACCGCCGCAACCTGGAGCGGCTGTTTCGGACGACGGTGCGGGGGATGTCGTACCCGAACGGCTCTTACAGCCGGGAGATCAAGGAGCTGCTGCCGCATCTCGGGATCGAATACGCGCGGACGGTGAAGACGACCCGCGGCGGCTTCGGATTGCCGGAGGATTGGCTGGAATGGGAGGCGACCTGCCACCATAAGGATCGCTTGTTGGAGCATGCCCAAACCTTCATCGGGCTGCACAAAACGCAATATTTGTATTTGATGTATGTGTGGGGGCACAGCTACGAATTCGATAACGACAACAACTGGGAACTGATCGAGCGGTTTTGCGAGACGGCCGGCAAACGGGAGGATGTTTGGTACGCGACCAACATCGAAATCGTCGACTATATGAAGGCCTGCAAATGGCTGCGGTTTTCCGCGGGGCGGGAGTTTGTGCAAAATCCTGGGGCGTCCCCGGTTTGGCTCAGCATCGATGGCGGTATCGTCGAGGTGCCTGGCGGTGGCTTGGTGGAGCTGTGCTGAAAGTTTGTTGAGGTGCCTGGCGGTGGCTTGGTGGAGCTGCGCTGAAAGTTTGTTGAGGTACTTGGTGGTGGATAGGCGGAGCTATGCTGAAACTTTGAGGCGGGGTGTGTGGCGGGAAATTGGGCTCAACCTGGAAATCGGAACTGGCAACCGGCTGTTGGAACAACGAACCGTCGCCTGGCTGGAATAGCCAACTGCCGGCTGCTTGAACAGCCAACCGTCAGCAGCGCAGCTGAACCGTTCAAAATAGCGGCACTTAATGTACTTATTATCCGCAGCCAAGCATGTTCATCCTCATTAGCAGCATTTTTTGTTCTTATTTTCCTATGAATGGTCTGGGACACAGGCATTTCCTCAAGAATCTGGAAAATAGCGACATAAATTACCTCTATTGCACTCAAAATGGGTGATATTGCCGAAATAGGGACACTTTTTGCTCTTATATTTTTCACTGGAGTTTCTCAGACAGCCTGGATGTTATGGATTTTATCTAAATTGTTTGTCAAGTGTGGTTTTGGGTTTAAGCCGGAACTTGTGATGAGAATTTGTGGTGTAAGTTTGCGGTTTAAGTTTGGGTGTAAGTTTGCAGTGTAAGCTTGCGATGGAAGTGTGTATGGAAATGTGCATGGAAATGTGTGATTGAGATGTATGATGGAAATTTGTGCAGGAGCGGTTTTTAACGTGGAGCGGAGGTAGAGTGAGATGGGACTGGAACCTGTGAAGCAGAGAGCGATGGATGCAGGGAGAGCGGGTACGGTGGATAATGCGTCGTGTACACGCTTGGAGGCAGAAAAGCAGGGCGAGGAGAAAGCGGCCTGTCCAGAGGCTTGCCGGTTAGCCGGAATCGATATCTCGGCGGCCGGCCCGCGCTGTAAAATGCTGCTGGGCGATTTAAACGGCGACGGCCGGATGGAGCTGCTGCTCGTCCAGCCCGACAATCGCCAGGATGTGCGGTATATCCCCCACCAGGTGCAGTGCCTGACGGCGTTTAACCTGGACGGGAGGCTGCTGTGGCAGCACGGCAAACCCGATCCCGGGGCGGGCAGTCAGGGTTCGGATTATCCGGTCCAAATTTATGATTTGGATGGGGACGGCAAGTTGGAAGTGCTGTGCGTGATGAATGGGCGATTTTATATGCTGGCCGGAGAGGACGGTTCGGTGAAAAGGGTTTACGATTTGCCGGACCCCGAAGCGCATGACTGTATCGTTATCGCCAATTTGAGCGGCGGGGAGCGGGCTGCCGATATTCTTTTGAAAGACCGTTACCGGCGCATATGGGCGCTGAACCATGATTTTGAGCTGCTGTGGACGCATAAGGGGAACACGGGGCATTACCCTTGGGCTTGCGACTTGAACGGGGACGGATACGATGAGGTGATGGCGGGGTACGATTTGCTGGATCACCAAGGCCATGTGTTGTGGAGCTGCCGGGATTTGGAGGATCACGCCGACTGCATTTGGGTCGGGGACGTGAACGGCGACGGGGCTCCCGAACTGGTGATCGGCGGCAGCGTGACGGTGATGTACAGCCGGGACGGCAAAGAGCTGTGGCGGTACGATGGCTCGATCGAGTCGCAGCACATTGCGCTCGGCAAGTTCAGAAGCGACCTGCCCGGCCTGCAGGTTGCCGGATTGGACCGTATGGTCCGGGAGGACGACGGCAAAGGCTTAAAAGGCAAGGACGCCTTGTTTATGCTGGACGGCGAAGGCCGGGAATTATGGAAAGAGGAGCGGCAAACCAGCGGCTGGCTGACGATCGCCGAAACGTTAAGCGGCTGGTATCCGGGAGCGCCGGACTATATTTTGGCGTACCGCCGCGGCGGAGGCGTATTCCCGGCCCTTTATGACGGGGAACTGCGGATCGTCGCCCAATTTGGCCATGAAGGGTATGCGGTGCATGGCGATCTGCTGGGACGGGGTACGGAGCAGGTGATCATTTATGACGATGAACTGGCCGTTTTGTTTGCGAGCGAACCGCTGAAGTTAAGCGGGGCTTTTGCCGCCGGTTCTGAAAGCTTTGATTCCCCCTCGGGGGAAAGCCTTGTTCAAGGCTCACGGCCGCCTGGCCCGCTGCCGCAACCGAAACGGCTTTACAATTCCACCTTGTACCCGGGAGGAGAAGTCGATTGGAGAAAGGGGTGAGGCATTGGTGCCGCCTTATTTTCATGAGTACGATGCGATAGCGCGGGTTGCGGCGGGCCGGGTGGAGCCGGTGCTGTCCGCCGTGGCCGGCAGGTTTGTTGGAGCGAACCCGCCGCGGCCCCCGGTGTACCGTGTGCACTCGCGGCGCGGGTTCAAGCGGTTGGCGGACTGCCGTTACGATATGGATTTGGTCCGGCGATGGCCGGATTTGACGCCTGGACAATTTGTATACGTGTGGGGCATGCTGTGGTGCGAGCAGAAAGGGGAGACGCCCTTTTCCGTCAGCTGTTACAGCCCGGTCAAAGTTTATGTCAACGGCGCGCTTGCCTTTCAATCGAATTTAAATGATGACGTGTTTCCCGACCGGAAAGCCTTCTTCCGCGCAAAGACGGGGAAAGGGCGGAACGATATCGTGCTGGAATTCACGGCGGCCGGTACCGGCTGCGGCGGCGTGTTCGGCACGGGCAGCGTGAAAGGAGCGCCCTTGCATTTCTTGAATCCGACGCCGGAGGGGCGCGGTTGCGAAGGGTGGGTGTACAGCGGGCCGCAAGCGAAACGTTGGGATCGGCTGCCGGGAGCGGTTGAAGGCGAAAGGTGGGGCGGTAGCCGCAGCAGCGGGAAGCGAGAGGACGCTGAGAACGCCGAGAACGCTGGGAACACTGGGAACACTGGGAACACTGAGAACACTGAGAACGCCAAGAATCACGAAAACTGCCAGAACCTTGTTGGCATGAACCAGGGCTGTATCTATGGCGCGTGGCATCCGCAGGACCGATGGTCGCCGCAGGAGCTGGAAGCGGGCTGCTTCGCCCGCCTGTTTGGTTCGGAAGCAAAGTCCGGCGACAAAGTGTTTGCATGGTGCAAGCTGGAGACGCGAAAGTTTCCGGCGGCGAACGTGCGGATCGCCGGACATTATGAGGGCGCCGCAACCGTGTATATCGACGGCCGCCCGGTTTTCCGCGGCACGGAGGAACGGGGCCGCTTCGGGATCGTTTTGCGCGGCGTCGATTACGGTACGCATGATCTGGTGGTGGAGTCGGTTTGGGGCGGTGGCAGCTGGGGATTTGGGATCGACAAGGTGCGGGAGTTGGAGGAGGGCGAAACGGGGAATGTCTTCGGGGAAGGCGCAATCGCCACGGCCCAAGCTACCGAGCATCGGCGGGCCTCGGAGGAAACGCCGGCTTTTTCGGGCCGGAATCGCGTCCGCCTGATGAGGCCCTATCCGGTGGATGGGATGACGGAAACCTGGCTGTATGCCGGTCCTTTTTCCGGGGAAAACGCCCCGCAGGCGGCCGCGGTGACCGTTATGGATACCTTGCTGGGCCGAGGGGAAGAAGCAACGTTTTGGCGGATTGACCGGCCGGATTGCTGGATTAGGCCTTTTACGGAAAGTCCGTTGTACGGCCGATGGAATTATCCGCTTGGGGTGACGCTTTACGGTCTGCTGAAAACGGGGCGCGTCCTGAAGTCCCCGCATTTTACCCAATATGCGGCCGAGCATATTGAGGAGTGCAGCAAACTGCATGAGTACGCGCTTTGGGACCGGGACCGCTACGGTGCTCCCGGCATCAACCACCAGCTGGCGATGATCGATTCGCTGGACGATTGCGGTTCGTTTGGCGCCGCGATGCTGGAGGCGAACAAGCTGCGTCCGATCCGGGGAGCCGCCGAGGCAGCGGCACATATTGCTCGTTACATTAGTCATGTGCAGGATCGCCTGTCGGACGGGACGCTGTACCGGGCCCGGGGGACGACCGACTTTATGAAAGACACCCTTTGGTGCGACGATTTGTACATGAGCACGCCATTTTTAAGTAAGTATTACGAATTGACGGGAGAAGAAGCCTGCCTGGAGGATGCGGCCGCACAATTTTTGCGCTACAAGGAAAGGCTGTTTATGCCCGAACTCCAAATTATGCACCATGTCTACGATATGAAGTTTGGCCGGCCGAACGGGGTGGCTTGGGGAAGAGGGAACGGCTGGGTCGTTTTTTCGCTGGCGGAACTGCTGTCGGCTATGCCCGAGCGGCATGCGCTTCGCCCCGAACTTCTGGCGTTCTATCGGGAGCTTTGCCATGGATATTTGCGGCTGCAAGGTAAAAACGGGCTCTGGCATCAAGTGCTGACCGAGCCGGACTCGTATGAGGAGGCGTCCTGCACCTCGATGTTCATTTACGCGTTCGCCCGGGGCCTCCGGCGCGGCTGGCTGGAGGAGCCGGAAGCCTACCTGGAGTCGGCCCTGCGGGGCTGGCGGGGGTTGACCGAGAGCTGCATCGACAAGGACGGCAACGTCTACGGTGTATGCCGCGGGTCCGGGTATTCTTTTAACAAATACTATTACAAGGATGAATTAACGTGGCAGTTGAACGATACTCACGGAATCGGCATCGTGCTGCTGGCGGGGATTGAGGCCCTTCAACTGCTGGGTGGAAGGGAGGTTGCCGGTTTTGGCGAATGTTGATCCTCCTATGATGGAGAGCGGCTTGTTCATCCCCGAAGGTTGGCGTTTATTGTACAGCAATCCGCTGCAGTCTTCGCAGGATACGGCGGGATTTAGGATGGAAGGGGACGGGGCCGCGACTTTTCCCCTTGGACGGCTGCGCCTGGAGAGCAAGCGGAGTGCGGAGGAAGGGCAAAAAGCCAACCTGGTGTACTGGTGTCCGGAGGAGTTTTCCGCGGATATGGCGGTGTCCTGGCGGTTCCGGCCGCTCCGGGAGCCAGGGCTTGCGATTTTGTTTTTTAGCGCCAGGGGGTCGGAGGGAAGGGACCTGTTCGATCCGTTGCTGCCACCGCGCACAGGTGAATACGACCAGTACCACCATGGGGCGATGGATGCCTTCCATGTTTCTTATTTTCGCCGCATGTGGGCCGAAGAGCGCAGCTTTCATACCTGCAATTTGCGCAAAAGCTACGGCTTCCATCTGGTCGCGCAGGGCGCCGACCCGCTGCCCGGGGTTGCCGACGCCGCCGATAGCTACCGGATGCTGATCATCAAAAAAGGCCCGTCCATCACGTTTGCGATCAATGAATTGATCGTGTTTTCGTGGCTGGATGACGGGCTTTCCTACGGTCCGCTGCTGGCCGGCGGAAAAATCGGCTTCCGCCAGATGGCCCCGCTGATCGCGGAATATGCGGATTTGGCGGTGTATGGGCCTTGATTTAGGCGCTGACGCAGGCCGCGGTCATTCCGTTCCTTGCTTGCGCTCCTGCGTGTAGCTGACGGCGCCGATCACCAGCGCGAGGACCACGATCAGCGAGCCGACCCAAGGCAGCGACGTTAGGCCGATATGGCTAATGACCAGGCCGCCGATGAAGGCGCCCATCGCGTTGCCGAAGTTGCCGGCAGCGTGGCTGGAGGTGGAGGCCAGCGCCGGAGCCGCTTTGGCGAGGTTCATGATCCGCACCTGCATCCCCGGCATAACGCCGAACGAGGCCATGCCCCATAGGAAAATCGTAATGACGGCCAAAGCAGGGCTGTGAACGGTGAAGGTGAAAATGCCCAAAATGACCGCCACGGCCAAAAACAGACCAAGCAAGGACGGCATCAGCTTCCAGTCGGCGAGCTTGCCGCCGATCATGTTGCCGAGCGTGACGCCGCAGCCGAAAATAACGAGAATCCAGGTCACGTTATGCTCGGCAAAGCCGGTGATGTCCTGAAGCAGAGGTGCGATATAGGTGAAAACGGCGAACAAGCTCGTATTTCCCAGCGCCGCGATCAGCAGAAACAGCAGCAGCTTGGGGCGGAGCAGCGCGCGGATTTGCCGGCCCACGCCGCTCGGCTCCTCCTGGCGGAGGCGCGGAATGAAGCGGAGGATACCGCCGAGGGCGATCAAGCCCATCAGGGCAATGGCGCCGAAGGAAGCGCGCCAGCCGAGCTGCTGGCCGACAAACGTGCCGAGCGGAACCCCGACGATGTTCGAGATGGTCAGTCCGGCCATCATGATCGATACCGCGCCGGCGCGTTTCTCCGGCCGGACGAGGCTGGCGGCGATGACGGCGCCGACGCCGAAGAAGGTGCCGTGCGTCAAGGCGGTCAGAATCCGCGCGGCCATGAGCACCTCATAGGTGGGCGCTATGACGGAGATGCCGTTGCCTAGGATGAAGAGAAGCATCAGCAGGCAGAGCAGGCCTTTTTGCGGAATCCGCTGGGTGAGCAGCGTCAAGATCGGTGCGCCGATCGCCACGCCCATGGCGTAAGCGGTAATCAACTGCCCGGCGGTGGAGATGCTGACATCGAGGTCATTGGCCACATTCGGCAGCAGCCCCATAATGACGAATTCGGTCATGCCGATGGCAAACGAGCCGACGGTCAGGGAAAGGAGCGCGACGGGAAACGGTTCTTTTGCGGTGGTGGCTTGTTTATGTATGGCCGGAGATGTATTCATGCTGTACAACCTTTCTGAAGTACAAGTCTTCGAATGGATTCGCTTAAGTCCAGTTTCCTATTATTAGGGGTCGGCGGATGAAGATCAAGCACTTTTTTCTGTAACCGTTTTCGCGAATAAAGCCTCCAAAACCGCTTAACGGCGGTACTTGGAGGCTTTTTTACGCAGTTTGATGCACTTTCAGGAGATGTCTTCTGGATATCTATTTTCCGAAGCGATAAAATAGCAGCATATAGGCGAGGGGAGAATTGTCGATTGATGAAAATAAGATTGCCAAAGTACATACGAATCGTTATGGCCATGTTGACCGCCGTCATTATTCTGCAGGGGACAGACCCTTTGACGGGGGCTTCCTCGGCTTCCGCACAAACCGAAACTCCGAAATGCGGACAGGGCTGCAGCCGTTATGACGTCGTCCTGATCGGCAGCGAAATCGAAGGGGTTTTGCTGGCCAAGGCGGCCCATGATTCGGGATTAAGCGTGCTCATTCTGGATCCGCGCGGCAAACCGGGCGGCGAATTGATCCAGGGGCAGATGCTGGTGCTGGACGAGCCGAACGACAACCGCAAGCGCAGTTTGGTGCAGGGTGAGCTGAAGCCGCTGTATGACGGATACAAAGCCGGAAAGATCCGCAAGCTGCCCGCCTTTGAACGGTTTTACGGCCGGTTGATCCAGGGCATCCCGCTGCGCAGCGGCATCGCGATCGAAGGGGTGGACATCGTCCCCCAAGGCAAGGGGAAATCGCTCAAATCGCTGACGTACCGGGCGAGAGATGGAAAAAGGTATACGGTTGAAGCCGGTTATTTTGTGGAAAACACCGATTTCGCCGCCCTGACCAGCAAGCTTGGAAACAAGCGGATTCCCGGCATGGAGAGCATCTATGGCGGCAAGAAGCCGGATTATATGGCGGCCACCTACATGATTCCGGTCAAAAACGTCAATTGGAACAAGCTGCATCAAGCCGTGTTGGAGGATTATCCGCTTTCGAACGTCCAGGAGAAATACGGTCCCAACACTTATGTGGATTGGCATTTCGCCACGGGGTTCAGCAATCTGACGTTTAAATATAAGCCGCGCGACTCGCATCTCGTGCTCCGGGGGCTTAATGCGACGTATCAAAAAGACGGCGAGGTGATCATCAACAGCCTGCTGATATACGACGTGAACCCGGCGGACCCCAAATCGGTAACGTCGGCCGTCAGCCGGGCCAAAGCGGAAGCGCCTGATATCGTCAAATATTTGCGCAAGCATATTCCCGGTTTCGATAAAGCCGAGTTGAACGGGTATCCGGAATATTTGTACATCCGCGACTTCGACCGCTATGAAACGGAATACGTGCTGGATTACCCGGATTTGCAGTCGAGCCGGATGTTTTGGGATAATGTCAGCGTCGGCGGATATCCGATCGATTTGCAGGGCACCCGTGCCATTGCGAAGGGGATCGGTTACGGCAAACCGGACCGGTACGGGATCCCGCTGCGCTCTTTTGAATTGAAGTCTTACGACAACGTGCTGGTGGCCGGGAAAAACATCGGGGCCAAGATTAAAGCCTACGGCAGCGCCAGAGTCATTCCGACCACCGGTTTGGCCGGGGAAACGATCGGCATCATTCTCGGGCATGAATGGAAACAGAAGCATAAGCGATTGAATCAGCTGACGCCGGCCGATTTTGAGCGGATTCACGATTATTTGGCCAAAGATTACGGCATCGTCCTCACCGGGAAGTAACGGTCATTTTCACGAATATTCCTGCCGATTGGGACATATTTTTGAACAAGCAAAAAATTGACCAAGCGGGAGGCATGGCCGTGGGGATCGCGTATATTAGAATTTCCGTCATTTATTTTGTCGCCGGGGTACTGTTGGGCATGTATATGTCGATGGGGCATGCGCATGAACTGGAGAGTGTGCACGCGCATGTCAATTTGCTGGGATGGGCTTCGTTTGCGCTGGCGGGGCTGATTTATGTGCTGTTTCCGGAGGCTGGAGAGAGCTTGCTTAGCAAAATCCAATTTTGGACTTATTCGCTCGGCCTGCCGGTCATGATGATCAGCCTCGCCTTTCTGGAGCTGGGCTCGGAGCAATTTGAGCTTCTGGTGGCGATCGGCGGAATGTTGGTTGTGCTCGGCGTCGTTCTGTTCGCCGCCAATGTATTGCTGCATGTGTATCCCAAGGCGTCCGGCGGCAAGCAGTGATGCTGCTGGACTCCTTTGGAGATAGCAGGGCAGGGGACAGGACGTGACAGGACAGAACAGAACAGGACAGGACAGGACAGGACAGGACAGGACGTGACAGTTGGACCAAGCGCAAAAGTGCATGCGAATTTTGTCAAAACTTCCCGAAACTAACCGGCGAATTGCAAAAGTGCAGGCCATTTTCACCCTTTTGAGCAAATTTGTCTCTAAGTCCCATTTTCAACTGCACTTTTGCATCTCATCGCTCTAATAACCGGAATTCGGGCTCATTCCAAATGCACTTTTGCATCTCGCGGTAATGCTTCAGCTTCTTTTAAACAGAAAGGCTTGACATCGCCAAGATAATATCTTAATATTAAGACAAATAGATTTAAGATTCTTAAAAACTTATAGAAATCGTGTATCATCTAAGAAAAATGTATCTGCATGAACAACTGTTTGGAGGTGAACCGGCGTGGATAGAGTGCAAAACGAGGCTTTGCATCTGTTGGTCGTACTATCCCGGGCAAGCCAGTGGGTACATGCGCACAGCGACAAATCGATCCGCGAGTACGGGTTGACCCGCACCGAATTCGGCGTGTTGGAGCTGCTGTACCACAAGGGGCGCCAGCCGACCCAGCAGATCGGCAACAAAGTGCTGATGAGCAGCGGCAACATTACGTATACGGTCGACAAGCTGGAGAAGAAAGGGTTTGTGGCCCGCAAAACCTGCAAGGAAGACCGGCGTCTGGTGTATGCGGAAATTACCGAGCGCGGCAAGCAATTTATCGAAGAAGTGTTCCCCCGGCATACGAAACTGATTGAAGAGGTGATGGGAGGGCTGTCGCCGGAGGAAATGCAAACGGCCGCTAAACTGTTGAAAAAGCTGGGCAAGCATGCCGAAGACAGCTATAAGGAAGATGGCCTTAAATAGACGAGAATCGATCGATGGGTTTGATGGTAAGGTGAAACGATAGGTTCGTTGGATAGGATCGCTGAATTGCTGAATTGCTGGATAGGATCACCGAATTGCTGGATAGGATCACCGAATTGCTGGATAGGATCACCGAATCGCTGGATAGGATCGCTGATCATTGGATAGGTTTACTGAATGGGATTGGCTGAATAGGTTTGCCGGATTGGTTCGTTGTATAGGATTTCTGGGGCGTCTTTTGGATGACCCCGGCCTGCTGCCTTTCCAATATCTTAATATAGAGATTCTTTAAATGTATACACTTGACATTTCCAAGGTGAAGGAGGAGCAAGTATGGCTGATCATGACTTTACATCATTACTTAAATCCCGCCGTTCGGCGAATAAATTTATCCCGGGGGTGGAAATGGATAACAAGGAGTTGGACGAGATGTTCAACCTCGTTAAATACGCCCCGTCGGCGTTTAATCTGCAGCATGCCCATTACGTGGTGGTGAAAGACCCCGATCTGAAGGAGAAAGTATACGAAGCGGCGGAAAAACAATACAAAGTCCGGACCGCGTCGGCGGTGATCCTGGTGCTGGGCAAACTCGACGCCCACAAGGACGCTGCGGCGATGAACGAAGGGCTGCTTAACCTGGGAGTGCTCGGCAAGCAGGAATACGATCAGCTCGTCTCGTCCACGATCGGTTTCTATGAGAGCCGGGGCGAGCAATTTATGCGGGATGAAGCGATCCGCAGCGCCAGCCTGTCGGCCATGCAGTTTATGCTGATCGCCAAAGACAAGGGCTGGGATACGTGCCCGATGATCGGCTTTAACCCGGACGAAATGCGCAAGCTGCTGCAGGTCCCGGACAATTACGTCCCGGCCATGCTCATCGCAATCGGCAAGGAGGATACTTCCAGCTTCCGCCCGCGCGGTTACCGCAAACCGGTTGGAGAGTTTGTCAGCTACGACAAGTTTTGAAATAAGCGTACCCACAAAAAAGGAGTGATCAGTCATGATTCAACCGACGACAGGGATTCACCATATTACGGCTTTTGCTTCCGATCCACAGAAAAATGTCGATTTTTATACGGGTGTGCTCGGATTGCGTCTGGTCAAAAAAACGATCAATTTCGACGCGCCGGAAGTCTATCATCTGTATTTTGGCGATGAGGCGGGCAGTCCGGGATCGATTATGACCTTTTTCCCGACGGCGGGAGCCCGGCGCGGCCGGGTCGGAGCCGGTCAGGTGGGGGTTACCGTGTACGCCATTCCGGAGGGCGCGATGCCGTTCTGGCGGGAACGGCTGCGGAAATTCGGCATTTCCACGACCGACACGCAACGCTTCGGCGAAACATATTTGCATTTCCGCGATGGCGACGGGCTGCAAATCGAGCTGGTCGAACGGGCGCCAGGACCGCTCAGCACCTGGTCGTTCGGTGGCGTTCCGGCGGATAAAGCGATCAAAGGCTTTGGCGGCGCGGTGCTGTACAGCGCGGCTCCGGGCAAAACGGCCGGGCTGCTGGAGCATGTGATGGGCCTGAAAAAGCTGGGCGAAGACGAATTTTATGCCCGCTTTAAAGCGGAGGGAGACCTGGGCGACGTCATTGACGTGAACGTGAAGCCGATGGAATACGGCGCGGGCGGCGCCGGCACGGTGCATCACATCGCCTGGCGGGCCCGGGATTTCGCCGAGCACGAAGAGTGGAGAGAGCGGGTCGCCGAGCATGGGTACCGGCCGACGCCGATCGTCGACCGGCAGTATTTTCACGCACTATATTTCCGGGAGGAGGGCGGCATCCTGTTCGAAGTCGCCACAAACCCGCCGGGCTTCGCGAATGACGAAGATCCGGAGCATTTGGGCGAAAAGCTGATGCTGCCGGCCTGGTACGAGCCGCAACGCGAGGCGATCGAGCAGAACTTAACTCCGATCGAAGTGCGGGTGCTTGAGGAGGATCTGTGATGAAGCATATTTTCAAGCCGGGTATGGGGAGCGGCGAGCGGACGGCTCCTCCGCTGCTCCTGCTTCACGGCACCGGCGGGACGGAAACGGATCTGCTGCCGCTGGCCGAGCTGATTTCGCCCGCGTCGCCGGTGCTTAGCGTCAGAGGCAACGTGCTGGAGAACGGGATGCCGCGGTTTTTCCGGCGGCTGGCGGCCGGCGTTTTCGACGAGGAAGATCTCGTGCTCCGCACGCGGGAGCTCAACGACTTCCTGGACGAAGCATCGGAGCAATACGGGTTTGACCGCCGCGCCCTGGTCGCGGTCGGTTACTCGAACGGGGCGAACATTGCGGCCAGCCTGTTGTTCCATTATCCGCAGGCGCTCGGAGGGGCGATTTTGCACCACCCGATGGTGCCGCGCCGCGGCGTCGAGCTGCCGGACATGGCCGGGCTGCCGGTCTTTATCGGGGCGGGGCGCTACGACGCCATGTCCCCGGCGCGGGAAACCGAGGAACTGGAGCGGCTATTAAGCGGGGCTGGGGCCGACGTGCACGTGCATTGGGAACCGTACGGCCATCAGCTGACGCCAACCGAAGTGGATGCCGCTGCCGCCTGGTTCCGGCAAAACTTTTCGTAATTGATATCAATTTGATCCTCTTCCGTTTTAGGAGAGGATTTTTCTTATTTCGGGCAAGGAGGGGGTAGGGGTGCATGGTTATGATTGCGGATGCTGCCCGGAACCGCAGCAATAGCGGTAAATAAGGGTGTTATTTTCGGCGAAAAAGGGGGTTCAGGGAAAGTAGAGGAATTTTTTACCGCTAATTGTGACCGATGAGCTGACAAAGGCGCTTTTCCCATGCTTGGCAGAAGAATAGGGACAAAAAGTTCCGCTATTTCGCGAGTGAAGGGTGAAGCTTAAGAAATAGGTACACAAATTGCCGTTATTTCCGTACGCCGATAAATTTTCGTACGCCGACAAATTTCCGTGCGCCGACAAAATTTCCATGCGCTGGGCGAGCCTCAGTGTCATAGCGGGCCCCTCCATCGGAGGAGCCGTGATTTAGGCCGGATACAGCCTTACATCACCTTTATGGGTTGGCTTTACTTTTACCGAATACGGGTCTTCACGCTCCAAAGATACAAAGGCCCGGCGCCTGTGTAAAGGCCGAGCCTTTGCTAATTTTAGAGATTTGCCGCTATTTTACATCCACCTGGAATTCCAGCTCGCTGAGGTATTTCTTTTCGTAGAATTTGCCGGAAAATTTGTCTTGGTTCAGCACATAAGGCTTGATCGCAATCGATTTCGGCGTCTCTTTAAACGGCGTGAAATTGTAGTCGAGCACATATTGCCCGTCAATAAAGTTCATATGGTTACCCGGAAGTTCCTCCAGCAGGTTGTTGTTCTCATCGCGGATATCGAATCCAAACCGATATTTGCCGGCGAACAGATCTTCAGCCGGAAGTTTGTACTCTTCCCCGAGGCTGGCTAGCTCCCCGCTGCCGGTCATGGTCAAACGCGTCGTGATCGGCGTCAATTCCAGCTTGTCCAGAGCAAAGCGGAATCCGTCATACGATTTAACCATTTCCGGCTTCAAAACGACGTTTTCGGTGTTTTTCTTCACCGGGAACGTCAACAAATAAGGCTGATCAGAACCGGTTAAGGTCGCTTCAAGCTTCAATTCGAAGGAATCGCCCAGCGGTTCAGGCCGTCTCACCAGATCCGGATCAGCATTAGGCAGGGTGATAGGAGGGGTGTCGTTAAATTCCAGAATGGCCGTATCCCGGGTATCTCCGTCCGTCAAAGTATAACCTCCCGGATAGTACCGCTCGCCGTTAATGTACATACTGATGTCTTTAAGGACGCCTTTGCCGCTGCTGTCCGTGTCACCGTTGTCCATGCGCTCGCCAAGCAGTTTGGCGTCCGCTTGACCGTCTCTTTTTAGGGCAATGGAGATGCGGGTTCCATCATAAACATATCCGGTGCTTTCCAGGGTCATATCGTTGTGGCTGTCTTTAGCTTGAACGGGCTGATACAATCCGTTGGCCACGCTTGCCTGCAGCCCGGTGTCCCCGTACTGCTGAAAGATGTTGCCGATGAGCGGAACCTGGCTCAGCGCGCTGGCCATGACCGGGGATACGAACCCGCTGCCGATGATCCCAAAACCTAAAGCCGCGGCTATCCCCGAGACCGCCACCGTTCTTTTCATCCGGTTGCTTTTACTGCGGCTGCGACGATGCAACTCTGTATTTGTACGGTTCATTTGTTCAACAATCCTTTCACCCAAGTTTAGTTCCGGAACTTCCGTATTTTGAATCATATATTCCAGGTTGTCAGTAACCTGCTTTGCTGGATCGGATATTGGCTTCAATTTTTGGGCCTCCCTTATTCCGTTTGTATTGGACCAGTTTGTTGCGGATGCGCTCATATTGTTTCCGTAATGTGGCCGGCTTGCAGTCCATAATTTGCCCGAGTTCCTCGAAAGTGTACTGCTCCACCGCTTTTAACAGCACTAGATTCCGTTCGCTGGGGGTCAGCGGATCCAGCAATTCCATGACGGCGGATTCCTGTTCGGAGTAGGTGAATAATTTGGCTTCGTTCTGGTATCTGTCCGCAATTCGTTGGTGCCGTTTTTTCTTTTTCAGCACATCCATGCTGTGATTGTAGGCGATTCTGTACAGCCATGCCGAAAATGGGGAGTCCCCGCGGTAATCGCCTATATTTCGATAGGCCCGGATAAAAATGTCCTGAAGCGCATCCTTGGTTTCCTCGCGATCCCTAATCAGGTAATAACAATAGATATACAGCTCTTTTTCGAAGTGGCGGGTGATCTCGATAAACGCTTCCTGAGAGCCCGCTTGCGCCTGGCGGGCCCATTCGTCAATCATAGCCCTTCGCTCAGCCCGGTTTATCGAAGCCGCTGTTTTGCTATCCAATTCATCACCTCCCTGTGTTTTAACTTCGCTTATACGACTGCCGTTTCTTAACGATTTGTGACATGAAATATAAAAAAATGCAAGCTTATAACCGGAAGGCTGGCGGCCGCTGTGGGATTTTTTGGTTTCCACCTTCCGGGAGTTATGCTAAATTATTTCATGAACACGCTTACAAGCTTGGCTGACTCAGCATTGACATAAGAAACAAGAAACGTTTGAAAAGAAGAAGGAGCGATGCGGTATGCTGCAGGTACTGCTTGTGGATGATGAGCCATGGGTGCTGGAGGGGCTGCGCACAATGGTGAACTGGGAAAAGCACGGTTTCCGGGTTTGCGGGGAAGCCCTGGACGGCCCGGGGGCGCTGGCGATGATCGAAGAGCTCCGGCCGGAGCTGGTCTTCACGGACATCCGCATGCCGGCGGTCACGGGGCTCGAATTGATCGAAAGGAGCCGGCAGACGCTGAAAAGGCCGCCCGAGTTCGTCATTTTAAGCGGCTACGACGATTTTAATTACGCGCTGACGGCCATGCGCCAACGCGCCGTGGATTATTTGCTTAAACCGATCGACGAAGAGGAAATCGAGGCCCTTCTGGCCAAGCTCGGGCAAAAGATTACGGATGAGCTGGCCGCGGAGCGCAGCCTGCCCCGGAAGCGGTCGCTGTTCGTAAACAATCTGCTCAACCGATTGATTCAGGGGGAAGGCGATCCGGAACTGCAATCCGAAGCCGCGAGGTCGCTTGGCCTTCCGGGAGAGGCGGAGCTGCGCTGCGCGCTGATCGATACCGGGGCCGATGGGAGCGGCCTAAGCCAGCGGATCGGCGCCTTTTTCGCGCAGGATGCCGGCCGGTTTTTTCAGGACCGGGCCGGGCGGACAGGCGTGATCCTGCGCGCGGAGGACATGACGGATTCCCGTTTGGAGGAGACCGGGCTGGCCGTCAACCGCGAGCTTGCGGAGCGTAAGCAGCGGGTCCTGGTGACGGTCAGCGGCATCGCAAAAGGGATGGGGGCGATTCGGAAGCTATATTTGCAGGCGCTCGATCTGAACAGAGCAAAACGCAGCCAGGGGAAAACGGGGCTGTTTTTTCATAACGGCCCAGCCTCGGCGACTTGGCAAGATGCCGCCTATAAGGGCTGGTTCCGCCGTTTGCCCGAGCTGGTGGAAGCCGGCGCGCCGGAGATGATTGATTCCGCGATCGAGGAGGCGTTTGCGGCGCTAACCTGCGGTCAGGCGGACATCGAAGCGTTACAAGCGGGCGCCGCGAATCTGGAGCTCACCCTTTGCCGGCAAATGGCCGGATTCCACGGCGATCCCGACGGTTTCATGAAACGTATGCAGGCGGAATACGGAAGCCTCGGCGGCATAGCCGACTACGCAGCGTTGAAGCGGTATGTGCGCCGGCTGTGCCTGGAAGCGGCGGCTCAGATCGGCGAACTCAAGCGGCGGAGCGAGGGCAATACGATTTTTCAAGTGATCCGGTATGTGGACGGGGCGTACAGAAGCAAGCTGAAGCTGCAGACTTTGGCGCAAAAGTTCCATATGAACCCGGCCTATTTGGGCCAATTGTTCAAAAAGGAGACGGGCAAACCGTTCAACGAATATTTGAACATGAAGCGGATCGAAGAAGCCAAACGGCTGCTGAAGCGCACCACGATGAAAATTTCCGAGATCGCCCTGCAGGTCGGATATCCGAATACGGACTATTTTCTCAGCAAGTTCAAGCAGGCGACCGGGGTGCTGCCTTCGGCTTACAAGCGGGAGCCCGATCGCGAGCGGGCGGATTAATTGGGGGACGATGCGCGCATGGCAAGATTGAAATTTCGGGGAAAAGTGAACGATATTCCGCTCAACTACAAGTTTTTGCTGATTTATCTGGTTGGCGTGCTGGTGCCGATTTTGGTCATCATTTTACTGTTTATGACCCGGATGTCCGATTTCATCATGGAGCGGGAGGAGCAGAACCTGGAGATCTCCATGGAGCGGGCCCGAAAAGACATTCACGATTTTATCGACGGAGGCGTCGCCGTCAGCCATGCGCTGAATACGGACAAAGCGCTGTACGAAATGCTCGACCGGGAATACTCCGGCCAGCTCGATTTTTACGCTACGTTCGACGAGCAGCTGCGCAACCGGGTGACCAGCTACATTCCGGTCAACAACCAGATTTTGCGGATCGGGATTTATACCGCCAATCCGACCATCGTTCCCGGCGGCAATTACCATATCATCGACGAGCAGGTGAAAAACAGCGACTGGTACCGCCTTTGGCAGATCTCCGGCGATAAGGTCTCCGTCGCAGCGTACCGGGCGGCCCAGGCCAGCAATTGGGCGAACACCGAGCCATATTTGAGCGTCATCGAACGCATGGATTCCTATGATTCCTACGACGAATACGATAAGCTGTTGCGGATCGACATTGACCTCAGTAAAATTTATGACGTCATCAAGCGGGAGCAGGATTATCTGGACTTGTATCTGGTCAACGGGGAGGACGAAGTCATCATGTCCGCGGCCAGCGGCTACCAAAACGGGGACGCAAACGGTTACGCCAAGTTTGCATGGACGGAGGAGACGCGGGAAAAAGGCGTCAAAACCGTGGCCATCGGAAGCGCGCGCTATGTCAAAGGCTGGCGGCTGATCGGCATTCCGCAGGGAGTCCGGGTCACGAACGCGATGCTCGACATGCGGATTTTTGTCGGGATACTGGCTGCTGCTGCGGCCTTTTTTACGGCAGTGTTTATTTACGTCATGCTCCGGTCCTATCATTACCGGGTTAAGCGGCTGGCGCGGCATATGCAGAAGGTCAGCAACGAGAAGTTCGATCTCATCCGGATCGATGAGGGGCGCGACGAAATCGGCGGGCTGATCCGCCATTTCAACCGCATGACGGCGAGGATCAATACACTGATCAACGATGTCTACAAGCTGGAAATCCAAAAGAAAAGCCTGGAGATGGAACGGGTGCGCGCGGAGCTGAATTTTTTGCAAAGTCAAATGAACCCGCATTTTCTGTTCAACACGCTCAACGCGATCCTGGTCGTCTGCACGAAAAACAATTATTCGGACGTAACGGACATCATCAAGAGCTTGTCCAAGCTGCTGCGGCGGCTGCTCAGCTGGAAGGAAGACCTGGTGACGCTGCAGGAAGAAATGATGTTTATCGACATGTATCTGAAAATCGAGAAATTCCGCTTTCGGGATAAATTCGAATACCGGTTCGACCTTGCGGAGGAGGCGCTGCACTACAAGATTCCGAAAATGAGCATTCAGCCGCTTGTCGAAAATGCCTGCAAGCACGGGATTCAAGCCGTGCAAGGGCTCGGATTGGTTCAGATCAAGGCGTACGTGGGCGACGGCAGGCTCCGCATCGTCATTTCCGACAACGGCAAGGGCATCGAGCCCGGGCAGCTGCGGGAAATGCTGGTGGCCGTGCGCAGCGAGAACGCCTCCGGGAGCAGCATCGGCATCCGCAACGTTTACCGCCGGTTCGAGCTTTATTATCGCGATCAGGTTCGTTTTGACATCAGCAGCAAACTCCACCAGGGAACGGAGGTCTCCTTCGCAATCCCGATCAAGCTGTTGGAGCATCAAGAAGAATTGGACAGGGAGGCGTGAACATGGCTTTTAAAGTGCTGTTGATCGACGACGAGCCGGGCGCGATCGAAGGGATGCAGCTGTGGATCGACTGGCGCGGGCTTGGTTTCGACGTTTGCGGAACCTGCGCCAATGGCGCGGAGGGGCTTGAAATGATCGAAAAGCTGCAGCCGGATCTCGTCGTGACGGACGTGCGGATGCCGGTGCTTGACGGGCTCGGGATGATCGAGGCGTGGCAGCGGGGCGGCTCCCGCCCGGTGCGCTTCGCCATCGTCAGCGGGTACAGCGACTTTCAATACGCGCAAAGGGCGATGCGGTTCGGGGTTAATCATTATTTTTTGAAACCGATTGATGAAGCGGCGGCCGCCAAGGAACTGGCGGTGATTTACGGGGAGCTTTTGCAGGAACGCGAGCTGCAGCGCATCAGCCGGATCGCGTCCCTGGAGGAGACGGTATCCCGGATCAAGAAGCTGCTTACCGAACCGCCCGGGTTGCCGCCCGAGCCGGAGCCCGATGCCGAGGGGGCTGCAGAGCAGCTTGCCTCGGCCGGGGGGCTTGAAGCTCTCTCTTCCCTTCGGGAGGCCTGGAATTTCTGCCTGATCCGCACTGTGCCGGGCAGACGCGCGGAGCTGCGGGAAATCGCGGCTTCGCTGGCCGCCGGGGAGGAAGCGATGGTGTTGGTGGACCTGGAAACGGGCGATTTCGGTCTGGTATTCGGCTACGCTCCCGGCCCGGACGGAGAAGACGGCTTTGCCCGGATGCGGGAGCTAGCGCAGCGGTATGCCGGGTTGCCCGCGCTCCTGGCGCTGGGAGCCGGCGCGCCGTCCCTTGACGGGCTCCATGCCTGCTTCCGCAGCGCCCTTGGGGCGATGCCGCATAATTTTTACGCCCAGGCTTACCCCGCGATCGCCCGGTACCTGCAGGTACACCTTCGTTCATTTGACTCCCGCTACGATCAGGCGGAGTGGATTGACCGCGTGCTGGAAGCCGTTCAGCTGCTTGATAAAGCCGGTTTGCGGAAAGCCGGGCAAGAGGCGGCCGTCCGTTTTCGCGAGCGGTACACCGCCCCGGACATCGTGATGAAGCTGGCGATCCACCTTTTTTACAACATTGCCGAACAGCTGCGGGAAGCCTTGGGCGACAAGGCTGATCCCCTCATCGGCCGCTGCGGGCCGCCCCGCGCCCAGGAGGCGCTGACGGTGGAGGAGCTCCTGACGGCGCTGGTCTCTTTTGGCACGGAAAGCATCGATTTGCTGCTCGAGGAAACGACCCGGAGCTCCCAGGGCATCGTTCAGGACATCAACCGCTACATCGGCGAGCATTACCGGGAAGGGCTGACGATCAAAAAGCTGGCCGAAGTTTTTTATCTCCATCCGGTATACCTGGGGCAGCTGCTGATGAAGAAAAACGGGGTTCATTTCAACGAGATGATTCATAATCTCCGCATTGAGGAGGCGGCGCGGCTGCTTCGGGAAAACAAACTGAACAACAGCGAGGTGGCGGAACGGGTCGGTTATGCCAACTACGGGCAGTTTCTCAAGCAGTTCGAGAAGCGGCTGGGCCTGTCTCCGAATGAATACAGAGGCAGGAACTAAAATTTTGAAGGGTAATGCTTTAATTGTGATATAGTTTCGGCCGTGGCAGCGCTTTTACAATAAAGATGGGTTTCTTGTAAGGGCTTCCAAACCTTGACAAGCAACTAAAACTTTACGGAGGTGCTTTACATGGGGGGCAAGTCAAAGTCGGTTCTCCGGCTCGGCATCCTGCTGCTGCTGTCGCTTAGCATTATTCTGTCGGGGTGCGGCGGAGGCAACCGGACAGAGGGTACCGGAAGCCATGCCGATAATGGGTCCGGAAATGCCGGGGACAAGGCGGAACCGTTTGAGATCACCGCTTTTATTGGCGAAGCGGGGCAACAGCCGACGCCGGACAACAAGATCTACAAGAAAATCAAAGACGAGCTGGGAGCGACGTTCAAATTCGAGTTCCTGGCGGGCGATATCAATCAGAAGCTGGGCGTGATGATCGCCGGCTCCGATTACCCGGATATCATGACCGGGAACACCAAGCTGACCGCGGCGGGCGCCTACATTCCGCTGGAAGATCTGATCGAAGAGCATGCGCCCAATCTGAAGAAGCATTACGAGAAGTACTGGAACATGATGAAGGACCCGAACGACGGCCATATCTACATTTTGCCGAACTACGGAGCTTTCAACGGCGAAGTCAGCAGCACCTATTACTCGGGGCCGGCCTTCTGGATCCAAAAAGCGGTGCTCAAGGAATTCGGCTATCCGCAGGTGAAAACGCTGGACGAATACTTCGATTTGATCGCCAAATACAAGGAGAAATATCCGACGATCGACGGCAGCCCGACGATCGGCTTTGAAATATTGAACTACGACTGGAAAAACTGGGGGCTGTTCAACGCGCCGCAGCATCTGATCGGGCACCCGAACGACGGCGGCGTCGTGGTGAACGACGGCAAAGCCGAGATTTTCGCCGACAAGGATTATGCGAAACGGTATTATCAAAAGTTGAACGAAGTCAACCAGCTCGGGCTGATCGACAAAGAGACGTTCACGCAAAACTTTGACCAGTATTTGGCCAAAATATCCAGCGGCACCGTGCTTGGGATGTTCGACCAACACTGGAACTTCCAGACTGCGGAGAATGCCCTGATCACGCAGCAGAAGCTGGAAAGAACCTATGTCGGGCTCCCGCTCGTTTACGATACGAGCACCAGGGATTATTACCGGGACCGTCCGCCGCTCAACCTAAACAACGGTTTCGGCATCAGTGTTAATGCGAAGGAACCGGTCAAGATCATCAAGCTGCTCGACCGTTTGATTCAGGAGGATTGGCAAAAGGTGCTCTCCTGGGGCATCGAAGGCGAGGATTATATCGTCAATGAGGAAGGCCGGTTTGTGAGAACGCAGGAACAGCGCGATAAAACGACCGACGCCACTTGGAAGCTGGCCAACAAAGCGGACACGTTGTTTGGCTTCATGCCGAAAATGGAAGGTTACTACAGCGACGGCAATGCGACCGACGCCGCCGCGCAACCGGAAGAATACCAGGCCGGCCTGAAAGACTACGATAAGGAGTTTCTCGCGGCTTACGGTTATGAGAGCTACGTCGACTTCTTCAGCGATCCGCCGGAAAATCCGATTTATTACCCGGCTTGGTCCGTGGATCTGGTGGAAGGCTCGGAAGCGAAAATCGTCAGTACGAAGCTGAACGACCTGTCGACCAAGCACTTGCCGCAAGCGATTCTGGCGAAACCGGGAGAGTTCGACAAGGCCTGGGACGCTTATACATCCGAAATCCACAAGCTGAACGTAAAAGCTTACGAGGACCGGATCAATGAAGTGCTGAAGTGGAGAATCGATACCTGGACCGTGAAATAAAGCAGGGAGAACAACTTTATGAATGAGACCTTAATGGAACGAAGCACCGTCCGGAAAACAAAAAAGGGCAAGCAGCGCATCACGTGGAACCTCATCAAAAGCCAGCGGCAGCTGATTTACATGTCGGTGCCGCTGCTCGCTTACATTGTTTTGTTCGCGTACGTGCCGGTGTGGGGCTGGACGATGGCGTTTCAGGACTACAAGCCGGCGCTGGATTTCAGCGAACAGAAATGGGTTGGCTTCAAGCATTTCAAATTCCTGTTCGAGGACGACAATTTTTTGCGCATGCTGCGAAACACGTTGGGCATGAGCATCATCAACCTGGTTCTCGGATTTGTTACCGCGATCATTCTGGCGCTGCTGTTGAATGAAATCAAGAAGGTGTTCTGGAAAAGAACCGTGCAAACCATTTCCTACCTTCCGCACTTTTTGTCCTGGATTATCGTGACGGGGATCGTGGCCACTTCTTTGGCTTCCGACGGGATTGTCAACGATTTGCTGATCAAGCTGCATCTGATCGATGAACCGATTCTCTGGCTCAGCGAAGGGAAATACTTCTGGGGCGTCGTCGGGGCGTCCCATGTTTGGAAGGAGGTCGGCTGGAACACGATCATTTACCTGGCGGCCATGGCCTCGATCGACCCGGCGCTGTATGAAGCCGCGGATATGGACGGAGCCAGCCGTTACCGGAAAATGCTCCACGTGACGCTGCCGGGAATCAAGCCGACGATCGTCATCCTGCTGATTATGTCCATCGGGCATATTTTGGAGGCCGGGTTTGAAGTTCAGTATTTGCTCGGCAACGGGCTGGTCGTCGACTGGGCGGAAACGATCGACATCTTCGTGCTGAAATACGGGATTGCCCAAGGCAACTACTCGTTAGCTACAGCCGGCGGCATCTTTAAAACGATCGTAAGCGTCATCATGCTGCTCATCGCGAATTGGACCGCGAAGCGGCTCGGGGAAGAGAGGCTGTTATAGCATGGCAAACCAAACGGCAAGTCCGCAGCGGGTTCCCGCTGCGGCCGTGAACCGGCGTCTGGGGACAGGCCGCGTTGAGCCCGTTCTGTTTCATACCTTCAATACGCTGTTCATGATTTTTCTCGTTGTCGTCACGCTGTATCCGTTCCTGAATACGATCGCCGTGTCGCTGAACGCGGGCAACGATACGATCCGGGGCGGGATCTACCTGTGGCCGAGGCAATTTACGCTGCAAAATTATAAGGCCGTCTTCGTGTCGGGGACGATTTACGACGCCTTTTGGATTTCGGTGGCGCGTACGGTGCTGTCCACCCTGCTGAACATTTTCCTGACGACGATGCTGGCCTATACGTTAAGCCGGCGGGAATACGTGTTCCGCAAACCGATTACGTTTATTTTCGTATTGACGATGTATTTCAACGCCGGTTTGATTCCTGGCTACTTTCTGATGAAGGATCTGCACCTGATCAACACGTTTTGGGTGTACGTCGTTCCTTCGATGGTCAGCGCGTTTAACCTGATCGTTATCCGCACCTACATCGGCACGATTCCGGAAAGCCTGATCGAGTCGGCCAGAATCGACGGGGCCGGGGAGTTCAAGATCTTCTGGCGGATCATTTTCCCGCTGTGCAAGCCCGTACTGGCCACGATTGCCCTGTTTGTCGCCGTCGGCGCCTGGAACTCGTGGTTTGACGCGTTTCTGTACACCTCCTCGCGGCAGGAACTGAGCACTCTGCAATACGAGCTGATGAAGCTGCTGTCTTCGAGCATGAACGCGAACAGCAATCCGGCCGTGGCCGCAGGGGCGGGAATGACCAAGGAGTCGGCGGCCTCCATGGTAACGCCGCTGTCGATCCGGGCTGCAGTGACGATCGTGGCTTCCGTGCCGATCCTGCTGGTGTACCCGTTTATGCAAAAATATTTCGTCGTGGGGCTGAACGTGGGGAGCGTCAAGGAGTAGGGGATAAGCATGCGCGTTTGCATGGGCCGCTTGCATGGGTTGTTTGCGAGTGCAGGCTGCTGGTTGGGCAGTTTGCGAGTGCAGGCAGTTTGCAAGTGCAGGCCGTTGCGTTTGCAGGCCGTTCCGTGGCTGTTGCGTGAGCTGTTTGCATGTGCAGGTGAATGCTTGAGCTGCTTGCATATGCAGACTGTTGCATGTGCGGGGCGTTGCGTGGGCTGTTTGCACCCACCGTTTGTATCTGCGGGATGGCCGGGCAGGGAACTAATTTTCCTTGGTAATCTAACGGTTGCAGCAGCCGCTATTTTGCGAAAAATGCCCTTTTCTGAATTTTAACGGTTGTGAGCGTCGTTATTTGCCTGAAACTGGCCCCCAATAACCGGATTTTAGTCAAATAAGCGCTATAGCATCCGTTACAATTTGAAATCGCCGTTGCTGGGGCAAATAGCGGTTGTGGCATCCGTTAGAATAGTTTTGCGGAAAAAAGCATCTATCTCCACAGTCGAAAAAAGACGTAAATCGTAGGGAGGGAAAGGAAACGATGCGGGAACATGTAGAGCCGGCGCTTAAGGAGCTGTTCGCGGCTGATTTCAAGATCGGGGCTGCCGTAAATCCGCTTACGATCGGTACGCAGGAGCTGCTTCTGGCCCGTCACTTTAACAGCATTACCGCGGAGAACGAGATGAAGTTCGCCAGCCTGCATCCGGAAGAAGGGACCTATACGTTTGAGGAGGCCGACCGGCTGGCGGAGTTCGCCCGCAAGCACGGGATGGCGATGCGCGGGCACACGCTCGTTTGGCATAACCAAACGGGCGATTGGCTGTTCCAAGACAGCGGGGGAGGCCCCGTAAGCAAAGCGGTGCTGCTGGAGCGGATGCGCGAGCATATTCATACGGTCGTGGGCCGGTACAAAAACGACATTTACGCCTGGGACGTGGTCAATGAGGCGGTTGCCGACGAGGGCGGGGACTTGCTGCGCGCCTCAAAGTGGACGGAAATTGCCGGAGCGGACTTGGATTTCATCGTCAAAGCTTTTGCGTATGCCCATGAAGCGGATCCGGACGCCGTGCTGTTTTATAACGACTACAACGAATCTCACCCGCAAAAGCGCGATAAAATTTATGCGCTGGCGAAATCGCTGCTGGAACGGGGCGCGCCGATCCACGGGATCGGGCTGCAGGCTCACTGGAATCTGTTCGATCCGTCCCTGGACGAGATCCGGGCAGCGATCGAGAAGTACGCGTCGCTCGGGCTGCAGCTGCAGCTCACGGAGCTGGACATGTCCGTCTTCCGTTTCGACGACAGACGGAGTGATTTGACCGCGCCCGAACCGGGGATGCTGGAGCGCCAGGCCGAACGGTACGAAGCCGTTTTCCGGCTGCTGAAGGAGTATCGCGGCGTCATCAGCGGAGTCACCTTCTGGGGAGCGGCGGACGATTATACGTGGCTGGACGATTTTCCGGTCCGAGGGCGGAAAAACTGGCCGTTCCTGTTCGATGAGCGGCACCGCCCGAAACCGGCGTTCGACCGCGTGGCGGGGGTAGCGTTAGGATAAGCCGCATAGTTTGCACAACCGAACATATCCGCGGGGCGTATTGAAAACGCGGCTGCTTCAGAAAGACGATTCACTCGCAAGCATTTTACACGCAAGCATTTTACTCGCAAGCATTTCACGCACAAGCATTCCATTCACAAGCACTTCATTCCCCTAGGCTTCATTCCGCTGGGGGATGGAGTGCTTTTTTGCGCTAACGGACCTGAGAAACCCTATTTGTCCCAAAATGGAGGAGCAAAAATTGTAACGGACTCAGTTGGCTTATTCCCTTCAAATCAGCTCAAATTGCCTCATCCGGGGGCAAATAGCACCTGCTGAGTCCGTTTCAGCGGGAAATACCCGGGAAATGACACTGGCGTTGCATTAACTTTTGCTAAATATTTCCACATAAAGCTACCCTGAGAAATTTAACGGTTGTAGCAGCGGCTATTTTCCCAAAAAAGACCTTTTCTAAATCCTAACGGTTGTAAGCGTCGTTATTTGCCTGAATCTAAGCAAAAATAGCCGGATTTCATGAAATAAGCGCTATGGCAACCGTTACAATTTGAAATCAACGTTTTTTGGAACAAATAACGCTTGTGGCAACCGTTAGAACATTGGTGTAGCTAGAAAATGTATCTTGTCAGATTTAATGCAACGCCAGTGGGAAATGAGCGAATAACGTCATTACGGTCCGTTACGGTTCCGCATTCAGGTTCCTAAGTGTCAGATAGCGAGCTTAAAGTGGTGGACAAAGGGTGCAAAACACAGATACGATGGACGGTTGAAACCCGGGGCCATGCCGTTGAACGTCTCCGCTGTCGCTGGATGTCCGCAACCGCTGGGGTACCCGCTCCGCTCGATATGTCCGCAGCCGCTGGGGTACCTGCTGCCGCTCGATATGTCCGCAGCCGCTGGAGTATCCGCTGCCGCTCGATATGTCCGCAGCCGCTGGGGTACCCGCTGCCGCTCGATATGTCCGCAGCCGCTGGGGTACCCGCTGCCGCTCGATATGTCCGCTGTCGCCGGACGTACCCGCCAGCCTCTGGACATACCCGCTTCCGCGCCACAGCCTGATATTTTGGTGAAAAATAATGGGCGGGTCAATTACGCCCGCTGCCCGGTGGAGCGACTGTCCCGATTTAGGGTGAGCAAGGGGGAGGAGTCGAAGAAAGAAGGCGAGTAATTCCCCGGGGGAAGGAGTCGCCAGCGTCAGCGCCGGGAGGCTCGATCCCGAGGAAATGGAAAAAAAGCCTTAAGCCGGGGGATTCAGGCTTTGCGGGAGATTTGCTCGCGTTCGGCGGCGGCCGTTTGCGTCAGCCGCATCGCCTCCTGCCAGAGGCAGTAGGCGTCCCAGGCTGCGCCGCTGTCGAGCAGCGCTTTGCAGGTGTAGACGCCCTCCTCGACGGAACTGACCCGCTCGGCCAACTCCAGGCGCACGGCTCCGTTCAGCAGCACTTGGTTGACGAAAGCGGGATGGGCTTCGCCGCGCAGCACGGCTTCCGTGACGCGCAACTGCTGCTGCGCCGACCATGGCGTGTTCGTCTCCGGGAGCGGCGTATCCAGCCCGTACGTTTCCGGGTCGATCACGCGCAGCTTGGCTGATCCCTGGTCCACAACGTATGTTCGGGTCGGCCGGTCGATAAACAGGTCTTCCGATCCTTGCGTCCCCTGGACGATAAGCGCCTGGCGGTAGTCGAGCTCCTGAATGAGCTGGGCTATCCGGTCAAATACGGTGTTGTGGTATACACCATAAACCAGACAAGGAGATTGGCTGAAATCGAGCAGTTTTTCGATCGTATTGAGGATCGACCGCAGCCCAAGTTCTTCACGGATCGGCCGCAAACGGGCCAGCGGCGGGCACCAGACTTCCGCAGGAACAAACCGGACCCCGGCCGCCGTGACAGCGCCGCCTGGTCGGACTCCGGCTACCTCAGCCGCACCGGCAGGTCGGACTCCGGCCGCCTCGGCCGCACCTCCTGAGCGGGCAGCGCCGGCTGGTTGGGCCGCAGCGGGCGGTTCCATCTTTTCGGCATGAATGCCCATTTCACCCAGCAAGTCCGGCAGCGTGACGCCCCATTTAGGGGGCAGCGATTTGGTCCCGTGCAGCGTCACCGGCAGCTCGCATGCGGCCAGCAGGAAGGACGTAGCGAAAGTGGCCATAAAGGAATTGGTTCTCCCGTCGTAAGGGCCGGCGCAGTCAAGGCCGCCCGGTACCTCTGACCTGTGCGCATGGCGGCGAAACACGGTCACGAACGCTTTTAGCTCATCCACACTTTCCAGTTTGATACGCTGCGCCATAAAAAACGCGCCGATTTGCGCGGGAGACGCGTCGCCGTTCACGATTAGCTCTGCGGCGGCCAGCGCCTCCTCATAGTTTAAATCTCGGGCGCCTCTTTTTCCCCGGCCCACTTCCTTCAGAATATCCGTCATCAACATCAGCAGCCCCTCCTTTTCTAGAGAATTCCGTTTAAAAACCAGTTTTTCGGCACCGAAACCTATGCTGCCAAGGTGCGTTTCTTTAAAAATAACGGAACTCTATGGTCTTATTTTCAGGACTAAGCCTGTTCATCATCATTAGCGGAATTGAATGGTCTTATTTCACGATCAATGATCCCCCAAGCGTCACTTTCCCTCGCTCCAAGAAAATAACGACATAAAATTCCTCTATTTCCTTAAAAATGGGTAATCTCGCTGAATTAGCGCCGCTCTTTTCCCTTATATGATTGGCCCGAGTAAGACCGGCTCAAAATTTTAATTGCTGGTGCGCCCTAACGACCGAAGTCGCCACATCGACCATCCGTTTTCGTTCATTCATCGCCCGCTTGCGCAGCATGTCGTAGGCTTCGGCTTCGGACACCTTGTTCACGTCGCATAAAATGCCTTTGGCCATGTCGATCCATTTGCGTTCTTCCAGGCGCGAGACCAGTTGAGCGCGTTCATCCATCCACGCCTGGCGCTCAAAAAAATGCTTGGCGCCGATTTGCAACGCCCAGTGCAGCTCCCGCGCGGACATCGAGGGAGTCAGGATGCCGTCGATCGGAACGTCGGTTTCGCAAGCTTCCAGGGAAGCGGCGGCGGCTTCCGCGCTGCACCACCACAATAGCGGCAGGGGCTTCCATTTCAGCAATAACCCGCCCCAGCGCCGGACCGTATCGATCGGCATATCGAGAACGGCGGCGTCGACCTCTCTGATCCGCTTGCGGATTTGCGCTTCCTGCCTGGAGGCGAGGACGAGATAACCGCTCGTTTTCAGCTTTGCCTCGGGATCGGGGAGGGGCGGAATCACGTCCGGCGCCCCCGGCCCGGCATCGGTATAAGAAGTATCGCGTATGACCAATAAAAAGCGCATCGAGAGGCACTCCCTCCTATCCATGACGATCTTTTCAAACTTATTGAGGTAGTTCAAAAAAGGCCGCTTTTGAAGATATAAGAAAGCGTTGACTACTAAGAATCAGCTCCCTTATATCGCAAGAAAAACTATTGCTAATCGCGATCCGTTTTCTTTGAATATACGTGAATTGACGTTTTCCTTATCACGAAGTGAATTCAAGAAGTACCTCGGCATCGAATCTTGAATTCAGCCGGGCCCTAGCATATGCTTCGGCGCTGAAAACCGTCCTTTTTGAACATGTACTTATTAAGAAGGCACAAGAACGCCCGCAGCAAGCAAGGAGCAAGGCGATGGAGAGCCGTTTGCAACGGAAAGAAAACTGACATGGAAATGAGGTGTGAAAATGATACATGTATTTTCTCGTCTTTTCCCCAAAAAATCAATATAAATGTTAAAAAAGCTTACATTAAAAAATTATTTATTAAATTTTATGTAATAATTATTGACATGGACGCAAAGCTTTTATATAGTAAATGTCAATCAATCACATTTTTAAATTTTGTTCAATTCAATATTGAAACGTCGGGTACAATGGGGTATCCGAATGGAAGCGGCAATGGAGCCTGTCTTCGCAATCCGTAAGAAAAGCGTGTGTTTTTCTATGGGCGAAGCGGGCTTTTTCTGTTTTTTAGGGCGATTACGCGAAAGGGGAGAGTGGAGATGAACCACAAGAAAAAAATGGTGCTTGTCGGAAACGGGATGGCGGGGATGCGCACGATCGAGCATGTGCTGAAGCTGGCCCCGGAGGCTTATGAAATTACGGTGTTCGGCGCCGAGCCTTATCCGAACTACAATCGGATCATGCTGTCCTCGGTGCTCGCCGGGGGAGCCGATATGAAAGAAATCATCATTAACGACCTCGATTGGTACGCGGAAAACAACATCAAGCTGCATCTCGGCGACGCGGTGACCAAGCTCGATACGGCGAATAAACGGGTCGTCTCGGCGTCCGGCGTTCAGGCGGAATATGATGCGCTGATTTTGGCGACGGGCTCCGATCCGTTTATGCTTCCGCTCCCGGGTGCGCAAAAAGAAGGCGTGATCGGCTTCCGCGACATTAAAGACTGCGAGCTGATGATTGAAGCCTCCAAAAAATATAAGAAGGCAGCGGTGATCGGCGGCGGGCTGCTTGGCCTGGAAGCGGCGCGGGGGCTGCTGAATCTGGGGATGGACGTATCCGTCGTGCATATCAATCCCTTCTTAATGGAACGGCAGCTTGACGAACCGGCCGCGCGGATGCTGCAGCGCGAGCTGGAGGCGCAGGGGATGAAGTTTCTGCTGCAGAAGCAGACGGCGAGCATTTACGGCCATCGCCGGGCCGAAGGCCTGGAATTTGCCGACGGCAGCCGGCTGGAAGCCGACCTGGTCGTGATGGCCGTCGGCATCAGGCCGAACGTGGAGCTGGCCAAGTCGGCCGGACTGGAGGTGAAGCGGGGCATCATCGTTAACGATGATTTGGAAACGAGCGCCCCCGGCGTGTACGCGGTCGGCGAATGCGCCGAGCACCGCGGCATCGCTTACGGCCTGGTGGCCCCGCTGTACGAGCAGGGCAGCGTCCTGGCCAAGCGGCTGGCCGGCGTGGAGACGGCCGGCTACGAAGGGTCCGTCACCTCGACCAAGCTGAAGGTGTCGGGGGTGGACGTTTTTTCCGCCGGTTATTTTCACGATGCTCCGGGAACGCGTTCGCTGCGCATCCAGGATGAACTGGAAGGCACCTACCGCAAAATCGTCCTGCAGGACGACCGGATCGTCGGCGCGGTGCTGTTTGGGGACACGACGGACGGCGCCTCGCTGTTCGCCAAAATCAAAAGCGGGGAGTCGGTGGCCGGAAAAGAAAAGGAGCTGCTGCTCGGCTATGCGCCGGGGCAGTCTTCCGGGGCCTCCCCGAACGCCAGGCTCGCCGCGATGGCGGACGACGAGATCATTTGCGGCTGCAACGGCGTATCCAAAGGAACGATCGTCGACGCGGTGAAAAACGGCTGCACCAGCGTCGGCGAGATCAAAGCCTGCACCAAGGCGTCAGGCTCCTGCGGCGGCTGCAAGCCGCTCGTCGAAGGGCTGCTGCACTTATACGCCGAAGGCGATATCGGCGAGCCGGCCAAGGAAGGCATCTGCGGCTGCACCTCGCTCAGCCGCGACGAAATCGTCGAGAGCATCAAAACGATGGGCCTGAAGAGCGTCAAAGAAGTCATGAACGTGCTGGAATGGAAAGAGCCGGAAGGCTGCTCCAAATGCCGGCCGGCGCTGAATTACTATTTAGGGATGCTCTGGCCTGCGGAATACGTCGATGAAAAAGAATCCCGGTTCGTCAACGAACGTTACCACGCGAATATTCAAAAGGACGGAACGTTTTCCGTCGTGCCCCGGATTTACGGCGGCGTGACTTCCCCGGCCGATCTTAAGCGGATCGCGGCGGTGGCCGAGAAATACAACGTACCGATGGTGAAATTTACCGGCGGGCAGCGTCTCGACCTGCTTGGCGTCAAGAAGGAGGATCTGCCGAAGATCTGGGCGGAGCTCGATATGCCGTCCGGCTATGCCTACGGAAAGGCGCTGCGCACGGTGAAAACCTGCGTCGGCTCGACCTTCTGCCGCTTCGGCACGCAGGACTCGATCGCGATGGGGATCCGCATGGAAAAAGCGTTCGAACGCCTGAACACGCCGGGCAAGGTGAAGCTGGCCGTATCCGGATGCCCCCGCAACTGCGCGGAAGCGACGATCAAGGACCTTGGCGTCGTCGCCATCGACGGCGGCTGGGAGCTTTATATCGGCGGCAACGGCGGCGTGAAGGTGCGGGCGGCGGAACTGCTCTGCAAGGTGAAAACGGAGGAGGAAGTAATGGAGTGGACGGCGGCCTTCCTGCAATATTACCGCGAGCAGGCGAGCTGGAACGAACGCACCGCCCAGTGGGTGGAGCGCGTCGGGCTGGACGCGATTAAAGCGGTGCTGGAGAACGACGGGGAGCGCAAGGCGCTCGCTGCGCGCATCGAGGAGACGCTCAGCGGCACGACCGATCCGTGGAAGGAAATCTTAAACAACGAAGAGCTGCGCAAGAACTTCGAACCGCTGCAAAGCGCACAGCTGCAGAACTAACTGATAAGGGGGAAACCACCATGCTGACAAAAATACAGGTTGCCCGACTGGACGAGATCGATCGGCTGGGGTCGCGGACGGTAACGATCGGAGATAGAGAAGTGGCGATTTTCCGGCTCAGCGACGGCACGGTGCGGGCGCTCGAAAACCGCTGTCCGCACAAGGCGGGACGGCTGTCGGAAGGGATGGTGTGCGGCGCGGCCGTACATTGTCCCCTGCATGACTGGAAGATCGATTTGATCAGCGGGCAAGTGCGTGAACCGGATCATGGCCAAGTGACCGTATATGAAACCGAAATCGATGAAAAAGACGGAGCTATCTATATTTCGCTGTAGAAGGAGAGACGCACCATGGACTACGTAAAACCCGGTGAAGTGCTGAATGCGATGATTGAAACGGGAGAAAACAAAGCCCGCCTCAGCATTCTGCAGATGCTGGCCAAAGGATTTTTGGGCGGGGCGATTCTCGCCTTCGCCACGACGCTGGCTTTTACGGCCACACAGCAAACGTTGCTTGGCATTGTCGGGGCGCTGATTTTTCCCGTCGGCTTTGTCATCATTGTACTGCTTGGACTTGAGCTGGTGACCGGCAGCTTTGCTTTGATCCCTTTAGCCGTCCTGGAGCGGCGGGTCCCGCTCTCCCGGATGCTGGCCAATTTCGGCTGGGTGATCCTCGGGCATCTGATCGGCTGCGCGGTGTATGCGATCCTTTACGGACTGACGATTACGAAAATGGGCACGGATTTCAGCCACCCGCTGATCCAGACGATCATCCAGACGAGCGAAGCCAAAACGATCGCCTACAAGCATATGGGCGGCAGCGGGCTTGCCCTCGTCACCATTAAAGCGGTGCTGTGCAACTGGATGGTCACCCTGGGGGTGGTGATGGGGATGACTTCACGTTCGACGGCGGGAAAAATCGCGGCGATGTGGCTGCCGATTCTGATTTTTTTCGCGCAGGGGTTTGAGCATGCCGTTGTGAACATGTTTGTCATTCCGGCGGGGATGATGCTGGGCGCGAACGTCAGCTTTGCCGACTGGTGGGTGTGGAACCAGATTCCCGTGCTGATCGGCAACTTCCTGGGCGGCGTCGTGTTTACGGGACTGCTGCTTTACGTGTCGCAGAAAGGAAGCAGCTTGGCTGCGCAAGACAAGGCGCGGGCGGCTACGACGGGCCCGGAGCTGCGGCGTATTACGGGATCATAAATTTCTGATTGGATATATCCAATAGAATTGGAAATACAGTGGCAAATACAGCAGCCAGATTGGATATTTTCCAATAGATTGGGCTCAGGCAGAGGCAAACGGGCGATTTGAGCGAATTCTACTGGATTTTTTTCAATGAGAGCTCAAAATGGCATCCGATTTCCTTCAATCTATTGGATATTTCCAATGAGCCTAACGAATATGCTGCGGCCGAATGTAAAAAATAGCCGGATGCAGGCGGTTTTCCGCACCCGGCTTGCGTGTATAGACCAGACATCTTCCTTTGGCTTAAATTGAATTTCGCCGCGGCGCTTGCTTTGCCATTACGGCATTGTTGCGCCGATATTCTTACCGCTGGGCGTTCCCGACCCGATCAGGTCGCTGCCGGCGGCCAGCTTCAAAAAGTTCCCGAGACTGAAGGAACCATCGGCGTTTCTGGTGACGGACGGGGTCAGGGAGACGAAATCCGCATCGCTGGCCACCAGGCCTTTGGCGTTGGTGCTTTTTTTGTTTTTCCACCAGACGTTGCTGCTGTCGACATCGGTTCCGCTCGTTTTGTCGCTGGCTCCCCCGGAGTACGACAGGTTGTTCGTGAACACGTGCGTGCCTTTGTCGAAGGCGAAATTGCTTTGTCCGTTGCTCCAGGAGGTATTGTTCGTGAGTGCGATGGAACCCGGGTTGCTGTTGTAGGTGAAGCCGTGTTTTTTGTTCTGGAAGGCGACGCTGTTTTGCACGATATGGTTGACGGCGATTTTATCCCCGCCCAGCTTAAAGCCGTTGCCGTCGCTGTCCGATGTCGAGTTGCCGTCCGAGGTTTGGCCGTTTTTGTAGGCGATGCTGTTCTTGATCGTAACCGTTCCGATCGCTCCCGTTTCGGACTTGGTGTACAGATCCCAGCCGTCGTCGGTATTCCAGGCGGCGATGCAGCTATCGAAAACATTGCCCGGGCCGATCGTCAGCTTGGCGGCAAAGCCGTCCGCGTCTTCGCCATTGTCGGGGTCGAAATTGTCATGGGAGTAAACCCGGATAATCTGGTTATAGCTTGGCCAATCGGCGATATCCGACAGGGAGGAGGAATAACGGCTGATCTGCAGCCCGGAGTCGCGGTTGTGGTGGGTTTCTACATTTTCGATGATGTTGTAATTTCCCCCGATGAAGATCCCGTTATCTCCCGCTCCCCGCACTTCCAGCCCCTTGACATGCCAGTAATGCCCGAAAATTTGCAGTCCGCGTTGGTCGGAGGCGAAGGCTTGCGCATAGAAATCCAGCACCGGTTTTTCGCTCCCGTACGCGGCGATCGTTTTGTATTGGCCTGCGCTGCCGCTGTTGTTCCGTTCGATGGTTACCGGAGCGGAAAAGTTGTAGGTGCCTCCGCGCAAATATATGGTGCCGCCGGGCGAAACTTTGGTGATGGCCGCGGCCAGCGTGGTCGGACTATCGATCGTCCCCGAATTGCCGCTTGAGCCGTTAGGGGAGACATAAATGACATTCGCCGCCGCTGTCACGGACTCTTCGCTCCCGTCAGCAGTGAAGTCCCCGGTTGCCGGTGCAGCGGACTCTTCGATCCCGGCAGCGCCGGATTCGTCGTTCACCGCCAGCGAGGCTGGTAAACCCCAAGTCAGCGATCCGCCCAAGGCAAGACAAAATGTAAGCGCAACCACTATTCCGCGTGAACCTAATTTCGATTTTTTCATACAAACAGCTCCTTCATGGGAATTTTGCAAACCATAAACAAACAGGTTAATACTTACGCAAAAACCAAGGTTGGAAAAATAACGGCACAAACAGCGGCACATTTTGGAAGTGAAATCCGTTCATGGCATACCCCCCGTCGCAAAAAAAATTTCAGGGCGTCATACCTCAAACCTGGGAGAAAAAGAGTGGAATTGTTTCTAAAGTGGCGTCCTCAAATTAACTATATAGTAAATAAATGTAATGTATCAATGAGTCTTTTCGACTATTTTCCACAAATTTCTTTATTTATTTAGTAACAGGAAGTTAAGACTCGTAATCAAACATCTAAACTTTTCAAGGTAAAAGCTTTAATTTGGGTAATTCCAGATATTGCTAAACAATTATAATATGGAAATGTAAGCGATTGCATATCCAAATTTGAAGGGAGGGACTGGTCCCGATCATCAGATCAAATACCACGTGTCGTCCAGGTGAAGATTTCTAGTAAAAAAAATCAAGGAGGAATCATGATGCTTAAATCAAGGTTCATGATGGGGCTTGCCGCTTTTGTGCTGCTGGGCTCCGTGCTATCAACCGCGTTCAGCGGGGAAGCGCAGGCCGGATTGGCGAGCGGAAGCAAGTTTTTGGGCAATATTGTAGCAAACAGTGTCCCCTCCAACTTTTCAACCTACTGGAATCAGATTACACCGGAAAATTCGACAAAATGGGGAGCGGTTGAGGGAACAAGGAACAGCATGAACTGGAGCGCCGCTGATACGGCTTACAACTATGCCAGAAGCAACAACATGCCGTTCAAATTTCACACGTTGGTTTGGGGCAGCCAAGAACCCGGCTGGATCAGCGGTCTGTCGGCCGCAGAGCAGAGGGCGGAAGTCACGCAGTGGATTCAGGCGGCGGGGCAGCGGTATGGAGGCGCGCAATTCGTCGATGTTGTTAATGAACCGCTGCACGCCAAACCTTCCTATCGGAACGCGATTGGGGGAGACGGAGCTACGGGCTGGGATTGGGTCATTTGGTCTTTTGAACAAGCCAGACAAGCTTTTCCCAACTCTAAGCTGCTGATCAACGATTATGGGATCATCAGCGATCCGAATGCGGCGGCCAATTATGTAAAGATCATCAATTTGCTGAAAGCGAGAGGCCTGGTCGACGGGATCGGCATCCAAGGCCATTATTTTAATATGGACACGGTGTCGGTCAGTACGATGAATTCGGTGTTGAACACGCTGGCCGCTACCGGATTGCCGATTTATGTATCGGAACTGGACATGACCGGCGATGACAGTACGCAGCTGGCCCGATACCAACAAAAATTCCCGGTGCTTTGGGAGCATTCCGCGGTGCAAGGGATCACGCTGTGGGGCTATATTGAGGGCCAAACCTGGCAAGCGGGCACGCAATTGATCACCAGTTCGGGCACCGAACGGCCGGCGCTGCAATGGCTCCGGCAGTATCTTGGCGGAGGCGGGGGCAACCCCGGCGGCGGTTCCGACGGAGCTTATGCCGACTTTGAAACGGGCACCGACGGGTGGAGCGGGGGCAATATTGCCGGCGGGCCTTGGTCCACCACGGCCTGGAGCGCCAAAGGTTCGAGATCTTTGCAGGTCGACATTGCGATGTCGAACGGCAGCCAGCACTATATGTACAAGAGCGGCAGTTTCGATTTCTCGGGCCATTCGCAGCTAAGGGCTACCGTGAAGGGGGCAAGCTGGGGGAACTATGGCTCCGGACTCGGGGTCAAGCTGTACGTGAAGTACGGTGACAACTATACGTGGAAAGACAGCGGCTGGCGGACGATCAGCGCCGGCGGAACTTTGGACTTGAGCCTGGATCTGTCGGGGGTCGATAAGTCCAACATCAAAGAATACGGCGTTCAATTTATCGACGCCAGCAACTCCTCGGGCCAAACCTCGGTATATGTAGATAACGTATATTTGCAGAATTAAGCGAAAAAGGCAAGAGAGCCGCAGGTATGGTGCAGTTCTCTTGCCTTTGCGTCTTTTGCGCCTTTCAGCCACAAGCCGATATAGTCGGGTGGGGGTTACTGCGGCTCGCGGTTCTCCTAATCAACGTCCTCGCTCATTTCAAGCAGCTCACTCACCGTCACGAGCCGATACCCTTCCTGGGTCAGTTCGGAGACAAGAATCCGTACGGCCTCCACCGTTTGCGAGCGGTCATCGAAGCCGTCATGGAACAGCAGCACGCTGCCCGGCGCCAGCGCTTCCCGCGTTTTATCGACGATATTTCGCACTCCGGGCATCTCCCAGTCGGTGGCCGCGCCATTGACCGCTCCGATGGCGTGGTAGCCGAATTCGCCGGCCGCAATCGCGGCCACCTCAGCGTTGATGGCAACATAAGGCGGACGAAACACGCGCGGTTTCGAACCGGTCACCCGCACGATCAGCTCCTCCGTTTGCGCCAGTTCCCGGCGGCATTCATCGGGACTGACTTCAGGCAAAGCAGGGTGCGTATATGTATGATTTCCGATCTCGTGGCCCTGCTCATGCACGGCTTGCGCGGTGCCGAGGCTTTTTTTCATCTGTGTTCCAATCATAAAAAAGGTGGCTTTGGCCCCCGCTTCCCGGAAAATGTCGAGAACCTGCGGCGTAAATTCCGGGTTGGGGCCATCGTCAAACGTAAAGGCGACGGCTTTTTCCCGGACGGTAATCCGAGAAATTATTTCGTGACTTGGCATGTCAGGACCTCTCCTCCAGTTAAATCTGTTAGCTAGGTTACTAAATTTATTCGTGGTTTGAGGATAGAGTCCTTTTTTTGTTTACAAAAGTGACATGTCTAACACTTATTATATATCCTCAATGGGTCTTAAATTAATTAGGATAAAAAGATGTATAGCTTCCTAATTCGTCAGAGGCTTTAATTTCTGATGGAAGTATATATCTTATGCTATTGTCGTCTATATCTTCTCCAAGAATATCCTTATTTGTTCCGTAAAAGAAAGCTTGCCAAACGAATTTTGAACAATAATTATATTGTGTATTGGATAACCATATATTGAATAGATAGCCGTCAACATTATCTATGTTATTTCTTGCCCATTTGCCTGCTTTTGTGTTTTGAGAGGAAGTATAGTGGGTACGCAAAACTGTAAGTTTATTGTTAGTATTAAATCTACCAAGGAAGTTCTCAATAGAATCATCACCTCTTCCATAAGGTTCTGCTGGTGTTACATGGTAAATTCGGAAGTCATCCCCCACAATTGCTACATGTCCAACAATAATACTATCCCATGAATTTTTTGGACTGTAAATGATATCCCCAGGCATCATTTCAATGTTCGTTCCAGGGTATAAGGGGTTTCCTATATCATACGGAGCAATTTCATAGGTAGATTGAGTGACAGATGTAGAGTTTGGATCAAGAGTTGTCAATATAAATGTGTTGTTTTGGAAGGGAGTTTGGGTTGTTGAGCTATTTGCACTTGCTTGTGATGAAAAGATAGCCATTGAAAAAAACAACAGAAAAAAAGGAAGTAAAAAAATAACTTTTTTAAACATATTATACCTCCTATATGATTATTATGGTAATAATAGTAAATCGGAACATATTGTTTTGTCAAGAATAATATGGTAATTTTTATATTAAAAGGAGGTGTGTTATGAAAGTCAAAAAAATTGCACTATTGGTTGTTTGTCTGTTAGTTATCGGCATGTTTTCTGTACTTTCGGTCTTTAAAATTATACAGACTTCCCAAGTCAGACAATACTTATATTCACAGGGGTATAATAATGAAGATATTAAGTTCATCAGAACAAAAGTTGGGAAGGCACCTTTATTTAAAACAATGGTTATATTCAAAGACGAGCCAGAGGCGTCGTATTATTATAGAGTTAGGGACGGGGAAGTTTTACAATTTACTCATTCGGTCGTTGAAGGGGTATCTAATCAAAGAAAACCCGAAGGGGATTACAAACATATCGACAAGAGGTAGAACATTTATAGATCAAGGTAGTTGACTTGCAGAAAAAAACGGGCCGGCTACAAGAAAAGAAATCTCTTGAAACCAACCCTTTATTCATGCCTGACTCCCCGTCATTTTGCCTTGTTTGTTCCCTCTAAGCGCAGAGGCGAAACTCCCGCGTTCTCTTCTTCAATAGGAAACAGTTCATACAAATTGTTCATCTCTTTTGTACCTAGCTGTTCGATCGTTCCATCCGTATGGATGCGGCCGTATTGCGCTTGCCCGGCGTGCGTGGAGATATTATAAAAGATCAAATTTGTTTTTATTTCCGGGCGGGTTCCTTGCTCTTTAATGATCCCTTTAGCGTAAAAAGTCGATTCCTTGCTTTGCTTGGCGTCGAGGGCCGCCTCCCAGATTAACTGAGCCGCGTTATCGGTAATCCGATAGTAACTGATGACTTCGTTCGAGACGGTGAAGAAGCTTTTATATTCTCCCTCAGGAAAATAAATGCTCCAGGTCCCCAGGCTATCACCGGAAAAATCAAGGTCAGGCAGAGAAGATATTTTCGGCAAGTTCAAAGCCGCGAGCCGTGCCGCCGTCAAATCCCCGCTGTGCAGGCTTTTTTTCTGCTGCTCCGTGGTTTTGGCGACGTAAACCGTCTTGCTGTCCGGATTCCAGGCAACGTCGGCAGCGAATGCTTCCGCTACAAACCGCAAAGGCACCATGACCCTGTTATTTATGACCTGCGCAGGTTGAGACATGCCGATCGTTTTCGCTCCCTTTTTGGCCGTTTTTTCACCGACTTTCAGGGTAAGCGTTGCATCCGTTCCGCGCTGGGCGATCGTTAAGGTTTTGGAGGCATTGTCCCAACGGCTTATCGTTAAGCCTTCGATTTCCTCAACAACACGAATGGGTACGTATACCGAACCGTCTTTGTTCACGGGTCTTGCGGGTGTATCGGCAAGCTGTCCATTGAAGTCGAGTTGAATGTTTTCCGCGGCAAGCGCAGCCGGCACTATGCTAAAAAACAGAAGCAAACCCAACAAACAAACTTTGAACCTCATGAGACCATCCTTTCGTCGCTATAAATCACCACACCACTATACTAACCCGGCCAGGGCAATCTTGGCAAAAACACCGTGTTTTCCCGTTACACGCCCGAATAAGCCATAAATCCGCCGTCCACGGGGATCACGGTCCCGGTCACGAAGCCGGAGGTGTCGGCGTCCGCCAGCCATAGCAGCGTACCGAGCAGATCCTCGGGAACGCCAAACCGGCGCATCGGCGTGTGCGTGATGATTTTATGCGAACGTTCGGTCAGCGATCCGTCGGGGTTCGTCAGCAAATTCTTGTTTTGTTCGGTCAGGAAAAAACCCGGCGCGATCGCGTTCACGCGGATCCCCGATTCGGCCAGATGCACGGCCAGCCATTGCGTCAGGTTGTTGATCGCCGCTTTGGCCGCGCTGTAGGCCGGCACTTTGGTCATTGGGCTCACCGAGCTCATTGAGGAGATATTGATCACGACGGCGCCCGGCCGGCCGATCATTTCCTTGACAAAAACCTGCGTCGGGATCAGCGCGCCGGTGAAGTTGAGGTCGAGAACCCCGCGGACACCGGCCAGGCTAAGATCAAAAAAGGTCGTCACCTCCGGGTTCTCCAAATCCTCGGGGCGAAAAGTCTCGTTTGTCGTGTTGGCACTGGCCTGGTTGCCGCCCGCGCCGTTGATGAGTATGTCGCAAGGACCGTATTTTTCGCGTACGGCGGCTTCGGCGGCCTTGACGCTCTCCGCGTCCGTGACGTCGCAGGCGATGGCCGCGGCTTCTCCGCCGTCACGGCGGATTTGCTCGGCGACGGCCTCGCCTTTCGTCGCTGTCCGGTTCAAAATGGCGACGCGAACCCCTTGGCGGGCCAACTCATGAGCCATCGCTTGGCAGAGCACCCCGGCTCCGCCGGTAATGACCGCGGTTTTGCCCGCCAGCGAAGGGTGTGAAGGTAGTGGATTCATCGCATTTTCCTCCTTATTGCTTGGACTCTGCTGCTTGCTCGGCCTTGACATAAGCATCCCATAAACCCCACAAATACATGATGCCAAGCGCCCGGTCGTAAAGCCCGTATCCGGGGCGGCACTCTTCGCCCCAAATGTGGCGGCCGTGATCCGGCCGGGCATAGCCGTTAAAGCCGTTATCGAAGTAAGCTTTTACGATCCCGGCAATGTCTACCGTGCCATCCGCGGTGCGATGCGACGTCTCGATGAAATCGCCGTTGTCAAACACGCGCACGTTGCGGATATGGGCAAACGGAATCCGCTCCTGGAACTCATGGATCATGGCGATAATATCGTTTTCCGGATTGGCCCCAAGCGAACCGCTGCACAGCGTAATTCCGTTCGACGGGCTGTCCACAAGCGACAGGAAGCGGCGCAGATTTTGCTGATTCGTAATGATGCGCGGCAGACCGAAAATCGGCCACGGCGGATCGTCCGGGTGAATCGCCATTTTGATGCCGTTTTGTTCCGCAACCGGAAGTATGGCTTCCAGAAAATATTGCAGATGCTTCCACAGGTCCTCTTCAGTCACATTACGGTATGCTTCAAACAGCTTGGTCAAATGCGCCAGCCGTTCCGGTTCCCAGCCCGGCATCGTTAATGCGCTGTTCTCGTTGATCGTCCGCACCAGCTCAAACGGGTCGATGTTATGAATTTTCGCTTTTTCATAAAACAGCGCCGTCGATCCGTCTCCGGTGGGTTTATGCAGATCGGTGCGCAGCCAGTCGAAAATCGGCATGAAGTTGTAGCAAATGACCCTGACGCCAACCTTGGCCAATTTTTCAATGGTGCGCTTGTAATTTTCGATGTACCCGTCCCGGCTTGGCAAGCCCAGCTTAATATCTTCGTGAACGTTAACGCTTTCAACAACATCAAGATGGAGCCCGTAGCGATCGGCCTGCCTGCGGACTTCCTCGATTTTCTCCATCGGCCATTCGTCTCCGGCCGGCACGTCGTGGAGCGCCCAAACAAGGCCTTCCACGCCGGGAATCTGCTTGATCTGTTCCAGCGAAACCGTGTCATTGCCTTCGCCGAACCAGCGAAATACCATACGCATGTAATCACCGCCATTTATTTTTTAAAATAATCCGGATACCTCTCCTGCAGGACAGGCAAATTGGCTATGCTCAAATTCAGATGTTCCTTCATCAATTGGTCGGCGCTTCCGGCGTTTTGGGCCAGAATCGCCTCGTACATCGCTTTGTGCTGGTCGTATAAATGTTCCCAATGCGGATCGGTGGTCAGCCAAAGGACGCGGGTACGGTTGAGGTGGGCGTTCATCTGCTGAATGACGTTCCAGGTGCCCAGCTTGCGGCAACCTCTGAACAGGATACGGTGGAACTCTTCGTCCAGTGCGAACATCGCGTGATTGTCGTGCCGCCGGATGCTGTCCTGCTGGCGGGCCAGATTGTCCGCGAGCGCGGTTAAGCCTTCCTCCGGGAACTGCTCGCAGGCCAGCCGGATCACGGCGCGCTCCAGCTGTTCCCGCATAAACCGCGCTTCCAGCACAAGCTCCGGGTCGATCAGCGACACGCGCGTGCCGCGCTGCGGCAAAACGACCACCAGCTCCTCCTGGGCCAGCCGGACAAAGCTTTCCCGGACAGGGGTGCGGCTGACGTTGAAAGCCGCGGCCATCTCTTTTTCGGAAAGCGCCGTCCCCGGCGGCAGTTCCAGCGTGACGATCCGCTCCTTCAATTGGCCGTACACCGCGTTCCCGGCCGATCCCGGCTGCGGGAGCCACATGTCGTTCATTTCATCACCTCCTGAAAGTTTTGTGTGAGATGCCGCATGAAACAACTTCGAGCAAAACTCGCATCGTAAGCGTGGGCTTAGTTTTGCTGGGAATACTGCCATGCAACAGCTTCGAGTAAAACTGGCATCGAAAGCAAAGGCTTAGTTTTTAGCTAGTAACTACCATACTTGTATGGTAGTGTGGTAAGCACTAATTTGCAAGAACATTTTTTTAATTATTAAATTTTTTCTTTATGTGAAAATAGCTGCGTTTATTTTTGGCTCAACCTATAGACTCATCAAGTATCAGCCACCACCAGCCAACTGCTGGAATGACGAGGACCGTTGGCCCTCAAAATAGCGGTACTTTATGTGCTTATTTTCCGGAGCCTACCGTGTTCAGCACCATTAGCGGCATTTTTTGTACTTATTTTGGCTCAACCTAATAATCAGCGCTTGACGGGGAGGGCCGGTAAGCGATCGTGGCAAGAAATATCGGCAGATCAATATCCGCTGTCCGGACGCTTTGCAGGATTATCCCATTTAATCCGGAAGCAGAGAGGAGGGGAAGTTCAGGAGAAGAAAATAGGTTTGGGAGCAGCAGACATTTTCGAGATCGTTAGTTCGAGATCGTTAGACAGATTTGTGAGAAGGAGGTTTAGGTGAAGCGAAGCAGACCTGACGGGAGAATGGGGCACGACACCGGGAAAAATGAAAGGACCGTGATTAGCCCCTACCCTCTCCCCCCCTGAACAAGAGGGATAATCGTGCAAAGCAGCATGCAGGGATACTAAGACACGAACGCTATCATAATTTATTTTGTCAAGCACTAATCTCGGTTGTTCCGGGCCCACCTGTGCGCGTCTATTTTGTGCGGATTTCGAGAATGAGGTTGCGGCCGCTCTGGGAATTTGTTCAATCCTGTTTACGTTCCGGCTAATATTTGATAATATAATTTCAACATTGAAATGCGACATGCAATATCGAATACGTAATTTCGAATATGTATATCGAATACGTACACCGAATACGTACACCGAATATGTACATTGAATACGTAATAATGAAACGCGATGAAGAGAAGAGTAGATAAACGAGTTCTTTTCCAGAGAGCCCCGTTTGCTGAAAAGGGGTAAAGAGTTGTTTATTGAAGAAAGTCTCAGAGCACCGCATCGGAACCCGAACAGCGGGGGGTGGTGTGGCAGGGGCTCCTGTTACAGAGCTAGAGTATAAGCGTCGCCCGGGGCGATGCCGTACTCGAAGAGGCTGAAATGGCGACATTTCGGCGAATTTGGGGTGGTACCGCGAGCGTAAATCTCGTCCCTAAGACGGATCGTCTTGGGGGCGGGATTTTTTTGCGCATATTGCCATACACCAACGCAGCCGGGTTGAATAGTTATTTATCAATATGTGAAAAAGACATGGGGAAAGGGTTGATACCGGATGACGCAAAAGTTGAAAGTGGGTATTGTCGGGGGAACGGGCATGGTCGGCCAGCGGTTTGTGCTGCTGCTGGACCAGCATCCTTGGTTTGAGGTGACCGCCATCGCGGCCAGTGCGAGTTCGGCGGGGAAGACGTATGAGGAATCCGTGCAAGGCCGGTGGAAAATGGCGACACCGATTCCGGAAGCCGTCAAAAATATCGTCGTGCAGGACGCTTCGAAAGTGAATGAAGTGGCCGATCGGGTCGATTTCATTTTTTGCGCGGTCGATATGAAAAAGAATGAAATTCAAGCGCTCGAAGAAGCGTACGCGAAAGCGGGCACGCCCGTCATTTCCAACAATTCGGCCCACCGCTGGACGCCGGACGTTCCGATGGTCATCCCGGAAATCAACCCCGGGCATATCGCAGTGATCGAGGCGCAGCGCAAGCGGCTCGGCACCAAAACCGGATTTATCGCCGTAAAGCCGAACTGCTCTATCCAAAGCTACGTACCGGCTATCCATCCGCTGCTGGACTTCAAGCCGACCCAAGTGGTCGTCTCCACGTACCAGGCGATTTCCGGGGCCGGCAAAAACTTTACCGATTGGCCGGAAATGCTGGACAACGTCATTCCTTACATCGGCGGCGAGGAAGAAAAAAGCGAGCAGGAGCCGCTGCGCATCTGGGGCAGCATCGAGGGCGGGGAAATCGTCAAGGCCAGCGCGCCTTTGATTACGTCGCAATGCATCCGCGTTCCGGTAACGGACGGCCATCTGGCTACGGTGTTCATCTCCTTCGAGAACAAACCGTCGAAAGAAGAAATCCTCGCCCGCTGGCGGCAATTCAAAGGCCGGCCGCAGGAGCTCGAATTACCAAGCGCGCCGAAGCAGTTCATTACCTATTTTGAAGAAGAAAACCGGCCGCAAACGAAGCTGGACCGTGACATCGAACGCGGCATGGGCATTTCGGCGGGCCGTTTGCGCGAAGACTCCCTGTACGATTACAAATTCGTCGGACTGTCGCACAACACGCTCCGCGGTGCGGCGGGCGGAGCCGTACTGATCGCCGAGCTGCTGAAAGCGGAAGGCTATATTCAAGCGAAATAAAAGAGGTTAAGACTGCAATCTATAAAAGTTGAACCTAATCTGTACGCATAAGGGCAGCCGGGTGAAATGTTCTTACGATCGCTGTTGTTCCCAGATTTCTATGATTGAACTAAATTCTAATTCGGAAGAAATCCGGTCGCAAAGGCGAACGCAGCTTGTGCTTCCGAAGCAGCTTTCTTCCAGAAAGCTTTCAGCTTCTTCAGAATCATTTCACCTAGGTTCAATATTCTAAAGTGTGTACTCTTTAGAATATTGAACCCTCTTGCCCAAATTCGCACATTCTTTAGTTCAACTTATAGCTTTCGTCTTAACAAGAACAAACAAACGGCAGGCCGGACTTCAACCGAAGTTCCTGGCCTGCCGCTTTTATATTAGAGGGGGAAGTTAACACTTTATTCGGCAAAGGCGCAGGCAGCTTATTCTTACCCCTTCACCGCGCCGGCCGTGAGGCCGCTGACGATGTATTTTTGGCCGAATAAATACAGGATGAACACCGGCAGCGAAGTCAGCACAAGATTGGCGAAAATCAGGTTCCAGTCCCGGCTGTATTTGCCGTAGAAATTGTAAATCGACAAGGGCATCGTCCAGGTGGAGCTGTCGGTAAGGAAATACACCGGAATCGTGATATCGTTCCACACGGACATAAACACCATGATGGCCACCGTCGCGTTCACCGGCAGGATCAACGGCGTGACAATCCGGAAGAACACACCGAATACGCTCGCTCCTTCGAGAAAAGCGACTTCATCCAGCGCTCTCGGAATCGTTTTGATGAACCCGCTGTACAGGAAGACGCTGAACGCCGTGTTGAGCGCGGCATAAATGAGAATCACGCTCGTGATGCTGCCGTAGAAGCCCATCCACTGCACGACACGGATCGTCGTGATCACGGACATCGGGGCGATCAGCCCCATGAAGAAGTACATGTAAATCGTACCCGCGACTTTCGTCTCCCGGCGCGCCAGAATAAAGGAGGCCGCCGAGGAAGCGACGATGTTGATGATGGACGAAATCCCGGTAATCCAAACGCTGTTCAGGAACGCCCTGGACAGTCCGCCTTCCTCAAATACCCGGACATAGTTGGCGAACTGCCATTTCTCCGGCAGCTTGAGGGAAAAGCTGAGCACTTCGGCGCTCGTCTTAAACGAGCCAAAGATCAGAATGAGCAGCGGCAAAATGATCAGCAGCGAGGCCAGGATCAAGATGCCTTCCACAATATAGTTGCGTATGGCGAGTTTGCGCGTGTATCCCATTATTCTGCGACCTCCTTACGCCGCATGAAGATCAGCAGCGGAATGGCGATAATCGTCACGGCCACGAACAGCAGCGTGTTGACCGCGGTGCCGAGCCCCCAGTTGCCTTCGCCGAAGGCCCGCATAATGATCGTGCCGACGACCTGCGAAGCGTTGCCCGGGCCCCCGCCCGTCATGACGTACACTTCCGAAAACACTTTAAGTCCGCCAATCAACGTCAGCATCAGATTGATATTGATCGCCGGCAGCAGCAGCGGCAGCGTGATTTTAAAGAAGCTTTTCCAGGAGCTGGCCCCATCGATTCTGGCCGCCTCGTAATATTCCTGGGAAATCGACTGCAGGCCGGCCAAATAAATGGCCATCTGAAACCCGGCGCTTTGCCAAATCGACACGGCGGCGATCGTCCAGATGACGAGCTGCGGATTGGTCAGCCAAGCCTGGCTGAGCGAGTGCAGCCCTATTGCTTCAAACATCTGATTGATCGTGCCTTCGGTGCGCAGCATCGGCGTAAACAGGATGCTGATGACGAGAATGCTGAGGATGGAAGGCGAATAAAACAGCGCGCGCAGCAGGTTTTTCGTTTTCAAGCGCATGTTTAAAGCGACGGCGAGCAAAATGCCGATCACGTTTTTGCCGACGACGGTGACGACGGCGAAGATGACCGTATTTTTAAGCGCCAGGGTGAGCGTTTTGTCGGAGAAAATTTTGCTGAAATTTTCCCAGCCGATAAAGCGGATATCCAGCCGGTCCAGACGCCAGTCGGTAAAAGAATAGTAAAACCCTATCACCGCCGGGACCACGAAAAATACGGAGTAAATCAGGATGGCCGGTAAAATCAGATAATACGAGTATAGGTTTTTCATTGTTTTCATGTTCTCACACCCCCATCATAGCCTGGGGCAGCATAAAATCCGGAGATTTTATGCTGCCTTCTTACACCATCGTCCCTTAGAAACCGGGAACCTCTTTATCTTTCATCAGTTGGCTGAATTTTTCATCCCAGGCTTTAAGCACTTCTTCCGGCGTCAAGCCGCCCGCGAATTGGTCCTGCAGCAATCTGTACAGCTCGCTGCGGTCAACCAGCATGTAAGCGTCCGACGTCAGCACGGTTTTCTTCGGCGTAATGTAATTGTCGACGATTTCCTGCTTGTATTCCGGCAGCTCCGGCGTCGTGACGTCGCTGAGATTGGATACGTAGCCTTTGGAATCGACGATTTTTTGCGCCACTTCCTTAGAAGCCATGAAGTCCAGGAACTTCTTTGCTTCCGCCATATGCGGGGCTTTCTTCGGAATGAACAGCTGGCCGCCGAGCGGGCTTGCGCCGAGGCTGGCGTCTTGCGAAGACGGGATCGGGAACACGCCCAGCCGCATGGAAGGATCCTGCTGAGCCACTCCTTCGATCAGCCAGTCGCCCATAAACATCATCGCGACTTCCTTGTTCAGGAATTTGCCGACCGCCATATCGTAGCTGTCGCTGAGCACGTCGGCGTTGGTGTAGCCTTTTTTGTACACTTCGTACTGCTGCTGCAGGAACGTTTGGAATTCCGGAATGTCCGACCATTTCCGCTTGTTGCTGTTCAGATCGTCGAAGAACGTCGGATCGTTTTTGGCCGCGAAATCGGCAAACGCGGCGGCCGGCCAGATGTTAGCGGCCCAATTGTCCTTGTATGGCATAAATACCGGCGTAATGCCGCTCGCTTTGATCTTTTCGCACACGGCCAGGAACTCGTCGAAGTTTTTCGGAATCGACAGGCCCAGGTCTTCAAAAATCTGCTTGTTGTACACGACCCCCTGCATGCCCGTGTCCTGGCTGACATGGAAACTGTAAAGATGGCCGTTGGCAGAAAGCACGTCCTTGTTGACGATCCGGCTGGCCCAAGGCTCGTTGTCGAGAATTTCGAAGTTCCGCTCCAGGTTGAGGTCGGTCGTGGCGCTCGCCAGGTTGTACTGGATAATGTCCGGCGTTTCCTCGACGGCCAGTTTGGTCTGCAGCACCGTCGTCGTCTGCTCGGCAGGGATCAGCTGCAGGTTGACGTGAATGTTTGTTTTTTGCTCAAATTCGTCCAGCAAATCCTGTTGGATAAATGCCGAATCCTGCGAGCTTTTGGAAATGGCCAGCTCGATCGTTACTTTTTTGCCGCCGGTTCCGTTTCCGCCGTTCTCCCCGCCCGCCGCGCTGCCGGAACCGTTGCCGCCCGATCCGCAAGCCGCCAGTGAGATGGACAGCAAGCTGGCCAAGGCCAGGGCCGTTATTTTTTTCTTGCGGTTGCTGTTCATAAATGAATCCCCCCGTAAATCGTTTATTTTGAATCCGTTTACAATTTGATTATAAATTTTGCCTGAGGTAAGGTACATGTCTGTACATGACAGTTGATGTGTAAAATTCTGAACTTGAAACCGTTGTCATTTTGCGAATGGGCGTGGTACAGTTAGGACGAGTCTATGAACATCACGAGCGGCAACCTGGCATCAAGAGCGGCATCCTGGCGGATGGAGGAGGCGAACCGGCAGCCATGATCGTAAAAACCGTACCGCGCAAATATCAGTTCAGCCTGCAAACGAAGGTGTTCCTCACGTTTATCGCCTTGCTTCTGTTTGTGCTCGGCTGCTTTACCGTATACGTCAATCTGATCGTGGTCAAGCCGCTGAAGGAGAAAACGGTCGGCGAAACGCGGATGACCGCGGCCAAAGTCAGCGAACAGGTCGACGCTTACATCGACGGTCAGAACCAGCTGTCGCAGCGTATATTGTCCAGCAAGGACATTTTTACCCTTTTGGATAAAGACCCGGCGAACGATGTCGAAATGTTAAACCGCACGCGAAAGCTTAGGGATACGATGTTTCAGGCGATCGGGCCGAGCATGGCCATCAAAGACATGATCATTTACGACAGACAGGGCAACCTGCTCGTCTCTTATATCGGCACTCAGCGCAGTCCGCTTTCTCTGGAATCCTATCTGGGAAAAAGCGGTCCGGGCGGGTGGTGGAGCGGCAGCGGATTTATGTTGACCCGCGAGGGGGACACGGTATCGTTTATCCGCGCCATCAACAACCAAAACGGCAAAGTGTTCGGTTATCTTTCTATTCAAATGGATCAGCCCTATATCGAAAAAATGACCAAAGGGATCGCCGGCGGAGAGGTGTATATCCTTGATGGGCAAGGCGTGGAAATTACCCGCACCAGCCGTGATACGGATCATGCCGTACTGACTGGAGGGGTGACCGGCGACGGTGTTTACGTTGACAAATTCAACAATTACGTGGCTTATTCCCAGTCGCCCAAAACCGGCTGGACCACTTATATCGTGACGCCTAAAAAGGCGGTGCTCGGCCCCGTCAATTCGGTGCAATACATTTCGATGCTGCTGATTACCTCGCTGATAGTGGTTTCCTTCGTCTATATTTTTCTATCGACACGCAATCTGCTGCTGCCCATCCGCAAGCTGCGCAGCCAGATTTGGCGTATCAACTACAGCAACATGAATGTCAAGGTTGACAGCCGGCCGCAAAACAACGAGCTGATCCTGCTGAACGAAGCTTTCCAGGACCTCATGGAGCGGCTGCAGGAATCGATCGAACGGGAGAAACTGGCGCTGCATGAAGAGGTGAACGCGCGCAATTCCGCGCTCCAGGCCCAGATCGCCCCGCATTTTATCCATAATGTCCTTTATTTGATCAGCATTGCCGCACAAGAGGGAAAAACGGAGGTCGTGTCCGACATGTGCAAACACCTTTCGGACAGCCTGCGTTACATCGTGTCGTCGCCTTACGCCCATGTGACGCTGGCCGATGAACTGGAGCATACGAGACACTACTTGTCCCTCGTTCAGCAAAAATATGAGGACGATTTGGAATGGGAAATTGAAGCGGACGAACTGTCCCATGAAATCCAGCTGCCGCGGCTGGTTATCCAGCCTTTTGTGGAGAACTGCATCGAGCATGCGTTCACGAACAGCGATCCTCCCTGGCGGATCAAAATTACGGTGAAACAATTTAACGGGCTATGGGCCGTCGAAATCAAAGATAACGGGGACGGCTTTCCGCCGGACAAAATCGGCGAAATTTTGGATAACATTGAGCAGTCCGCTGCGGGCGTGAGCGAAATTCAGAACCACCGGTCGGCCATCGGAAACATGGGGATTGTCAATAGCGTGGGCCGGCTGAAGCTGATGTATCAGAACCGGCTGTTTTTCAATATTTTCAATCATTCGGACGGGGAAAAGGGCGCTACGGTGCAAATCATCGGATCGCTGACGAAGGATTTCTATTGAGCATAACAGGAGGGACGGGCGATGTATAACGTGATGATCGTGGAGGACAGCAAGCCAATATTGCGGAACATAAAAACGCTGCTGGAATCTATGGATTTGCCGATCCGCATCGCGGCGACGGCGACCAACGGGGAAGAGGCGCTGAAGACGCTGCGGCGGGAACCGATCCATCTGCTGCTGACCGATATCCGGATGCCGAAAATGGACGGGCTCGCGCTGATCGAGCAGGCCAAGCTGATCAGTCCGCAGCTGAAATACGTGCTGATCAGCGGGTACAGCGATTTTGAATATACCCGCAAGGCGTTGAACCTTCAGGTGTTTGACTATTTGCTGAAGCCGGTGGAGCGCGTGCAGCTGGCGGAAGTGATGGACCGGGCGATCGGGGAGTTGAACAAGCGGGCGCCCGGCGATGCGGCGATGTTAAAAGATATCGTGGCTCCCGGTTATGCTGCGGACTTGCACCTGGATGACGAGTTTCATCATTATGCGAAGGTGCTGCTGATCGTGCGCCGCCAGCCGTTTACGGCAGGGGAAGAACGTTGGGCGCGGGAGGAGGTCCAGCTTTGCTTAACGGAGATTTTCACCCCTCACCGCTGCTGGGTTTTCCCTACGCAAACGTCGAAGCAGTTTCTTGTTCTGGTGAACAGGCCGGTGCTGGACATGTACTCCTCGGTTTATGAATGCCTGGAATCGGCCCGGCGCCACCTGTACGATTGTGGCATTGACGCGATGCTCGGAGGGCAGGTGCTGTCCGCCGAGCCGGAGAAGCTGCCTGAGCTGTACCATCGGGTGTCGTCCATCCTGAATGAGCGGCAGCGGATCATGAAAGGGGGAGTGCTGGATACGGGACTTCCCGTTCCTGATACGAAGCCGGGGGAAGTCGGGATGGAGCCGCATGTGGCGTTTGGTTTCGCGGATATGATCCGCGGGCGCCGCAAGGAGCAGTTCGCGCTTAAACTGACGGAACAGCTCGCCAAATGGGGGGAGGAGAACGCCAGGCTTCTGGACCTGGAGCGGTTTGTCGGGCTGCTGGTCGATACGTTCGCTCATTTGTATGAGGAGCGGGGAGCGGCCCTCCGGCCCGATCTTGAGGTGAAGGCGAAGCAGCTGTTTAAGGCGGAGAGCTACGCCGGTTTCGGCCGCGAGCTGCTGGAGTGGGCCGGGCAGTGCTTCGAGATGCTGCAGGCGCATAGCCGAAAAAGCGGCGAGGAACTGTTTGCGCAGATGGACGAATACGTGAAAATGAATATGTATTCCCAGCTGTCGGTGGTCGACATCGCGGCGAAATTTCATGTAAGCCCTTCCTATATCAGCCGAGTGATCAAAAAATTTACCGGTGCCACATTCGTGCAGTACTATACGGGCCTGAAAATCAAAGAGGCCTGCAGGCTGATGGCCTGCAAGCCGGAAATGAAATTCAAGGAGCTGTCGGACCTGCTGTCGTTTACCGATCAACACTATTTCTCCAAAGTGTTTAAGGAGTATACGGGATACAGCCCGACGGATTATAAAGAGCAAATTTCCGCCAGCAGCTCATAGGAACGCAAACGAGCCTGATGATCGTAAACTTGCGCGGCCACGATGATTTCATCGGCATTTGTTTGCTCGAGGATCAGCTGCAGCTGATCGCGCACCGTGGACGGCGAGCCAATCGCGGAGCAGCTGAGCTGCCGTTCGATCAGCGCCTGCTCCTGCAGCGACCAGTCGAGGTGGTCGACCGGCGGGTTCAGCTTTCCGGTGCGGCGGCGGATCAGGTTCAGGAACTGCTGCTGCTGTGACGTCGCCAGCCGCCGCGCTTCTTCGTCGGTATCGGCCGCGATCACGTTGACGCCGATCATCGCGTATGGCTCCGCCAGCGCTTCCGAGGCGCGGAAGTGGCCGCGGTACAAATCGAGCGCCGGGAGCATATAATCCGGCGCGAAATGGCTGGCGAAGGCAAACGGCAGACCGAGCTGGGCCGACAGCTGCGCGCTGAAGCCGCTGGAGCCGAGCAGCCAGATCGGGATGTCCAGGCCTTCGCCGGGGACGGCCCGCACCGCCAACGAGGAGCCGGGTGCGGGCTGGAAGTAGTTCCGGAGCTCGGCGAGCCGCTCCGGGAAATCCTGGCCGTCGCTGCCCGGACCGCGGCGCAGCGCCTGCGAGGTCGCCGGGTCGGAGCCGGGCGCCCGCCCCAGGCCGAGATCAATCCGCCCGGGATACAGCGACTCCAGCGTGCCGAACTGCTCCGCGACGACGAGTGGCGAATGGTTCGGCAGCATGACGCCGCCGGAGCCGACGCGGATCTTCTTGGTGCCGCCGGCGATGTGGCCGATCGCGACCGCCGTCGCCGAGCTGGCGATGCCGGGCATGCTGTGATGCTCCGCCAGCCAGTAGCGGTGGTACCCCCAGCCTTCCGCGTGCTGGGCCAGATCAAGCGAGTTCCGCAGCGACTCGGCGGCCGTGCTGCCGATGGTAATCGGGGCGAGATCCAGGATGGATACGGGAATATCGGTTAAACGACCTTTGCGGTCATGAGATGAATTGGACATGAAAGAACCTCCTTCGATTACTATCTACTTATGTGGCTTCGCTATTGCCAAAAACGAAAGCCTTATTTCTATTATAATCGAAATTACAAATAAATGCGTTACCGATATCTCTGGCCTTGATCTGGCAATCTCAACAGTAAATTGCTTCACTTGGGTCCTGTTTCACAGCAGTAACGAGTGTAAATGACTCGTCAACATGCATTTTGTTTATCATTAATGTGCTTTTAGATTGCTGGTGAATGTAAGTATAGTAAACTATATATTATAAAGTTTATAATAAATCCCTTTTATATTTAATAATTCTTCATGAATTTTCTGTTTTCGCCCGATAGACCCTAACTTTTCCTTGATTTCCTGTTTTTGGCGATTATCCTCCTTTAAAAAGTCATGCAAAAGCATGAATTTATTCATCGATATACTCTTGCTTCTTACTGACAATATTAGCATTAAAGTGTTGCTTTTTAGAGTAGTTCGCCTTTAATTTTGTGCAGCCAATCGCGATAGGTTGGCCGTCGATAACCCGAAACCTTTTAACAGTGGGGTGAATTTTTTAATCAGCTTTTTTATAGAAGTAAATGAATTAGACCTTCAATATAAGGTATATATGCTCATCTCCTTTGATATAGAGATTCGACAAAGGTCATCTATTTTCATGCCTTTAATTAAGTAAGGATCTGTGAGAGTTGTGAGCGTTAAGCTCACTTCTACTCGACTAAATCCCAAATATTTAGCCTAATACCATGTATAGTAGCGGATCAAATCCAAATGGACTGATGGGTTAACGAAAATAGAAAAATCGCTTCGTTTTGGTAGAGTAAAGAGTCCCGAAGTCTTCAATACCACAGAGAAAGAGGTGTCATCTTAATAGAACAAAAGTAGATTAACTGCCAGACGATGCCGTTCCAGGAGCCGGAACCAATTTTTCTCGTGAGTCCTTCTCCGGCAAAGCGTGTGACATTTATTCAATCACGTTGGCTATACTTACCTGGATTTTTGTTATCACTCAGTATCGATACGGTCACGCAAATGAAACCGTTGTCCTTGTCCAACCGGGGAGACCGCTTGATTTTCAACGCTTTTACGTCTCTGCGCAACCGAAGCAAGACCATCGATATAGTCAAAATCATTTTTGATTGATCGTTATTCCCCTGGGTCAAAAAGGAGCGACAAGCAAGCAGATTACTGCAAATCGGCTCGGTCATTGACCAAGACAGCTTGCTTCGGCGAGTCCTCGAACGTGGCTATCTTATTGAAAAGTAACACTGGATTTACTAGAGGAACCAAGTAGTTAATTTCTGTTACCTGCAGGGATATTAACCAAAAGAAAAGTTCCTATTCTTTCGGCACCGCCAGCGAATTCAAGAGGAAACTAAAAGTATGCGAACACATTGAAGCTTAAGGAATATTTTTGCTGGATAAGGTCGATCCTGGGACTGACTGCTTGGATACTGAAGGCCTTATTTCTTAGGGGGAAAGAGTAAGATGGCGCTGGATGGATTTCCTAGCCAGAGAATCACACTTAATGCTTTTTTAAGGAATTTATAAAATAAAAACTATAATTGATAATTTTTCCTATTAAGTATATTATATATATGTAAGTAAAAAAATAAATGGAAAGGAATGAATGCTTTGAGGAAAATTCTTGTTTCCAGTATTACTGTTGGTATTCTTTCTTTGGCAATGTGCGTACCCTTATTCGCTGCGGATGGGAGTTCGGCAACGGATTCGGGAAGTAGGGTGAAAGAATCAATAAATCTACAAGATGCCTCTGAGAATATGACAATGAGTGATGTATTGACCTTTGATGAATTGGTCTTAGAATTTGCTAAGGATAGTGAAATTTCTGTCGATCAAGCTAGAGCTACATTACTTTCAAACTATTATTCATCTGGAAAGAAATTGAATTCAAGTGTCAGTCCACAATTAGCTACATTTAGAACTTTTACCGCTACACTTGAAGAATTTTCGAAAATTGGAATAGACTATAAACCGTCGCTTAATTTCTACTGCGAAACAACTGAAAGTCGTCCTTCTTTTCATGGGATTGTATCCGTGCTAAATACAACAATGAATAGGATTTATAATGGTAAGGCAAAACAGTTTTCTGGTACCGTTTACACAAATTTAGAGCATGCGAATAAGATTCACTACGTAGTAGAAGGAAGTTTCTATAATAATGGTACAACAACTTATTCAGGTAATGGTGGAATAAAAGTTGGTGAATCATTTACTTTATCGTTTGGCGTTTCCAACTCCAGTAACTATTTTGGTTCTTTATATGAGCCTGGAGATTATGAATGGTAATAAATTAACAGTTTAAAGTATTATAACCATGAAGGATTATTTCTATCCTTCATGGTTATATATTTTTGATGTGTTCTCAAGTTTGGTTCTTGAGAACTTAATATTTCTGATTTAGTTAGGTGGTGTTATTTTGAACAATAGCGGCTGTAAAAAAATGCTATTTATAAGTGTGGTAATAGGTGTACTGATTATGCTTTCACCTATTTTTATTACGGGGTCTTTGTATAATGATAATGAAGTTATGGGAGGTCTACTAAGCGCTGAACTAGTTGTAAGGACACTTTCCTTAGTTATAGGACTTATTGTTATTTACGACGGTTTTAAAAGTTTTTATAAAAAATAAGCAATAATGCCTTTGATATTTTTAAGTACAGCAAGCTAAATTTTCGTAGCAAGAAATTGGTAGATATGTATTAATACGATTGGGTAAAGCGACAATCCAACTGCTGGAGTTGATCTGAAACGGAGAGGAAGCTTTTTCCTTGCTTATGCGGTGACCTCGTGGGCCAGATCGAGCAGTTGTTGTAAGGCGAGCACCCAATCAAGAGATCCTACTGGTCGTGTGACTCACAAAACAGATCGTACGAACCGTACGAACGGCCCAGAAACTCGTTTTGCAGTCGTATAAGCGCCTTCGCGCACGTTAAGAAAAACTCAATGTCCCAGCGTATTAGAAAAACATCGCTTCGTCTGGTTAAGTGATAGTTCGAGCTAACACTGCCACACAGAAGAGGCGTCTTCGCTTTAAGACACCAAAAGCAATGACTCGATCAACTACCAAACGAAATTAAGCCATCTTTTCAGGAACTGAACGTGCTGAAGCACTTGAACAGTGCGGGTTTCAAAAGGGAATTTGGCTTTATGTTCACCTATTTGTCCGTCTCGTTTATTCGTACCTGGTCTATAGCGTACATGCTGTTTTGCCGATTTTACCTCTGAGAAAATTGAGTTATATGTAAGAAGAAAAAAGATAAATTCCAACATATGAAGCCTATTACTATCAGCCCAGAAATCCAACAAACCCCCGGAGCCATTTGCTCCGGGGGTTCTTATCAACAACATTCAGCCCTTCACCGCACCGGCGACCACGCCTTTGACGATGTATTTTTGCAGGAAGATGAACACGATGATCGAAGGCAGCACGGCCATCACCATGGCGGTCATCGCGTACTGCCAGTCGGAGGTGTATTGTCCGACGAAGGTGTACGCGGCCAGGGTCAGCGTTTTGGTCGCCGGCGAGCCGTTGACCATAAGCAGCGGGAGCAGGAAGTCGTTCCAGATCCACATCACGTCGATGATGATGATCGTGGTCGTGACCGACTTCAGCAGCGGGAAGATCACGCTAAAGAACAACCGGAAGCCGGAGGCGCCGTCGATTGTGGCGCTTTCGTCGATTTCCTTCGGAATCCCCTTTACGAAGCCGTGGTAGATGAACAGGGCAAGCGGGGCGCCAAAACCCCAATACAGAATGCCCAGACCCCAGGTGCTGTCGGATAGGTGGAAGCTTTTGGCCATTTGCAGCACCGTCAGCATGATCGACTGGAACGGAATCAGCATCGGTATAATGCAGAGCATGTAGATGATCGAACTGGCTTTTGATTTCGTGCGGGCCAGCTTGTAAGCGGCGATGGAAGAGATCAGGATGATCCCGGCCAGGCCAAGTATCGTGATGACCGCATTGTTCAGAAACAGCCGCGGGTAGTTGATGAATTCCCACACGTAGCTGTAGTTCTCAAAAGCAAGCCGTTTCGGCAAAGCGATCACGTCGGTCATGACCTCCTGGAAGCTTTTCAGCGAGTTGATGATGGTCAGGAACAACGGATACAGGAACAAAATGGACAGGAGGACCATAACGATTTCCAGGACAAAACGCCCCGCTCTGTTTTTAGTCATTATGCCTCAACCTCCCTGCGTTTGAAGAGCGTTAATTGAATAATGGTGATGATCAGCACCGCCACGAACAAAATCAGCGCCTTGGCCGTGCCGTAACCGTACAGATTGTTCTGGAACGTATCGCGGTAGATGTCGTAAGCGACGCTGTATGTGGTGCCGCCGGGTCCGCCGCCGGTCAGCGACAGGATCACGTCAAATACCTTGATCGAGTTGGTCAGCGCCATGAACACGGAAATGGTGATCGACGGCGCGAGCAGCGGCAGCGTGACGTTGAAGAACCGGCGGACCGGTCCGGCCCCGTCAACGGTGGCCGCCTCCTTCAAATCGTCTGGAACCGATTGCAAACCGGCGATGTAGATCACCATGTAGAAGCCGATCGATTGCCAGATCGAGACGAACAGCACGGAGATAAAGGCTAGTCCGGGTTCACCCAGCCAGCTTAGCGCGAATACCCCCCAGCCGGTGCTTTGCCCCAGCGATTCGAAACCTTGCATGAAAATGAACTTCCAGATAAACCCTACGATTACCAAGCTGAGAATGTAAGGAATAAAGAAGGCCGCTCTCAGCCAGTTGGTCGATTTCAGCTTCATGTCCAGCACGAGCGCCAGCAAAATCGCCAGCACATTGATCAAAACGATGTAAAGAATCATGTATTTGACCGTAAACCAAGCGGCGTGCGTAAAGTTGGCGTCGCCCATGAAGATCTGTTTGAAGTTATCGAGTCCGATAAATTTAGGGTGCTTCGAAATCCCGTTCCATTTGGTCAGGGAGTAGCGAATGGTCATAATAAACGGATAGTAGAACACAGCGATGACCGAAATAAGGATCGGCAGCGTAAATATTCCGAACTCCAGCTTCTCGGCGCGTTTTCTCCCAAGTCTCAACATAATGCACCTCTTTTTCGCAACGATAGTTTATATAAGGTGATTCGGCTATAATGATTATAAATCAACCGTTTTCACGCCAAAATGGATTTAAGAAAACAGTTAAGGGTAAAAACGTGAACTGGCGTTAAGCGCGGGTCGTGACTTATATTTTGAACTAGGGAATAGAACGGGAAAAGGCAACTTACACAGTCATAGAAATGAGGGCAATATGTTCAGCCGACTGAAACGTTTGACATTGTCGCTTAAAGACCGGGTTTCGCGCCGATTGGTCAATAAGCTTATTTTGCTGTTTACGACGATTATTATTCTTGTGGTAGGCTCGCTGACCGTCATCTCCTATCAAATGCTCGAAAAAGAATCGGTCGATCACAGCATCGTCAGCACGACCAACAATTTGAAGCTGGTGAACCAGAACCTCGAGGATTATTTGTCCGGCATCGAGCAGTTGTCCCTGCCGCAAATCCGCTATGACGAGATCATCCGGGCGATTAAGCTGGAGGAAAACGATTATTCGTCCAAAATGTATTTGGAAAATTATTTGCGGAGCCTGTTCTACTCGCGGGACGATCTGGAAAGCATTTATTTCTACCTCATCGATCAGAAGAAATATTATTCGATCACCCGTGAAGCCTATAACATTACGGTGCGTGTCAGCTACCAGGAGGGGATTCCCGACCAGCCGTGGTACAAGCAGGCCATGGAGAGCCCGCACAACCGTTCGTTTCAATCGTTTATCGTTCCCGGGGCCAAGTCGGGGTACGCCATGAGCAAGGAGCCCAGCTTCATGGGGTATCACCGCGTGCTGCGCTCGCTCGTTTCCCGCGACCCGAAAGCGGTCATTTCCTTCTATATAAAGCCGGCCGGCAAGGACGAAATTTTGCGGGATATCCCGTTTGAAGAAGGGGAGCATCTGCTGTACCTCGATGCCGACAACGTGCCGTTTCACGTCGACGATCCGGAGTTTCTGCAGCAGGTGGAGAACGCCCCCTGGCTCAGCCAGATCGGCAAGGACGGCGGCATGCGGCCGTTAACCTGGACGAGCGAGGACGGCACCAAGTATTTGATTGTATACAACGTGCTCCCGGACGAAGGCTGGAAATTGGTCAAGCCGATTCCTTACCGCAACATTTACGCCGCGGCGACGACGACGAGGGATTTGAGCTATCTCATCGGGGGCATTTTTTTGCTGATTTCGGTCGTTTTGGTCACGCTCCTTTCGAGTGCGATCACCAGACCGCTGAAAGACTTGTCCTATGAGATGAGACGCTTTAGCGAAGGCACGTTCGACGCGGAAATCCCGGTCAAGGGCAGGGATGAGATCGCTTATTTGTCCAGGCATTTCAACCGGATGGTGCGGCGGACCAACGATTTGATCAATGAACGGTATAAGATGAAGCTGGTGGAGAAAAACGCGATTTTGAAAGCGCTCGAGGCGGAAATCAATCCGCATTTTCTGTACAATGCGCTCCAGGCAATTTCGACCAAAGCGCTGAAAAGCGGGGACGACGAGGTCGCCGATATGGTGGATGCCTTGGCCTTGACGCTCAGATACTGCATAAGCGGAAAAGATATCGTAAACGCTAGGGAGGAACTCAAACATATCGATCGTTATCTGGCGCTGCAAAAAGCTAGATTCGGCAGCCGCCTTCAGGTGACGATCGAATGGGACGAATCGTTGATGGAGCTGCAAATTCCCAAGCTGTCCATCCAATCCCTGGTGGAGAATTCAATCAAGCATGCCCTGGAAAAGGTGTCGAGCGCCATTACGATTGTGATTCGGGCGGAACTGGCCAATACGCATGCGATTATTTCCGTGCAGGATAACGGGCCGGGGATTTCCCAGGAAAGGCTCGAGGAGATCCTGAAATCGTTTCACGCCGAATGGGAGGACCAGGAGGGCGAAAACATCGGGCTCAAAAACCTGTACACGCGCCTCAGGCTGCTTTATGGCGAAGACGCCGATCTGGTGGTCCGCAGCGGCGACGGCGGCGCGGAAATGCGAATGATGATACCGCGGGGAGGCAGCAGCCATGTATAAAGTGTTGATAATCGACGATGAAGAACCGCTCCGTGAGGCGATCCGGATTTTAGGGGATTGGGAAGGCCTGGAAGTTGACGAAGTGCTGGAGGCGACGGACGGCAAAACCGGACTGGCCATGCTGGAGCGGCACAAGCCCGACCTGGTGATGGTCGATATGAAAATGCCCGAGCTGAACGGCGTCGAGTTCTTAAAAATCGTGGAGCGCGATTACCCGGAGCTGCTGACGATCGTGATCAGCGGTTATAACGATTTTGAGTTCACCCGTCAAGCGATTCACTCCAGGGTGTTGGACTATTTGCTCAAGCCGATTAACCGGCATGATCTCAACCAGGCGCTCCGCAAAGGCATCGATTTGCTAAACGCCAAGCGGCAGCTGCAAACCGAATCGATTACCCGCAATATTGCGTTTAATATGTCCCTGCCGAAGCTGAAGGAGAAAATCTATCTATCGATCATTGAACGAAGCTTCAAACAACATAGCAACCGGGCGTTCCTGCCGCTGATCGGGGCGGACGATCCCCTGAACCGTTTCGGCACGCTGGTGCTGCGGATCATGAATATGGAAGCCGTCAGGGACAGCCGGTTCAACAGCGATACCGAGCTGCTTTATTTTGCGGTGGCCAATGTGGTGAGCGACGTGGCCGGGGGCGACATGCTCTGCTTCAGCTTTGCCAATCCGAAGCAGGAGCGCGAGATTATTGCGGTGTATACCGCGGGGGGCGGTTATCCCGAAGAAGTCGCTTTCCGCGCGGAAAAAATGATGCGCAAGATCACTGGTACCCTAAGTGAGCTGTTTGGCTTGCAGGCAGCGGGAGGGATCGGCCCTTCGAGCCCAAACATCATGGAACTGGCCGATTCCTATGAGACGGCGGTCAGTTCGATCCTGGCCATCGATCTGTTAAAGCTGAAGGGAACGGCCGCGATCGGCGACAAGGGGAGAGCTGCCGCGAAGGATATCTACTCTTTCACCAGCCGGATGCCGCTCCTTCGCGGGGCGCTGGAAGCCGGCAATCTCCATCATGCCAAATCGGTCATGGGGGATTTTGCCAAGAAGATCAAAGCTGCGGACGCGTTCAGCATCGGGGCGGCCGACCGGACGCTGCGCGAGATCGTCGTCCTCTTAAGCGACATGGCCCTGGATCTTGGCGTGCCGGGGGACGCGCTGCCGCGTTCCGGCGATGAAAGGGCGCTGCGCGCGCTGGGGCTGCGGACCGATTTTGCCGGCTTCGACGAATACGAAGAAGTGCTCCTGCGGCTGACGGAGTACTATCACGAACAAATCCGCCGCTTGCTGGCGGCCAACCGGCCGTTTCAGGTCGACGACATCAAGGAGTACATCGACAATCATTATTTTGAAGACATTAAAATTTCCATGTTCACCGAAAAATACTTCTTAAGCCGCGAGTATTTAATGAAGCTGTTCAAACAACAGTACGGGTACGGCATCCACGAATACGTGCAAAAGGTCCGCATGGACAAGGCCAAGGAGCTGCTGGACGATCCTTCCCTGAAAATCCAGGAGATTTCCGAAATGCTCGGCTACAAGGACAAAAATTATTTCAGCAAAGCGTTCCGCAATTACTGCGGGTTATCGCCGACGGAATACCGGTCGAAGGAGGAGGAAGGGGTCAAAAAGTGAACTGGACGATCACTCCACTTTTTTACCCTTAAGTCACCACTTATCTACATTTTTATCGCTGCACCTTTTCTTTAGAATAAGGAACATAGAAAGCGTGAAACTGCTTTCAAAGAATGAACAACGACAAGAAAGTGGGGGCGTTACGAATGAAAAAGAAAATCTTGGCCCTGTCGTTCAGCCTTGTGCTGCTCATGGGTCTGCTGTCCGCTTGCGGTGGCGGCGGAAACAATGCCGCGGGGGGCGGGACGAATGGCGCGGGTGCAGGGAACGGCGGTGCAACGGATGATTCCAAACCGGTCACGATCAACATGTTTACGGCTTCTCCGGAATATACCGACGCTTTTAACGCCTATATCGCTGAATACAAAAAAGTGAAGCCCAACGTGACGATCAACCTGGAAATCATGCAGTCCGACTATAATACGGTGTTGAAATCGAGAATCGCCGCAGGCAGCACGCCGGACGTATTCCAAACGACAGCCGGCGGAGATATCGACACGTTTGCCGAATACAGCGCCGATTTGACGGATCAGCCGCTGGCGGCAGCGATGACGGACGCCGTTCGCGCCAACATGACCTCTTCCGACGGGAAAGTGTTGGGCCTTCCGGTTAAAGGGAATCTGTTCTCGCTGATCTACAACAAAGATCTGTTTGAACAAGCCGGCATCACAACCTTCCCGAAAACGACGGCCGAGCTGGACGACGCTATCGCGAAGCTGGAAGCCAAAGGCATCAAGCCGTTTGCCAACGCCTATAAAGAATGGTGGGTATGGAAACACGTATTCCAGCATTTCGTCAACGCGGCGGCTCAAGACAAGGGCGTAACGTCGAAGGACCTGGTGAACAGCTTTATCGCCGGCGACGCCAAAATCAAGGATTATCCGGTGCTTTACAACAACTTCTTTGACTTCGTCGACAAAACGGTTAAACATGGCACCGACAAACCGCTGGAACGCGACAGCAACGCGCAAATCAGCGACTTCGCCACCGGCAAGGCGGCGATCATGGTAGGTAAAGGCGCATGGGACGAAGAAGCGATCAAGAAAATCAGCCCGGACATTAAAATCGGGATCGCCGGATATCCGGTCAGCGACAAACCGGAGCAAGCTACGATCATCACCGGCGCCGACCAGGCGCTGCGGATCAACAAGGACTCCGCCGTCGTCAACGAAACGATCGAATTCTTCAATTGGCTGTACACTTCCGATTACGGCAAGAGCTGGTTCTCCAACGTAGCGAAGGTCATTCCGCCGATTAAGGACGCTCCGCTTCCGGAACTGGATATGCCGAAGCAAATGAACGAAATTTTGCAATCCGAACCTTCGGGCGACCTGGCGATCAACTACTCGCTGGATACGTTCCACCAAAAATTCGGTGAAATCATGCAAGCTTACATCGGCGGCAGCAAAACGAAGGACCAAGCCGTGACCGAAATCGAACAAGCATGGGTTCAACTGGGCTCCGCCCAATAAACCGGCAGAATTAATGATTCCATCCTTCTTAACTCAGCACCCCGGGTGGTGCTGAGTTAAATTTTTGTAGAGGATAATGCTCCGGGCTCACGAAATCAATCAACAAGGGTCTGCAAGTTCAGCGATTTTTTAATAGGGAGGCTGCTTATTCTTATGTCCCAACTTATTCATGTTCAGGAAAACGGACTTCACCTGGTGCTGGAGGTTACGCCGGAGCAAGACGTGCGGCTGCTTCACTTTGGTACGGGCGAGCTGCGGGAAGGCGCGATTTCAAACGGGCAAAAGCCGGGCTTCCGGCTGATGGAGCTGCAGCTGACGGGCGAGGACCGCGCGGAATATCACGGGCGGACGCATCGGGCCACGTTCCCGGGGCTGCGCATGCGCTACGAGGCTCATGCCGATATACGCAATAAGGCCGGCCGCAAGCTGGAGATCGCGCTGCGCGATCCGGACACGTCGCTGCGGGCGGTGCAGCATTTTCAATTCTACGACGGTCTTCAGACTGTCAAGGCTTGGGTAACGCTGAGCAACGAGGGAACGGAAGAGTTGGGCGTAGAATACGTTTCCTCCTTCGCCTTAACCGGTCTCGATAAGGAAGGCGCGCTTGACCGCGACGACAAAATGGCGCTGTACATTCCGCACAGCGGCTGGCAAAGCGAGCTGCAGTGGCGCACGTACAGCCTGCCGGAGCTGGGCATGTCGCATTTGACGGACCGCAGCTCCAAGCGGGTTTCCTGCAGCAATACCGGTTCGTGGTCGGCTGCGGAGCATATCCCGATGGCCGTGCTGGAGAACCGGGAAGCCGGAAGCAGCCTGTTTTGGCAAATCGAGCATAACGGCTCCTGGCATTGGGAGATCATCGATCAGAACGATTTCCTCACCCTTCTCCTGAGCGGGCCGACGGAACACGATAATCATTGGTGGATTTCGCTGGCGCCGGGCGAGGAGTTCGTCAGCGTGCCCGTCGCGGTGGGCGCCGCGATCGGCGGGTTCGAAGAGGCGATCGGGCAGCTGACCGCGTATCGCCGCCGGATTCGCCGTCCGAACGCGGACAACCGCGATTTGCGGATTATTTTTAACGATTACATGAACTGTCTCTGGGGTTCGCCGACGACGGCCAAGCTATTGCCGCTCATCGACGCCGCGGCCGAAGCAGGATGCGAGTATTTCTGCATCGATGCCGGCTGGTACGCGGCGGGCGAATGGTGGGACGGTGTGGGTGAATGGATGCCGTCGCTGGAACGCTTCCCTGAGGGCATCAAATATGTGCTCGATTACATTCGCGGCAAAGGGATGGTTCCGGGGCTGTGGCTTGAACTGGAGGTGATGGGCATCAACAGTCCGAAGCTGGCCGGCACCGATGACAGCTGGTTTTTCATGCGCCACGGGCGGAGAGTCAAGGACCGCAGCCGCTATCAGCTCGATTACCGGAACCCGCGGGTGGTTGCCCATGCGAACGAAGTGATCCGCCGCCTGGTGGAGGATTACGGGGTAGGCTATATCAAGATGGACTATAACATCAACGCCGGGATCGGCACGGAGACGGACGCGGACAGCTTCGGCGACGGCCTGCTCCAGCACAACCGCGCTTATCTGGCTTGGCTGGACGGTATTTTTGCCCGGTATCCGGACCTCGTGATCGAAAACTGCTCAAGCGGCGGGATGCGAATGGACTATGCGATGCTCAGCCGCCACAGCATTCAGTCGACGAGCGATCAGGAAAACTACGTCAATTACGCGGCCATTGCCGCCGCTTCGCCTTCGGCGCTGACGCCGGAGCAGTCGGCGATCTGGTCTTACCCGCTGCGGGAGGGCAACGATGAAGAGGTCGTGTTCAACATGGTGAACGCGCTGCTGCTGCGGGTCCACCAAAGCGGGCATCTGGCCGAGCTAAGCCCGCGCCGGCGGGAGCTTGTGAAGGAAGCGCTGGATTACTACAAGACGATCCGCAAGGACATTCCGGAGGCGCTGCCGTTCTGGCCGCTGGGGCTGCCGAAGCAGCAGGACGATTGGATCAGCCTGGGGCTGCGCCACGGGGACTCGGTTTATTTGGCCGTGTGGCGGATTGGCGGTGCTTCGCCTGAGCGGACGCTGCCGCTTCCGGCGCTGCGGGGCGTGCAGCTTGACATTCGCTGCGCTTACCCGCAAGGGTTCGACTGCTCGTGGAGCTGGGACGCCGAGCGGGGCGAACTGCAAGTGACCTTGCCAAGTGTGAAATCCGCGCGCCTGTTTGAAATTCACCCGAAACGATAAACCTAAGGATTATGTGTAACAGAAACGATAAGAATTGATCCGCAGAAATAGAACCGAAGACGTGTTCAGGCAGGCCTTTTGAGACTGGTTGAATACTAGCTGAATACTAGCAACACAGCGCCGGAAATCCGGCGCTGTGTTGCTTTTTTGACACTATATCCAGAATTTATAAAATTTCGGGCATGGTAGAGAGCGATGCGCAGGTAGAGAGGGGAGGAGAAAAGGAATCGGGAGGCTAAGGGACACCAGGGCACTAGCTTTGCATTTAAAGCTGGCAAGATACCTTTTCTGGGCCCCCCAATATTCTAACGGTTGCCACAAGCGCTATTTGTTCCAAAAACGTTGATTTCAAATTGTAACGGTTGCCATGGAGCTTATTTCGCTGCAAACCGGTAATTTTTGCTTGGATTTAGGCAAATAACGACGTTCGCAACCGTTAGAATTTAGAAAAGTTCTTTTTTCGGCAAATAGCCGCTGCTGCAACCGTTAGATTTCCGGCGGGCGGACAGTATCGATTCGAAAGCCAACGCTTGTAAAGAAACCTTGAGCAAAAGTTAATGCAACGCCAGTGACACCAGAGCCGTTATTTGCGAAAAAACGGAGGTTTGCCAAATGTGTGGACACAGAAGACCTTTTTTGCCTCAAATCGGCCTAGATGAACTGGCTTAGAGCATAATAGGGCCGTTTGTGTCTGTTAGGCTGGGAAATACCCGGGAAATGGGCGAATAAGGTCGCTGGTGTCCGTTAGAGCAACGCCCAAAGTTTAAGAAGAGCCTCCAATCGCTCCCAAGTAAAAGCCAGAGCCGCTAAAGGACGCCGTCAGGCGTTTTTCTTATTTGCTTTATCATGAACGCGGCCCTGACGGCATCTCCTGGATGCGGCAGTTATGGAAGGCGGCAATGAGCCATTTATCAGCCTGTCTAACGATAACATTCGTATTGATGGAGCCTCTGTCGTTAGGATCCTGTTCGGGATCGGCCAGCTTAACTTCCCCGATCCCGTGGACAACGGCGACATCCGGCGTAATATAACGAGGTTGAAAATCGGATGTAAAGTTCGATTCCATTTTTGACCCGCGAAGCGGACCGTTAAACAACCATTGGTGAACTTCGGCAATTTGCTTTCTGCCTTTTAAATGCTGGCCTATAAAGGTAACATAATCGGCGTCTTCCGTGAAGCATTCCCCGTATGAGGTCCCGTCGCCGTTGTTCCAGGCCTCGTTAAGCGCTGTAAAGAGTTCTCTGATTGCGTCCAGGTCTTTTTCCCGATTTTCCATACTTGATCCTGTCCTTTCCATTAAGGTTTGATCATCGATTGGTTAAACTTTGGAGCTGTGATATACTGTTGCCGAATAAAGTCTTAACCATGATGAAATCTTAATTAAATAATTATCTTAATAAACTAAGATAAATTAATCATATATGGGAGGTTTCTTTATGTCAAGCGATAATTATCGGCCATGGCCGAACCTGACGCCGCTGCAACAGGAAATAGTTCTGGAATTGCGTGAGAACGGGACCCGGGCCGTGATGCTGCATCAGACGATTTCTGAAAAGATCGGCTTGAATGCGACCGATCACAAATGCCTGGATTATTTGCTGAAAGCTGGCCCTGTAACCGCAGGGCGTCTGGCCGAATTAACGGGGTTGACCACCGGAGCGGTTACAAGCGTAATCGACCGCCTGGAGCAAGCGGGATTTGCGACCAGAGACAAAGACCCGAACGACCGGAGAAAGGTGCTGGTCAAAGCCGTTTCCGAAAAATCGGAGCTGATTTCGTCTCTGTTCGATTCCGCGTTAAAGGCCACTCAGGAACTGGTAACTCGTTATAATGAACAGGAGAGCCGGATCATTCTTGATTTCCTTAAGCAATGCAACGCCATGACATTAGAAGAAATGGACAAATTAAAACAGAACAGCTTATAGTAACTCCGCAGTATTGACATGAAACCAAACGGTTTCTTAAAATGATATTGAGAAACCTTCTGGTTTCATAAAACAAATCGCGAAAGGACGAACATCATGGATCAAACCAACAACCCGCATCATCAAACCGGCGGAAGCGGAGCACTGCCGGATATCCGCCATACAATTATGCTGAACGCGCCGATCTCCCGGGTATGGGAGGCGGTGGCCACCTCGGACGGGATTGCCGCCTGGTTTATGCCCAACGATTTTCAGCCGGTCGAAGGCTTCGAGTTCCATCTTAATGCCGGGCCTTTCGGCAACTCGCCCTGCAAAGTAACGCTGGTGGATCCGCCGCATCGCCTGTCGTTTAACTGGGGCAAGGACTGGACACTGACGTTTGAGCTGAAGGAGCAGGGCGATCGGACGGAATTCACCCTGATCCACGGCGGCTGGAGTGCGGAACAAGTGACCGAATTCGGCGAAGCCCACGGGCTGGTGCGCGGCCGGATGGACCAAGGCTGGGCCGGACTGGTTCAGAAGCTGGCCGCTTACGTCGGAGCGTAACGATGGAGAGCGCTGCCGCGAAGCATGACGTGTTTCAGGCGATCGCCGATCCGACGCGCCGGGAATTGCTGCGTTTGCTCGGCGAACGTGAGCTGCCGCTCAAGGACATCAGCGGCCGTTTCCCGATGAGCCGCACGGCGGTCTCCAAGCATCTGCGCGTGTTGGCGGAGGCGGGGCTTGTCCACGAGCGCAAGGTAGGACGCGAGACGCGCTACCGGCTGGACGCCGACCCGCTGCTGGAGCTGAAGCGCTGGCTTGATTACTACGAACGCTTCTGGGAGAACAAGCTGTCCATGCTCAAGCATTACGTGGAATCCGAGCCGGGGCAATCGGCGGAAGGACTTAAGCTGGCGGAACCAAGCGAGTTTAATCCGGGACAAGCAGAAGGGAAAAAGCCAGGGACAGGCCAGGGGCAGGCGGAGGGACTTTAAGCCGGTGCGCAGGGAAAGCGAATAAACGGGACCGTACGCCGAAATAGCGGTAAAAAAGGGCGTTATTTTGACCGGACATGCGAAAATGGCACGAATAGCGGAATTTTATGTCGCTAATCTTTGCAACTGCCTGTTGAGAGGCGGCAAAAAGGAAGGTCACTCTAGAAATAGAGACAAAAAATTCCGCTAAGCCCCGAAAATGAGGCGAAAAGGTGCGGATAGGACCAAAAATTACCGCTATTTTTTGAAGAGGGAAGGGTTGCCGATAACAAGCACCGTAGGGTATCACAACAGAAACTCGAACAACAGAAACTCGAGCTTTTTACCGGTTCGGACTATGGTATATAATGGGTATGGACTTCATACACCTAGAAAGGTTTTGTGCAAACATGTCCGTTAGAGTCATGCTACCAAAACGCTTAAGGAGGTTGTAGTCATGAAGTATGCCAGTTTGGGAAGAACCGGGTTGAAGGTCAGCCGTCTTTGCCTGGGCACGATGAATTTCGGGCCGGCGACGGAGGAGCAGGAGGCGTTCAAAATTATGGACGCGGCACTTGATGCCGGGGTCAATTTTTTTGATACGGCCAATGTGTACGGCGGCCCCGAACACCGCGGGCGGACCGAGGAAATCATCGGCCGCTGGTTCGCGCAGGGCGGAGGCCGCCGCGAGAAAGTGGTGCTGGCCACCAAGGTGTACGGCCCGATGGACGATCCTCTGGACGGCCCGAACGGAGAGGCCGGGTTGTCGGCTCATAAAATCCGCCGCCATCTGGAGGCTTCTTTGCGGCGGCTCGGTACGGATCATATCGAACTGTACCAAATGCATCATATCGACTGCAACGTCACGTGGGATGAGCTTTGGAACGCTTTTGACATCGCGCAGAAACAGGGGAAAATCGGCTATGTCGGCTCGAGCAACTTTGCCGCCCGGGATTTGGTCAAGGCTCAGTATGAAGCCAAGGCGCACGGGGCGCTGGGACTCGTCTCCGAGCAGCACAAATACAGCCTGCTATGCCGGCTGCCGGAGCTGGAAGTGCTGCCCGCGGCCGAGGAGCTGGGCATCGGCGTAATCCCTTGGAGCCCGCTTGACGGGGGCATACTCGGCGGCAATCTCAACCCGCAGCCGGGATCCCGCACCGAGAAGCAGGCCGAACGGGTCGAGAAGCTGCGCCCGCAGCTGGAGCGGTTCAGCAGCCTGTGCAAAGAGCTGGGCGAATCCGCAGCCACGGTGGCCTTGGCCTGGACATTGGCCAATCCGGCCGTCACGGCGCCGATTATCGGGCCGCGCACGCTGCAGCAGTTCGAGGAGACGCTGCGCGTCGTCGATGTGGAGCTGAGCGAAGATACGCTGAAGGCGATCGACGAAATTTTTCCGGGCCCGGGCGGGGAGGCCCCGAAAGCGTACGCTTGGTAATCCGCGGTTTTCATAATATGCAAAAGGCAGTCGAACGATCGGCTGTCTTTTGTTTAGGCAAATAGCAGGCCCGCGCGTGTTGGGAGAGTAGATTTTCGGAGGTGTGAAATGCTTCGTTATGCCAGAGGCTCCGAAGTGGGGACGGATGTATTGTTCGCCGCTTTTCGGCGCGGTTTTTCGGACTATATTATTCAATTCAAGCTGGACGAACCCGGCTTTGCGGCCAAATTTTTTGGCCCGGAGGGGAACCGGAGAGAGCATTCCTTCGTCGCGCTGGACGGGGAGGAGGCCGTTGGGATCGTTCTGGGCGGCGTCAAAATGTACGAATCGGTCAAAACGATGCGCTGCGGGGCGCTGGCCGTAAGCCCGGAATACCGGGGGACAGGCGTAAGCGGCAAGCTGATGGACCTGCACCGCGAGGAGGCGGAAAAGGCGGGGTGCCGCCAGCTTTTTCTTGAAGTCATCGTCGGGAACGACAGGGCAATCTCTTTTTACCAAAAACGGGGGTACCGTAAAGTTTACGACCAGCACTATTATACGCTGACCGATGCGGCCAGGCTTGGCTCTCCGCCGGTCCCGGAGGGCTGCCGCTTGCGGCGGCTGGCGTTTGAGGAGTTTGCCGAGGCGGTTAACGCGCGCAGATATTTTCACGTGAACTGGCAAAATGACCTGGAATACCAGCAGCTTAGCGAGGGAAACGCGTACTTCGGCATCAGTCAAAACGATGCGCTGGCAGGGTGCCTGAGCGTAAACGGGTCCGGCAAAATCAACATGCTGCTGGTGGATCGCCGTTATCGCGGCAGAGGGATCGCCACCTGCTTGCTGGCCGCCGCCCGCGATGAGCTGGGGATCGCCAAATTAACCGCGTCCACCCCGAGCAATGCGCTGCTGGAAGGTTTTTTGGAGCGGACCGGGTTTGTCCGGGAAAGTTTGCGTCAATATGAAATGTACCTGCCATTGGGGAGTTGACACTCCCCTCGGCTATCGTTTATGATGTAGACCGATTGGTCTAATCTTAGAAAGAAAGGTACATGATGTTGGATGTCTACCCGCAATCACACCCGTCAAATACTGATCGAAACGACGGCAAAACTGCTGCAGAACCAGGGATATAACGCCACCGGGCTGAATCAGATCACGCAGCTGAGCGGCGCCCCCAAAGGATCGCTCTATTACCACTTCCCGGAGGGCAAGGAACAGCTTGCCTGCGAAGCCGTCAGCCATACAAAAAACGTTACGCTGGCCAACCTGCGTTCGGTTCTGGATTCGAAGGCGGATGCCACCCAAGCGGTTCAGGAGCTGCTTATGGTGCTTGCCGAACAGGTCGATCGCAAGAACGCGGAGCTCGGCATTCCGCTTGGCGTCATCGCCCATGAAACGGCGGGAAGCAACGAGAACATCCGGAAAGCCTGCTGCGGCGTATATAACGCCTGGATTGCCGAATTTGAAAACAAATTCGTCGCCTGCGGATACGCTCCTGAAGAAGCGAAGGAGATCGCCGTGTCGATCAATGCGCTGATCGAAGGCTCCATGATCATGTGCATGACCCAGCGGGACAGCGCCCCGCTGCGAACGGCTGCCAAACTGGTGCCGCGCCTACTCCAGGCGTAATGAACGAAAGGTGTAATGGATTGGCTAAAAAAGGACAGTGACAAATGCATTGGTAATACTTTAAATTTTATATATAGAACGGTCTAGAAAAACGATTTCAACAAAAGACGAAAGGCGCTCACACCCCAAGGAAGGCCCTGGAAACATACAAATGATCTTGGACCCTCCTTGTTTATATATAAAAAATAAAAAGAGAACAATCCAATTCCGGATAGTATGGAGGTAACCGAAAAAAATGAATACAACAACGCTTAGCGCTGTCAAGGAGGCCAGTGTAGAAGGGATTAGGCGGCTGCCGATAACGATCGCCTTGATCATTGGGGCCTTTGTGTCCATTTTGAATGAAACCCTTCTGAACGTGGCTTATACGGATTTAATGCATGAGCTCGGGGTTGGAGCTTCCACTATACAATGGCTGTCGACCTCATATATGCTGGTGATCGGGATCCTCGTGCCGATTACGGCGCTGTTGATTCAGTGGTTTACGACGAGGCAAATGTTTTTGTCCGCTATGATTTTGTTTCTAATCGGTACCGTCGTTTGCGGGATTTCCCCGAATTTCGGGATGCTGCTGTTCGGGCGGGTGATTCAGGCCATTGGTACGGGCCTGCTGCTGCCGGTGATGATGAACACGATCCTGACGATTTACCCTCCCGAAAAAAGAGGAGCGGCCATGGGCACCATCGGTCTCGTCATCATGTTCGGCCCGGCGATCGGTCCGACGCTGTCCGGCCTGATTCTGGACGCCCTGAACTGGCGCTGGCTGTTCTTTTTGGTCGTGCCGCTGGCCCTGTTTTCCATCCTGTTTGGGGCCGTTTATCTGCGGAATGTTTCCGAGCCCACGAAGCCGCGGGTGGATCTGATTTCCATTCTGCTGTCTACGGCCGGCTTCGGCGGCATCGTTTACGGCTTCAGCCACGCCGGGGAAGGCGAAGGCTGGTCGAGCCCTATCGTCTACATCTGCCTGATTGTCGGATTCGTGGCACTTGCCTTATTTGTATGGCGCCAGCTGGTCGTCGCCGAGCCGACGCTCGATGTCCGTGTCTTTAAATATCCGATGTTCGCGTTGTCCGCCGCGCTGCTGACGGTGATGATGATGACATTGTTCTCCACGCTGATCCTGCTGCCGATGTATCTGCAGGGGGCGCTGCTGCTGGCGCCGTTCGTCGCCGGACTCGTGCTGCTGCCGGGCGGGGTAATCAACGGCCTGATGTCGCCGGTGGCGGGCAGACTGTTTGATAAGTTCGGGCCGCGCGCGCTGATCACGCCGGGGCTGCTCATCGTCATCATTACGCTTTGGTTTATGCGCGGGCTGGAAACGACCACCTCCACCGGGGTCGTCATCGGGCTGCACATCGCGCTGCTCGTTGGCATCTCGCTGGTGATGATGCCGGGCCAAACGACCGGGCTGAACCAGCTGCCGCGCCAGCTGTATCCGCACGGGACCGCGATCATGAACACGCTCCAGCAGGTATCCGGGGCGATCGGTACGGCGCTGTTCATCAGCATCTATTCCTCCGGCCAGGCCCGTTATCTGGCTTCTTCCGCCAATCCGAAGGACCCGGGGGAGCTGGCCCAGGCTTTGGTCAGCGGCCTGCACAGTGCTTTTACCATCTCGATGTTTGTCGGCGTCATCGCCCTCATTCTCGGTTTGTTTTTGCGCCGGACGCAAGCGCCGGCGGAAGCACACGGTTCCGGGGCGAAGCAGGGCTCTTAATCCTTGGCCTTACGCCGGTGTGACCCAGGTCTGCCCGCGGGATCATCTTAGAATGGTCCTGCGGGCAGCTTTTTGCGTTTAAGAGGCTGCATACGCGCACTTTAAACAATTTGTAACCCGTTTTAACTTTGCTGTGACCCTTTTTCGCAGCAGCCGTCATATAATGAAGGTGTAAGGCATATTAGTAAGCTTGAATGCTGAATTTGTGCTGACAGGGAAAGGCGGACCCGAAACATGAGAAATTGGTTTGTAGCAGTGCTTCCTTTGTTGTTGATCGTTGCGTTGCCCCCGTTTGCCGCATCCGGTTCCTTGATGCCCGGAACGCAGGTAGTTTCCGGACCCGTGCAGGGACCTCATACGGTTACCGTGTATGTGAACCGGCTTGAACTGGGCCCCCGGGGCGGTACCCTCGCCGCAGATCCGATTCTTTGGTACGAGGGGGAAGAGGCGGCGGCCGCGTTCGCCGAGCATGAGCCGGACGCGGGGATTGACGGACCGCCGGACGGTTACTACATCGTGAATGACGTCAAAGAGACGGTGGAGTATCCGGTAGCGAAAAATGCCGAAGTGCTGATGCAGATTTACGATCGCACCGGGCGGATCGAGGATATTCAAGTCAAATGGAACGAGCCGGTAAGCCTGGAGAAGTTCGGCCGGCTGTTTGGCGACAACGATTTGATCGATTTAAGCCGGTTTCCGTACCACCTTACCATCGAAGGCGGGCAAGTGGTGCGGATCGTTCAACAGTTTATCCCTTAGAAACAAAAACCCATGATGCGGGTTGCGGGGAATCTTAACCCTCTGGACCCGCGTTTTTTTAGTTCTTCTCGATTAAAAACGGAAACGCGATGCCGCTGCATAAAATTAACGTACTCCACATTTTATACTTTGTAGTATAATAATTCCTTAGGCATAGTCCTTTATACCCACGCGAAATTCCCAGCGAAGTCTGCTGCTGACTGCAAAGCAAAAAGGTGGTAGAAATGAGTAGAGATGCCAAACTAATTCATCAAAAAAACGTATGGATGCTGGTGCTGCTGGGTTGTTTCTTTGCGGCAGGCCTGTTCATGAACATATTGATCAACCGGAACGCCATGGCGGTGCAGCCGCTGCTTGGCTTCGTCCTGCTGCTCATTTTGGCCGGCTTCGTTTGGAACGGGCGCTGGCCGACGGCCACGATGCTGCTTGCGATCTTTCTGCTGTTTATCTATCTTTTCGTTGTAATATGGAACGAGCGTTCTTTTACTAGTTATATCTTTCTTGGACTGCTGCCGCTGCTGAGCCTGTTTTATCAAAATTACACGGCCGTGGCGCTGGCGGGCGCGCTTTATTTGTCCTCGGGGGTGTACTTCTTCTACAAGCTGCAAAATACGATGTTTGCCGAGAGTACCAACGTGTCCGATACGGCTTACATCGCCGCATACGGAGTGCTCATTCTGACGTTTTCCCTCATTACTACCATGATTACCAGAAAATTGTCAGATCGGGCGGAGCACAGCGAAGGACGGCTCAAGGCGATCCTTGAAAGCGTCTCCGTCGGCATTTGGACCTATGATTTTGGCGAGATGAAGCTGACGGTTTCCGACGGATTTGAACAGATAACCGGGTATCCCGCCAGCTTATTTGAGCAGTCCCCGGAGCGGATCACGGATATGATTCATCCGGAGGATCAGCACATGTTTTTCGAGTCCCAACAGGAAATGATTCTCGGCCGGACAAGCTCGGTGAAGGAATGCCGGATTCTGCGGCCGGACGGCGAGGTGAGATGGATTCAAAGCCGGGGCACGCCTCATTTTAATGCCATAGGCCATCTCGTTCGTCTGGAGGGGATCATTATCGAAGTTACGGATCGGAAACAGCTGGAGGAAACGGTTCATTATCTGGCGTACCATGATGAACTTACCGGCCTGCCCAACCGGACAAAATTCGGGGAGAAGTTTGCGGAATGCGTGAGCAAAGGGGACTATCCCCTGGCGCTGCTGTTCCTTGATCTGAACAATTTCAAGGACGTTAATGATACATACGGCCATGAGGCCGGAGATCATCTGCTGAAACAAATTGCCGTCAAATTGTCCTCCCTGATCCGGGAAAACGATATGGTTTGCCGTATGGGCGGCGATGAATTTGTCATCCTGCTGACCCATCTGGACACCGATGGCGTCTTGAAAGTGGTGGAGCGGATTCTGGCCAACCTGTCCGAAGGCTGCGAGTATCGGGGCGTTCGGCTCGGCATCTCGGCCAGCGTCGGCGTCAGCTTCTCCCCGGACGGCGGCAGCAGCCTGGAGGAGATGCTCCGGCAGGCGGACGCCACGATGTATGACGCCAAGCGGGGAACAACGGGCGCTTACCGGTTTTACGGTGACAGGCGGAACGAGACCGAACGCGTCCGGTGAACAAGCTGATCGCATTGTAGCGTAAGCTTTCTAACGCCGGCGAACGGCCCCGGCAGCCGCTGAAAGCGCACGGCCGCTTCTCCCGAAAAATTCGGAAAAAGCGGCCTGTGCGGAAAGCGGATCAGCTTTTGTTTACAGCCGTCTTTTTGGGGCGAGCATCACGCCGGCGCCGATGGCGATGAGCGCGATCGCCAGCACCGGCTGGCCGAAGATCAGGCGGTTATACAAGTTGCCGAGCGAAAAGACGGCAAAAAACAGCAGCGACAGTACGGTCAAAATGTTGATCGGAATGAGCAGATATCTGTTGCGGTCGCCGAACCAGTAGAACTCGAACAGGCCGACGGCCGGAGCCAAAATGAATCCGGGCCATAGGTATTGCCAGCTGTCAAAGAGGGTGGCAAGCTGGCAGACTAGGCCAGCCGTGAACAAAATGCCGCCGGGAATAAGCAGCCCCGTTGCTCTCCGGTCCGTCATCGAGAAGTACATCCAGTGGAAAAATAGTCCGACCGGAATGACGAACAAGGTTGGCCAGAACTGGCCGAAGATCGTGCCCGCGCTGACCGCTTCCTTGCGGAAAAAGAGCAGACAAATGCCGATCAGCACAAGCGCCGGCCCGATTAATGATTTTTTATTCAAATTCATACCAAGGTCTCCTTTGCCTATGTATTCATTACCTACAGCATACAATAAAATCGCCGTCAGGTTCTTCGGACTCTGGGGAAGTTGTGAACTGGACTTAGGTCCAGTCAGAGTATAAAAACAGCCAATAAAAGACACGCTAACGCTAGAAACGAGTAATTCGGATGAATAGGAGGGTACTCACTTGGCAAACGAGAAAAACCGCGGGCGGCAAGCCGGCAACGGCAGCAGCAACGGGCAAAATGATACGACCGGAGACGGCGGAGAACGCCGCAACGGACGCCTCGCCCAAATCAAAAACCACAGCACGACGGGCGTGGGGCCGCTGGATGAGTATATTAGCGGAAACGACAAGAACTAAGGATCACCTCTGGCTTGAAAGCAGCTTTTGCCGGGTTGAAGACAAAAAGAGGTAGGCCTTTGATTAAGCGGAAGGTGCTATCTCTTTTTTTGTATCGATCTTCCATATATTTACGTATACAGCCAATCTATCTAAAGTATAAGAAAAGAAGAAGTCCTACAATGATGATAATGGTGGTCAAACAACCGCCCTTTGCTAAGGCGTTCCAATCGCCGATTTCAGCACGATTCATCGAATCAGCAAAATTAATGAAAGGCTTGCGTTTATACTCTTCATACTTATCCTTTTCTTGTTTTCCCCAGTTGCCCATTGCTATCCCCCCTTAATTATGTGTTAGGTGGTATGGAATAAATTTCCTCATCCTACTATAAGAAATTAGTATTAATTTTTCAATGGAAATTGCGGCTCAAACTAATAATCAGCGCTTGACAGGGAGGGCCGGTAAGCGATCGTGGCAAAAAATATCGGCAGATCAATATCCGATGTTCGGACACTTGGCACGATTATCCCGTTTGATCCGGAAGCAGAGAGGAGGGTAAGTTCAGGAGAAGAAAATAGGTTTGGGAGAAGCAGACCTGTTTGAGATCGTTAGACAGATTTTGTGAGAAGGAGGTCTAGGAGAAGTGAAGCAGACCTGACCGGAGGAATGGGGCAAGACACCGGGAAAAATGAAAGGACCGTGATTAGTCCCCACCCTCTCCCCCTGAACAAGAGGGATAATCGTGCAAAGCAGCATGCAGGGATACCAAGACACGAAAATGACTGAAATGATAATTAAAAGTTGGCTTTGTAAAGAAAAGGGGCGTCCTCCAAAGCTGCAAGAAAGCCGCTGCACAGCGTAGTGTGGGCGGCTTTTTAAATAACTCTTCAATCGGGAGGGATCCTTACTTCTGCGTGCCGTGCTGTTTCGTCGGCAGTTGGCCGGCGGGGTTGCCTTTGCCGCGCTGTTTGTTTTTCTCCTGCTTTTCCTGCTGATCATGCACCTTTTCCACGAATTCGTGCAGATTTTCCATAGCTAGCGTCGACTCCTTTATTAAAGATATATGCTTCCCGTGATACTATGCCCCGTTTGGGTGCCTTTCATCACGTTAGGGTTGACAGTCCGGAAAATGAGACGATATAATTCAATTTAATTGATAATGAATATCATTATCAAAAATGTCCTGCCGGCAGTGGTCAAACTTGAACTTCCTCCCGGCCAGAGGAAGGGAAGCAAGGACGAATTATGAAAACAAGATATTTAACAGCAATGTTGATTGTCTTATCCCTGGTCTCCTTGTTTATCGGAGTCAAGGGCATCTCCCTGCCGGGCCTGCTCCGTCTGGACGCCGAGCAGTGGGAGATTTTCCGCATTAGCCGGATTCCCCGGCTCGTCAGCATCATCATCGCCGGGGTCAGCATGAGCATCGTCGGGCTGATCATGCAGCAGTTGACCCGCAACAAATTCGTGTCCCCGACGACGGCGGGCACGATGGATTCCGCCAGCTTCGGAATCATGATCTCGCTGCTGCTGTTTTCGGCGGCGGGGCCGCTGGCGAAAATCGCCGTTGCCTTCGTCTGCTCGCTCGCGGGCACTTATATTTTTATGCAAATCCTGGATCGCGTGAAATATAAGGATACGATTTTCATTCCGCTGGTCGGCTTGATGTTTGGCGGAATCGTCAGCTCGGCAACGACGTTTTTTGCCTATAAATACAATTTGATTCAAAGCATGTCCGCCTGGCTGCACGGCGATTTCTCGATGATCATGCAGGGGCGTTACGAGCTGCTGTACATCAGCGTTCCGCTGGTCGCGGCGGCTTATACCTACGCAAACAAATTTACGGTCGCAGGGATGGGCGAGGAGTTTTCCGTGAATCTGGGGCTGAATTACAAGCGGGTCGTCAATCTCGGTCTGATGCTGGTGGCGCTGGTGACTTCGGTCGTCGTGCTGACGGTAGGGTCGATCCCTTTTCTCGGGTTGATTATTCCGAACCTCGTTACGATGTACCGGGGCGATAACCTGAAAAACAATCTGCCCCACACGGCGTTGCTGGGGGCGGTCTTTGTGCTGGCTTGCGACATTTTGGGAAGGGTCATCATTTATCCGTATGAGGTTTCGATCGGTCTAACCGTCGGGGTGATCGGGAGCGGCATCTTCCTGTATTTGCTGATGAGGAGAAACGCCTATGAGCCTAAGCCATAAAACGAAACTTGCGATTCTCGTCGGAATCGGCATTCTGCTCGTGGTCGTGTTTATGACGATCGACGTGGGTGGACATTGGGATTACATACTGCCGAGACGCGGCAAAAAGCTGCTTGCGATCCTTCTTACCGGAACGGCGGTTGCTTTTTCCACCGTAGTGTTTCAAACGATTACGAACAACCGGATTCTGACGCCGAGCATCATCGGGCTGGATTCGCTTTATATGCTGCTGCAGACGTTCATTGTTTTTCTGTTTGGCGGAACGGCGCTGACGCTAATGAGCAAAAACCTGCGCTTTCTGCTGGCGGTCGGGTTCATGGTGCTGTTCGCGGGGCTGCTGTACCGCCTGCTGTTCCGCAAAGAGGGACGCAACATCTACCACCTGCTGCTGATCGGCTTAGTGTTTGGGACGTTTTTTTCCAGTCTGTCGTCGTTTCTGCAAAAACTGATCGATCCGAACGAATTTCTCGTTATCCAGGATAAAATGTTCGCCAGCTTCAACAACGTGGATACGGATCTGCTAATGATCTCGCTGGCCGGCGTGCTGCTGGTGGGGTGGTACTTCGCCCGATTTTCCAAGTATCTCGATGTGCTTGCTTTGGGACGCGATCACGCGGTGAATCTGGGAATCAGTTACGAATTTGTCGTCAAAAGAATGCTGATCGTCGTGGCGGTCCTGATTTCGATCTCCACGGCATTGGTCGGGCCGATCACGTTCCTTGGCCTGCTGGTCGCCAACGTCGCCTATCAGTTTCTGGACACCTACCGCCACCAGACGTTGATCCTCGGCGCTTCCCTGATCAGCTTCATCGCCCTGCTCGGCGGACAGCTGCTCGTTGAACGAGTGTTTACGTTCTCCACCTCGCTAAGCGTAATCATCAACTTTATCGGCGGCGTTTACTTCATCTATTTAATGCTAAAGGAGAATAAGTCGTGATTAAGGTCAGGGGAGTATCCAAACGATACGGCGGCAAAAAAGTGGTCGACAACGTAACGCTCGACATCGCGGAGGGAAAGATCACGTCTTTCATCGGCCCGAACGGCGCCGGCAAAAGCACGCTGATGTCGATGGTCAGCCGTTTGATCGCCAAGGACGAAGGCGAAATCATCATTAGCGGCAAGGAAATCGGCAGCTGGAACAGCAGGGAGCTGGCGCAAAAAATCTCCATTTTAAAGCAGTCCAATCATATCAACCTGCGGCTTACGGTCCGCGACCTGGTGGCATTCGGGCGTTTTCCTTATTCGCAAGGGAAGCTGACGAAGGAGGACCAACGGTACGTGGACGAAGCGATTCAGTATATGGACCTGGCGCCGATGCAGCACAAATATTTGGATGAACTCAGCGGCGGACAAAAGCAGCGGGCTTTTATCGCCATGGTTATCGCCCAGGACACGGAATACGTGCTGCTCGACGAGCCTTTGAACAATCTGGATATGAAGCATTCAGTGCAGATCATGAAAGTGCTGCGCCGGCTTACGGATGAACTCGGCAAAACGGTCGTTCTGGTGATCCACGATCTCAATTTCGCCTCCTGCTACTCCGATTACATCGTGGCTTTAAAAAACGGGGTCGTGGTCAGGGAAGGGATGAAGGATGAGATCATCGATCCCGCGGTTTTGCGGGAAGTGTACGAGATGGATATTCCGATCGAAAACATCGGCGGAAACCGGATTTGCGTATATTTTGCGGGCTAACGTGCGAAGGCTTCGGCATCGGGCCGGCTTTAGCACATTTGAACATATTTGAGGGGGAATGAACGATGAATCGGAAAATTTCAATGTTGTTGATGATGGTCTTTTTGGTGGTAATCCTCGCGGCTTGCGGCTCGAATCAAGGCGGAAGCGCGGCGGGGAACGGTGGCAATGCGGCCTCCGGGACGAATGCCGGAGCCAGCGCGGGGAGTACGAATACCGCCGAACCGGCGAGCGCCGATGCAATTGGGTCGGAGGCGGAGGAACTGTCGATCAAACATCAGCTGGGGGAAGCCAAAGTCAAGAAAAACCCGGGCAATGTCGTCGTTTTTGACTACGGCGTACTGGAAACGCTGGATAAGCTGGGCGTGGAGGCAGCGGCGGTGCCGCAGGGGAACTTGCCGGCGCATTTGAAAAAATACGAAGACGCCAAATACACGAACGCCGGCACGCTGTTCGAGCCGGATTTCGAGAAGCTGAACGCGCTTGAGCCCGGGGTGATCTTCATTTCCGGCCGGTCTTCGGAAGCGTACGAGGAGCTTAACAAAATCGCCCCGACGATCTTTATGGGCGTCGATACGAAAAACTACCTCGAATCGTTTACGGAGAACGTGAAAACGCTGGGACGGATTTTCGGCAAGGAAGCCGAAGCCGAGCAGGAGCTGGCGGCGATCAGTGATTCGATTCAAGCGGTCAAAGAAACGGCGGCGGCCGGCGGTAAGAAAGGACTCGTCATCCTGACGACCGGCGGCAAAGTGAGCGCTTATGGCCCGGGCTCGCGGTTCGGCTTGATTCATGACGTGTTCGGTGTGCCCGCGGTGGACGACACGATCGAAGCTTCGACGCACGGTCAAAGCATCTCCTTCGAATACGTCGCCGAGAAAAACCCGGATTACCTGTTCGTCGTAGACCGCGACGCCGTTGTTACCGAGGAGGGCAAACAGGCCGAACCGGCCGCCAAGCTGGTCGAAAACGATCTGGTGAAGAAAACGAACGCTTACAAAAACGGCAAGATCATTTACCTTGACGCGAACTATTGGTACCTCTCCGGGGGCGGGCTGCTGTCCATGCCGGAAATGCTGAAGGAAGTCCAGGAAGGGATAAAATAAAGTAAACAAAGCGGGATTCCGTGGGGAGTCCTGCTCTTTTTTTTGCTTAACCGGCGCCGCCAAGGGTTTGGATGACCTGCTGCTTAAAATGATCGTCGGTTAAATATTTTTGCAAAAACAGGTCCAGCTTTTTATCCAACCACATGATTTCCAGCCCCTGGGGTTCGTGAATGAACAGGGCCAGCTGAATCCGGTTGCCTTGTTTGTCTTCGCAATATAAGGTCTGATTCATAATGCTCAGGGTTGAGCCGCCCTTGGACCCGATAGTTATGTATCTGGATTCCGGCTTTGGCTTACGTTCCATGATCTCCCTGACGATCCGGGCCGCTTCCGGGGAAAGCGATTCGCCTTTCTGGATGTTTTGCAGTAGGACGGCATATTCTTTGACCGTGGCGCCCGGCAGTCTGGAGGACCAGATCCGCTGAACCGGTATGGGGGTGCTGCGGTCGTGCAGCGACGGAATCGACTCCGGATTTTGCCGGATCCAATCGAAAATCAGCTGCGCTTTGGCGGCGTATTCCTGGTCCGTCAATCCTTTCATCGCTTGCACCGCCTGCCTGTGCGGCATATGCTCGTATTTGGTCATATACCCGTACATCAGCATGGCCGAAGAGACTGGAAATATCGGATCGTGCCGGGACAGGGCGAGTTTTTGGATGCGGGCGTTGATGTTGTCCAGGCCAAGCCTCTCCATGAAATATTCCGTATTGGCATTGGAGCTGTAGTGGATCATGCCTTTGGCAGCTTCCATCAAGGAAACCGTGCCGCCTGCGGTTACGGCAGGATCCAGCGCGTCCAGCCAGCTTGGGTGCGCGCCTCCATCCGTTCCCGGAATATAGAAGCGGCGAAGCGAGTCAAGAGGCACGGCTTCATTCATATCGATGCGCCCCTCCGCCGCCTGTTCGGCCAACTCTATGGCCAATATGATTTTGAGCACGCTGGCCAGCGGCCGCTTGACATCGGACTGATAATCGATCAGTACCCGATCATTTTCCATGACATACATTGAGGCGAGCTCCGGATGAGCCGCCAGAAACTGCAGGACATCCGCTTCCGTTTTGCGCTCGTCTTTCCGCTTGGCGTAGAATACCAGCAGCCCAAAGGACACAGCAATCAAAACAAGCACCGCGGCTACTATAATGAGTACTATCAATAGGAACCTCCTTATCGGGGGGGGGGGGGGGAATTTATTATTCTTTTTACGAATGCGGCATCGCGAAGGTTCCATAAACAATGCTTGGCAATGGACCATAGTGGATTGGAGCGCCGCTTCCCCGCGGCAAAATAAAAAGGCTGCCTTGCAGGCAGCCTTTACCTAGACTCGGCTTAACGCACGTGCATTTCGTTCGGATTCGAGCCTTTGCGGCGGTTGATGTTGAGCTTGTTGATCCGCTCCATGTCGCTGTCCGCCAGCTTGAAATCGAACACGTTGAAGTTCTCCTCAATCCGCGAAGGGGTGACCGATTTCGGGATGACGATGGTGTTGTTTTGCAGATGCCAGCGCAGCACGACTTGGGCCGCTGTTTTACCGTGGGCCTCGGCAATTTCCATGACAACCGGGTCTTTCAGCACGTCGCCGCCTTGCTCCAGCGGGCTCCACGCTTCGATGAAAATATCGTGCTTCGCGCAAAACGCCTTCAGCTCATTTTGGGACAAATGCGGGTGGCACTCCACCTGGTTGAGCACCGGTTTGATTTCCGTTTCGTTCAGCAGGCGCTCGAGATGCTCGATTTCGAAGTTGCAGACGCCGATCGCTTTGGCGCGGCCGTCGCGGTACAGTTTTTCCAGCGCTTTATAGGTGTCCACGTACTGATCGAATTTAGGCGTCGGCCAGTGGATCAGATAAAGGTCGATGTAATCGAGACCAAGCCGCTCCAGGCTTTCGTCAAAAGCGCGCAGCGTATTGTCGTAACCTTGGTCGGCGTTCCACACCTTGGTTGTAATAAACAGATTTTCGCGGGGAACGGACGACTGCTTGATCGCTTTGCCGACCCCAACCTCGTTGCGGTAAATCATCGCCGTATCGATGGAAGTGTATCCGACTTCCAGCGCTTTGGCTACCGCTGCCGTAGCTTCCTCGTCTTTGACTTGCCATACGCCAAACCCGAGCTGCGGCATCTTTACTCCATTGTTCAATGTGACAAAATCCATATGTAAATCCTTCCTTTCTCCATTTGATAGCTTTGCTGTTAAAGTGTTTCCGATATCGCTCTGGCGCAATCCTTAACCATGCGTATATGCACGGGATCCTTGTCCCTGCACAGCCGGTTGGATGGACCGGATAACGCGATCGCCGCGATAACCTGATCTCCTTTGCGGATCGGGGCGCCGATGCAGCGTACACCGATTTCCCCCTCTTCGTTGTCCAACGAATAACCGTTTTGCCGAATCCGCTCCAGTTCCTCCCGGAACAATTCCCGGGACGTGATCGAATGCTCCGTTAGTTTTTCCAAAGACAACTGCTCGATGATCCGGTTTTGTTCCTCCCGCCCCTGAAAGGCCAGCAGGCATTTGCCGATGGCATCGGCATGCAGCGGCAGGCGGTCTCCGGCTTCATGATGGGTACGTGTAGCATATTTGCCGGGCACGGCTTGCGTGATCATCATTTCCGTTCCCTGTAGCATCCCGATGTAGGCGGTCTCCCCGGTTTCCCGGCTCAATTGATCGAGATGAGAAACGGAGCGCCACATGAAATAATCTTGTTTCTGCGGGTAGCTTGCAAACAGCCTGGAGATGAAAACATCCGACACGGCGTACCGGCTGCCGCTGTTTTTGGCGATGAAGCGGTTTTGTTCCAAGGTGCTGATCAAGCGGTAGGCGGTGCTTTGGTTAAGCTGCAGCTTTTCGATGATTTCCTGGGCCGTGAGGCCGGGCGAATCGATCAGCAAATGGAAGATATCCAGTCCTTTTTTGAGCGTTTGGACTTCATTCCGGTTAATGCATAACCACCTCCTTCGGAGCCCGGATGCGATTAATTTCCAGTAAAAGTATATCACGATTAAAATTTGATTTGCAAATAAGGATAATTTAATTGTTTTCATTATCCAAAATGGGGAATTCACTTTTGAAAAAAGTATAAATTTATTTCAATATATGGATTTTGTGTAAAACTATAATATTATTAAGTTTGTAATAAGATTCACTATTTTGGTGGGCCGTGAGGTGGTTCAAGATGAGGTATGATTATAAGTGGAGATATCTTTTATCTGATACTGCTTCTAGTGACAATAACTGCTACATTAAAAACATGGAACGATGAGGGCTATGATAAATTCCTTAGCTTGCTTGGAGCAGTGGCTTGTTTAGTGGGATTGTACAAAACGTGGAAGGAAAGAAGATAAGACTGTAAGACTGTAAGACTCTAAGACTCTAAGACTCTAAGACTCTAAGACTCTAGACGGATTAACCTTGAGAAGGGATGGAGAAAATGGTCGGCAACAATGAACCTGTCATCACGCTGCGGGATTTGCGTATGAGATTTGGAGACAAATTTGTGTTAAACGGAATTGATCTGGACGTGTATCCGGGGCAAATCATCGGCTACATCGGTCCAAACGGGGCGGGCAAAAGCACGACGGTCAAAATCATGCTGGGACTGATCGAAGGCTATTCCGGCGAGGTCCGGATTTTGGGCGCCAGCCCGCAGGATGAAAGCGTGGAGTACAAAAAACGCATCGGTTATGTGCCGGAAGTGGCGGAAATTTACGATACGCTGACGGCACGGGAATATTTGACGTTTATCGGCGAGCTTTGCGGCTTGTCTGCGGACGATGCGGAGAGCAAAGCGCGCCGGCTTGCGGAACGTTTCGGCCTTAAGGATGTTTACGACGTCCGTATCGCCACGTTTTCCAAAGGGATGAAGCAGAAGGTGCTGCTTATTTCCAGCCTGCTGCATAACCCGGACATTTTGTTCCTGGACGAGCCGCTCAGCGGGCTTGACGCCAACAGCGTCATGGTGGTGAAGGAAATTCTCGCTTTGCTGGCCGCGCAGGGGAAAACGATTTTTTATTCTTCGCACATTATGGACGTAGTGGAAAAAATCAGCGATCGGATCATCCTGCTGGACCGGGGAATCGTGGTCGCCGACGGCAGCTTCGAGCAGCTTAAAGGCCAATTTAAAGAGGGCTCCCTGGAACAGGTGTTTAACCAGTTGACCGGATTTAACGAGCATCAAAGCATCGCCAAACAGTTTGTGGCGATTGTGCAAGAGGTGTAGTTATGAACGAGATGAAGTCGCTGAAGGTGCTGGACCGGTTCCGCGGGCTGTTCGAGCAAATGGGGGTAGACTATCCCGTTATGCGCCGCATCCTGCAGGTGAAGCTGACGATGGATGCCCGGCGGGTGCCCACCATTGTCGGAAAATCCCGAAAGGAGGCGGATCGGGGGAAAGACCGCTTCGGGAAGGAAAAGGAGAGAAACCAGTTTTTTGGTTCCTTGTGGCTTTACTTTATTTTTGGCGCGCTGGGTGGCATCATTGTGGCGGCCGGAGACAACTACCTGTTTCAGGTAAGCATGTTGTTTGGCATTATGATGTTTATAGTCATGACCTCGATGATTTCCGATTTTTCCGCGGTGCTGCTGGATATCCGGGACCGGAGCATCCTGGCGGTCAGGCCGGTGAACCGCCGGACGATCGCCATGGCCAAGGCGCTGCACATTTTCTTCTACCTGTTTTTTCTGACCGGCGCGATTGCGGCGGTGCCGCTGGCCGTCGGGCTGCTTAAGCACGGGGCCGGGTTTACGGTGTTGCTGCTGTTGGGGCTGGTGCTGATGGATATGCTCATTGTTGTCATCACCGCGCTGCTGTATTTGGCGGTGCTGCGCTTCTTTGACGGCGAAAAGCTGAAGGACATCATCAACTATGTGCAGATCGGGTTGACGATCGGCATTACGGTCGGGTATCAGCTGGTGGTCCGGCTTTTCGATTTTGCCGACTTAAACGTCGTGTTCCAGCCAAGATGGTGGCAGTATTTCATCCCGCCGATTTGGTTCGGAGCGGCGTTCGAGACGGTGCTGCATCCGGGGAACGGAAGGCCGTACACGGCCCTCGCCCTGTTGTCTCTGCTCGTGCCGCTGGCCGCTTTCGCCCTGTATCTGAAGTTGGCGCCGGCCCTGGAAAGGAATTTGCAGAAGCTGGCGGAGCCGGGACGGCGGCGCGGACAGCGGACGGGAACCGCATTGAAGCGGCTGGCCGAGTGGCTGTGCCGGGACCCGCAGGAGAGAGTATTTTTCCGGTTCGCCTGGTCGATGCTGGGGAATGAGCGGGAGTTTAAGCTTAAAGTGTACCCGACGCTGGGGTTTTCGATTATATTCCCGTTTATTTTTCTGTTTACCGACGGCTTCGGAAACGGACTTCAGGGGCTGGCCGGAACCCGCAAATATTTGTTTATTTATTTCTGCGGCTTGATGCTGCCTACCGTCATTATGATGCTGCGCTATTCCGGCAAACACAAGGCCGCCTGGATTTACCGGGTGCTGCCGATCCGGGAGGAGGGGCCGGTATACAAGGGGGCGCTGCTGGCTTGTCTGGTTCGGCTGCTGCTGCCTTTGTTCGTGCTGGAAGGCCTGATTTTCGTCCTGTTGTTCGGGGCGCATATCATTCCCGACCTGGTCGTTACCGGCCTGGCGCTGCAATTGTTCGCCATCCTGTGCTTCGCCTATTTGCGCAAAGGGCTTCCCTTCTCGGAACCGTTTGAGGCCACGCAGCAAAGCGAAGGATTGAAGTTACTGCCGCTTATGTTCCTGCTTGGCGGCATGGGACTACTGCATTGGGCGGCGACCACGGTTCCGTTTGGCGTTATCGTCTATGCGTTATTGCTGATCATCGCGATTTGGCTGGGGTGGCGAAAAGTGTTTGCTCCCGGAACGCTCGCAAAAGGGAGGGCGGAGTATTGAAGGTTGGAAGGATGCAATCGGAAAAAGAAGGGCCGCGGATCCGCCGCGAGAAGGCGACGGTGGCCCTGATGATTTCCCTTTATTGCCGGCGCCGGCATAGCCGCCGGGAACGGACCGGCCGGGACGAAGCCGCCGCCGGAAGCGAACCCGGCCTGTGCCCGGAATGCGCGGAGCTGCACCGATACGCGTTGGAGCGGCTCGCCCGCTGCCGGTTCGGCGAAGACAAAACGACCTGCCGGGCGTGTCCGGTCCACTGCTATGCGCCCAAACAGCGGGACAAAATCCGCAAAATCATGGCTTACGCCGGACCGAAAATGCTGTTGCGGCATCCGATATTGACGGTCCGGCATCTGCTGGACGATAGGAAGTGATCTCATTCACAATAATGTCAAACTTTTTGTGGCATTTAAAAAGTCCAGTAATGGCGCGGGTTTTCGGCTCCAATTTCACCTTTGTGACATACATCATGTGATTTCTGTCACAAAATTATTATTTTTTCGGCGTTCGTTTTCATCAATGAGTGCTAGAATTCACATTAGATAATAATTATTCGAAAGTAGGGGAATGAAATGTTGGATCCGATTCTGCTTGCACGGCTTCAGTTTGCGGTCACGACGATTTTCCATTTCTTCTTTGTGCCTCTGTCCATCGGCCTAGTCGTCCTGATCGCGATCATGGAGACGATGTACGTCGTAAAGGGAAAAGAAGAGTACAAACGGATGGCCAAATTCTGGGGAAAACTGTTCCTGATCAACTTTGCGGTCGGGGTCGTAACGGGGATTCTTCAGGAATTCCAGTTCGGAATGAACTGGTCCGATTACTCGCGGTTCGTAGGGGATGTGTTCGGCGCGCCGCTCGCGGTGGAAGCGCTGTTCGCCTTCTTTATGGAATCGACCTTTATCGGACTGTGGATCTTCGGCTGGGATCGCCTGTCCAAGAAGGTGCATCTGCTGTGCATTTGGCTGGTGGCTCTGGGGACGACGGTATCGGCGTTCTGGATTTTGGCGGCCAACTCGTTCATGCAGCGCCCGGTCGGGTTTGAAATCAATAACGGCCGTGCGGAAATGAACGACTTCTTTGCGCTGATCGGCAACGGCCAGCTGTGGGTGGAATTCCCGCATACCGTGCTTGGCGCGTTTGCCACAGGAGCGTTTATGATCGCCGGGGTCAGCGCGTATAAGCTGCTGAAACGCCAGGATACGTCCTTTTTCAAAAAATCGTTTACGATCGGCATCATCGTTGCTTTAATCGCTTCGTTCGCCACGGCGCTGTTCGGCCATCAGCAAGCGCAGTATCTGGTCAAAACGCAGCCGATGAAAATGGCCGCATCCGAAGGCCTGTGGGGCAAATCCGGCGACCCGGCGCCGTGGACGCTGTACGCGCACATCGATTCGGGCAACGGGAAAAACGACTTTGAAATCAAAATCCCTTACCTGCTCAGCTTCCTGTCTTACAGTAAATTTTCCGGCGAAGTAAAAGGAATGCACGAGCTTCAGGCCGAATATGAACAATCATATGGGCCTGGGGATTATATTCCGCCGGTGCGGACGACCTTCTGGAGCTTCCGGATCATGATCGCCGCCGGCTGTCTGATGATCCTGCTTGGACTTTACGGGACGTATCTCGCTTGGCGCAAAAAGCTGGACCGTCCGAACAAATGGTTCTACCGCGCGATGCTGTGGTCGATCTCGCTGCCGTTTATCGCCAATACGTCCGGCTGGATCATGACGGAAATCGGCCGTCAGCCGTGGACGGTATTCGGCCTGATGCAGACGAAGGACAGCGTATCGCCGAGCGTCACCGGCGGGCAAATTTTGTTCTCCCTGATCGCGTTCACGCTGATTTACGCGGTGCTTGGAGCGGTGATGGCCTACCTGTTCGTTAAAGTTATCAAGAAAGGGCCGAATGAGGACGGCGCCGGTGCCGACCATTCGACGGATCCATTTGGTAAGGAGGGTTATCATGCTGTCTCTTAATGAGCTGTGGTTTATCCTTGTCGCGGTGTTGTTCATCGGATTCTTCTTTTTGGAAGGTTTTGATTTCGGCATCGGAATGAGCACCCGGTTTTTGGCAAAAAATGATATGGAGCGCCGCGTGCTGATCAACTCGATCGGACCGTTTTGGGATGCCAACGAGGTGTGGCTGCTGACGGCGGGCGGCGCGATGTTCGCCGCGTTTCCGAACTGGTACGCCACGATGTTCAGTGGCTATTACACCCCGCTTGTCGTGCTGCTGCTGGCGCTGATCGCCCGCGGGGTCGCCTTTGAATTCCGCGGCAAGGTCGGCAGCGAGAAATGGAAGTCGACCTGGGATGCCGCGATTTTTCTCGGCAGCCTGCTGCCGCCGTTCCTGCTCGGCGTGGTGTTCGCCGGTCTGATGAAAGGCCTGCCGATCGACGGGGACATGGAAATGAAGGCCGGCCTGTTCGATATGGTGAACGTCTACACGCTGGTCGGCGGTATTACGGTCGTGGTGCTGTGCCTTGTGCACGGCCTGCTGTTCGCCTCGCTGCGCACGACGGGAAGCTTGCGGGAGCGGGCCCGCAAGCTGGCGCATAAAATGCTGATTCCGCTCGCCGTATTGTTCGTACTGTTCGGCGTGTTGACCTACTTCCAGACGGACGTGTTCCAAGTCCGCGGCTTAGTGCTCGGGCTGGTAGGGTTGCTCGGCGTTATCGCCTTTGTGCTGGGGGGATGGTTTATCTTCAAGCAAAAAGACGGCTGGGCGTTCGGCATGACCGGAACGATGATCGCCTTATCGATCGCGGCGGTGTTTATCGGGTTGTTCCCGCGCGTCATGGTCAGCTCGATCAGCGAGACGTTTTCCCTGACGATCCAGAACGCGTCTTCCGGGCCGTATTCGCTGAAGGTCATGACGATCGTGTCTTTAACCCTGCTGCCGTTTGTGCTGGGGTACCAAATTTGGAGTTATTTCGTTTTCCATAAACGCGTACACGAGAAGGAGCATTTGGAATATTAATGGGACGCGGTTTGATGAAATTTCAAGGGGTGCGGCCGGTCATGGCGATCATGGCCCTGCTGACCCTGCTTCAGAGCATCGCAATCATCGGGCAGGCTAAATGGCTGGCGGAGATCGTCTCCGCCCTGTTTGCCGGCGCCAAGCTGCAGGAACAAGCCGGCGGGGCCGGTTTGTTCCTGCTTGCTTTTATGGTGCGGCAAATTTGCGCGCTGACGATGCAGAAGACGGCCTACCGCTTTGCGGAAGAGACGGGGCGGGACCTGCGGAAGCAGGTGCTGGAGAAGCTGTTTCAGCTGGGTCCGCGGTTCACTGGAACCGAAGGCACAGGGAACCTGGTGACCCTGGTGCTGGAGGGCGTGGCCAAATTCCGCAATTACCTGGAGCTGTTTCTGCCGCGGATGCTGGCGACCGGGCTGACGCCGGTGCTGATTTTGGCTTACGTTTATAAGCTGGATCTCGCTTCCGGGGTTATCCTGACGATCACGATGCCGATTTTGATCGCGTTTATGATTTTGCTCGGGCTGGCGGCGCGGAAGCAAACGGAGCGGCAGCTCAAATCGTACCGCGTGTTGGCGAACCATTTCGTCGATTCGCTGCGCGGTCTGGAGACGCTGAAATTCCTCGGGCGCAGCAAATCGCATCAGAACTCGATCGCCCGGGTGAGCGATTCCTACCGCTCGGCGACGATGCGCACGCTGCGGGTCGCCTTTTTGTCTTCGTTTGCGCTCGACTTCTTTACGATGCTGTCGGTCGCTTCGGTGGCGGTCAGCCTCGGGCTGCGGCTGGTGAACGGGGAAATGCTGCTGCTGCCCGCGCTGACCGTGCTGATTTTGGCGCCGGAGTATTTCCTGCCGGTGCGGATGGTCGGGGCGGATTTCCATGCCACCCTGGACGGGAAAGAAGCCGGAGAAGCGATGCAGGCGATCATCACGGCGGCGGAGGAGGAGGCGTCTAAGGCGGCGCCGGTGCCGGAAGGCGTGGCCTGGGCGTGGACGGCGGACAGTACGCTGGCCTTGCATGGCGTGGGCGTGATTCATGAGCGGGAGGCCATGGCCTCGCTGGAGGACGTCCGGCTGTCGCTTCGCGGCATGGGCAAAATCGGCATCATCGGCGAAAGCGGAGCCGGAAAGTCGACGCTGATCGACGTGATCGGCGGGTTTTTGCGGCCGACATCCGGCGGCTTTGAGCTGAACGGCAGCGCGCTGGGCGACTTGACGGCCGCGGGCTGGCGGGAGCAAATCACTTATATTCCGCAGCGTCCGTATATTTTCAGCGGCAGCCTGGCCGATAATATAAGCTTTCATGCGCCCGGGGCGTCGCGCGGGGACGTGGAGCGGGCGGCGGTGGCGGCCGGGCTCGGGGAATTGGCGCGCAGCTTGCCCGGCGGGCTGGACGAGCCGATCGGCGGCGGCGGGCGGACGCTGAGCGGCGGCCAGGAGCAGCGCGTGGCGCTGGCCCGGGCTTTAGTCAGCAAACGGCCGATCATTTTGCTCGACGAGCCGACGGCCCATTTGGACATCGAGACGGAATATGAATTGAAGAATACGATGCTGCCTTTGTTTGAAGGCAAGCTCGTATTGCTGGCCACCCACCGCCTGCATTGGATGCGGGAGATGGACCGCATTATCGTGATGGAGCAGGGCCGGGTGGCGGAAACGGGAACGCATGGCGAGTTGATGAAGAAACGGGGCGCTTATTACCGCATGGTTGCGGCGCAGCGGGAGGAGATCGGATGAAGCGGGAGTCTTGGATTGGCCCTTATTTTCGTTTATACAGCGGACGGTTTGCCCTTTATTTGCTCTTCGGCGTGCTTACGCTGCTCTCCGCCGGCATGCTGATGTTTACTTCCGGTTTTCTGATCTCGAAGTCGGCGCTGCAGCCTTACAATATTTTGCTGGTGTACGTGCCGATCGTCGGCGTGCGCACGTTTGGGATCGGCCGGGCGGTCATCCACTATGTCGAGCGGTTGGTCGGCCATGACACGGTGCTGCGGATTTTGGCCCGGATGCGGGTACGCTTGTATCGGATATTGGAGCCTCAAGCGCTCTTTATCCGTTCCCGTTATCGGACGGGCGACATTCTCGGAGCGCTGGCCGACGATATCGAACAGCTGCAAAACGTATATATCCGCACCGTGTTCCCGAGCCTGGTCGCTTTGATTTTGTATGCTGCGGCCGTAATTGCGATGGGATTTTTTGATGTGACGTTCGCTTTGTTGCTGGCGGGGTACATTTTTGTTCTGGTGGCGGTGCTGCCTTATGTGACGCTGCGGCTGACCCGGCGGACCAACGAAGAGGTCAAACGCGAGCGTGGCGGGCTGTACCGGACCTTGACCGACGCCGTCATGGGCATCGGCGATTGGGTGATCAGCGGCCGGGCGGACGAATTCCTGGCCTCGTACGAGCGGGATGAGGCGGCCGTGGCCCGCAAAGACCGCAAGCTGCGGGCATGGGCGCGCTGGCGGAGCCTGTTCGGCCAGTCGGTCGTCGGCCTCGCCGTCGTCTCGATGGTGTACTGGGCCGGCGGGCAGGCCGCGGCCGGGCAGATCGACGCCACGCTGATCGCCGCGTTCGTGCTGATCGTGTTCCCGCTGGCGGATGCGTTTTTGCCCGTCTCGGACGCGGTGGAGCGTATCCCGCAGTACGGCGTGTCGTTGGCGCGGCTGGCGCGGATCGAGCACTCCGGCGGTGAGCAGCGGCAGGACGCTGGCGGAACGGGCGTTGCCAGCGGGAGCGGGGGATCCCGCGCCACGGCCCCGGAGGCTGCTCAAGCCGTCCACATTCGGCTGCAGGGCGTGCGCTTCGCGTATGCGGCGGGCGGCGCCATTTCCGTGGACGGTGTGTCGCTGGACATCCCGCAGGGCAAGCGGGTTGCCGTGATCGGCCGCAGCGGCGCGGGCAAGTCGACGCTGCTGAAGCTGATCCAGGGGGCGCTTGCCCCAAGCGATGGAACGGTGACGTTTAACGGCGTCCCCGCCGCGGCCTTAGGCGAACGGATGCCGGAGTACGTGTCCGTTCTGAATCAGAGCCCGCATCTGTTCGACACGACGGTGGCGAACAACATCAGGCTCGCCCGGCCGGAGGCTGCGGACGAGGAGATCCGCCGGGCCGCGCAAGCTGCGCAGCTGGGCCCGCTGATCTCGGCGCTGCCGGAGGGCCTGAACACGCCGATGCGCGAAACGGGCCAGCGTTTCTCCGGCGGCGAACGGCAGCGCGTGGCGCTGGCGCGGATCTTGCTGCAGGACACGCCCGTGCTCATCCTCGATGAGCCGACCGTAGGGCTCGATCCGCGCACGGAGCGTGAGCTGCTGGCGACGATCTTCCGCACGACGCAGGGCAAAACGCTCATCTGGGTGACGCACCATCTGGTCGGCGCGGAGAAGATGGACGAGATTATTTTTATGGAGCATGGCCGCATCCTGATGCGGGGCACCCACGCCGAACTGATGAAGTCTGAACCGCGCTACCGCAATCTATACCGCTTGGACCGGCCGGATTAACGGCTTGGCAGCGGTTATAGGCTGTATGTCGAGGGACTCCGGCGGCAGCATCAAATACCGGATGTAGCAATGGCAAGACCGGCTGCTTACCACTTCATTCGATTCATTCGTTATTGGAGTTAGCGGGTTCGGCATCCGGGGGCTTGGGTCTTTCGCTAACGGTTGTGATAGCCGTTATTTAGCTGAAAAGCGGGGGTTTCAATTTCTAACGGTTGCAACGGCGCTTACTTGGGTGAAAAAGGCTCGAATCCGCGGAAAAAAGCAAAAATTAGCTTTATGGCAACCGTTAAATTTTGTTTTGGTCACATTATGCCGAAATAACGGCGCTGGCAACCGTAAGAATGACGGCTCGCCCGAGAGGCCGCGTCTTTCTGATCGTCAAGCGCCGTTTTTAGTTTTGAGCTAGCTAAAACAGCTCGGCTTGGGAAGTATGTTTGACAGCAGCCGGCTTCCGGAATGACGAGGACCGTCGGCCTTCAAATAACGTCACTTTTTGTTCTTATTCTCCTGCCCCCCCGGCATATCCATCCCATTAGCGGCATTCTTTGTCCTTATTTTCTTATGAATGGTGCGAAACGGGGATATTTCTTCACGATTCGAGAAAATAGCGGCATAAATTGCCTTTATTTTTTTCAAATTGATCGATATCGCCGGAATAACGTCATTTTTTGCTCTTATGGTTTCTGTTGGAGTTCACCGAGTTCGCTAGAGTCCGCCGGAGTTTGTTGAGTTTCGCTAAAGTCACCGAAATTTCGCCGCATTCAACCGCATTCCGCTGAAACTCGCTGGATTTGGCTGGAATCCAACCGAAGTTCCGCAGCATTCCGTATAATCCCGCTGAAGTTCGCCGCGTCCCGCAACATTCCGTTGAAGTTCGCAGCATTCGCGGCACCCCGCCGCATTCCGCTGGCGTTTTCCGGCAGCCTGGTCCTAGTGCCTGCAAATTATGCAGGTATTTTCTTATGTTTCCAGCGCTTTTTCCTGAAGTCTATGCTTCCGTTTCGGTCGCTTCCCTTATATAATGGAGATTAATATATTTACACGGAATGTAAGGGATTTAATGGGTTAATAATCTAATGGTTTAATAGTTTAATGATTTAATGGTGGAGCCATTTAAATGGCCTGCCGGCGGTAGAGCATCGCTTGCTGCGGGCAAGTGCGCCAAAGGCTGCTGACGGCTTAGGAGAAGGCTTTTTCACGAAACAGGTGAATCCGGTTTTTCTGAGGCGTCTGGAATAGGGAGGGTGTGGCATGGAACTGAGGCAAATCCAATATTTCATCGAAGTGGCCAAACTTGAGCATGTGACTGAGGCATCCTACGCTCTGCACGTTTCGCAATCGGCGGTAAGCCGGCAAATTTTCAAGCTGGAAGCGGAGCTGGGCGTGGACTTGTTTATTCATGAAGGGCGCAAAGTCAAGCTGACGCCGATCGGCCGGCAGTTTTTAAACCAGATGGAGCAGCTGATGAAAGTCATCGACCATGCCCGTCAGGAGATCGAAGAATATTTGGATCCCGAGCGGGGGACCGTGCGGATCGGCTTCCCCAGCAGCTTGGCGGCGCGGATGGTTCCGGCGGTCGTTTCGGCTTTCCGCAAAAAGTACCCGTATGTCCATTTTCAACTGCAGCACGGCTCGTACAAAGAATTGATGGACTGGGTCGTCGAAGGGGAGATCAACCTGGCGGTGATGGGGCCGGTGCCGCAGCAGGAACCGCAAATCAACGGCGAGATTTTGTTCCGGGAAAAATTCGTGGCGCTCCTTCCCGCCGGACACTCTATGGCCGACCAGCCCTCTTTGAAACTAAGCGATTTGAAAAACGATGTGTTTGTCTTGTTTCCCAAAGGTTTCATCCTGCGCGATATCGTGGTGAGGGCTTGCGCCAATTTGGGGTTTCAGCCCAAGGTCGCTTTTGAAGGGGACGATCTGGATGCCATCAAAGGGCTGGTTTCCGCGGGCCTTGGCCTGACGCTGCTGCCGGAAATCGCCTTAAGCGAGCAGATTCCGCCGACGATTGTGACGGTGCCGATCAATGAACCGCAGGTCACCCGGGATGTCGGGGTCATCGTTCCGGCGGGGCGCGAAATGGCGCCGACGGAGAAGCTGTTTTATGAGTTCCTGAAGGAGCTTTCGCCCCAGGCGCTGGGTTATATATCCTAAGCGAACCGAAAAATTTTTAATAATTAAGGACCGTGAAAATAATCACTTTCATGGTCCTTTTTTGTAGAAAATGTGGTACAATTTATTGGGATTGTTGCAGGTTGAGATGTGCCTTTTTTCACTAACCAAAAATGGTTGGAGTAAGAGAAGGTTGGAACACTAAGGAACAAGCAAGTACTTAAGATCTATTGCAAAGGAGAATCGGAAATGTCAGAAACAATTGCCGAAACGAAGACGGAGCAAGGCGGCGCCTTGTCTGCCGGGCAGCAGGAGCGTGAACTTCTGGAGCAGCTGTTGAAGCCGGAAGTTCAGGAATCCTTGAGCGTGCTGGTAGAGCAGCTTCCTAAATTAACGGAAATGGTCGGCGCGCTGACCAAATCGTATGATTTTTTCAAATCACTGTCGACGGACGAAGTGCTGAAAAACGACATGGTCGGCGGTTTCGCGGAGGTGGCCGGACCGGTGGTGGGCACGGTGAAGAAAGTAGCCGCCAACGTCATCGAAGCCAGAGATCGGGCTGAAGAGAGCCAGGAGGTAATCGGCTTGTTCGGTCTGCTTAGAATGCTTAAGGATCCGCAGGCGCAAAAGCTGTTTCGCTTTGTGAATGCTTATCTTCAAGTCTCTGGCGCACGCGACAGTCAACAAAAATAACGGAGGATAATAACCATGGCAAAAGAAATTGTAATTTTAGGTGCCGGTTACGGCGGCGTGCTTAGCGCTTTGACCGTTCGCAAATATATGGACAGATCGGAAGCGCAGGTGACGGTCGTTAACCAATATCCGACGCATCAGATCATTACGGAGCTGCATCGTCTGGCTGCCGGCAGCATTTCCGAACGGGCGGTGGCGCTGCCGCTGGATAAGCTGTTTAAAGGAAAAGACATCGATCTGCGTATCGCCACGGTCAAGAGCTTTTCGGTGGATAATAAAGAAATTAAGCTTTCCGACGGTTCGACCCTGACTTATGACGCGCTGGTGGTCGGGCTTGGCAGCAAAACGGCCTACTTCGGCATCCCGGGTCTGGAGGAGCACAGCATGGTGCTGAAATCGGCCTACGACGCCAACGCGATTTACAAGCATATCGAGGAGCGGATCAGCGAGTATGCCAAGTCCGGCAATGAAGCGGACGCCACGATCCTGATCGGCGGCGGCGGTTTGACCGGCGTCGAGCTGGTTGGGGAAATCGCCGACCAGCTGCCGAAGCTGACGAAGAAATACGGCGTGGACCGCGAGGCGATCAAACTGCTGCTCGTGGAAGCGGGGCCGAAGATTTTGCCGGTGTTGCCGGATTCTTTGATCGAACGCGCGACGGCGAGCCTGGAGAAACGCGGCGTGAAATTTTTGACCGGGTTGCCGGTGACGAATGTCGCGGGCAATGTAATCGATTTGAAGGACGGCCAAAAAATCGTGGCCAACACTTTCGTCTGGACAGGCGGCGTGCAAGGCAATCCGCTCGTGGGCGAGTCCGGCCTGGAAGTGAACCGCGGACGCGCTTCGGTCAACCAATTCTTGCAGTCCGTTTCCCATCCGGACGTGTTTGTGGTCGGCGACAGCGCGGTATTTATGGGACCTGACGGCCGCCCGTATCCGCCGACGGCGCAAATCGCCTGGCAAATGGGCGAGCTGACCGGCTACAACCTGTTCGCTTTCTTGCGCGGCAAAAAGATGGAAGGGTTCGAACCGGTCAACTCCGGTACGCTGGCCAGCCTTGGCCGCAAGGACGCCGTAGCGACGATCGGCGCCAACAACACCGAGCTGCGCGGTCTGCCGGCCACGATGATGAAAGAAGCGAGCAACATCCGCTATTTGTCGCACATTAAAGCTCTGGACGCCCTGGCTTATTAATTTAGCCTGGCTCTAGCGAAAAAAAGCGCCCGGGACATTAGATCCCGGGCGCTTTTTTTGGTTTTATTCTATTTAAACTACCCCATGCGCCAGCATCGCGTCGGCGACTTTCAGGAAGCCGGCGATGTTGGAGCCGACCACCAGGTTTCCGGGATGGCCGAACTCTTCGGCGGCTTTTACACTATTGGCATAGATGTTCTTCATGATGCCTTTGAGCTTTTCGTCCACTTCCTCGAAGGTCCAGGACAATCTCGCGCTGTTTTGCGCCATTTCCAGGGCGGAGACCGCGACGCCGCCGGCATTGGCCGCTTTGGCCGGGCCGAAATATACTCCGCTGTTCAGATACACCTCGATCGCTTCCAGCGTCGAAGGCATGTTGGCGCCCTCGGCGACGAATTTCACGCCTCCGGCGACGAGCTGCTTTGCCGCAGCTTCATCGATTTCGTTTTGTGTCGCGCACGGCAGGGCGATATCGCAAGGGATGCTCCAGATGTTGCGGCAGCCCTCATGGTATTCCGCACCCGGATGCTCGTTCACGTATTCCTTAATCCGTTTTCTTTCGACTTCCTTCAACCGTTTGACCGTTTTCAGGTCGATGCCGTTCGGATCGTACACGTAACCGTTCGAATCGCTGCACGCGACCACCTTGGCTCCCAGCTGCTGCGCTTTTTCGATGGCGTAGATCGAAACGTTGCCGGAACCGGAAACGACGACCGTTTTGCCTTCAAAGGTTTCGCCTTTGCTGGCCAGCATTTCCGCCGTGAAGTACACCAGGCCGTACCCCGTTGCTTCGGTGCGCGTCAGGCTGCCGCCGTACGTCAGGCCTTTCCCCGTCAACACGCCGGTTTCACTGCCGTAAAGCCGTTTGTACTGGCCGAACATGTAGCCGATTTCCCGTCCACCTACGCCGATATCTCCGGCAGGCACATCCATGTCGGGACCGATGTATTTGGCCAGCTCGGTCATAAAACTCTGGGTGAATCTCATGACCTCCAGCTCCGATTTGCCTTTGGGATCGAAATCCGAGCCGCCTTTCCCGCCGCCGATCGGCAAGCCGGTCAGCGAATTTTTGAAAATTTGCTCGAAGCCGAGGAATTTAATGATGCTGGCATTTACCGACGGATGAAAGCGCAGCCCGCCTTTGTAAGGCCCAATCGCGCTGTTGAATTGCACGCGGAAGCCGCGGTTAACCCGTACTTTGCCCTGATCGTCCACCCACGGAACGCGGAAGCTGATCAAACGCTCCGGCTCCACGATTCTTTCGAGGATGCCGCTTTCCTGGTATTTCGGATGTTTGGCAAACACCGGAACCAGCGAATCCAAAATCTCCTTCACCGCTTGATGGAATTCGTGTTCTCCCGGATTGCGTTTTTGAACGGCTTCATAAACTTCAGCCACATAGCGGCTGGCTTGTTCCAGTGCCTCGTTTTGCTGTGTAATCGCCATTTGGATCCACCCTTTCTCGCTAAAAACATGTTCTACTTTTCACGTTTTTTATGACCTTTATTGTAATATCTATGTAAGCTTTAAACAAAGCTAATTATAGATCAACTTCATGAGCAATTGAGATCAACTTCGCCGAGCGGCCGCTCAAGCCGCGGACTTATGCAGAAAAAAAGCAAATGACCTGATATAGTATGCGCCAAACGGCGGCCAAACCGGCTGGGAATTTCGAAAAAATAGGGGCAGCCATCCGGGCATAAAAAAAGCGGAAGAACCTTTCGGTTCTCCGCTTTTTGTTTGCTTATCAGGATTGGAACGAGTTCCAGGACGTCACTTGATCTACGCCCAGGCGCGGTGTGGCATGAGCCGGTTTGGCCGCTTTGCCGATGGCGATGAGGAGGATCGGCTTGAGCGTTTCCGGAACTTCGAAGACCTCGGCGAATTTTTCCGGATTGTATCCGGCCATCGGCACGGTGTCGTAGCCTTTCGCTTTGGCGATCAGCATCAGCTGCATGGAGATCAGACCGGCGTCGAGCAAGTTGACCTGATGGAGCCGCTCGTCTCCCAAACCTCCGTACATTTGCTGCAAACGTTCGACAAAATTGGTTTTCACCTCTTCGGTCATTGCGCCCATCGCCACGGACTGGCTGTAAATCGCATCGGCCTGCTCATAGGACTTCAGGTCGCCAAGCACCGCGATAACGGCGGAAGCTTCCACGACCTGCTGCTGGTTGTTGGCGATCGGCAGCAGCTTTTGCTTCAGCTCGTCTTCGTCAATCACCAAAAACCGCCAAGGCTGCAAATTGGAAGAGGAAGGAGCGGAAAGCGAAAGCTCCAGCATTTCCTTCAGTTCTTCCCGGGAGATTTTCACCGACGGGTCGTAAGCGCGAACCGAATGTCTTTCCCGAAGTACCGTATAAAAATCGTTCAGATTTACTGTCTCTGCCGTACTCATATCCAAAATCATCCTTTCTTTATAAAATGATCTCGATCACAGTATAAAGCCTAACTGTTAGTATTTCAAGTACAGTTTTAAATGATGCCGGCCAAATGTTGACTCGGCATAAACGGGCGAAAAGCCGGCCGTCGGTGGAAGCCGCAAGGCAAAGACTTACCGCGCAAAAAAATACCCCCGCCCAAGGCGGAGGTTCAAGAGAAAACTATATGTTGAGTTTGGAGGAACCGTAAGGTTATTGCATTATTGCAGCAGCGAGATCAGCATCGGGGCGGCGCCCAACGTGAACAAGGCGGCCAAAATCATGGAGATGCTGGAGATCGTGCCGGTCAGCGAGCTTAGCTCAAACGCTTTGGACGTTCCGGTGCCGTGGGCGCTCGTGCCGAACAATACGCCGCGCGCCACCTCGTTTTCGATGCGGAACAGCTTCACGACCAGCGGCCCGAGCATCGTTCCGAGCAGGCCGGTAATAATGACGAAGACGGCCGTAATATTCGGCACGCCGCCGATGACCTGGGAGACGTTCATAGCGATCGGCGTCGTAATCGAACGGGGGATCAGGCTTGTGATCAGATCGTTGTCCAGATGCAGCCACTCGGCCAGGAAGGCCGAAGAGAACATCGCCACCACCGAACCGGTCAGTACGCTGATGAGAATTTCCACCGCGTGTTTTTTCAGAACATTGTAGTATTTATATAGCGGAACGGCAAAAGCGACGGTGGCGGGCTGCAGCATCGTGCTAAGCCATTTTCCCCCGGCCTGGTAAGTTTCGTAAGGAATCTGCGCCCACATCAGGCCGATGACCAGAAACAGCGGCGTAATCAGCAGTGGGGACAAATAAACTTTAGGCCGGATTTTGTACAGCCGTTTGGCCAGATAATAAATCACCAATGTAAAAACAAGGCTAAGCAAACCGGTGATCATGAGCTGTGACGCTCCTTTCGTTTGGAAATGCGGGAGGCGACAAGCCCCGAGCTGATCATGACGATCAAGGTGCTGAAAATGACGACGATCAAAATCCGCACGCCTTCGCTTTCCAGCAGCGGCATATATTTCATAATGCCAACGGCGGACGGAATAAAGAACAGCAGCAGCTCGGCGAGCAGCCAGTTTGCGCCTTGTTCGATCCACGCCAGCTTGACGATGTTGGTTTTCAGAAGGACAAACAACACGAAAATGCCCAAAATCGAGCCGGGTACCGGCAGATGAAGCAGCTTTGCAACCTCGTTCATGACAAAGGTGAATAAAAATAAAATCGCTACTTGAAATACGCCCTTGCCGGCCGTTTTCATTATTTTCATCGTGTTCATGGTGAACGGAAGCTCCTTCCTGTCGGTTTTGCGTCGTTGATAATGAAAATATTACACCGATTGTTTTCATGGGTAAAATGAATATACTGAATGAATAACATTCCAATTGGCTATCGATAGGTTGTGAAAGGAGTGTCTCCAAATTTGGATATTCGGCAAATGCAATATTTGATCGAGGTTGCCCGGTTCAAAAGCTTTACGAAAGCGGCCGAAGCGCTGTATATCACCCAGCCGACCATCAGCAAGACGATCAAAAGCATGGAGGACGAACTGGGCGTCGTTTTGTTCGATCGGGTCGGCAAAAAAATCGTGCTCACCGATGCCGGTCAAATCATAGTGGGACAAGCGCAGCAAATCGTCACCTCGTTCCAAAACCTGGTGGCGGAGCTGGACGACCTGCGGAATTTGAAAAAAGGGCATATCCGGATCGGACTTCCCCCGATGGTGGGATCGAGTTTTTTTCCGAAAGTGATCGGGCAGTTTCATCAGAAATATCCGGACATTTCGATCCAGCTGTTTGAGGACGGGGCCAAAAAGGTGGAGTCGGATGTGGTCGGCGGGGCGCTTGATGTCGGCGTTATCGTGCTGCCGGCGACGGCGGAGGAATTAAGCAGTTTTCCGTTCGTGGAAGAGAAGCTCAACCTGGTCGTGCACCCGTCCCACCCGCTTGCGGAGCGGCAGGCGGCGGAACTGTCCGAACTGGCCCAGGACGGGTTCGTCCTGTTCCGGGAGGATTTTACGCTGCATGACCGGATCATTAACGAATGCGCCAAGGCCGGATTTCAGCCGCATGTCATTTACGAGAGCTCGCAATGGGACCTTATCAGCGAAATGGTCGCGGTCGGCCTCGGCATCACGCTGCTGCCGGAAACGATCTGCCGCGAGGTGGATGACGAGCGCGTAAGGATCATTCCGCTGGTAAAGCCGATCATCCCCTGGAAGCTGGGCATCGTCTGGCGGGACGACCGCTATTTGTCCTTTGCGACGAGGGAGTGGATCCGCTTTGCGCAGCAGGAGTTAACGGGGGGCCCGGGATAATATTTCCTGAAATGTTCGAAATTAAAGGCGCAACCGGCAATATTTGCGCTTGTCCGTACCGCACGGGGACTCTATAATTGCCGGATGGGTGTCTTAAATTTGAATTAGGGGACAGAGCCTAAATGCATTTATTCAGAAAAAAATCGATAACCTCCATGCTTGCGGAGAAAAACGCGGCCGGCACCACGCTCAAAAAAGAGCTTGGCGTCTTTGATTTAACCATGCTTGGCATCGGATGCGTCGTCGGGACGGGCATCTTCGTGCTCACCGGTGTTGCGGCGGCGCAGCATGCCGGGCCGGGACTTATTCTTTCCTTTATTCTGGCCGGGATCATCTGCGCCTTTTGCGCGCTGTGTTATGCCGAATTCGCGTCGATGGTTCCCGTGTCGGGGAGCGCCTACACCTATAGCTACGCTACCTTCGGGGAGCTTGTCGCCTGGATTCTCGGCTGGGACTTGATGCTGGAATACGGTTTTGCCGCTTCTATGGTGGCCAGCGGCTGGTCGGGGTATTTTCAGGGCCTTGCCGCCGGGTTTGGCATAGCCCTGCCGCATGCGATCAGCAGCGCCTTTGATCCTAAAGCCGGGACCTATGTCGACGTTCCCGCCGTTTTGATCGTGCTGCTGCTTACGTTTATCGTATCCCGCGGATCGAAGGAGTCGTCGCGGCTGAACTCGATCATGGTCATTGTCAAAATCGCCGTGATCGCGTTGTTTGTCGTTGTCGGCGCCTTTTACGTGAAGCCGGGCAACTGGACGCCGTTCATGCCGTTTGGATTCAGCGGCGTCGTTACCGGGGCGGCGACGGCCTTCCTTTCTTATCTCGGCTTTGATGCCGTCGCCACAGCCGCCGAGGAGGTGCGGAACCCGCAGAAGGATCTGCCGCGCGGCATCCTCTGGTCGCTGGCGATTTGCTCGCTGCTGTACGTCCTCGTCACGGCGGTGCTTACCGGGATCGTTCCGTATTCGCAGCTGAACGTCAAAAATCCGGTCGCCTTCGCCCTGCAGTATATCGACCAGAATTGGGCGGCCGGCTTTATTTCGCTGGGAGCCATCGTCGGTATAACGACCGTGCTGTTTGTGCTGCTGTTCGGTCAAAGCCGGCTCCTGTACGCGATCGGGCGGGACGGATTGCTTCCCGGGAAGCTGGCCCGGCTGCATCCCCGGACCGGGGTACCTTCCGTCAGCATCTGGACGACCGGCATCGCGGTCGCGGTGTTGGCCGGTCTGATTCCGCTCGGCCGGCTCGCCGATTTGGTCAGCATCGGTACGCTTTTTGCCTTTATTACGGTATCGCTCGGGGTTGTCATTTTGCGCCGGACCCGCCCGGACTTGCCCCGCTCGTTCAAAGTGCCGCTGGTGCCCTGGATCCCGCTGCTGGCCGTGTTGACCTGCGGCTATTTGTTAACCAGCCTGCCGCGGATAACTTGGATCGCCTTCCTCGTTTGGATGATTTTCGGGTTATTGGTGTATGTGCTGTACGGGTACCGGCACAGCGAACTGTCCGGTTCGGCGGGCAGACAGCAGGGCAATTAAAGTTGCGGTGCGAGGGGCCCGGCCGGCCCAAAAGCGAGTTGTATATTTCCCGCAGTACAGGCAATAGTAAACGAGAGCGCTGCAGCTAGGATTTTGGAGAATAAGGAGAGAATGCTCTGTGAGATTGGCCTTGATCTGTGCGGTAATGGTCGGCATGCTGCTTGGCCCCGCGGTACCGCAAACCGTTAACGCCGATTCGCCCCATCATTTCGGGTTCAAAAAAAGCGTAAACGGAAGTCTTCCTTCGATTAACGAGGAGGGTTTCAAAGAGATCGTCGATAAACATGGGGCAATTTTTCTCGGCGATACCTCCCTGAAGGAATTGTTTCTCACGTTCGACAACGGTTATGAAAACGGGTATACCGCGCCGATTCTCGACACGCTGAAGGCGAAGAAGGTGCCGGCCGTTTTTTTCGTCACCGGACATTATGTGAAGGATCAGCCCGAGCTGTTAAAGCGGATGGTTGCCGAAGGGCATCTTATCGGAAATCATTCCTGGAGCCATCCGGATATGACCACGATTTCCGACGAGCGAATCCGCGACGAACTGGAACGCGTCAAGCAGGAGACGGCGAAGGTGACCGGCCGTCAGGAGATGAAATACCTGCGGCCGCCCCGCGGCATTTTCAGCGACAGAACGCTGCGGGTGACGAAAGAGCTGGGGTACACCAACGTATTTTGGTCGGTGGCCTACAAGGATTGGGATGTCAAGGCCCAAAGAGGCGCAGATTACGCATACCGGCAAGTGGTCTCTCAACTGCATCCCGGCGCGGTGATTCTGCTGCATTCCGTGTCCAAGGACAACGCGGCGGCTTTGGGCTCCATCATTGATGAAGCCCGGCGCCAGGGATACGAGTTCAAAAGTCTGGATGAACTCCGCCAAGGCGGCGGGGCAGGGCAGTAATGGAAAAGGATCGTAACGGCCATGGGGACAATTTTAGCTCTACAAGCCCGCCGTTACGATCTTTTTTGCGGAATCGAGGGAAATAGAGGTAAAAATGGACCTCTGTCAAGAAAGTGGACACCCTTTTAAGCAACTTTTCTCTTATTAAATTGCGCAGCAAAGCGAACCGGTGACAAATAGCCGAGTGAACCATGGATCCGTTTTCGGTTGTAGAAGAATTCAATGTAACGGTAGATCTCGTCATAGGCTTGCTGCTTGGTCTTAAATCGCTTGCAGTAAATCAACTCCTTCTTGAGGATGCTGTGAAAGGATTCAATACAAGCATTGTCGTAGCAGTTGCCTTTGCGGCTCATGCTGGCTGTCATTTTGTAAATTTTGAGTTGTTCTCTGTACTCGTGGGACGCATATTGGCTCCCTCGATCCGAATGATGAATGAGCCCTTTTTTAGGCCTTTTGGCCACATAGGCATCCTTCAGAGCGTCCAGAACAAGATCGGTTGTCATTCGGTCATTCAAACGCCAGCCCACGATCTCACGGGTGCATAGGTCCATAACGCTGGCAAGGTACAGCCGACCTTCTCTACAAGGAATGTACGTAATGTCGGTAACCCAAACCTTATTGGGTTTGTTCACTTGAAACTGCTGGTTAAGGATATTGGGAGCAATCGGTAAGTCATGGTTAGAATCGGTAGTTTGCACTTTGTATTTACGTGCGACACAGGCGCGAAAGCCGAGCTCCCGCATGTATAAACCAATCGTCCTCTCCGTTACGTTCTCGCCTTCCTGATTCAGCAAGTACGTGATTTTAGGGGCCCCGTAACGCTGCTCGGAATCGTTGAAGTGATAAGTAATCCTTTTCAGCAGGTGTAACTTACGCAATGCTCGCTCACTCGGCTTTTTGTTTCGCCATTTGTAGTAGCCGCTCCGGGAAACTCTAAAAACCTGGCACATCTTCTCCAAAGAAAACTCGGAGCGGTGATCTTCAATAAACTGAAACCTTACTTCTTTGGTTTGCTGAAGATGTGCACTGCTTTTTTTACGATGGCCAGTTCCTCTTCCACATCGGCGATACGCTGCTGGCTTTCGCGGAGTTCACGCTCTTTGTCTTTCAAGAGTTGTTCGAGTTCCCGAACGCGTTCGACGTTTGTGATGGGTTCGTTCTTAAACTCACGGTATTTCGCCTTCCAGGAATGCAATGTCTTTGCTGGGATATCTAGCTCCAAGGCTACGTCCTCCACCGACTTTGTCTGTTCTTGGAGATATTTTACCGTTTGTCTCTTAAATTCTTCGTTATATCGTTTCCGTTGTTCACCCATGTGAACACCTCCTCAGATAGTTCCATTATCTTTTTCTCTTAACGAGGTGTCCACTTTTTATTCTAGCTCTAAAAAGGGCGTTATCCCCTACCGAGATAGGGGGTCCAGCTATATTAGCGGAACTTTTTACCGCTATTTTTTGAAAATGAGCGGGAAAAGGCTTCTTTTTCAAGTTCAGCCCCCAATAGGGCCTAAAAGTTCCGCTATCCTGCGACCGAGGGACAAAATCACGAAAATAGCGCCGCAAATTTACCGTTATTTCCGGCAACAGTGGTTTGCCCGTCCCGATCCCATCCCATATCCTTCGCACGCACCTGCAAAGCTTTATCCGAAAACGGAGCCAGTTCCTTATTTAAGTGTAAAAAAGACGCCAGCACCCGGTAGCTTTACCCCGGCAGGCGTCTTTTTCTTTCTAATATGTGGAACTTCGGGCTCGCTTGACTTTCATGATAAGCGAAATTATAATTAGGCTTGCTAATAAATAGGATTCCTAATTATTAAATCATGAAAATAAATGGAAAGCTGAGGTGATCACCGGTGCATTCCAGCGATAATTCGCAGGCGCATAAGCTTATGCTGGCGCTGCACCGCTTGCGGAGACTGGATATGAACAAAATGGCGCCGTTAACGTTCAAACCAAGCGAATTCAGACTGATGTATTCTATTCTTCAAGGGCTTGAACAGGAGCCGCGGGGCATCACCGTCTCCGAGCTCAGCACAAGGATGGGAGTGGCTTCGCCCACCGTCACGCCGCAGATTCGCAGCCTGGAAGAACAAGGGCTTGTGCATCGCTACAACGATCAGGAGGATCGCCGGGTCGTGCGCGTCAAGCTGACGGAGCAAGGCCATCAGGCGTTTCGCACGGCGGCGGAACACCGATCCAAGCAAATTCAAAATTTATGCGATTTTTTGGGCGAAGAGAAAAGCAACCAATTGATCGAGCTGCTGCACGATGTACACCGGTATTTCGAATCGCAGATCAATCAAAATAAAACCGAGTGATTCGGATAAGTGGAGATGATGGAATTGATCAAACTTTTCCGCTATTTGAAACCATACCGCTGGCTGGTCGCCGGAGTGCTCGCCCTCGTCTTTCTTCAGACGTTGTCCGAGCTGTATTTGCCGACACTGATGGCCGATATCGTCGATATCGGCGTCGTCAAAGGTGACACGCCGTATATTTGGCGGGTGGGCGGATTTATGCTGCTAGTGGCGCTGGGCGGAATGGCCTGCTCCATCGGAGCGAGCTTCTTCTCGTCCAAGGCGGCGTCGGGATTCGGCAAGCGGCTGCGCGCCAAAATGTTTAACCATGTGTCCAACTTTTCGCTGGAAGAGTTCGACAAGGTGGGCACCGCTTCGCTGATCACCCGGACGACGAACGACATTACCCAAGTTCAGCAGGTGCTGATCATGATGATGCGGATGATGGTAATGGCGCCGCTCATGTGTTTGGGCGGGATCATCATGGCCGTATCGAAGAACGCGGAATTGTCCCTGGTGCTGGTGGTCGTCCTGCCGGTGCTGGCCGGGTCGATCTGGTTGATTGCCGGCAAAGGGATCCCGCTGTTTAAGGCGATTCAGAAAAAAATCGATAAGCTGAACCTCGTCATGCGCGAGAGTCTGACCGGCATCCGGGTTATCCGCTCGTTTAACCGGACCGCTTACGAAAGCAAACGGTTTGACGCGGCCAACCTCGATTTGACGGATACCTCGATTCGGGTCAATAAAATCATGGCTTTCATGATGCCGATCATGATGCTGGTGATGAACCTGTCTTCGGTGGCGATCATTTGGTTCGGCGGGCTGCGGATCGATGCCGGGCAAATGCAGGTAGGGGACCTGATGGCTTTTCTGCAGTACGCGATGCAGATTATGTTTTCGCTCGTCATGGTTTCGATGATGTTCGTCATGGTTCCCCGCGCTTCCGCTTCCGCCGTGCGGATCAACGAGGTGCTGGACATGGTTCCGGAGATCAAGGATGCCGATGTGGCGGCGGCGATGTCCGGGCAAAAAGGTTACGTGGAATTTCAAAACGTCTCCTTCAGCTATCCCGGAGCGGAACAGCCGGCGGTGCGGGACATTACGTTCAGCGCCAAGCCGGGCGAGGTGACCGCGATCATTGGCGGAACGGGTTCCGGGAAATCGACGCTGATCAGCTTGATTCCGCGGTTTTACGACGTCGATGAGGGACGCGTGCTGGTGGACGGCGTCGATGTGCGGGAGATGAAGCAGGAGGAACTGCGGCGCAAAATCGGTTTCGTTCCGCAAAAAGCGGTGTTGTTCTCCGGCACCATCAACGACAACATCCGTTACGGCAAGGAGGACGCCACCGACGAGGAGATCCGCCACGCGGCCGAGATCGCCCAGGCGAGCGATTTTATCGCCGAGATGGAGCATGGTTACGAATCGGTGATCGCTCAAGGAGGCACCAACGTGTCGGGCGGGCAGAAGCAGCGGCTTTCCATCGCCCGGGCGCTCGTGCGGAAGCCGGAAATTTACATTTTCGACGACAGCTTCTCCGCGCTCGATTTTAAAACGGACGCGAAGCTGCGCGCCGCCTTGAAGCAGGAGACCCGGGAAGCGACGGTCATTATCGTGGCCCAGCGGGTAAGCACCGTGCTTGACGCCGACCGCATCATCGTCATGAACGAAAGCCGGATCGCCGGCATCGGCAATCACCGCGAACTGATGGAAACCTGCGACGTGTATAAAGAGATCGTTTATTCACAGCTTTCGGAGGAGGAGATTGCATGAGTCAGGAGCAAAAAGGCGCGGGCGCCTCTGGGCAGCCTGCCGGCAGACCTCCGGGGCTAAGAGGACACGCTCCGAGACATCCCGGACCGGGAGGGCCCGGCGGACCCGGCATGAGCATGCCGGCCGAGAAAGCAAAGGACTTCAAAGGGACTTTAAAGCGGCTTATCCGTTATTTGCGGCCGCATCAATATCAATTGGCAGCCGTGCTTGTCATGGCGGTTTTAAGCACCGTGTTCAGCATCGTAAGCCCCAAGGTGATGGGGAAAGCGACGACCAAGCTGTTTGAAGGGATTATGGCGAAAATTCAGGGGGTTCCCGGGGCGGCGATCGATTTTGCGTACGTGTGGCAGATCATCATGGTCCTGGTGGGACTTTACGTATTAAGCTCGCTGTTCAGTTATGTGCAGCAGTACCTGATGGCCGGCGTCGCGCAGAAAACGGTGTACGACTTGCGCCGCGATGTGAACGCCAAGCTGAACCGGCTGCCTTTGAAATACTTCGACGCTCGTACCCACGGTGAAATTCTCAGCCGGGTCACGAACGACGTCGACAATATCAGCAATACCTTGCAGCAAAGCTTGACGCAACTGATCACCTCGATCTTGACGCTTATCGGCGTCATCGTGATGATGCTGTCGATCAGCCCGCTGATGACGCTGATTGCCGTGCTGACGCTGCCGCTCAGCGTGCTGGCGATCACCCAGGTCGCCAAACGCTCGCAGAAGCAGTTCGTCCGCCAGCAGGCGGAGCTGGGCAAACTTAACGGCCATGTAGAGGAAATGTATACCGGCCACAAAATCATTAAGGCGTTCGGCCGCGAGAAAACGTCGCTTGAGCAGTTTGACGACATTAATGAGCGGCTGTACACGGCAGGCTGGAAGGCGCAGTTCATTTCCGGCGTCATCATGCCGATCATGAGCTTTATCGGGAACATCGGCTATGTGCTCGTGTCCGTGGTCGGCGGCATCCTCGTCACCAAACGGACGATCGAGATCGGCGATGTGCAGGCCTTCATCCAATATGCGCGGCAGTTTACGATGCCGATCACGCAAACGGCGAACATCGCCAACATCATTCAATCGACGGTCGCTTCGGCGGAACGCGTATTCGAAATTTTGGACGAAGAAGAGGAAGTGCCGGAATCGGCCCGGCCGAAGGTACTCAAAGAGCCGCGCGGCGATGTGGCCTTCAATCACGTGAAGTTCGGATACGATCCTCAGCATCCGCTGATCGAGGATATGAACATTAATGTATCGCAGGGGCAAACGATCGCGATCGTCGGACCTACCGGGGCCGGCAAAACAACGCTGATCAACCTGCTGATGCGGTTTTATGAAGTGGGCGACGGGGCGATTAGCGTGGACGGCGTCAACATCGCGGAGATGAAGCGCGGCGACCTGCGCAGCATGTTCGGCATGGTGCTGCAGGATACGTGGCTGTTCAACGGCACGATCCGCGACAATATCGCCTACGGACGCGAAGGCGCGACCGAGGAGGAAGTGGTGCGGGCAGCCAAAATGGCCTACGCCGATCACTTTATCCGCACGCTGCCGGACGGATATGATACGATCCTGAACGAAGAGGCCTCCAACATCTCGCAGGGTCAGAAACAGCTGCTGACGATCGCGCGGGCGATTTTGGCCGACCCGGCCATTCTCATTTTGGATGAAGCCACGAGCAGCGTCGACACCCGGACCGAGGTGCAGATCCAGAAAGCGATGAACGAACTGATGAAGGGCAGAACAAGCTTTGTCATCGCCCACCGCCTTTCGACGATCAAGGACGCCGATCTGATCCTGGTCATGAATCACGGTTCGGTGATCGAAAAAGGCACGCATGAACAATTGCTGGCTGCAAAAGGCTTCTACGCCGATCTGTACAACAGCCAGTTTACGAAAGGCAGCTTCGAGCCGGAGGCGGTGTAAAAGAGGCAATCATTTAAATATCCTATAAACTAGTAGACGATTCTGGAAATAACGTTAGCATGATGGCAAGTGAAGACATGAGAAAAGGGCAAAACTAGTCTGTTGAAGATCTCGGGTGACAGCATAAAGGAAAAAAAGGGTGCTATTTCAGCCGATACCCCCATGTTGCGTGCAATAGAGGAATTTTATGGCGCTATTTTCACGATTTAGTGGCGAAAGGCCGCTTTTAGACCTGTTCATCGAAAAATAAGACCCAAAAGTTCCCCTATTGGTGATAAATAGGCTCAAATTGGAAAATAAGACCCGAAAGTTCCGCTATTTTATAGGGGCGATACTGAGCACAAGACTAATATAGAACAAAGCGATCCATGACCCCCGTCCGCAGATAAGCCATATTATTTCCGGATCCTTCTACTAGCAAAAGCCGGGCGCACCGCAAAGCAGTGCGTACCGGCTTTTTATAATTTAAGCTGCGGACCTGAAAGGCTTTAGGTGCAGCCCCTTTTTCTTCGTGTTTTCCTCAGGCGGTTTTATGAGCGCCGCGATGACGACTGCGGCCAGGCAGAGCAGGCCGATGACGATGAACGCCGGCTTGAAGCCGCCCAGCATCACGGCGATGAACGAGCCGGATAGCGCGCCGATGCCGAAGCCCTGATAGATGAGACCGTAGTTTTTGCTGTGGTTGGCCAGGCCGAAGAAGTCGCCGACAATCGCCGGAAAGATCGTGATATTGCCGCCGAAGCAAAAGGCGATAGCCGCCACGCAGGCGAAGAACAGACCGAAATTCAGCTGAGCAAAGCTCAGGGTGAACACCGCCGCCGCCGTTACCGCCAGCGCTCCGCCGATCAGGCCCAGCCGGCTTATCTTATCGGACAGCGCGCCCAGCACCAGCCTGCCCGACGTGTTGAACAAAGCGATCAACGCGACCGCGTTGGCCGCGGCGGCCTCGTTAAGCCCGGCAAGCTGAATGCCGATGTCCTTCACGATGCCGATCAGATAAAGCCCGCTCATACAGGCGGTAAAAAAGATCGCGAACAGCATGTAAGCCTCTTTCGTACGCAGCATTTCACCCACGGAGTAATTGCGCGGCTCCATATCTGCGGCCTTGTCCGCGCCGTACGGGCGCGATTCGGCTGCCGGGACGGCGGGCGAATGCTGCGCCTCGCGCACCAGCAAGGAACCGGTGGCAATCAGCGCCATGACGATCAAACCCCAATAAAGAAAAGCTCCGGAAACGCCGGCAGTTTCAAGCAAAGCCCCGTTGACATACTTGAACAGCAGGCTGCCCGTACCGTAAGCCCCGACGGAAACGCCGGAGATAAGACCCTTGCGGCCGGGGAACCATTTCAGCAGATTGGACAGTGAGGTGATATAAGCCGTCCCGTCCGCATAGCCGACCATCACGCCGGCGAGCAGGTACAGCATCGGAAGGGAACTTGCCTGCGAGCTTAACATCAGGCCGAGTCCCAACAAAATGCCTGCCGCCATCGTCAGCCTGCGCAGACCGAAGCGGTCCTGCAGCTTGCCCGCAAACAATGTGGCCAAGGCGAGCGCGAAACTTGTGATGGAGAAGGTTGTAGAAACGGAGCCAAGATCCCACCCGAATTTGTTCGCCAATGGCTGGTTAAACAGACTCCAGGTATAGATGGTGCCGAGACCCATCTGCATAATAATGGTGCCCAATACGATCGGCCACCGCTTTCCGGATTTGCCGTTCATAGCCATTCCTTCTTTCTCTCTCGATTCCGCAAGAGCTCTCTGCACTCTTATTGTAAACGAATACGCGCAGCGCTTGACGGGAACGGGAACGAAATGACGCGAATACGGAATGAATTGCGGCTACAGACGCATGAGCTGCCGGAATTCCTTCGCTTTACCGCGGCTGACCGGCACTTCAAAGTCCAGATCGCGCAGCCGCAGCAAATAGGTATTGTTGAACCACGGAATAATTTCCTTGATTTTGCCGAGATTAACGATGTAGGAGCGGTGACAGCGAAAAAAATGCTCCTGCGGCAGACGTGCCTGGAAGTCGCTGATGCTGAGCGCCATCGTGTATTCCCCGCTCTTCGTCATCACGCTGGTGCTCTTCTCCCGGGCGGCCGCATAATAAATGTCGTCGATTTCCACGACAATAATTTTTTCGTTTTTCCACAGATTGATCTTGCCGAAGGCGCCTCTTCCTTCTCCCGTGCCTCCGCTTCGCGCCGTGTGGGCCGCCTCCAATTTGCCAAGCATATTCTGAATCCGCGACTCGCTGTAAGGCTTGAGAATATAATCAAAGGCCTCCAGTTCGAACGCATCCGCGGCATGCTCCTTGTACGCCGTAGTGAACACGATAAAAGGTCTGGCGGAAAATTTGCTGATCGTCTGAGCCAACAGCAAGCCGTCAATCGAGGGAATATTGATATCCAGAAACAGTACATCAACCTCCCGGTTTTGCAAGAACTTCAACGCCTCCAGCCCGTCCTCGAAGCAGGCTTCGACCGCAATCGCGCTGTAGCGCTCGATCAAGTAAGCCAATTCCCGGCGGGCCAGTTCTTCATCTTCGATGATGATCGCTTTCATCGATAACGTAAAGGATACTTGAGATTTTAGTCATGAGAGGAATTTACGCCTCACTGACAAGCTATATTCCTTTACTTCCTCCCTTCAAAATATTGAAAAGACATTGTTATCGCTTTAAACGAGAACGAATGTTTGGTATAATGGAATGAGATAGATGTTGCTTCCTTGTGTTGACTTCACCTTTCTTTGAAGTGTGGTGACAGGTTTGAAACTTACTTTAACAGCGAAAGTGAAAATACTGCCTAATGAGCAACAAGCGGATTGGTTACGACAAACCCTAGCGCGCATACCGCGAAGCGAGCAACCACTTGTCTGTACTTGTACATAAAGACAAGATCCTCTCGAAGACTTTACTCCACAACATGATGTATCGAGAATAGCGCTATGCTTTTTCGCTCCGGTCGCAAATGGCCCAGTCCGTTATGAGTACCGTCATCGCCAGATACAAGTCGTTACTCAGCAACAAACACCCTTGGACACGGTCCTTTTCAAGAAACCCGAGTACGACCTGGTATGGAATCGGGACTATTCGCTCTCCAAACAAATCATTTCCATCAACACGCTGTATGGTCGGATTAAAGTACCCTACATGACGAAAGGTATGGATTCTTACTTTGACGGATCTTGGTCATACGGCACTGCAAAGTTGGTCCACAAGAAGGGGAAATTCTTCCTCTATATTCCAGTATCCAAAGAAATCGCCGAAATCGAAACAGGAGCCATCCATCAAGTCGTCGGTATTGATCTCGGGATCAACTTTATCGCCACCAGTTATGATTCGCAGGGCAAGTGTACGTTCTTCCACGGTCGACCGATCAAAGATAAGCGATCGAGGTATAAGCATATGCGAAAACAACTGCAACAAGTCGGCACAGCCTCCGCCAGAAGGAAACTAAAGCGGATTGGAGGACGAGAAAACCGTTGGATGTATGATGTCAATCATTGTGTATCGAAGGCACTCGTCCGTAAGTATGGTGCAACCTTGATGGTGGTGGAGAATTTAAAAGGTGTTCGTAGTAAAACAGAAAAGATTCAACTTAACGAACGTTATGAATCGGTATCTTGGTCGTTCTATCAACTAAGAAAGATGATCGAGTACAAAGCCGCATTACATGGAGGAAAAGTGATTGCTGTAGATCCCAAGTACACCTCACAGACCTGCCGAAGTGCGGCCGTAAAAACAAAGGGAACCGGGACAAGAAGAAGCATCACTTCAAATGTAAAGAATGCGGGTATAGCTCAAGTGATGATCGAGTTGCCGCCATGAACCTTCAGCGTATTGGAATGAAGTACATCACTAAAGGGATTGTATAAGGTATACCTATACAATTGGGCAGATGTCAACCTGCCTATAGTAACGCCATGTTAAGGAAGGAGACTTTTTGTCGCATTCACTTCCGGGCAGTTACAAGCTCATGACTTTAGTCATGAGTAATTGATGAGATCTCCTTCTTGAGGTTAAAATAAATCGCCGTTCCTTTGTCCAGCCTGTGGATCCTAAGCCCTTCCCCGTAGATCAGCTTTACTCTGCGGTGTACATTGTAAAGCCCGATCCGGTTGTCTTCCATGGAGCCTTCGTATACCTTACGTATCGTTTCCGGCTCGATGCCGGCGCCCGTGTCGACAATGCCGATACGCACGGTGTCTCCGCGGTCTTTGACCGATATCGTGACCGTACCCTTGCCTTTTCCCTTCAAAATTCCGTGGACGATCGCATTCTCCACCAGCGGCTGAATGATCAGACTCGGAATTCGCACCTGCGTATCGTCGATATCGTAGCGCACCTCCAGCCGGCTGCCGAAACGGGCCTGCTCGATCTCCACATACTGCCGCACCTGCTGCAGCTCCTTGCTGAGATCGATCATCTCGTCCGTCAGCTCTAGATTGTAGCGCATGTATCCGGACAAATTGACGATCAGTTCGCGCGCCTTTTCCGGGTCGACACGGATGGAGGAAGCGATCGCGTTGAGCGCGTTGAACAGGAAATGCGGGTGAATCCGCGTCTGCAGCGCCTTGAGCTCGGCCTTGTTGGCCATCTGCTTAAGGTCCTCAATGCGCGAAACCTCCATTAGCGTGGAGATCATCTGAGACAGTCCAACGGCCATCGCCTGCAGCGAGTAAGTGATTTTATGCGCCTTGGCATAATAAATTTTCAGCGCGCCCGTTACCTCCCCCTTTTCCTTGAGCGGAATAATGATCTGAGACTTGATCCGGGGGTCGATATGGGCGGCCTCATTATTGCGGATCGTAATTTCCCCGTTGGCCAGCGAACTCTTTGTCTCATCGCTCACGATTTCATGCCGGTTCGCATAATGTTCCTCCCCCAAGCCCACGTAAGCGAGAATATACCGGGTATCGGTGAGCGCCACGGCGTCCGCGCCGATTTCGGCCTGGATGATGCGGCAGATCTTCCGCAGCGATTCGGGCGTGATGGAGCGAAAATAAGGCAGCGTCTTGTTGGCGATATCGAGCGCCAGCTTGGCCTGCCTGGCGGCGATCCGCTCCTTCTCTCCTTCCACGCTCTGCACCAGCATCACGATCAATCCCACGCAGACCTGGCTGGCAATCATCGGCAGGGCGATCTGCGAAACGATGTTCAGCCCCAGCGAGTACGGCTCGGCCATCCAGAGAATCAGCAGCATCGTCAGCGCTTCACAGCCCATGCCGGCGGCGATGCCGACCGCCCATTTCCGTTCCGCCGGCGTGCGGACGTATATGATGCTTGCAACAACGCCCGCAATCATGCTCGTTATGAGGCAGGGCAGCGAGGTCACCCCGCCGATGTCGATCAAGAAGCGGTGCGCGCCCGACAGGAGCCCGGTGATCAGGCCGACCGCCGGGCCGAAGAGTATGCCTCCCGCCATGATGGCGATAATCCGCACGTTGACCAGCGAGCCTTCAACGTTGATGCCGCTGTAGGTTCCGAAGATGGCGAACAGACTGAAAATGGCCGTAGCCAGCGCCAGCTCCTGACGGTTGTATTCTTTCTTCTGAAAAAGCTCCTTGAAGCGGGGCAGACGGGTCAGCACAAACAAACACATTTGCAGCAGCGCCGCCCGCTCCAGCAGCTGCAGCAAAATAAACAAAGTGTGTTGCATCATTCATCCCTCCACCCGGAATCGAGACGATCTTGTTTTTACCCTATCAAGGATATGCGTCATATTTCGTGATATATATCACATTTATAGCTGTGCATTTTTGATCTCAGTCAAGGAAATGAATTGCGTTTTATGGCAAATTAAAAATATAACCAACGAGGAAAAGGGGAATGAGCCATGACAAGCTTTACGTTTGAGGATCTGCAGCGGATCAATCGCGTCCGTCTGGGAGACGAGGTGCCGCTGGAGCTGTTTCGGGCGATCCGCTTGATCGGTATGCAGCAGGGTCTGCCATTGGAAGGCAAAGGAACGACGGCGTCGATCGGCCGCAAAATCGGCGAGAGCCTCCCGGTAGGGACGCTGGAGGAATTGTTGGAGTTGTTCGCCAAGCTGCGGATAGGACTGCCGCGCGTTTTGCAGCGGGATGAGCGGCTGATCCGGATTGCGGTAGACGATTGCTTCTGCAAAGGACTGCCTGTGATCGAAGAGAAAAAGGTATGCGACTTGGAGGGGGCAATTCTGGAAGGGGCGCTCGGCCGTATATTGAACCGCAAGGTGAGCGTCCGTGAGACCCAATGCAACGTATCCGGCGACGAGCATTGCGAATATGAGATCAGAATTTACGGGTGAGGACAGGAGGAGTGGGTTGGGTTCCGGGACCGCATGGTAAGAGGGAGCAAGGCGCGGGCGTAGGGGCTAACGGACACTGATGACGCTCAACTGGCGAAAATTCGAGCAGAAAAATTGTAACGGACCGAGGAGACCTTATTTTGGTCAACTCCGCCCCGATCGCCTTATTTCCAGCCCAATAACGCCTTTGGAGTCCGTTACAGCGGGAAATAACCGGGAAATGAGCGAATAAGGTCATCTCAGTCCGTTAGAGGTGGAAGGGGCTGCGGGCGACGGGGGGAGCATCGGATCGGGATCAATTACGCAAGCGCCCGCCTCTTTGTCACCGTTTAGCAAACGCCAAAGGATAACGCCCAATCATAGGTGTTTACAGCGCTCTTCGAAGGTTTCGCCGGAATCGACGTGACCTTGATTGATCGCTTCCCATAAATACAGGGAAGCGATCGATCCATAGGGGGACCATGGCGCGGCCACCTGCTGCAAATATTTGCGGTCGTCCCGGTCCTCCATGGCGTACAGCCATTTGGCGGCCCGCTGCAAGCCGGCATCGCCGAACGACACGACGTCCTCCCGGCCCAAGGCGAAGATCAGGAACATTTCCGCCGACCATTTGCCGATGCCTTTCACGGATACGAGCGCGCCTACGACTTCTTCGTCGCTCATGTCCTCCAGCTTTTCCAGCTGGAGTTCGCCGGATAAAACCTTGCCGCATAAATCGCGGATATAAGCGACCTTGGAGGCGGAGAGGCCGGCGGCTCGTAAGCCGGCGTCCGTTTGCGCCGAGAGAGCGGCCGGGGATAGTTCCCCGGCAAGCTCGATGACCCGGCCGCGGATCGTCGCCGCCGCCCTGACCGAAATTTGCTGGCTGATAATGGAGCGGGCCAGTTCGGCAAAATAAGCTCCCTGCGGTTTGGTCGCCAGGCCGCCGATCAAGGCCGTCAGGCGCCCCATTCGCGGGTCGGCGGCGGCCAGCGCCCGGACGCGGGGGTCTTCGGGGTGAAGCTGGAATTTGGGGGGATTCATCGTTATCGCTCTCCTTTTATTCGGCGGATTCATCCAGCAAGGCAAAATACTCTTCCATCATCTCGTCAAGCCGCCCCTGCAGCGCATCCCGCTCCTGCTGCAGCGCGATCAGACGCGTCGCGTCGCAAGCCGTTTCCGGGTCGAGCATGGCGTTGTCGATCTTCGCCAGCTCGGCTTCCGCGGCGGCGATATCGGCCTCCAGCTTGCGCAGATAGGCCGGATTTGCCCGGGGCTTGCGGGCGGCTTTCACCGCTTCTGCCGAAGCTCTTCCCGAGGCTCCCCCAGAGGCTCCTCGCGAGGCTCCATCTGAAGCCGAAGCCTCATAGGTCCCATCCGCTCTATCGGCGGATTTTGTCCGTTCCGCAGCGTCCGCTTGGGCGGAGAGGGCGGGGGACACCCCGGCCGCTGAAGCCGAAGAGGAGGACGGAGCCGGGGCCGGACCGCCGATGTGAACCTCCGCGGCGGCCGATCTTCGGGACAGTTCCTCCCGGTAATCTTCATAGTTGCCATGGGTAACGTGCATCCGTCCGCCCTCCAGCGCCCAGATCTGACTCGCCACCTTGTTGATGAAGTAGCGGTCGTGGGAGACGACGAGCAGGGTGCCCGCATACTCTTCCAGCGCTTCTTCCAGCGCTTCGCGCGAATCGATGTCGAGATGGTTGGTCGGTTCGTCAAGCACCAGCAAATTCGGCTTGCGATGCATCAGCACGGCCAGCCGCAGCCGGGTCCATTCTCCGCCCGAGAGGCTGCGCACCTTCTTGAACACGTCCGCGCCGTAGAACAGGAAACGGGCCAGCTGATGCCGCGCCTCTCCGGCTTCGATGCCGATCTCGTCGCGGAAATACTGCAGCACCGTTTCCTCGTGATCGGCGGGGGCCGATTGCTGCGCCAGATAACCGGCGTCGATCCGGGTGCCGAGACGGGCTTCCCCCTCCTCCGGCGGCTCAAGGCCGAGCGCGTTTTTGAGCAAGGTGCTTTTGCCGGTCCCGTTCGGTCCGATCAGCACGGCGGCTTCGCCGTAGCGCAGCGTGTGCGTCAGTCCGGAATACAGCCGCCGGGCTCCGCGGACGCAGCCGACCTCTTGCAGCACGACCGCGTCATTGCCGGAACGGTCGGCCTGCTGCAGCTGGAGGCCGATCTTTTTGCGCTCCAGGATCGGCCTTTTCAGCTTCACCATGCGGTCCAGCGCTTTTTGCATCGAAGCGGCGCGCCGGTGGAACGAGGGGTTCGGCGGATTGGAACGGTTGCCCCATTCGATCAGCTGCTTGATCGTTTCCTGCATCTTTTTGATCTTCTTCTGCTGCTCCTGGTAGTCGGCAAATTGCTGGAGCAGGCGGCGTTCTTTTTCTTCCTTGTACGTGCTGTAGTTCCCATAGTAGGTGAAGGCTTCGCCGTCTTCCAATTCGACGATTTTCTCCGCCACCGCGTCGAGAAAATAACGGTCGTGGGAAATAATGACGACGGTTCCGGCAAAAGTCCGGATATACGTTTCCAGCCATTCGATCGCGGCCATGTCCAAATGGTTCGTCGGTTCGTCGAGAAGCAGCAGATCCGGCTGCTGCAGCAGGATGACCGCCAAGCCGACCTTGGTTTTTTCCCCGCCGGAAAGCGAAGAAAAGGGGCGGGAAAACTGCTCCGCCGGGATGCCAAGCCCGCCGGCCACCCGGTCGATGGAGGCGTCGATTTCATAACCTCCTCCGCGCTCGAAGGACTCCTGCAGCTCGCCGTACCGGCGGAGCAAGCTATCCATGTTGCCTGCAGTCTCGGCATGGCCTCCGGCCGCGGACATTTCGTTCTCTAGTTGCTTCATTTCCGCCTGCACCCGGCGTAGCCCGGCAAAAGCCTCCAGCAGCACGCCGCGAACGGTTTCGCCGTTTTGATAATCGGGAATCTGCGCCAGCGCGCCGATGCGGGCGTTTTTGCGGATATGCAGCTGTCCGCGGTCGGGCTGTTCTTTGCCTGTCAGCAGCTTCATCAAGGTTGTTTTGCCCGTGCCGTTGCGGCCGATCAGGCCGACGGTCTCGCCCGTTTTGATTTCAAACGTAACATCGCTTAGCACCATTTCGGCGCCGTAATATTTCTGTATATTTTGACATTGGATCATCATGGGTTATTTAATCTCCTTCGTCCCATGCCGTCCGCTGCCTTAAGCCCGTAAATCCAAAAAAAAGAAGGCAGCAGGAAATCCTGCTGCCTTCGGTACGCACGTTTAACGTGAGGTTAAGGTAGGAGCGGCATTTCGCAATTGGGTATGGATATCGAATCGTTAAAAATGGACAGACCTATCCCGTTAACGGCTGTGCCAAAGATAATGCCAGACATTGCCAATGGCAGCTGGCTAATCCGATTCCATACAAGCTTGCGATCCACTCTACCCACCTCCTTAAATGTTAGTTATGTGAATTATATAATTAATGATCTGAAAAATCAAGGAGGTTACCGAATCCGGATATCGCCGGACGTTGTCCGCACCTTGACGACGTCTTCCGATTGCTGCGGCGACTCGGGGGCCGTGATGCTGCCGGATTTCGTCCTTAGGTCGTAAACTCCCCGGAACTGCGGGTCTATGGACAGCTTTACGCTGCCGGATTGCACAGCGATGTCCAGGCTGTCCGAACGTTGATTTTCCAAAGTGATGTTGCCGGAGGTCGACTTAAGCTTGCCGTTCCCTGTGAAGTCGGTGAATTTGATATTTCCGGAACCCAGCGAAGCCTCGACGGGTCCTTCCACACCGCTCGCCGTAATATTCCCGGAAGTCGCTTTTGCCGTCAAAGCTCCCTGCAGCTCATTGATTTTGATGTTGCCGGAACCTAGCTTGATTTCCGCATTTCCCTGAACCTCAACCCGTTCGGCGGTAATATTCCCGGTGGTGGCGGTAAACTTCAGGGTTTCCGCTTGGACGGCATCGGCGCGGATGTTGCCCGAGGAAACGGAAAGCTCGATATTCTCAGCCTTTAAACCAGCGAAGCTGCCGTTCCCGTCGACCGACTTGTAGCTGATCGCCTTCAGTCCGCTGTCCTTGGCCAGGGCCACGGTAATATGCTGTTTGGTTGATTGGAAATTCATGCTGAAGAAGGACCAGTCCCATGGCTCCTCAAATTCCAGCTTAAGCGTTTGGCCGGATATCGCGGCCGCTTTTATTTTATCGATCGCTTCCTGCTTCATGTTGCCGCTGGCCTCGATATAACCGGCCCCGTCCGGGCTGTCGATAAACTCCACATCTACGTCATATTCGCCTTCGATGTGCAGATTTTCCAGCTCGCCTTCGCCGAAGGTCCATTTTTGCTGGTAGGCGGGCAGCTTCTCGCCGAAGTCAAACCGCTGGTAGGCCATCCCGGCCAGCCCCAGCACGATCAAAAACAATCCAAGCAGCGTCCATCTTTTGCTGTTCACGCCGCATCTCCTCCTTTTGCGATTCGAACGTTCCACTTCCAATATCCGGTGCTCAAGCGCAGCATTCCGATGAATAAATAACGTGAACCGACCGCCAGCAAGATGCCGATCCCTACGCAGGCAACCGCTGCAAAAAGCTTGCCCGGGTTAAACTGGTGATGCACCGCAAATTCCAGTCCGAGGGCGAGCGGGCTGATAATCCCGCCCAGCGCGATGGCCGCAAAACCGGCAAATGCCGACCATAAGGACAGAAGCAGCGGAACGACGATAAGGTTTAAGAAAAAAAGTCCGATGTATACCATCACACCGGCAAACACGCCGCGGCGCTTAACGGCCTTCAAACCCGGTCCGGTATAGGCCGGCGTATTTCCCGCCGGACGATCGTTTCCCGCGCGGGCGGCGGAGTTCGGTTCAGGCGCGTTGGCGCGGCCCGCCGGATCAGGTCCGTACCAATACACATGATCTTGGGGGATGTAGCGGTTGCCGAGCGCTTCTTTGGCCAGTTCCGCGGGTTCGCCCAGCTCCAGCACGATTTCTTCCTCCGTCTTCCCGCTTTGCAGGCCGAATTCGAAGTGAGCTTCGTAATCTTCCAGCAATTCGTTTTGTTCTTCCGGCGGAAGGACGGAGAGATGGGCTCTAAGAAGCGCAATAAATTCATTTTTATTCATAAATGGCTTCCTTTCTCGATTAATGTAGATACGCTCTGGACGAACTGTTTCCACTCGACCACCAGCCTGTTCGTATATATTTCCCCTTCGGGCGTCAACTTGTAATATTTGCGCGGCGGGCCGCCCGTGGATTCCTGCAGGTATGTCGTGCAGTAGCCTTCATGGACCAGTCTTCGCAGCAGAGGATAAAGCGCTCCTTCGGCCACTTCGATATGCTTGGAAACGGACTGGGCGAGCTCGTACCCGTAACGGTCCCGTTGCTGGATGAGCACGAGCACGCAAAGCTCCAAAGCGCCTTTCTTGAATTGGATGCTGATGTCCATACCGGTGTTCGCCTCATTTCAAGATATTTCTCCACTACTGAACAATAATCAGTATCACTGAAAGCATAATATCATACAGTACTGAACAAAGCAAGGTAGTGAACAAAAAACAAAACATCCGCCGAGCCTTTTTCAATTCAAAAAATAAGGATCTCAACGGATGCAAGCGCCATCCTAGCTTTTCATTTGTTCGGGCTGCCGGTGCAGCCGAGGTAAATCCTTGGTTGCGGGTCCCTCGATGACCGCGCCTTTATAATCAAACCGCGAGCCGTGGCAAGGGCAATCCCACGAGCGTTCCGCTTCGTTCCATTTGACCTCGCAGCCCATGTGAGTGCACGTTGTGTCCACAAGATAAAGCTGGCCCTCGTCATCGCGGTAGGCCCCTGCTCTTTTGCCGCGGTGCTTGACGACAGCGCCCTGGCTGGGGACGAGATCCTCGGGTTTCAGGTGGACAAGCTCCACCTTGCCGGTCACCCATTCTTTGGCCACATCGGCGTTTTGCCGGGCCAAATTTTTGATCGTGGGTTCCGCCTTGAACCGCGAGGGTGTAAACAAGCGCTCGTACCGGTTATCTTTTTCCAAAATCAGATCCCGGATCAGGTGCGCGGACACCGTGCTGCTGGTCATGCCCCATTTGGCAAAGCCGGTCGCTACATAAATGTTGCGGCGATCTTCCGTGAGGCGGCCGATATAAGGCACGTCGTCCATCGTGACCAAATCCTGCGTCGACCAGCGGTAGGGGATCGATTTAACGCCCAGCACCGACTGCCCGAATTCCGCCAGCGCCTCGTAACATTTGATCGTGCAGTCGTTTTTTCCGGTTTTGTGCGATTCTCCGCCGGCGATCACCACCGTTTTCCCGTTCAGCTCGGCCGAGCGCAGCGAGCGTTTAGGGTTCCCGCAGTTGATGTACATGCCTCCGGGATACGGCTGCTCGGGCTCGAAGGCGACCGCATAGGACCGCTCGGAATAGAGCCGGGCAAAGTACAACCCTTTGCCGTCGATGAACGGAAAGTGGGAGGCGGAAACAGCGTGGCGGCAGATGACCGTATGCCCATCCTCGGAGGATAGCTTGAGCCGGCCGTCTTCCAAATCTTCGGCTGGATCCCTCATGGTGGTGTTCTCGTAAAAGGTACCGCCGCTTTCGGCCACGAACTCGGCCAAATCGCGCAAGTAATGGAGCGGATGGAACTGCGCCTGGTTCTTCAGCACGATCGCCCCTTTGGCGGACAGCGGCAAGGACAGGGAATCAAGCCATTCGGCAGGCAGATCAAGCTCTTTGTAAGCCTTCCATTCGGCTTCCAGCTTCTGCAGCTGCTCATCCGAATCGGCGTACAGATAAGCATCTTCGCGGCGGAATTGGCAGTCGATTTTCCGCTTTTTCACCGTGTCCGCAATAAAGCCGAGCGCTTCCTCGTTCGCCTCGTAATACAGCCGGGCGCCTTCCTTGCCGAAATGGTTCAACAGTTTGTCGTAAATCAGCCCGTGCTGGGCCGTGATTTTTGCCGTCGTATAGCCGGTCGTTCCGTCGAGAATTTTTCCGGCGTCGATCACGGCGACCTTCAATCCGGCCTGGACCAGCAAATAGGCGGTCGTAATGCCGACGATGCCGGCACCCGCAATGAGCACGTCGGTTTCGATATCTTCTTTTAATGGTTCAAAAGCAGGCAGGGCGGTCGTTTTGCGCCACATGGATTCCGGTTGCTGCGGCAGCCGGCCGGATGGGGAAGTATGGTTTGACATGCCTTGTTCCTCCTTGGGGAAATCATTTTTTTTCATTATTTCCATCACCGGGTAGTTAGAAACTCAACTTTCGCAGCAAAAAATCGGCAGGCAAGCCTGGATGTAGCTGGGCAAGCAGCAATCCATTGCCGGAGTTGACGCTCAATCAAAGACGGACAGTGTGGAAGCGTCAACGATGTAGAGGCGTCACGATCCGGCGGGGCGGTGTATCTACCTTTTGCACCGTAGCCGTTTCGAGCTGCGTCACAAATCGACGCCAGGTGAGGGGGGCTGTCTGGATGGGACCATCTAAAGCGTTCGTGTCTTGGTGTCTCTGCCTGCTGCCTGCCTTTGCACGATTATCCCCTTCGTTAAGGAGCAGGGAGTGGGGTTAGAGCAAGTCAAGGGTTCCAAAAAAAGAGAAGAAAAAACACAAAAAAAGCTGAGGACAAAATGAGGCGGTTCAGGAGAGATTTTCGGCTTGATTAGAGAACGCATGTTTGGTATAATGAAATAAATGGAATTTATGTTCGTATATTCTTGATTCGGGGGCGAGTAAACATGGAGATCAATGCGGGAACGGAACTTCAGCCATTCAGCAGCCGTTTTAACAGCGAGCAGGCCTGCATGGAAGCGCTAATCGCGATGAAGTGGCCAAACGGCTTCGTCTGCCCGCGCTGCACTTACACCCGCTGCAGCCGCCTGACTTCCCGGCACATCCCTTTGTTCGAGTGCGGAAAGTGCAAGCATCAAACATCCCCTTTGGTCGGTACGATTTTTGAAGGAACGCATCTCCCCCTGGTGAAGTGGTTCCAGGCGCTGGAGTTGTTCCTACTCCCTGATGGCATCTCGGCGCTGCGGCTGCGCCAGGTGATCCGGGTCGCCTACAAGACCGCCTGGTCGATGCTGCACAAAATACGTCATGCCGTGGGGGAGTTTGATGCCCGGGAGCTGCTCTCTGGAGACGTGAAAGTGAACAGCGATCAGTATGGGCGTAATCCATCCCGGTGTCAGCTTTCGCATCCGTACGCCTCGGCGGTCGTAGCCGGCTGCACGGTCACGGAGTCGGGCGAGCCGGAGCAGGTCAAAATCCGCCTGGTGCCAAATAAGCGGGGAAGTGAAAAAAGGGCAGACCGTCACGAACTCGCCGCGTTCATCAACGGGCATGTGGATGTCCGTACATCGGTGGTGCAGTTGTTCCCTCAGGCCTTTCGGCTGTATGCGCCCTTGCGGAAAGTAGTGAGAGAGGCGTGGGAATCGCTGAAGAGTACGTATGGAGCCTTGGGACTGAAGCATCTGCAGGCGTATCTGAACGAATACACCGTACGCCGCCGTCTGCGCCTGCCCGGAGCGGAAGAAACGATGCGGCAGAAGTTGCTGCGCATGTGTGTGGCGATTCCGGCGATCCCTTACCGTCGGCTAATCGCGCGCCAACCGAACCAGCCCCTTGCGGCTGCGGCCTGATCGTGACGCTTGAACCGTAGGGGTACTTGATGCAGATCAATTTAATGGGTCCTTGATTCCTATCTGATCTGTTTCACCTCCCCTAAACCTGATTCCTTCTCCTAAGCCCGTCTAAATTATCTCGAGCCTATCTGCTTCTCCACCAAATATTTCTTCTCCCGAGCTTGTCTGTTTCTCTGCTACCTGATCAAACGGGATAATCGTGCAAAGTATTCGGACAGCGAGCCGCCCACCCCACTTTCCTAACCTCAAGCTGACTTTTGCTCTGCGAAAGATTAGATTTGACTGAAACTAAAATAAGACTTATACTAATTCTAAAAATAAAAACAATAGGGATTGATAATAGATGAAAACTTTAAATCTGACGACTCAGCGCAAAGCGGTGTACGATGTAGTGCGCAACGCGAACGATCACCCGACGGCGGCCGAGGTCATGAACCGGCTTGTGGAGCAGGGCTATAACTTCGCCTACGGTACGGTGTACAATTCGCTGCGCTATTTGACCGAAAAGGAATTGATCCGCGAGTTGAAGCTGGGGGAGTCCGCCAGCCGGTACGACGCCAAGATGGATGACCACCAGCATATCTTGTGCGAAGTGTGCGGGCGCGTGGATGAAGTGATGTCCGGGTTGCCCGAGGAATGGAGCAAGACCGTTGCCGAAGAAACTGGGTATGATGTCCATCATGCTCATATCGTATTTGGGGGGGTGTGTCCGTCGTGTCAGCAAAAGAAGCCAAACTGAAAGAGATCGTAAGCACGGTGACGCCGTTTCGCAGACCTGCCGGCCTGGAGGCCGCCGTTCATGAGGAGGAGAAGACGATAGGGCGGGAGGTTTGCCCGATTACCCAGCGGGTTATTCTGATCAGTCCCTTCCCCAGCGATGTTCATGAGCTGGTGCGGGATTTGTCGGAAGGCTGCTTCGACGTTCTGGTGTTCCATCACTGGGAGCAAGGGATTCGCAACGCGATGACCGCGGATTTGCTGATTTTCGATTTGACCTCCTATAAGGAAGGCGAGGAGTCTGCGGCAATCCGGTCCATCGTGCAGCAGGAAACCGGAGACATTCCTTCCCTCCTGCTGATCAAGGAGTCGATGCTGCCGCGCCTGGATCAGGGGCTGATGAATCAGGAACTGCTCGTGCTGCCCGCGCGCCCGATGGAGATCGTCTACCGCGCGCAGCGGATCATCCAAAGCAGCGGTGCGCGCAGGGCAGCCACGCGGCTGCTTCCCGGGAGCTCACCGGCGATCTTCAAGGATTTGTGGATCGACCGCAAGAAGATGGCGGTTTACCGCAACGGGGCTCAAATCGAGCTGACGAAAACGGAATACGAGCTGCTGATTAAGCTGCTGGAGCAAGAGGGCGGAGTTCTGTCCCGCGAAGAGCTGCTGGCGGAAGTGTGGGGAACATCGTTTCTCGGCGGCAGCAACGTGGTCGATGTTCATATCAAAAGCCTGCGCAAAAAGCTGGGCGACCGGGCCGCCAACTCCATGTATATCGCCACCGTGCGGGGCGTGGGCTACCGGTTGGCCGATTAACTTGCGGTTGTTCACCGGACCGTTCATCCATGTTTGGGTGGGCGGTTCTTTTTTTACGAAAGGCACGACGGCCGATAAATGTTTTCTTACGTAGCAGGAAACTTCGTTAAAATCTATAATACATACAGATATACCTACCAAATTTTGATAGAGAGAGGGTCTGTTCATTATGGCAAAGCGTGTTAGGTTAACTTTGCTGATCACGACGGTGCTGGCGGCGATCGTTCCGTGCGTGCTGGATCAAGTGCTGAGGGGCATCTTTGACTCCACTTCCTTGCTGATCGCGGGAATTTCCTTGGCGGTGGCCATCGCGGCCGCCTGGATCACGGTCCAAATGATCGCCGTTCCGCTGGACCGGCTGAGCGAAGCGACACAGCGCATCAGCGAAGGGGACCTTACAAGACGCATCGACTATTTGAACCGGAAAGATGAAATCGGGGTGCTGGCTAACCATTTTCAGCGCATGGTGGACAACCTGAACGGGATGATCGCCAGCGTGCGGGAAACGGCGAACCAGGTTACCTTTTCGGCGGAGCAGCTGTCGGCCGGAGCGGAGCAAACGACCAAGGCGATTGAGCATGTGACCGTGGCCATTCAGGAAATGGCGACCGGCAGCGAGCAGCAGCTGCAGAAGGTTGAAGCCGGCGCGGACGGCGTGGAGGAAATGTCGCGTCAGGTGATCACGATGTCCGAGCATATCCGGGCGGTCACGGAAACGATGGAGCAGACGAACGGCGTTGCCGAGGAAGGGAACGCCTCCGTGCTTAGCGTGGTGGAAAAAATCGAGTATATCCAGCAAACGGTCGATCAATTGGGGACGGTCATCCAAACGCTGGGCGAGCAGACGCAAAATATCGGGGGAATCGTGGAGGTCATTGCGGGGATAGCCCAGCAGACGAATTTGCTGGCGCTGAACGCCTCGATCGAAGCGGCCCGGGCCGGGGAAGAGGGGCGGGGATTTGCGGTCGTCGCCTCCGAGGTACGGAAGCTGGCCGAAGGTTCGGAGCAATCGGCCCAGCAAATTGCGGAGCTGATCGCCGGCATTCAAAACGAAATGGAGCGTGCGGTTCAATCGATGGAGAACGCCAAGCAGGGGGTCGAGGAAGGGATCGTCGCCGTCGACACCTCCGGGCGCTCCTTCTCGCGGATCCGCAAAGCGGTTCGCGGCGCAGCCGCCAAGATGGAAGGCGTGGCCGGAGCGGCCAAGGAACTGGCGGCGGGAGCCGGCAAAGTGACGGAATCGATCAAGGACATCCGGCTGATTTCCGAGGAAGCGGCCGGAAATACGCAGACGATTTCGGCGGCCGCCGAGCAGCAGCTCGCCTCCATCGAGGAAGTAGCTTCTTCTTCCGCCGATTTGACCCGTATGGCGGAGCAGCTTAAGGGGCAGCTGGACAAGTTTACCGTTAGAAAACAATAGAGGCAGTTCAAAAAATCCGCTTTTGATCACGCACAAGTAGAATACCGCGCATTGAAAAAGTTGTCCGAAAGGTCATGCCGGCCTGTAGGGCAGCTTTTTTTCTTTCCCTCCGGCTACATATTATTCCCCGAATGGTACATTCTACATCTTGTTAACGATGAACAGTTGACCGCAGGGAGTTGTGTTGCAGTGAGGGAGAAAGTCAGCCGCGATCTGACGAAAAACACGAAAACCGTCAAAAAAGTATTCCAGGACTGCTCGGACGTCATTTACCGCGAGGTCCAGTTAACGGACTACATTAAGGGCCTGCTCGTCTACATCGAAGGGATCATCAAAGTGGAGGACGTGCAGGAGCATATTCTGCGTCCCGTCATTCAGGGGCTGGCCGGCGTCCTGCCGGACAATCCGTACCCGATTTCGTTCAAGCGGGTTTCCATCAGCCAAACCGATGCGAGCTCCGACTGGGAAAAGGTGATTAATGCCGTCCTGACGTCGAACGTGGCGGTTTTTATCCAAGGGATGGATGAGGCGCTCCTCTTCAACGTGAAGGGCGGTTCGCGCCGGAGCGTGCAGGAGCCGCAGACCGAGGCGGTCATTCGCGGACCGCGCGAAGGCTTTACCGAATCGCTGCGGATCAATACCGCGCTAATCCGCTTCAAAATCAAGACGGAGAAGCTGAAGCTGATCGACATGGTGATCGGCAAGGTGACGAAGACGGATGTAGCCATTGCGTATATCGAAAACATCGCCGAAGAACATCTGATTAACGACGTCAAACAACGGCTCGAGGCGATTGACATCGACGGGATTCTGGAGACGGGATATATCGAGGAATGGATTGAGGATAATCCGTCGTCTCCGTTTCCCCAAATGCAATATACGGAAAGGCCGGATACCGTAGCCGCCCAGCTCCTGGAGGGCAGAGTGGCGATCTTCGTCGACGGTACGCCGTTTGCGCTGATCGCGCCGGTAACTTTGTGGCAGATGCTGCAGGCCAGCGAGGATTATTACGAGCGGTTTTTTATCAGCAACATGATCCGCTGGATTCGTATTTTTTTCCTGTGCGTCGCCTTGTTTCTGCCGGGGTTATATATTGCCGTGACGACGTTCCATCAGGATATGCTGCCGTCGACGCTCATTTTGAGCGTTGCCGCCGCCCGGGAAGCAATCCCGTTTCCCGCCCTCGTCGAGGCTTTCATTATGGAAATCTCGTTTGAGGCGCTGCGCGAAGCCGGCATCCGACTGCCCAAAACGGTGGGACAAGCCGTCAGCATTTTAGGGGCGCTGGTCATCGGCCAGGCCGCGGTTCAGGCGGGGATCGTCTCGGCGCCGATGGTTATCGTGGTGTCGCTCACCGGCATCGCCTCGTTTACGATTCCGCGGTTCAGCTTGGCCGTCACCATCCGCATGCTGCGCTTTCCGATCATGATATTAGCCGGCGCTTTCGGATTGTTCGGCATCGTGGTCGGCGCGGTTTGGATTATCGTGCATCTGACGCAATTAAAATCTTTTGGCGTTCCCTATATGACTGGGGTCGCTCCTTACCGGCCCAGGGATATGAAAGATATCTTCAGCCGCGTCCCGATGTGGAAGATGAAAAAACGGCCGGCCGCCGACGCGGCGGACAATATCCGGAGAATCGGCAAAACCCGGCGGCTGGGCAATGATACCACCGAGGGATGGTGAACAAGGTGAACCGAAAAACACCGTGTTTCCTACTGACGTTGGTGCTGCTTCCCCTTCTGCTGACCGGCTGCTGGGACCGGATTGAAGTGAACGACATCGCTTTTGTGCTCGGATCTTCCATCGATAAGGAAAACGGCCTTATCCGCTCAACGGTTCAGATCGCTCTCCCAAGCCAATTGGGCGGGGCGGGAAGCGAGGGAGGAGGCGGCGGCACATCCGGGAGCAAAACGTTTCTGATGCTGTCCAAGACGGCGCCGACGGTTTATACCGCAAATAAGGAAATGCAGACCAGCCTGTCCCGCGTGCTGAACTATTCCCACCGCCGGGTAACGTTGTACGGCGAAGAATTTGCCCGGACGGGAATCGGCGAGCAGATCGATACGTTCGCCCGTTTTCCGCAAAACCGCCTAACCACCTACATTGTGGTTACCCGCGGCCCCGCATACAAAGTGTTGGGGGCGGACGCCCCGATCGAGCAGGTTCCCGCCGAGATGATCCGGGAAATCGCCAAATCGGGAATGAAATCGGCGATGAGTGTGCAAAAACTGTCCAACCAGCTGCTCACGGAAGGGATCGACCCGGCGATTCCGGCCGTTACCTTGGGGGAAAGCGCCCCGGACAAGGTCGGCGACGGTCAAAGCCTCGTTCGGCTGGATGGGCTGGGCGTCCTCCGTACAGACAAGCTGGTCGGTTTTTTGGACACGGACGATGGAGCGATGGCGCTGCTGGCGATGAACGAGGCGATCGATCCCAAAGTCAGCGTCCGGTATGAAGGCGGCAACCCCGACCAAATGATCACGGTAAGCCTGAACGAAACGAATTCCAAAATCCGGACTCGCCTGAAGAACTCGCAAATTGTCGCGGACATCTATATCCAGGCCAAAGGGCTGCTTGTGGAAAATACGTCGAACGTGAACCTGGAGTCCACCATGATGGGCAAACTGGAAAAGCAATGCAATGACTTTGTGGCGGAACGCGTTCGCGAGGTGGCGAACAAAGTGCTGAAGGAGTACCGTTCGGACATATTCGGAATCGGCAACTCTTTTCACAACGCCTACCCGGCGGAATGGGCAAAAGTGCATAACCGCTGGAACGATGTGCTCCCGGAGGTCGAAGTCCGCGTGCACTCTCACGTTCATCTGGAAAATACCGGCGAATTGATCAATTCGCTTGGCGTAAGGGAGGATCGGCTCCGCAATGATTGATATCGTCTTGCTGCTGCTGATGCTTATGGCCTTCGGCGTATGGCGGGACCAGGAAGCGATGAGGGAGGAGCCCCCCATAAACCGGTGGTTTTCCTACGGCATGATGGCCGTTTCCCTCGGCATCCTGCTCTATACCATGCTGTCGCCTCAGCTCTTTTACCCAAGCGAATGGCTGGGCAAGGTGCTCCGGCCGCTTGTGCCTTTTCCTTAAAGAGATTATGGAAGGAGAGAGCATTAATTACGATGAGAAAAATAACGGAGCGGCAAATCGCGCTGCTTGGCTTGCTGTATATCAACTCCTTGACGTTTTTGCAGACATTTTCGCCAATGGCGGATGTGGCCCGGCAGCATGCCGCGATCTCCTTCGTCTTTGGCTGCGGGGTTTGCGTGTTGTCCCTGTGGCTGCTTTCGGCGGTGCTGAAGCGGTTTCCCGACAAAAATCTGATGCAGGCGGTCGTGGAGAGATTTCCGGGGAGCGGCCGGGTCCTGTTGGGAATGTACCTTCTCTTTTTTCTGTTCATCGCCGCCAGAGATATCCGCATCCTTGCCGATTTTACGAATTCGGTGCTGCTGAACCGGACGCCGATCTTGATTTTGGGGATCATGATCACCGCCACGGCAGTCTATATTTCGCAGGGGGGAATCCGGGCCTTCCTCGGGCTCAGCGAAATCTATGTGCCTATCATGATCTCCGTCCTGACCGCCGTCAGCGTCATCATGCTAAGGAATATACATATCAAGTACATGGTTCCTTACTTTTCCTTCGATTGGATAGGCATCGCCAAGGGCGCATGGTACGCGGTCCCTTATTTGGGGGAAATCATCGCCCTGCCGCTCGTCATTTCGGGAAAGTATTACCGTCCTGCGGGCGTGCTTGCCGGTTTGATCGCCACCTCGGCGCTGCTTCTCGGCACCCTGCTTATGACCGAACTGGTCATGGGTGTGCCGCTGACCGGCAAATTGACGCATTCGGGATACGAGCTTATCCGGCAATTGCAGATCACCGATTTCATGGACCGCTTCGATCTGCTTGTCGTAGGACTATGGTATCCGACGGCGCTGGGCAAAATCGGCTTTGATATCTACGTGCTGTGCTATTTAATGCAGATGGTCGTGCCGAAATTGTCCGGCCGCCTTATGACGGCCCCCGCGGGCGCGCTGGCGTTCGTGTGCTCCATCTGGTTTTTCAAAAACGCCTTGCAGCAATTCAACTTCAATTACGTATGGCCGCTGGTGGCGCTGATCTTCGAACTGGTGCTGCCGATCGTATTGTTCGCCGCGTTATGGCCGCGAAAGGTCAAACCGAAATCGGGCTGACGTGCGGGCCTTGGGATTTACTTCCTCCCCTCGGTCGTATAAGCTGGTAGTAGAAAACAGGCTGATTTTGGGGAGGTAAATATGGCGCGGAGATTGGAAGGGAAAAGGATTGCGTTGACAGGTCCTCGCCGGGCGGAGGAACTGGGGAAGCTGGTGGAAAACCTCGGGGGAATTCCGCTGTACCGGCCGGCCCAAGGAACGGTTCTGCTGGACGACGCGGATCTGCGGAGCGGTATAGCGGCCTGGGTGGAGACTCCGCCGGACTGGTCGATCTTCACCACCGGCATGGGGCTGGAAGCCGTGTTCGAGATGGCCGAGGATATGGGGGCGGCTCAGCAGCTTTGGGAGAACCTGCGCAGGAATGCCATTGCCGCCCGGGGGTACAAGACGGCAAACGCCCTCAAAAAACGGCAGTTGACGCCGCTCGTCCGCGATGACGACGGCAGTACGGAAGGCTTGATCCGGGGACTGGCGGAGCATGATTTCACGGGAAAAAGCGTGATGCTGCAGCTGCACGGCGACCCCGCCCCGCAGCTGACCGCGTGGCTGGAAGAGCAAGGGGCAAGCTGCCGCCAGGTCTTGCCGTATCGCCATATTGCGCCGCCGGAGGAAGCGCTGGAAGAACTGCTTGCCGACATCGTGGAGGGGAAGGTGGACGCCGTGACGTTCACGAGCGGGCCGCAGGTCCGTTTTCTCATGGAGCATGCGGAGAAGAGGGGGCGGCTCGAGGCGCTGATGCAGGCGCTGGAGGGGCCGGTGCTGGCCGTCGCCGTAGGCAAGGTGACGGCGTCCGGGCTGCGGGAGGCCGGGGTTCCGCGCGTGCTGGCCCCCAAGGAAGAGCGAATGGGCAGCATGATCGTCGAATTGGCCCGGTATTATGCCGGAGAAGCCGCGCCGCTGATGCAGTAATGATAAGCAATATCCAAACCTATGACGGAAAGGATGATTGGTTATGAGCGATTTGTTGAAAAAGGCGATTTCTTTAGGTTGGGGCCTTACGATCGTGAGCAAGGAAAAGATCGAAGGGATTGTGGACGATCTGGTGAAGCGCGGCGAACTGGCTCCATCCGAATCGAAACAGCTGGTGGAGAAGCTGATCGACAAAGGCGCCGAGGAACAGGGAAGATTCAAGGAACTCGTTAACGAACAGGTGAGATCCGCGCTTCAAACCATGGGGCTCGCCTCGGCCAAAGAGGTGGAGGAACTGACCCGCAGGGTGGCCGAACTGGAGCTGAAGCTCGCCGAGCTGCAGCAGCCGTAGACCCATGGGCAGCTTTGTCCGTCATAACGGAAGATACCGGGAAATCGCCATGGCGCTGGTGCGCCATGGCTTTGGGTTTATGGCCGAAGAGATCGGGTTAACCCGGCTCATTCGAGGTCCGCTGCGGTGGTGGCGCAAGGCCGGGCCGCTGGAAACGCGAACTTTGGCCGAGCGGATCCGGCTGGTGCTGGAGGAATTGGGCCCGACCTTTATTAAGGCCGGGCAACTGGCCAGCACGCGCTCCGATTTGCTTCCGGAACCGATCGTTCAGGAGCTTGTCAAGCTTCAGGATCAGGTGCCGCCTTTTTCCGCCGAAGAAGCGAAGGCGATTTTGGAGCAGGAGCTGCAGATGCCGGTCGGGGAACTGCTGGCCAGCTTCGACGAGACGCCGCTGGCTGCGGCGTCGATCGGGCAGGTTCACCGGGCGCGGCTGACGAGCGGCGAGCGGGTCGCCGTCAAAATTCAGCGTCCCGGCGTTATTCCGGTCATCGAGCGCGACCTGGACATTCTGAAGCACTTGACGGCGCTGGCGAATAAACGGTGGTCCTGGGTTTCCCAGTATCAAATTCCGCAGATGGTCGAGGAATTTTCCCGGTCGATCCGGGCCGAGCTGGACTACAGCCATGAAGGGCGGAACATGGAGAAAATCCGCCGGCAATTCAAGGAAGGGGAAGGGATCTACATCCCCGGGGTTTATTGGCACTACACAACGTCCAAGGTGCTTACGATGGACTTTGTCGACGGCGTGCATTTGAACCGGCTGAACGGGCGGGCGGAAGTCCGCTTCGACCGGAAGACGATCGCCCAGCGCCTCGTGGATGCCCTGCTGCGGCAAATTTTTGAAGGCGGCTTCTTTCACGCCGACCCCCATCCCGGCAACCTGCTTGTGACGGAGCGGGGGGAGTTGGCGTTTATCGATTTCGGCATGGTCGGCCGGCTCAGCAGCGACATGAAGGACCACCTCTCCTCGCTGGTGATCGCTTTGATGCGGCGCAGCACCGAAGGTATGGTACGGGCGATCCTGCGCATGGGGCTGGTGGATGACGCCTCCGATACGGCGGGGCTGCGCATGGATCTGGAGCGGCTGCGGGACAGGTATTACGATATCCCCTTCGCCGAAATTCAGGTCGGCCAGGCGTTAAACGATCTGTTTGTGACCGCCCGGCGGCACCGGATCACCCTGCCCGCCGATCTCTTGCTGCTCGGGAAGGCGCTGCTTACGGTGGAAGGCGTGGCGCTAAGCCTTGACCCGAACTTGCGCATTCTCGACATGGCCGAGCCGTTCGGGCGCAAGCTGCTGCGGGAGAAATACGGGTCGCGCCGGCTCACGAAGAAGCTGATCGAAGGGGCGGCCGAATTGACCGATTCTGTGGTCGACCTGCCGCAGCAGCTGCGCCGGCTGTCGACGATGCTTGGCAAAGGGAAGATCAAGATGGAGATGGATTTCCCGGAGATGGAGCAGTTTCTCCGCAAGCTGGATCAAATCAGCAACCGTTTGTCCTTCAGCATCGTTCTCCTTTCGTTCAGCATCATCATGGTCGGCTTGATCGTCGGCTCGTCACTGAGCCGGCAGCCGACGATACTGTGGGACGTTCCGGCGATCGAAATCGGCTTCGTCGTGGCGCTGCTGATGTTCCTGTGGCTGCTGTATTCGATCTTCCGCTCGGGGCGGTTTTAGCTCGCCGTGCCGCGGATCGTCTGTTACAATAAGAAGGTTGCCGCCCCGAAACGGCGGCCGTTAAATCGGTTGAACCGGAAAATGGCTGAACAGAAACGGGATGAACCGGCAAAGAACGAATCGGCAAAGAACGAACTGGCAAAAGACGAATTGGCATAGGACAGACCGGCATTGGACGAACTGGAATTAGGTGCGCCGGCGATAGGTTGAAACCGGCGATGCGAGCATGGGGGCTGCCTCCCCCTGGCCTAGTCGGCATCATTCGTTCGGCTTATCCTAGAATATGAGGTGAATTTGTTGACGACTTTTGAAAACCTGGGCATTTCGCCCGCGCTGCTTCGCAGGCTGCGGGAACAAGGCATCGCCAATCCGACCCCGGTGCAGGCGGCGGCGATTCCGGCGCTGCTCGCCGGGGAGGACGCAATCGTGCAGGCGCAGACCGGCACGGGTAAGACGCTCGCTTTTTTGCTGCCGATTTTGGAGAACATCCGTCCGGACAAGCAGGAGGCCCAGGCGCTGATCATCACCCCGACCCGGGAGCTGGCGCTGCAGATTACGGCCGAGGCCCGCAAGCTGGCGCAAGCCCGGGAGGGCTTGTCTTTGCTGGCCGCCTATGGCGGACAGGATGTGGAGCGGCAACTGCGCAAGCTTAAGGGCGGCGCCCAGCTTGTCATCGGAACCCCCGGCCGGCTGCTCGACCACTTGCGGCGCGGCTCGCTGACGCTTGGCGCCGTGCGGATGCTGGTGCTTGATGAAGCGGATCAGATGCTGCATATGGGCTTTTTGGCCGAGGTGGAGGAGATCATTTTGCAGGTGCCGCGCAGCCGTCAGACGATGCTGTTCTCGGCGACGATGCCCGATCGTGTAAAGCGTTTGGCCCGCACGTACATGGATCGTCCGCGGGATATCCGCGTTGCGGAAACGCCGCGCGTGACCTTAGACAGCATTCGGCAGGTTTTGGTGGAATGTACGGACCGGACGAAGCAGGCCGCGCTGATCGAGAAGATCCGCGGGGAGCGCCCGTATTTGGCGGTGATCTTTTGCCGGACGAAGCGGCGGGCGAGCAAGCTGAACGAGGCGCTGCAGGAGGCTGGATTTAAATCGGACGAACTGCACGGCGATCTGTCGCAGGCGAAACGCGAGCAGGTGATGCGCGCCTTCCGCGAGGCCAAGCTGGAGCTGCTGGTGGCTACGGATGTGGCGGCGCGCGGCATCGATGTCGAAGGAGTCACGCATGTGTTCAACTACGACATCCCGCATGACGTGGACAGCTACATCCACCGTATCGGGCGGACCGGCCGCGCCGGGCAGGAGGGCGTGGCGGTCACGTTTGCGGCGCCGAAGGACATCGAGGCGCTGCGCCTGATCGAGCGGGGTATCGACCGCAAGCTGGAGCGGCAGCGCTATGCTGCGGGCGGCGCGGGGAGCGGCGCCGCCCGGGGCTCCGCCGGCGGCCGGCTGGACTCGGCCCCGGTGGAGGAAACGGCGCGCCGCGCGAAGCACGGCGGCGCGAAGCGCGCGCCCGGCCGCCCTGGCCGCGAAGCGGCCGGCGGGCGCGGGCGCTCGGCCGGCGACGGTGGGGCGCCGGCACGGGGAAGCCGCGGCGCGGGGAAACGCCGCGGCGAAAGTGCGCGCACGCAGCGCGGCTCCGGCGGAGGCGCTGCGCGCGCGCAAGGGCAGAGCCGCCGCGGCGGCGGGCACGGGCGCCGGGGACGGTAGCCCGGCGCCATTGGCAACCGGTGCGGCCGGTGCGGCGATCCCGGCGCGCTTTGCGCCAATATGCGATCCGGCGCGCCAGGAGCCGTGCGCCTTGGCCAATCCCGGCGCCGTCGTTATTTTCCATGCAACTAATTTCCTAAGGTTTTCGTTAAAATTATAGATGAATTGCAAAACAAGACTACAAGGTTTGTTGCTTAAAGCTGCTAGCGATCGACCTAATGGGGAGGAACCAGGATGTACAGCAAGAAAGGCACGCTGACGGCAGCGGTCATATTGATGATGGCGGCGGCGCTTTTTGCGGGCTGCGGAGATAAAGAAGCGGACGCGCCGCAAGTTTCGTCACCGGGAACGGAGAATGCCGGGGAGGCAAACGGAGGAGCGGGCGCTGGAGGAAACGCCGCCGCGGGAGGCGAAACCGGGGACAATGGAGCGGTGAATCCTGATGATAACGCGAATAACCCGGCTGATTCCGGAACGGCGGGTTCGGGCGCGGGAAATGGGTCCGGTGCTGAAAATTCGCCTGGCCAAGGCCCGGCCGATTCCGGCGCCGACAACGGCCAAAGCGTGGATACGGCCGCGGCCTCCGATCCGTACAGCACCGCCGTTTTGATTAATAAGCAGTTTGCCTTGCCGGACGACTACGAGCCGAAGGATCTCGTGTATCCTGATGTCCGGTTCACGTTCAAGGAAAAAATCGAAAAGCGGATGATGCGCAAAGAGGCGGCGGAGGCTTTGAAGGAGCTGTTTGCCGGCGCCGAACAAGACGGAATCTATCTCGCCGGCGTATCCGCGTATCGTTCGCACAAAACGCAGACCGCTTTGTTTAACCGGTACGTAGAGAAGGACGGGGAAGAGAAAGCCAAAACCTACAGCGCCGTTCCCGGCCACAGCGAGCACGAGACCGGGCTGGCGATCGACGTTTCCGGCAGCGACGGCAAATGCGCGGCGGAAAGCTGCTTCGGTGATACGAAGGAAGCGGCCTGGCTGGCCGATCATGCAACGGAATACGGCTTTATTATCCGCTATCCGGAAGGCAAAGAGGACATTACCGGGTATAAATACGAGCCATGGCACCTCCGCTATGTCGGTAAAGAGATTGCGGCGGACATCGCCGAACGCGGCATTACGCTGGAAGAGTACTATGATGCCGTGCCGGTATCCGGCCAGCAACAATGAATATACAAGAATAAACGTCAAAACAAAAGGGCGCCTGTCGGCGTCTTTTTCGCATGTTTGAGGGAATATAACGGCTTGATTGGATTTTTCCAATATGAGGATGTATGAATTGTATGGCTGATAGCATTAACGGCCGCCGCCGGCAACCGCTGAATGAATTCCGCTTGAGAGCAGGCCCGCTGAAGGGGTAAAAGTGAATTTAACAGTTGACAAATGATAATGATTATCAGTATCTTTAAAGATAAAGATGAAAAATAAATGAAGTCTTGATGAAGCTGAACATAGATGTTGGAAACTGGCGTGGATGAGCGCAAAATTAACGAATACGGATAAACGCATCTAAGCGCATAAACGCATGAGAAATTAAGGGCTGCATACGGAAAGGAAGAGTGCCATGGTTTCATTAAAAACTTCCCATTTGGATATTGCCTACGAGGACCGCTTGATTGTCGAGGACTTGAATATTTCCATTCCGGAAGGAAAAATTACGGCGCTGGTTGGCGCCAACGGCTCCGGCAAATCCACGGTTTTAAAAACGATGGCCCGGATTTTGCAGCCGAAGGGCGGGACTGTACTGCTGAACGGCAAGTCGATTCATAAACAATCGACTCGGGAAGTCGCCAAGCAGCTGGCCATCCTGCCGCAGAACCCGACGGCGCCGGAGGGGCTGACGGTGTACGAATTGGTGTCGTACGGACGTTTTCCCCATCAAAAAGGCTTCGGCGGGTTAAAGGCGGAGGACCGCAAAATCGTCGAGTGGGCGATCGAAGCGACGCGGATGAACGAATTTGCCGATCGCGCTTTGGAGCATTTGTCCGGCGGGCAGCGTCAGCGGGCCTGGATCGCCATGGCGCTGGCACAGGAGACCGATATTCTGTTCCTCGACGAGCCGACGACCTTCCTCGACATGGCGCATCAACTGGAAGTGCTGCAGCTGTTGGAGGAATTGAACGCGGCATCGCAACGCACGATTGTGATGGTTGTGCATGACTTAAACCATGCCGCACGGTACGCCCATTATATGATCGCAATCAAAAAGGGCCAGGCCGTAGCTTCGGGAACTCCTGAAGAGGTGGTTACTTCCGCCGTGCTGCGCGACGTGTTCGGCATTGAAGCGGATATTGTAACGGACCCGCGCAGCGGGGTGCCGCTGTGTCTTCCTTACGAGCTCTACCGCGCCGCTGCCGAAGGCAAGGTGCGCCCTGCGGCCAAAGACGGGCGGGAGGAACCCGAGCGCAAAGTGGTTTCGTTCCTGTAGTTGAAAACGGCGGGAGAAACAGGGCTGGAGGAAAAAAGAATGCCAATCGATTATGAGCTGCTTGAACAGCAATTGGGAATCGTGACGAAGAAACGCCAAGACGCCCTGCTCACGATGCCGGCAGCCGAGCTGACGGATCGCGAACCTATGGAGTCTTTTCTGAAATTGTACCGGGAGCAGATTAAGGGGCTCGACATCCAGGTGGCGGCGACGTATTTCGCTGCCACCTGGCGGGCGTTGTGCACGGCGATGCAGTATATGCTGTCCGCGGCGCCGGGCCGGCTTTGTTTTTCGCTTGAAAATCTCACTATTCAGGTCGTTCTAGTCAATGATTTTCCGTGGGTTTATTTCGTCTTGAACGATCCGGGCGAAGCACCCTGGCCGCAAGGAGAAAGGAACGCGTGGCGGGAAAACGAGCTGGGCGGATTCTACGCGGAGGCGCTGCGCCCGGTGATGGAGAACATCGCGGCCGTATCCGGGGTGCCGCTGACGCAGCTGTGGGGGCAGATTCCGCTGGGCGTGCAGTATTATATCCGCGCGATCGCCGGCAAGCTGGAGGACGAGGCGCTGCGCTCCCGGCTGATGGAGGATTACGGCTATCTCGCCAAAGAGCTGCCTGCCGCGTGGTTTGGACTGAAGCGGAATCCTTTTAACGTTAAGGAGGTTTTGCTGGACGATCCTTACCGGCCGGGCGAGAAAACGCCGATGAAGCCGACTTGCTGCCTGGCCTACCGGACGGATACCGGGCACGGCTATTGCTACGGCTGCCCGAAGCTGACCAAGCAGGAGAGGGAAGCCAAACGTCTTGAGATCATGGAAAAAATAGCCGCTTCCAAAGCGCAGTAACTTGGCTGCCGCTTTCGGGAGCGGCTTTATTTTGCGTTAACGGACCCCAACTGCCTTATTTGTTTGAAAAGACGGCGTTTTAGGTTACCTAATAATCAGCGCTCGACAGGGAGGGCCGGTAAGCGATCGTGGCAAGAAATATCGGCAGATCAATATCCGCTGTCCGGACGCTTTGCACGATTATCCCATTTGATCCGGAAGCAGAGAGGAATATAAGAGAGGAAGATAATTTCAGGAGAAGAAAATAGGTTTGGGAGAAGCAGACATGTTCGAGATCATTAGTTCGAGATCGTTAGACAGGTTTGTGAGAAGGAGGTTTAGGAGAAGTGATGCAGACATGCCAGGAGGAATGGGGCAAAACACCGGAAAAAATGAAAGGACCGTGATTAGCCCCTACCCTCCACCCCCTGAACAAGAGGGATAATCGTGCAAAGCAGCATGCAGGGATACCAAGACACGAACGCTATCATAATTTATTTTGTCAAGCACTGATCTCGGTTTTGAGTCAAATTATGAATATTAAAAAATTATTTTTTCTTGCAATGTGAAAAATGTCACACTATAATATAAAACATAAGGTGAAACATTTCACAAGATTCCAGTTATTTAAGTGAACACTTTCACATTATATGTCTGAATATGTGGAAAAATAAACAAACATTTCGAGGAGGAAACCATCATGAAAGTAGCAGTTATCGGATGTACGCACGCAGGCACGGCCGCTATCGTCAATATCGCTAAACTATACCCGGAAGCAAACATCACCGTCTACGAACGGAACGACAATATTTCGTTCCTGTCGTGCGGGATCGCATTGTACGTCGGCGGTATGGTGAAGGACCCTCAAGGATTGTTTTACTCCTCGCCGGAGCAGCTGGCGGAGCTGGGGGTCCACACGAAAATGCGCCATGAGGTGGTGGCGGTCGATACGGACGCCAAAACTCTGCAGGCCCGCAATTTGGTCACCGGCGAAGAGTTCGAGGACACGTTCGACAAGTTGGTCGTGACGACCGGATCGTGGCCGATCGTGCCGAAATTCGCGGGCATTGAGCTGGAAAACATTGTGCTTTCGAAAAACTTCAACCATTCCAATACGATTATCGAAAAGGCCAAACAGGCGCAAAATATCGTCGTCGTAGGCGCCGGTTATATCGGCGTGGAGCTTGTGGAAGCTTTTCAATTGAACGGCAAGCAGGTCACTTTGATCGACGCGGAGGAGCGGATTTTGAGCAAATACCTGGATCCGGAGTACACGGACAAAATCGAGCAATCGCTTAGCGAACACGGTATTCGGCTGGCGCTCGGACAGAAGGTAACCCGCTTTGAGGGCGAGGCAGGCAAGGTAACCCGCGTCGTGACCGATCAGGGTAAATACGACGCCGACATGGTGATCATGTGCATTGGCTTCCGTCCGAATACCGGGCTGCTTGAAGGCCAAGTAGATATGCTCGACAATGGGGCGATCATCGTCGACGAATATATGCGCACCAGCAAGCCGGACGTTTATGCGGCTGGCGACAGCTGCGCGGTGTTTTACAACCCGACCGGCAAACACGCCTACATTCCGCTGGCCACGAACGCGGTCCGCATGGGGACGCTGGTCGCCCGCAATCTGGCGGCGCCAACCGTAAAATACCTTGGCACCCAGGGAACCTCGGGCATCAAGATTTACGAGGACAACATCGCGGCAACCGGTTTGACGGAAGCGGCCGCCAAGGATGCGGGGCTTGAGGCTGAGGCGGTGCTTATTAACGACAATTACCGGCCTGAATTCATGCCGACCCATGAACAGGTTACGCTAAAGGTCGTTTTCGAACCGAACACGCGGCGCATCCTGGGCGCGCAAATTATGTCGAAAGCGGATCTGACCCAGTCGATCAACACGATGTCGGTATGCATTCAAAACGGCATGAAGATGGAGGAACTGGCTTTTGTCGACTTCTTCTTCCAGCCGCATTACAACAAGCCGTGGAACTTCCTGAACAGCGCCGGCCTTGGCGTGCTGCCGGAGGTGCCAAGCAAGGAGTCTGTGCACGCTTGACGGGGGCAGAAGAAAGCGAGCCATTAATTTAATCTTCGCCGTTTTCGCCGTTATCGCGAAGCGGCCATAATCGGCCGACGGAAGAAGCCTAGCGGGATCAACCCCCGGAGCTTCGGATGCCGGCCTTTTTTTGCCATTGGCGGGAAGAAGGGGAGAGGGACACCGGTAACGGGAGGAATGCTGGCGGATTAAATGTGAATTTTTTCACCATCCGTGATTTATGTTATTTATTTGGAGGAAGCGGGGACGCTACAATAGACTCGGGCAGTAAAGTGAGACGAATAGAAGGAGACTTGATCATGGCTTACCATAAACCCGCGCAGATTGCCGAAGTGACCGTGGAGAACGGGATAAAAAAGGCGCATAATCCGCTGTTGACCGTGCTGATCCTCGGGTTTCTCGGCGGAGCGTTTATCGCTCTCGGTTTTCTGCTGGATATCCGCGTCATCGCCAGCGCCCCGGAGGAGTGGGGGAGCTTTGCCACATTCATCGGCGCGGCGGTGTTCCCGATCGGCCTTATACTCGTGCTTTTGGCTGGCGGAGAGTTGCTGACGGGGAATATGATGGCCGTTCCCCTGGCCCGGATGGCGGGGCGGATATCGACCGGCGAAGTGTGCAAAAACCTGGTGCTGATCACATTAAGCAACTTTGTCGGAGCGCTGTTTGTCGCTTATTTTTTCGGCCATGTCGTCGGATTGACGGCAAGCGGGCCGTATTTGGATAAACTGGTCGATATGGCGGGGCATAAGCTGGACGACAGCTTCCTGCCGGCGTTTGTTTCCGGGATCGGCTGCAACTGGCTGGTGGCCCTGGCCGTCTGGCTGTCTTACGGGGCCGATAATATGAGCGGCAAAATCCTCGGCATCTGGTTCCCGACGATGGCGTTTGTCGCCATCGGCTTTCAGCACGTCGTGGCCAATATGTTTCTGATTCCGGCGGCGATTTTCGAAGGGTATTACTCCTGGAGCGAATATCTCGGCAATTTCGTCCCGGTTTGGCTCGGCAATTTGACCGGCGGCGGGCTGTTCGTGGCCGGGGCGTATTGGACGGCTTATTTGAAGGATAGGGGAACGAAAGCCGATTCCGGCGCAGGCCAGGGGGCAGGGGCTTCCGTATCCGCTAAGACGGGCAGCAGAACGGCTTAGGATGTAACGGCTTAGGGCGTAAGGGCTTAAGGCGTGAGATTTAGGGTGTAAGATTTAAGGTGTACTCGGAGTAGCTCTATCATTGGCTTGATCCGTATTGGCCGGCATGATCCGTGACGGCATGACAGGCCGCTTCTCATTAAGGGTTTGGTGAGGGGCGGCCTTTTTTGTGTAATTTCATTGGGATAATCCAATTGATTTCGCATAAGTCGCGTTATTTGCTCCAAAAACGTTGATTTCAAATTGTAACGGTTGCCATGGAGCTTATTTCACTGAAATCCGGCGGACGATAGTTTCGATTCGAAAACCTGAGCTTTTCCGGGAAATCTCAAAAATATTAGAAATACAAGTCGTCTTGTACATGAGGTAATGTAACGCTAGCGCATTTTAAGCTCTGGTGAATCTGATCTATTGGAAATATCCAATCAAGGTGTTGCGGCAGTAGACAAAAGCAAAAGCTTTTTTCTACAATAGCTAAGACAGGAGGGGATAGACATGATCCACGAAGAGAACGGGGTGTTTCCGGCGGTGTGCCCGCTGGATTGTCCCGATACTTGCGGCTTGCTGCTTCACAAAGAAAACGGAAAAATCGTGAAGGTGACGGGTAATCCCGATCATCCGGTGACCCAGGGGGCGATTTGCAACAAAGTCCGCAATATGGCGGAGCGGGTCTACCATCCGGAACGGGTGCTCTATCCGCTCAAGCGGGTCGGGGCCAAAGGCGAAGGGAAATTCGCGCGGATTACCTGGGACGAGGCGGTGGCGGAAATCTCCGGGCGATACAAGGAGCTTATCCGCGAGCATGGGCCGGAATCGATTATGCCGTACAGCTTTTACGGCAATATGGGGATTCTCAGCGTCGACGGGATGGACCGGCGCTTCTTCCACCGGCTGGGTACGACGCAGCTGCAGCAGGGGATTTGCAATTCCGCGGGGAACGCGGGCTGGAAATATACGATGGGCTTCGGCGGCGGGACCAGCCCGGAGGAAACGGTAAACGCGAAGCTGATCATTGTTTGGGGCGGCAATCTCGTCAGCACGAACATGCACCAGGTCGCTTTGATCGAAAAAGCCCGCAAGCAAGGGGCGCAGCTGGTCGTGATCGACGTGCACCGCAACCGCACCGGGCAGCGGGCCGACTGGTTTATTCCGCTGTATCCGGGAACGGACAGCGCCTTGGCGCTTGGAATCATGCACGTGCTGTTCGAGCGCGGGCTCGTGAACGAAACATTCCTGGAGCGGTATACGATCGGGCACGCCGAGCTGCGCGAGCATGTGAAGCAGTATACACCGGAGCGCGTTTCGGCGATCACCGGCGTGCCGGCGGAGGACATCGTCAAGCTGGCCGTCTTGTACGGCGAGACTTCGCCGGCTTACATTCACATCGGCAACGGCCTGCAGCACCACGATAACGGCGGCATGAACGTGCGTACGATCAGCTGCCTGCCGGCATTGACCGGCCAGTGGCTTGTGCCCGGCGGCGGTGCGTACAAGTCGAACGGCGCTTACGGGAAAATGAACGCGGCCGCGCTGGAGCGGCCCGATCTGCGGCCGAACCCGGGCGCCCGCACGGTGAGCATGAACCGGCTTGGCGAAGCGCTGCTGACGCTCGATCCGCCGATCCGCGCGCTGTTCGTGTATTGCTCCAACCCGGCGGTGGTCGCGCCGGATACCGGGAAGGTGGAGCGGGGCCTCCGGCGGGAGGATCTGTTTACCGTCGTGCACGACCTGTTCCTGACGGACACGGCCAAATACGCCGACATCGTGCTGCCGGCGACGTCCTCTTTTGAGAATACGGACTTGTACAGCTCTTATTGGCATCATTATGTCCAGCTTCAGGAGCCGGTCATTCCGGCCCGGGGCGAAAGCAAAAGCAACGTCGAGACGTTCAAGCTGCTGGCGGCGGCGATGGGCTTCGAGGAGGAAGCGTTCCGGGACAGCGAGGAGGATATGATCCGGCAAGCCTTGCAGTTCCCGCACAACCCCTATTTGCAAGGCGTTACACTGGAAAAGCTGCAGGAGCAGCGCTTCGTCAAGCTGAACATGGAGCACCAGAAGGATTATTTGGACAACTTAAAGACGCCTTCAGGCAAAATCGAACTGTATTCCGCCGCGATGGAGAGAGCCGGCCTGCCGCCGCTGCCCACTTACGTGCCGCTGCGGGAAGGCTATGACGGCGAACGCCGGCCGGGCGAGGGGGACGCTTACCCGCTGATGTTCATTTCGCCGCCGAACCACAGCTTCCTGAACTCGACGTTCGGCAACGTGGAGAAGCTGACCGCGCTCGAGAAAAGCCCGCTCCTGCAAATCCATCCGCAGGACGCGGCGGAGCGCGGCATTGAAGACGGCGACGAGGTAACGGTGTGGAACGACCGCGGCAGCTACCGGGTAAAAACCTCTGTCACCGACAAAATGCTGCCGGGCATCGTCGTCAGCCAAGGGCTATGGTGGGAGCAGGAAGACGGACGCCGCACGCGGGCCAATGCCCTCACGCCCGACCGGCTTGCCGATCTGGGCGGAGGCGCGGTGTTTTTTTCCACCGTTGTTAATGTAAAGCGGCAATAGATGTACTTGCCTGGCTTGCCCTTTTGAGCGATACTATTGTAATCTGGGCAATGTGCAACCGGTGCGGATTTTCGCCGTAATCCTAGCGTCGATGGAGAGCCCCTGGGGCTCTCCTTTGTTTTATATAGAGAACCGCATGTACAAAAGGGGGGAGTAACGGAATGAAGTGGCTGAGTGCTTATCCGCGCGAGGTTAAAGTTTTTTTGGTGGCCAGTCTGATCAATTCAGCCGGCGGCTCTTTAATGTGGCCGCTAATCACGATGTTTGTGTTCAAAATATTGGGCAGGTCGGTGACGGACGCCGGTCTGGTCATTCTGGTCATGTCCCTGGGCGGCATCGCCGGCCAGCTGTTGGGCGGGGCTTTGTATCACCGGCTTGGGGTCACGCGGCTGATTGTGGGCGGGCTTGGCCTGAACGCGTTGTTTTTGCTGCTCCTGCCTTACGGCAGCGGCAACTGGCATTTGTTTATGCTGCTGATTGCTATGGTCGGCTTTTTTAACGCGATGTCCATGCCGGCGATCCAGGCCTTCATCGGCTTTCGCTTCGCGGAACGGCGGGGCGAGCTGTTTAACGTCATTTATGTGGCGAACAACATCGGCGTTGCCGTAGGTACGGCGCTCAGCGGGTTTTTGGCGCAGATTTCCTACGATTTGAGCTTTATTCTGAACGGGCTGACGTCGGCGGCATTTGCGGTTTTTTTCTGGTTTTATTTGAACAAAGTTCAAAAAAGCCAAGGCGAGCTGCATGTGGAAAAACGCAAAACCGTCGCGGAAGGCCAGAGCGTGTGGACGTTGATGAAGTGTTATCCGGTTTATTTGTTTATGGGCATTGGCTCATTTTTCCTATGGCTGGCCAATTGCATTTGGAACAACGGCGTATCGCCGTTTACGATCTCCCGGGGGATGCCGGAATGGAACTACAGCGTGCTGTGGACGCTGAACGGGGTGCTGATATTTGTCGGGCAGCCTTTCGTGCTCTGGATCAAGCGGACCTTCGCCGGCTCGCCGCAAGCGCAGATGACGGCCAGCGCTGTGTTTTATATGCTTGGTTACGTGACCATTTTAGGTTTTCACACTTATCCTAGCATGGTGCTGGCGATGGTGCTGACGACGATTGGGGAAATGCTCATATCGCCGGCGATTCCGTCGTTTATTTCCGACCAAACGGGCAAAGGCGCTCCTTTTTACCTCGGACTGGTCGGCGGCATGGGGGTTGCGGGCCGGGTGGTCGGGCCTTACGCGATGGGCGTGTTGTTCGACTGGAACGGACTGGTCCCGGTGGCCTGGCTGGCGGTGGTGATTGCGGCGCTGGCGATCGGCGCGTTTCTGATCCATGCGTTTATGAACCGGGAAGGCCGGGAAACGACCGGCATCGCATCGGGAATGTAAAGAGTCCCCCGGGCAGGGGGGCAGAAAATTGGCGAAACGTGTAAAATAAAGAAAAAAACGTGGCGGCACAAAAGGAGGGAAGCGGATGAAAAACGAGGTTTGGACCCGCTTGTCGGAAATGCGCGATGCGCCCACTTTGATGGAGATCGACCGGCTTGTCTGGGATGACCGGAACACGCCGTCCGAGCGGCTCGTCTGGGATTCGCGCGAGCAATTTTTGCAAAGCTGCCCGCCGGGGAGTCAAATCGTGGCCGGAATCGGCGAGCAAGTCTGCGGCTACATCGGCTTTAAACCGCCGACGCCGCTGCCGAGCAACGCCCATGTGCTCGAGTTGAACATCGCCATCCATCCGGAATGCCAGCGGATGGGAATCGGGCGCGCGTTGATGGAGGCGCTGCTGGCGTTCGCCGCGCAGCGGGGCGTACGCAAATTGTGCCTGCGCGTGCTGGCCAGCAATCCCGGGGCCGTGGCTTTTTACGAAAGCTGCGGATTTGTGGAGCAGGGACGGCTCATCGGCGAGTTTTTTATAGGTGGACAGTATGTGGACGATATCTTAATGTGGCGCAAGGTATAGTGGCGACAGGCGTCTGGAAACCGGAAGCTGCCCCGCGCCCCGGGCGGGTGCTTGGGCAATCTGCTCCGGCACCGGCGGGCAGCGCTTGTTACCGCGGCAGGCGCGGACGAACCTCCAGGGCGTAAATGTCCTCTTCCAAGGTGACCATGCGCTCGTTCAACACCTGGCGGCAGTCGGCCAGCGCCTGATTGTATACATACGGCCCGATGCGGGTCAGGAAAAAATCGAGCACCCCGTCCGCCGCAAGCTCACCCAGCGTTTCGCCGCGTTCCTCCTCGAAAAATTGCTGAATTTGGGGGATGACCAGGTTTCGCTGCTCTTTTGTCAGATGGATGGGCTTTAAAGGCATGGTTATGTCGCTTCCTTTCGAGTAATGACGTGATATTTGCTTTTATCTTAACAGAAAACAACCGTCAAAACAGGCGAATGCGCCGAGCCATTGAACAATTGCGGAGATATCGGTATATTTAGAAGAAGAAAATCGGGGATAGTATACAGATACTTATGAAATGGAAAGGTTGATACCTGTGGTAAACAACAGCACCCCTCCCAATTTTATTAAAAACATTATCTCGGAAGATCTGAAAAGCGGCAAAGTGCAAACCGTGGTGACGCGTTTTCCTCCAGAACCGAACGGTTACTTGCACATCGGACATGCCAAAGCGATCTGGATCAATTTTACCCTGGCCGACGAGTTCGGGGGACGGACGCATCTGCGGTTCGACGATACGAACCCGGTCAAGGAGGACGTCGAATACGTCAATTCGATCAAGGAAGACGTGAAGTGGCTGGGCTTCGAATGGGAAGAGCTGCATTTCGCTTCCGACTATTTTGAGGAAATTTACAACCGCGCCGTACTGCTGATCAAAAAGGGCAAGGCTTACGTGGACGATCTCAGCGCCGAGCAAATCCGCGAGATGCGCGGCACGCTCACGGAGCCGGGGCAAAACAGCCCTTACCGCGACCGTTCGGTGGAGGAGAACCTCGATCTGTTCGCGCGGATGCGGGCCGGTGAATTCAAGGACGGCGAAAAGGTGCTGCGCGCCAAAATCGACATGGCTTCGCCGAACATCAACCTGCGCGACCCGGTCATTTACCGCATCGTGCATGCGTCTCATCACAATACCGGGGACAAATGGTGCATTTATCCGATGTATGCGTTCGCTCATCCGCTGGAGGACGCGATCGAAGGCGTGACCCATTCGCTGTGCTCGCTGGAGTTCGAGGATCAGCGTCCGTTCTATGACTGGACGATCGCCGAAACGGAAATGCCGAAGGTGCCGCATCAATACGAGTTCGGACGGCTGAATCTGCTGCAGACGGTCACGAGCAAGCGGAAGCTGAAAATGCTGGTGGACGAAGGGTATGTGGACGGCTGGGACGATCCGCGCATGCCGACGATTTCGGGATTGCGCCGCCGCGGGGTGACGCCGGAAGCAATCAAGGCGTTCGTTTACGAAACCGGGATTTCCAAGGCTTACGGCAGCATTGATCCGAAAACGCTGGAGCACTTCATCCGTGAGGATCTGAAGCTCAGAGCGCCGCGCACGATGGCGGTGCTTGACCCGCTTAAGGTGGTCATTACGAACTACCCGGAAGGGCAAACCGAAATGCTGGAAGCCGAAAACAACAGTGAAAACCCGGACATGGGCAATCGCCAAATTCCTTTCTCGCGGGAAATTTACATCGAACGCGAGGACTTTATGGAGAACCCGCCAAGCAAATATTTCCGCTTGTTCCCGGGCAACGAAGTGCGGCTGAAGCATGCGTATTTCATCAAATGCCACGACGTAATTAAAGACGCGGACGGCAACGTAGTGGAGATACACTGCACGTATGATCCGGAAACGAAAAGCGGCAGCGGGTTTACCGGCCGCAAGGTGAAAGGCACGATCCACTGGGTGGATGCAAGCAGCGCGGTACCGGCCGAGTTCCGCCTGTACGAGCCGCTGATCATGGACGAGGAAGCGGATGAGGACACCATCGAGGAGAAGTCGTTCCTCGATTTGGTTAACCCGAACTCGCTCAAGGTGGTGCAAGGCTATGTCGAGCCGGGCTTGAAGGATGCGAAGCCGCAAGATAAATTCCAGTTTTTCCGGCATGGCTACTTCAACGTCGATACAAAATATTCGGAGCCGGGCAAGCCGGTGTTCAACCTGATCGTCTCGCTGAAGAGCTCGTTCCAATTGCCGAAGTAATGCGGGCGGCAGGGGGCGGTAGGCGGTAACGGGGAAGCCGGGGAACCGGCGTTTCAAGAAATGCTGCGCAGTAGGTTCCTCGCGGCCTGGCGGCCATAATCGCACAACGTTCTGATTGGAAACATCCAATGGAACTGGAAGATTAGTGGTGAATACAGCGGCTTGATTGGATATTTCCAATAGGTGGGGCTCAGCAGGGCGCAAAACGGGCGATATAAGTGAAGTCTATTGGATTTTTTTCAATCGGCGTATCGGTCGTATCGGCTCTAAGGCAGTTTCGGCAATTATTGGATAGTGCCAATGGAAGCGGCCAACATGCAATTAGTAAATACCGGAATTCAACGAAAAGGCGGTCTCTCCCCGGATACAACCGGGAGGGCCGTCTTTTTCTTCTTTGTAGCATGAGTGGGTGAAATAGGCGCGTCTTGCTTTGGCACGTTACTTTGGGTGGAACGACGGCTGGAATGGATGGATGATAGATGAATGATAGATGATAGGTGAATGATGAATGATGAATGGTGGGTGAATGATGGATCAACTGCAAAAGTGCATTTCATATTCTACAAATTTCCGTATTTTGAGCGGCTGAAATGCAAAAGTGCATTTGAATTGGGGCTATAGGATAAAAAAGTAACTTTGGAGCGGAAATGAACTGCACTTATGCATTTGGGCCGCCCGTTTTGAGGGCTATCGACAAAAATCGCATGCACCTTTGCATTTCGCGGGATTTGGAGCAAGTTGCGGCAACTTGCCGTAACTGGCCGTAATTTACGTAACTTCCCGTAACTTCCCGTAACTTCACGTACTTCCGCAGCATCAGTCCCGTCCCTCACACCGAGCTGCGCTCGATGAAGCGGAAGCCGAGCTCCTCGCTGGCCGGGCCGGGGCGCTGGCCGGCCAGCTGGCTGCGGACGAGAGCAAAGGCGCGGGCGCCGATTTCGGACAGCCGATTATCGATCGTCGTAATGCCCAGCACGGCGGAGATCGGCTGATTGTCGAAGCCGATGACGGCGAAATCGCCGGGCACCTCAAGCCCCCGGCTGCGAGCGGCCAGGATGAAGCCGGCGGCAACCTGGTCCCCGGTGATCAGCAGGGCATCGGGACGCTCCGGCATGGCCAGCAGATGTTCGACAAGCGCGGCGCCGTCCCCGATGTCGTAACAGCTGTCCAGCACCCATTCCTGGCGGGGGCTGCCGCCCAAAGCCAGCAGCGTGTCGTTGTACGCCGCAAGCCGGCGGCGCAGGCTGGGACTGTTGCGGCGGCGTCCCGCGGTGAATCCGATCCGGCGGCGTCCTTTGTCCCATAGATAGGTGATCGCCTTCTGAAAGATGGCGTAATGGTCGATGTAGACGGACGACAGCGGCCGGTCCCGAACGGCTTCACATAACGCGATCGGACCGTAGGCGGCGTAGGCCTCCACCTCGTCCAGCGGCAGCGACCGGGAACAGATGACCAGCCCGTCGATTTGCTTGTTGCGCAGCATCTCCAGCACCTTCCGCTCCTCATCGTGCCGGTAATCCGTCTGGCAGAGCATCAGTTGGTAGTTGTGAAGCAGCGCCTCCTGCGCCATCCCCTCCATCATCCGGGCGAAATAGTAGAGATTGATGCGGGGCAGGACGACGCCGATCGTCCGGGTCGTGCCTTTGATCAAATGAACGGCGTTCATATTGCGCGAATAGTTCAGCTTGCGGATCGCTTCCTCAACAGCTTTCCGCTTGGCTTCGCTCACGTAAGGATGATCGTTCAGGACGCGGGAGACGGTCGTAATGGAGACGCCGGCCGCCTCGGCGATTTGCTTGATGTTCGGCAAGCGGGCCAACTCCTTTCCAGTTTGCAGGGCGGTACACCCGGGCAAAAGCCGGTTTTGCAAACGCCGCAAAGCTTTCAAGCAGACGCAAAATCCCAAAGAAACGCTTGCTCTGGTATGCATTTCATATTTTACAATAATGATGCATCCAGAAAAACAATGCATTCCATCCGGCGTAACCTCGGCGGAGGGCGTGACGCTTGGAAGGCATTGTTTTTTCCTGTCCAAGGTTATCGATATTAGTACCGTTCCATGATCGGCGAATAGCCGTTTTTGTGGATACGATACCACATGGCCGCATAACCGAGCGCGCCAATGAGGGACAACCCCATCCCGGTACGATACATGACGCCGCCGCCGAGGTTCTGGTACAACCAGCCCCCGAAGAAACCGGCAATCAACGCGGCGAGTCCGCTGAGCGCAACCGTATAAACCGCTTGTCCGGCGGAACGCAGCGGGCGGGGCAGCAGCAAGGCAATCAGCTTGATGCCGACATAGAAGAAACCGCCGAACGTGACCGAGTGCAGCAATTGAATCAGCATGATCTGCGCCGGCTGGGTCGCATCGGACATCAAGTTCCATCTTAACGCGAACAGCAGGCTGACCGCTGTGATACAGCCGAGCAAAAACGTGATTTTTCGCTTAAAGTAGCGGTTCAGCACGGAAAAAGCGAGTACTTCAAAAGCCGTGGACAGAAAAACAGCGCCCCCGACCTGCAGGCGGGAACCGCCCAGTTCCGTGATGAACAGCGGGAGGAAAATGCCGTTGATCGCGTTTGGGATAGCCACCAGCAGGCCGAATACGGTAAAAGCGACGAAATATTTATGCTGCAGCGTCCGCGCGATTTCAACCGTTCGCAGCCACGGCGTATTCGACGTTTGGCGGATGGATGGCAGCAGCAGCGCGGACCCGATTGCCAGCATCAGGCAAATGCTGAACAGCAAAGAGATGCCGTTATGACCCACGGCGTCAATGATCGGCCCGGCCCCCAGCGCGACTAAGCTCCAGCCGAGCGAACCCCATATCCGGAAAATGCCGTATTTCCGCTCGCTGCCTTCCATGTAGCTTAAAACCAGGCCATTGCTATGCGAGAGAAGCGGGCTATGAAAAAAATAAAGCAAAATCATCGTCAGATATAGCATATGAAACGTATTCGCTTTAAACACCAAATGGCCCATGACGAGCAAGCCGAGCATCATAGCGATCAGAGCGGCCCGCGGATTTTGGCGCAGATCGCTGATGTATCTCCAAAACGGGTGAGCAAGCAAAGAGATGACAGGCCCGATCGCCATCAGGCTTCCGATCTCCAGCTTGTCCATGCCGATGTCCTGCAAATATAATTGAAAAAAGGCGGCGAAAATGACCATCGTTCCGTAAACGAAAAAGTTAAGCAGCCCAAGCGGCATCCATGAGGAGGGCGAATATCGTTGTTTGTCCCGCAAATGCGCCATTCCTTTCTGTCCGAGTCGGTAACGAAACCGGGAAGAGTTAACTATGTTCTCAATGTAACACAGAGGTGAAAAGGGATACAAACCAAGTTTTATGAAATTTTCCAATATTTTTAAAAGGGGAGCTGTTCGTGGAGACAACGGCCATTGTTCTGGCGGGGGGAAGATCCAGCCGGATGGGCGAAAACAAAGCGCTCATGAAGCTGGGGGGAATCACCGTTATAGAAAAAATCATCCGTGAGCTGGAGCCGGTCGCCGCCCGCATCGTGGTCGTGGCGGACGACAAAGAGGCGTACCGGCCTTTCGGCAAAGAGGTTGTGACCGATATGTACAAAAGCGCGGGTCCGCTGGCCGGATTGCACGCCGGCCTGGCTAACTCCGCTTCAACCTGGAATATCGCGGTGGCGTGCGATACGCCGTTTGCCAACCGCGGTTTGTTCCAGGCGCTGCTCCGGCAGGCCCGGCAGTCGGAGGCCAAAGCCGGACGGGAAGGCGGAGCCCTCGCTACCGAAGCGGTGATCGCCCGCACGGGCGAGCGGGTTCACCCGCTGCTGGCGGTATACCGGCGCAGCGTGCTGCCGGGACTGGAGCGGGAGCTTCGCCTCGGACGCTACAAAATGACCGCGTGGCTGGACGGGCTGCGGACCGAATATGCCGGCGGGGAGACGCTCGCCGCCGCTGCGGGCCTACCGCAGGAATGGCTGGCCTTCAATATGAACCGGCCGGAGGATTATGAAAAAGCCAAAGCTTGGCTCGAAAAAATGAAAGGCCCGCTTTAACCGCCAATTTGCGACATGCGGCGCACGGTTGGCGTATGGCTTTGCTGTTTTTTCTCCAGCGCCAGCGCCATTTCATGGTTTTTCGGCTTGCCGCCCAGCGCTTTCAGGAACATCGCGCGAATGCCTTCCCGGTCGCCGGCGGCGGCCAGCGGGCGGACATGCAGCTCGTCCGACCAGTACAGGCAAGCTTTAATGTGGCCGTCCGCGGTCAGACGCAGGCGGTTGCAGTTGTCGCAAAAATGTTCGCTGACCGGATGGATCAGGCCAAACGTGCCGGCCGCGCCGACAACCCGCTTGCTTTCGGCCGGACCGTTTCCTCTTGGGCCGGCCACGTCCTCCGTTTCCCAGCCGGCTTCCCGGCATACTTCGTCAACGGTAGACAGCGGCAAATAGGTGCTGCGCCAGGAATCGGTCGCGCTGCCGATCGGCATATATTCGATGAACCGAACATGCAGCGGCTTATCCAGCGTCAAAGCGATAAAATCACGGATTTCATCGTCATTGACCCCTTTCATCAGCACGACATTCAGTTTGATGGGGTCGAAGCCGAATTCAACGGCCGCCTGCAGCCCTTCCAGCACCCTCCGGACTTCTCCCCCGCGCGTGATCATCGCGAAGCGGTCCTGGCGCAGCGAGTCCAGGCTGATGTTGACCCGGTTCAGGCCTGCTTGTTTGAGCGCGGCCGCCTTGCCGGCCAGAAACATCCCGTTCGTCGTCATGGCGATATCTTCAATGCCCGGGATTCCCGAAAGCATGGCGATTAATTTGTCCAAATCTTTGCGAACCAGGGGCTCGCCCCCGGTTATCCGGAGTTTGCGAAGACCCATCGGAGCAAGCGCCGAAACGGTTTCGGCAATTTCCTCATAGCTCATTATTTCATCGTGCGGTTGAAAAACCACTCCTTCTGCCGGCATGCAATAGACACAGCGGAGGTTGCAGCGGTCGGTCACGGAAATCCGGAGATAATCGTGTTCCCGGCCGAAGGAATCAAGAAGCTGCTCCATACGGGGCGCCTCCTTTCTTTTTGGTGCTTCAAATTTAATATATATCTCGAGGATCAGTCAATGCGTTGGCACACATTGTTCAAGTATATTTTACGGCGCAGGACGATAGAATGTTATTAAAAACAAGTGTAAAAAAAATCACATAAAGCGCTTACATTGGCTGTTATAATGAAAGTAAGCGATACGTGACCCCCTTAATCATGTGTCGGTATATGCGATTGAGATGATTTCCGGCATAGAAGGAAGTCATCTTTTTTTGAAAATGCGAGTTCAAAAAGTCAGGTTTTCAGGACCGAGAAGATTGGATGAAGCTAGGGACTGAGTAGCGGAGCGTACGTTTTGGGTACGTGAGCAACGGAAGGCCCGGCTGAATTCAAGATTCGACGTCGAGTCCGCTTCTTGACCTGCTTCGTGATCAAAAGATGACTTTTTGAACAACCTCTTAAGAAGAAATATTGGCAAGGAGATGACCTACCGATGGCAATGGCATATCCACCGTTTGTTTTTACGCAGGAACAGGTTCAGTGGCTGGAGCGGCGCGGGTGGGGGTACCGGGTGTTGATGGATTTTTTGAGCCGTCCGCCGCGGATGTCGCTGATCGCCCATTTGGCGATATAAAGCGGAACTGATCGGCCTCATTCCGGCGAGCCGGGGCGGGCACAAATTGATCGGCTATCTGAAAAGCATACCCGAACAGCAATTTCGCCAGGTTTGCGTCAGGGAGGCGGCGGAATACGAACGCCTGTTTACGGGCCGTGACGCCGTAATGACCTCCTGCGAAAGCCTGTTTCGCTGCAGGACGGAAGGAGCCGACGCGGCTGTCTGCATCTCCGAGGTGCGGAAGATCTATATGGAAAACGGTATTGTATTCAATAAATTAAACGGGGAACGCGACGATCACATTGCGTTGGAGCTGGAGTTCATGGCCGTGCTGGCCGAAGGTATGCTCGGCAAGAGCAGCCTGCCGCACACCTGTCTGACGCTGGCGGACGCGCAGATCGGTTTTCTGGAATCCCATTTGCTGAAATGGGCCCGGCCGTTTGCGAACGAACTGATGCTGGTCTCGTCCAGTCCGTTATATACGGGGCTGGCGGAGCTGCTGGATGAATTTCTCGATCATGATCTGCGGCAGCTCCGGCAATGGCGGGATACGCAGGCGCGGCCTATATAAGTCGAGCTAAAGAAATCCGGGACGGGCAGCGATCGCAAGAATATGTCACAGCTAGCCGGCCATTTTCCGGAACGTAAACGGCCCTGAACAACCCATCAAACGCGCGGGCCGGCCGCAGGGCCGTTTATGTGCCGACCGATCCCGGTATTTTTCCTCCTCTAGCGTCCTTCTTTTTAAAAAACCCCCCCTCCAAATTTCTCATCTCTATAATATTTAACTCTTGTCAGTAGGAAGAAAAGCAAGCTTCATGTAAAATAGAAGCAGCATCATTAGAGAGAAAAAAAGGGGTACTGGCATGAGACGGGGACTTCAAATCATTATTATCGTGGCGATTCTTTTTGCTTTTTACTATTTCGGATTTGGCGTCTTCGGGAAATTCGGGGGTACGTTGGTCAGTATATTTCAGACGCTCACGGTCATCACAATCGGTCTGGCGATATTTATGGAAAACCGGAATCCGTCCAGTACGGTGGCCTGGATTCTGGTGCTGGCCCTGCTGCCGGTAGTGGGGCTGCTGCTTTATTTTTTGCTGGGACAAAACTATTTCAAACGGCGCAAGTTCGATAAAAAGGCCGAGCAAAACCAGCTTAGCTATGAACGGATCCACTTTAACGGCCATTTGCTGCCCCGGGATCTGTCGCAATTCAGCCCGAGCCAGCAGCGGCTGCTGCAATTGGCGCAGCGGCTGGCCCGCACGCCTTTTTCCATGGCCAGCCGCACCAGGGTGCTGACGAACGGGGAGGAGACGTTTTCGACGCTGCTGAAAGAATTGAAAAAAGCGCGGCATCATATTCATATGGAATACTATATTTACCGTGCGGACGACATCGGCCGGGAAATCCAGAAAACGCTGATCCAAAAAGCCCGGGAAGGCGTCGAAGTGCGGTTCATGTTCGATGCGGTCGGCAGCATCGGTCTGCCGAAATCGTTTATCAAGGAGCTGCGGGACGCCGGGGTCAAGGTCGGCATTTACGGGCAGATGCGCTTTTTGGCGCTGTCCAGCCGGGTCAATTACCGCAACCACCGGAAAATCGTCGTGATCGACGGCAACACCGGGTTTATCGGCGGGCTTAACGTCGGGGACGAATATTTGAGCCGCAGCAAAACGTACGGTTTTTGGCGCGATACGCATATGCTGGTCAAAGGCGAGGCCGTCCGGTCGCTGCAGATTATTTTTTTGCAGGATTGGCAGTACGTGACCGGGGAAGAAATTATCGACCTCGCTTATTTGTCGCCGGAGCTGGAGCAGGGCTGCAGCGGCGCGGTGCAGATCGTGCCGAGCGGACCGGACAACGAGAGCCGGACGCTGAAAAACATCTTTTTCGCCATGATCACTTCGGCCAAAAAATCGGTCTGGCTGGCGACGCCGTATTTTATTCCGGATGAGGACATTTTGACCGCGCTGCGGGTGGCCGGGCTGTCAGGTATCGACGTCAGGATTTTGTTCCCGGCGAAGCCGGACAAATGGCTGCCGTTTCTGGCGTCGCATTCGTATTTTCCGTCGCTGCTGGAAGTCGGCGTGAAGATCTACGAATATGAAAAGGGCTTCCTGCATTCCAAGCTGCTGATTGTGGACGGCGAAGTGGCCACCGTCGGCACGGCCAATATGGACATGCGCAGCTTTCATTTGAATTTTGAGGTGAACGCGCTGCTCGTGCAAAGCGACAGCATCGCCAAAATCGTGGAAAATTTCGAACGCGACCTGTTGTCGACGAAACTGATCGACCGGGCAAGCTTCATGAACAAAAAAATCGTGGTCCGTTTCGCGGAATCCGCGGCCCGGCTGCTGTCGCCGCTGCTGTAGCCGGCGTCTGGACCAGGGCCGGAGCGCCGGGGGGAAGGGCTGAATGCAGAGGCTAAATGTAAAGGCTAAATGCAGAGGCTAAATGCTAAATGCTAAATGCTAAATGCTAAATGCTAAATGCTAAATGCTAGAGGCTAACCCGCTCACCGGCCGGATGACCGAAGAAAACAAAACGAACTGAGTTCACGAAAGCAAATCGCGGCAAAGGAGGCGGATTATGGAGAATACGTCCGAACGCAAAACCGAGCATATCCGCTTATGCCTGGAAGAACAGGTCAATGCGGAGGGGATCCGCACGGGATTTGAAAAATATGTGTTTCGGCATAACGCGCTGCCGGAGCTCAATTTTGACGAGATCAGCCTGAAAACGACGTTTTTGGGCGCGCCGATTCGGACGCCGCTGTTGATCAGCTCGATGACCGGAGGCAGCAAGCTGGCCGGGGAAATCAACATGCGCCTGGCCGAGGCGGCGGAGCGGCGCGGTTGGACGATGGGCGTCGGCTCGATCCGGGCCGCCGTGGAAAGGGACGAGCTGGCGCCCACGTTTGCGGTGCGGCGGTTCGCCCCGTCCATTCCGGTCATCGCCAATTTGGGCGCGGTGCAGCTGAATTACGGCTACGGCCCGGAGGACTGCAGAAGGGCGGTGGATATCGCCGGGGCGGACATGCTGGTGCTTCATCTGAACGGCTTGCAGGAGGTGTTCCAGCCGGAGGGAAACACGTCCTTCGGCGGGCTGCTGTCGCGCATCGAGCAGGTGTGCAAGGCGCTGCCGGTGCCGGTCGGCGTGAAGGAGGTCGGCTGGGGGATCGACGGCGGTACGGCAAAACGGCTGCGCGGCGCGGGCGTCGCTTTTATCGACGTCGCCGGCGCGGGCGGAACAAGCTGGAGCCAGGTCGAGAAGTTCCGCAGCGGCGATCTTGTCCGCCGCGCGGCGGCGGAAGCATTCGCGGATTGGGGCATCCCCACCGCCGAATGCATCCGCGAAGTGCGGGCGGCGGTCCCGGACGCCGCCCTGATCGGCAGCGGGGGCCTGAACACCGGCGTGGACGCGGCCAAAGCGCTGGCGCTTGGCGCGGACCTAGCCGGGTTCGGCCGGGCGCTGCTGGAACCGGCGGTGCATTCGGAGGAGCGGCTCGACGCGCTCCTGGAGCGCGTCGAGTTCGAACTGCGCACCGCCATGTTCGGCATCGGCGCCGGGAGCATACCGGCGCTGCGGAACACGGCGCGGCTCGTGCGCCGGGAGTAGGCGCACCGGCGCGCTGGATAGCCCCGCCGTGCTGGAGCGCTAGATGGCCGCGCTGTGCTGTGAGCGCTGGCTGGCCGCGCCGTGCTGGAGCGCTAGATGGCCGCGCCGTGCTGGAGCGCTAGATGGGCCGCGCTGTTGGAGTGCTGGCTGGCTCCGCCGCGCTTAAGGCCGGCCTGCTCGGGGCCGATTGGGGTGGCGCTCCTGGTGCAGGCGGGGTTGGGCGCCCCAGGTTTAGGTTAGGAGGCCAACGCTTCGTCACAAGTCGGGCCAGCTAGCCTATGGGCTAACGTCCCTAGGGGCTCGTCTGACCCCAAAGTTGGGGGGATAGCCCCAAGCCAGAGCCTTCCTTTTAAAAATCTCGCGATTAGCGGTAATTTTTGTCGCTATTTTAATGTGAGAAGCCAAAAACCTCTGAATAACGGTAAAATTTTCACCTATTTTATTGCGAAGGGGCTGAAATCCGCACTTTTCCGGTAGCCCCTACCCAATAACGACATAAAAGTCCGCTATTTTTCTCGTGCTGCATTTTGGCGCGTAATAGAGCCCTTTTTTACCGCTATTTTTGGCGCGATGGCCATTTCCCGTAAAAGGTGCCCGGATATCTAACGGTTGCAGCAGCGGCTATTTTCCAAAAAAAGACCTTTTCTAAATTTATACGAAAAATAACTCAACGCGTTAAAGTGTGGAAGCGCGTCGAAACAAAAAGGGGGGGTGTTTGATTCTTTTTTTCCATAATATGGGTTTATACTGAATTCAGTTCATGAAGTTCAACTTCATAGCCCATCTGTTTGATTTTTCGAATCCAGTACTCGATGGTTTTTTCACGTTTACCCAAATAGTCTGCGCCCAGTTCCTCGTAAGGCACTTTATCTCGTAGGACGACGTAGATGATCCGTAAGAGTAAATGTGAAACCGCTATAATGGCTTTTTGTTTACCCATTCGTTTGACTAGCCTGTAATATAAAGCGGATATCCGGGAGTCTTTGACCCTTATGGCGGCCCAACCGCATTGACAAAGTACGGATTTTAGTCCCTTATTTCCGCGTTGGTTCTTTTTTCGTTTTTTTTACCGTTACTTTCATGGTTGGCTGGGCATACCCCGGCCCATGAAGAAAGGTGAGCATCGGATGGAAAATGTGACATATCTGTACCCAATTCGGCCACGATGCTCGCCGCTGCATCATGTTTGATCCCAGGAATAGTGTCCAGCAACTCCATTTCCAAGCGATAAGGCATAGTCAGTTGTTCAATTTCTGTTTCCAGTTCTTGAATCTCCTGTTCTAGATACGCAATATGCTCCAGATGTCTTCGAATCATTTTCCGATGATGAAGGCGTAAACGGCCGTTTAGCGCCTCAATAAGTTCGGGAACTTTGCGTTTCAGAGACGACTTCACCATGTCACGAACCTGCCGTTCATTAAGCACTTCACCGTTGACAATGGATTCAAGTAACAATCGGCCGGAAACCCCAAAGACGTCTGACATAAAGGTGGTGAGTTTCAGATTGGCATCTTGCAATATCTTGTGAATCCGGTTCTTCTCTTGGGTCACATTCTGCAGGAGTTTCCGGCGGTATCGAGTGAGGTCACGCAAGTCGCGAATATCTACGCTCGGGACAAAACTTTGCTCGATTAATCCGCTTCGGTGTAACCGGGCGATCCACTCGGCATCGCTATAGTCGGTTTTTTTGCCTGGAACATTCTTGATGCGGGCCGGATTGGCGAGGGTCAACTTACAAGAATCCTCCAGAATGTTCCATACCGGCTTCCAGTATACCCCGGTGCTTTCCATGGCCACATGGGTACATTGTTGATCTTCGAGCCAGTCTTTTAAACGAAGTAGTTCCTTGGTGGTCGTTCCGAATGTCTCGATTTCTTTTGACGGTCTCTTGTCGAGCGGACCGTACAGAAGGCAGGCCACGATATTATCCTGATGGACATCTATACCTGCACATCGTTCCAAAATCGCATCCAAAACGAACAACTCCTTTCTGGATGTTTTAAGCAGATCATGCAACCTTGTATAAAGATGACACTTTATACTCGTACTCGTGGTAACAATCGGCGATTCTCGTGGTTGCAATTGGTCCGATTCTAACACGGAGTGTTTCTCCAAAATGTAATCGACCTATGATCCACCTATAATTATTACCTCATAAAGTGAGTGCGTGTACAACCCATATTTTTCATATATGGCGGTGGCCGCCAGGCCATATTTGATTCTAACGGTTGCGAACGCCGTTATTAGCCTGGATCCGAGCAAAAATTACCGATTTTCAATGAAATAAGCAGCATGGCAACCGTTACAATTTGAAATCAACGTTCATGGAACAAATAGCGCTTGTGGCAACCGTTAGAATATTTGTGTGTGGCTAGAAAATGTATCTTGTTAGAAAACAGATTTGATGCAACGCTAGTGCGTGGCAGCGGTTAGTTCCCTATTTTTCATTGCATCTCCGTAAATTACCTATTATATTGAAGGGGAATATCGGCCTGCGGGACGGCACCCCTCCATGAAATGGCGTATATGGCGCAAACAGGCGACTGGCCGGCCAATTAACAGGAATCGAAAACCGGAATTCCCGGCTTTTCGTCTTTTTCTTTAGCACAAGGAGGAGCGATGATGAAACCATCATTGTGGGCATGGAATACAAGAACGGTGGTGGCGACCGGCATTGGGGCCGCATTGTACGGGGCGGCCAGTTGGATCAACGTCCCGATCGTGCCGGATACCCAGCTTCGGCCGGCCATCGCGCTGCTGGCGATACTCGGGGCGTTGTACGGGCCGGTCGTCGGCTTTATCGCCGGGTTTATCGGACATGTATTCAACGACCTGATTACGAGCGGCGCCGTTTGGTGGAGCTGGGCGCTGGGTTCGGGCATTACGGCGGCCTTTATGGGGTTGGTTTACATGTTCAAGGACTTCAACGCTAGAGAAGGGCGGATGAATAAAAGCCACTTGGTCCCGTTTGCCGTTTGCGGAATCGTGGGGATTTTCGTTTCCCTGACCTTTTCCGGCTTGTTCGATATCCTCGTCATGGGCGAGCCGCACGATAAAATCGTCGTGGAAGCCGTAACGGCAGGGCTCGCCAATGCCGCGGTGTTTCTCATTCTCGGTTTGCCGTCCGTATGGGCCTATGCCAAACGCAACCGGAGCAACCCGAATTTGAGCGTGGACAGAATACAAAACAAATGATAAGGCAGGGGACTTCATGGTTCAATTGATTCCTATGAGCGAAGCCGATTACCGCGGCTTCCGCAGCCGGTCGGTCCGCGATTACGCGGAGGACAAGGTGGCCGCCGGAACGTGGACGGCCGAGGACGCGCCGGCGCAGGCGGAAGCGGCGTTCCGCCGCTTTCTTCCGGACGGCGCAAATACGAAGGACGCCTACCTGTACCTTGTCCGGGACGCTTCGCGCGGGGAGGCGGTCGGGCATCTGTGGTTTAACGTCATGGAACAGGAAAAAGGGCGGATCGCTTTTATTTTGGATATTTTGATCTACGAGGAGCATCAAGGCCAAGGCTACGGCAAAAGGACGATGGCCGCGCTGGAAGAAGAGGTTCGCCGGCTGGGCCTGGACACCATTTCGCTGCACGTCTTTGGCCACAATCAAAGAGCCTTCGAATTGTACCGGAAGATGGGGTACGAAGTGACGGACATCCAGATGACCAAAGTTTTGGCGGGGGAACCCGAGGCCTGACGGACGGTAACGAGTTTGGGCGAAGGGAAAACGGTCAGCGAACTAAAGGCAACTAGGCAAGCGTCCGGCTGACAGGTTTGACCGGTACACCTGACCGGAGCGCCTAAACGCCGGATTCAACCGGCAGCCACGGCCCGGAGCCTTGTCCCGACAGATCGACTGCCAGGCCCAACCGGCAGGCCGTACGGCTGGACGGAGTATGCCGCCAAACCGCTGGTTTTCGGGATGTCCTTGAAATATCTCCGGCGTATCGGTACTATGGTTGAAGGAAGATGAGCAATTACATGAATGAGGAGTTGTCATAAATATGGCTTTAAAGGCTGGCATTGTGGGCCTACCGAACACCCTGCGAGAGATTTAATCCGCGCGCCAAATAACAGCTATGTCGCTCCCGTTCATGACCTCTATTTCATAAACCATTTCTCTAATAATTTCTTTCGTCTTTAAACGATCTCCAGATAATAAATCCTTAATGCTTGCCTTGGCTCTTCTAATCAGTTTTGTTTCTGCTTCATCTTCTAATTTTTCTGAACTCGATGCCTCTAACAATTTGTGGAGTTCTGCACGTTGCCTTTCTACCTTTTGGGTAGCTGCTTTGAGATCGTGTGCGGTTATAAGATCATCATTAAATGCATCTATTTGTTTTTGCATGTTTTTATCCAAACGGGCTAACTTTGCTTTAATTTCATCTTCGTTAATTGATTGGGATTTTGGTTTTGATAAAACTAGATTTAAAGTACCAGGAGAAGCTTCTGCCATCTTCTTTATTCTATTTAGTATTGCTGCTTCTATACCATCTCGACTGATGTAGTGGTGAAAACATTTTGCTCTTTTTAAATACCCGTCGCAGAGGTATTTGTAATGAATATTTTCTTGGTTTAATTTTTTTGAATAACTCCTGCTCATTTTTCCGTTCATTTTACTTTTGCAATGACCGCAAACAACAAGACCTGATAATAAATACCGGTCATCAGTAGTGTGTCTTCCTAATCTTCTTCTTGCTTGAAAAAGTTGTCCTAGTTTCTTGAAAGTTTCTTCATCTAAAATTGCGGAGTGATGGTTCTCGATATAGATCCATTCGTTTTCGGGTCTTGTTATTATTCTCGATCCATCTTTATAAGTTTTATTGTAAACAAAATCACCTATTAAGGTTTCGCGTTGAAATAATTCCCTAAACGTTTTTTCGTGCCATTCGTTACCCTCTTTGGTTTTGATATTGTCGACAAAGTTCCAACGTTTAATTATTTGTCGTAAAGGCGTCCCGGAAAGAAGTTCATTGGCCGCTTTAATAATTTCAGTTGATTCATCAATATTTATCACATATTCACCATTAATGATGTCATATCCAAAGCAAGGACGAGAGATAACCTTGGTGGTATTTCTCGCAATGGAAGTCATGTTATCACGTACTCGTTCTGAGTTGCGCTCCCTTTCAAACTCCGCCACCATTCCAAGCATTTGCAAAACCAACCTGCCGGCAGGTGTTGAGGTATCGAAACCTTCTGTAGCCGAAACATAATTGAAGCCGTGTTTATTGAAAAATTCGTTAAGAGATAAAATATCAAACAGTTTTCTTGAAAGCCTGTCCAATTTTGTTGTTAAAATAATTCCACCCTGTTTGTCCTTTTTTACACGATCCAACATCCGAGTTAATTCAGGGCGATTAAGGTCCTTTGCGCTATAACCATCATCAATAAAGAAAATCGGTTCATCCCATCCCATGGCCTTACAATATGCCGTCATTCTCTCCATCTGTTCACTAAGAGAGTTCCCCCTTTCTGCTTGTTCGTCGGTGCTTACACGTGGATAACCAAAAACCTGCATATAAAATCCCCCTATCAAAAAATTAAATCTGTAATTGTCACTCCAAGAGCTTCCGCTAATTTCTGAACGTTGCCCATTCGAGGCTCTTTTTTACCATCTTCCCAACACCCTATATCCTTCTTTTCAACCCCAATGATTATTGCGAGTTCTTCTTGGCTTACCCCTCTTTCTTCTCTGATTCGTTTCAGGTTCTCGCTTAGTTTTATTTCTTTCATAACTATTCCACCCTTTTTTATAATGAGTTATTGAGTTTGAAATGCCCCATATAAACACCACAAATGGTTATTTCATTAGGTAGCGCTTTAATCGATTTGTATTTTTCGTTTTCTGGCACCAAGTTAATAACGGGCGACCCCTCGCTCCACTTCATTCGTTTTAATGTCCCTTCTTCATCGCCATTAATCAACGCAACTACAACTTGTCCATTAAAATCAGCCCAACTACTTTTCTTGATGTAAACAATGTCTCCATCTTCGATTCCAATTCCACTCATGCTATCCCCCTTTACTCTCAAAGCAAAATCGGGCTGTATTTTGTTGGGCATTGGGTAATAAACGTAATCCTCAATATTTTGTTCTGCGAGCAATCCATCCCCAGCACAAACATTTCCAACTATAGGGATTAGGTTGGAATTATATATATTGTTTTTAGATTGAAATGTAGGGTCGATTTCGGCCTTACTGACTTTCAGATAATCAGCAATTTTTTGAATACTCCCAGGAGTGGCTAAAGTTTTTTCATTAAGGTAGTCAGAAATAACACTAGTGGAAAGTTCCGTACCTTCGGCTAATTCTTTTTGAGTAAGTCCTTTTCTTTTTAAGATTGCTCTTAAATTAAAAGCAATACCTTTCATTAGTTCCTTTTCCACTTCCGTGTATTTCTTTCTTGCCACTTTGTTTATCCTCCTAAAAAAATCATTATATATCCGTTATAAACCAATTTAATTCTGATTTCAAGTAAAAAATTTCGATAAAAACGTATTGACAATTCGATATTAACGGATTACGATGGAATCACACCGACAGAAAGGAGTTGATCAGATGTATCAAATCACACTGCGAGCAGCAAGAGTAAACAGAGGAATGACGTTGGAGAAAGTGGCAAAGGAGGTTAAAAGAAGCGCCAAAACAATAAGCAAATATGAAGAAGATTCAACTAAGATTCCTCGGGGATTATTTTTGTTGCTTGTGAAATTGTATGATGTTCCCGAATCGATGGTTTATTGCGGCAAAGAATCCGTTTTTATCGGATTTAATCGAAATTACAGAAAGAAAAGAAATGTGTCATGAGAAAGAATGAAATCAAAAAGGAAGTCAGGATTGTATCCGAGTCGGTAGTTGATCGTAATGGAAAAGTCATCGGAGAAAAGCCGGAGGATTTTCCATCATTGACCAACAAGGCTAAGGAACTGATTGCTTATTTAGAAACAGGTCGAATTTACAAAGTTATTTAATAACTAACCACAAGGAGGAAACAAATGAACAAACAAATTATCGCCAATGAATTAAAAAGGCGTGCTGGTTTTCCATTTTACAACTTTGGAGTTAGGCAAACAAGAGTACTTTGGTCGGAAGTTAGCAAATGGGTTGAAGAAAATTGCAAGTTTTCGGAGAAGGCTATTTAACCAAAAAGGAGAGATTGAAATGAGTAAAACAGTTGAACTACAAATTAAAAAAGTGGTTGATGATTTGTTCA